>NZ_CP021912.1:1575000-2175000 GCF_003264115.1 Erythrobacter sp. KY5 | reverse complement strand
CCCGGCCTGATTGTCATCGCTCCTTATGACAGCTCAGACGCAAAGGGCCTGATGAAGGCTGCGATCCGTTCGGAGGACCCGGTAGTCTTCCTTGAGAACGAGCTTGTTTACGGGCGCTCTTTCGAGGTCCCGGATCTCGACGATCATGTCCTGCCGATTGGCAAGGCGCGGATTGTGCGCGAAGGGAAGGATGCGACCATCGTCACTTACTCGATCGGAGTAGGGCTGGCGCTTGAAGCGGCGGAAGAACTGGCCGGGCAGGGCATTGACGCCGAGGTCATCGACCTTCGTACTTTGCGTCCGCTCGACAAGGAAACAGTGCTCAAATCGCTCGCCAAAACGAACCGACTGGTCGTCGCCGAAGAGGGCTGGCCGACCTGTTCAATCGCCAGCGAAATCATCGCGATCTGCATGGAGGAAGGGTTCGACGATCTGGACGCGCCAGTCCTGCGGGTCTGCAACGAAGACGTGCCGCTGCCTTACGCAGCAAACCTTGAAAAGCTTGCCCTGATCGACGCCCCGCGCATCGTCGAGGCGGTCAAGAAAGTTTACTACGTCTGAGAACAAATGGGGAGGGCGCTCCGAGCGCCCTCTCTCACTTAGACGGGGCGGTCGGCCGAGTATCTGTCGCAGGACGCCACTGGCGCGGGATCGTCGCGATTGTAAAGCTGCGTGATGTCTCGCTTGTCGCGCACGTTGAACGCCGCTGTGTATTCCAGCTCGGTCCCGTCAAAGAGTTTAAACGGGGTGAGGGCCTCATAGGTGTAGTAGACCTCGACGAAGATCACGGCTGTGCCTCGCTCAGCCTTGATCTTGTCACGACGGCGCGTACCTCCGCCCATACCGGGGAAGCTGTTGTCGTCTGCGCCGACACCTTCTTCACCATATTTGGAATCGATGACTTTCGCCCCGCGACACCGTTGCCAGCGAATGGTTTGACCGTTCGGACTGTTGCCGTCGTTCAATTCGTTATCCTGAAGGCTCGAGACGATGATGCGGCCCTGCTCGTAGATCGAGTAGCGCGCGCCCAGTTTTTCGGCACCGACCAGGGTGCCGTTGATGTCATCCTCAAACACCTTTCGAGCGACAAGCACGTCGTTTTCGCCCACGCGCGAAGCATTATCTGCCACCTGCATCGCGATCTGGCTGATCTGCATATGCGTGATGGTGAAATTGGCGGTTTCCGTGCCCATCAATCCCAGGCCCAGGACAATCGGCGCCGAGAATGCGAATTCGACCATCGCAACAGCCGAGTTGTCCTTCCACACGGAACGCAGTTTCTGGGCAAAGGTTAGGGCGGGCTTCTTTGTTGGCTGGTTCATCAGAAACAATTCCCGGATTCGACGGTCAGATCTTGCTGGTCGTAAGGCTGGTTGCGCAGAACGGTGGTGGCACGCAGTTCAACTTCCTGAGGCAGCCCGGCAAGGCCATACATCGGGAAAACGCGCGGATAGGTCACGATGGCGGTGTAAACCACTGCATCTCGGGCACCGCCGATACCTTCTTCACCGCGGTCAGCATCCCACTGACCGTTGCGGTTGGTGTCGACGAACACCTCGTTGTTGTCGCAAACGCCGTTGAGATTTTCGTCGTCGTAGTCCTCTTCCTCACCGATGTCTTCGAAGTCGAAGTGAGAGAGTTTCTCGAGACGAATTGTCGCGGTGGACGGCACGACATTGTTTATTTGCGAGATCACATATCCGTCGATCGTGCTCTCACGACTGCCGGCGGTTTCCAGCGTGAGGTCACGGCCCGCTTTCTGCAGAGCGCCATTGACGAGCGCAGTGGTGTATTGCGTGTGAGCAAGGTCGAAAATACCCATGATCATCATGATCAGGATGGGCGCGACGAGACCAAACTCGGTCAACGTCGCACCCGACTGATCGTCACGCAGATGGCGGATGAAATGATTGCGGATCATTGAGTGAGCCTCAAAGCTGCGATTTCCTGGGCGATCTGTTCGAAGCGGGCTTCGAGCGTGGCGGTATCGTTAGCCTGGAACGCGCGGCCCGGCGTTGCGCAGTCGATCAGGTTCTGGGTCAGGGTTGTGCCGAAAGCGACCACCCAGACCGAGATGTTTTCCTGTCGCGCTGCACGGCAGGCGACCTGAAAGCGGGTTGCATGCCTGTCGCTCGCCTGACCGTTTGAGCCGTTATCCGTGACGCGGCGATCCCACCATTCGACCCCGTACATATTGTAGATTTCGTTGTTCGGTGAGAGCAGACCGTCCGTCATGAAGACGATGTGACGCGAGATCGCATCGCCGTTCGGCGCTGATGCGTTGGAGCCGGCGAATATGCCGTTTGGCGAGATAAACCGGGCACCCCAGATCATGCCGATGTCATGGTAGGTGCTGCTTCGCGGCGTCAGGTCATCGACATAACTCTGCAGATCGGCGCGAGAAATGTTGGTCAGCCGGAATGCAGCATCAGGGCAGGTATAGCCGGGACGGTTTTCGTCCTCGGTCTGTGTAAGGTTGCCGAGCACATTGCCGCTATCGTTTTCGCGCTTCCACACTGCGTCACGCAATACCGGTTTCCAGAACTCATTGACGTTGGTGGGCGTGAGATTGATCTTGAGATCATTCGCATCCTCTGGAACCGGATCGAAATCGTCGGTTGCCACCGTGTTGGCTTCCTCGACACAACCGTCCCACCTCACGTTAAGGTTCGAACCGTCGGTTCCGATCGGCAGTGCGATGCTGTTGTCATCATAGAGCGAAGCGAGGTTGTAGGTTACCGGCTGATAGGTCCAGTTCTGGAACGTTTCGGTCTCGCCGATCCTGTCTTCGACAACGTTGAAGAAGACGTCCCCTCTCGATTCATAGACAAGCCAGCCATAGCGACACCGCCCGTCCGACGAACGGTATCCGCGACCACCCTGAAGTCGCCACAGGGTCTCGTTGCCGTCGCGATAGAATGTGCGACGTTCGTCGCCGCTGATTGATTCACCGCTCGAACCTTCGTGCGTGCCAAGATCTGAGCGTACGTCGAACTCGATGTCAGCTGGCTGCAAGGCGGCACATTGCGAGGAGCTCAGGCCGTATTCCTCGCCTTCCAGGATGACGCCCAGATACTCTTCGTCGTCATAATCATAGTTTTCGTACCGAACGATCTCGATACGTTCGTTGCCCCACTCGCTGGTTGTTTCAAAGTTTGCCTGGCGCGACTGGTACGTGTGGACTTGTGCCATCCAGGCGGGGTTCGCCGCCATCAGGGAGGCCCCGACATTCACGTTCGAGGCATATGGCACCATGCCGTACCGCACCTGAGCACTTGGCGAGGTCGAAGTTTCCACTGTGTCATAGAAGGTCATGACGGCGCTGCGCAGGCCCTGGATCTTGGCCCCCGGATCTTCGCTGTTGCCGCAGTTACCGCCGCCCGGATTGTCAGGCGCGCAGTTCATGGAGCCGGTGACGTCCACCACGAACAGGACGTCGGTGTTCGAAATATTGACGTCCGCTTCGCAGGTCACCGAGATCGAGAAGTCATCGAAACCGAACGGTCCCATGATTGCTGTGGGCAACTTACCTGTAGCTGCGCCATTGACCTGACCCGACTCGGTCGCTGTGAAGTTGCGCTCAAGCTCTTCCAGACCGAACGTGCCATCCGGATAGTTCTCGTCGAAGAAGTTCTCTCCGTTGACCCTGTCATCGCGGCTGAAGTTGTCGTCGGCCATCGACCGACGTGCGGCCAGTGCGCCTGCATCGCAAGCCGCCTGCAACCGCGTTTCAGCCATGTAGTATCGGCTTGCATCGACGCCGCCGCCAACCATTGCCATAAGCGGCACGAGCGAGGCCGCCGATATGACGAGCGTGTTTGCCGTGACGTCCTTCGACAGACGACGAAAGAAATGGGGAGGGAGTTCGACTTGCTGGCCCATGGGTTGCACATCCTTCAGGTCAATCGAGCACGGGAATAGTGCGGGATTTCTGATATCTGCCTTCGGATATAGCCTAAGGGTGGTAATCGCTTTCCCAAGCGGCGTGGTTAATCGAAACCTAATTCCACCCGGGAGGTTTAACCCAAATCGGTGACCCCGGTCGGGGCTTTGTCGGCGCTTGACAATCGCCACGAAACTGCGCCTAGCAGCGCCTCAAATGAACGCTGAGACGACTGAAAACTTACCTGCCGAAGCGCAACTTGCGATGGCCCATACGGCGCCAGCGATGCGTGCGCCGTTAACCGTGTTCCTTGAATTAGATGCGCGTCTTGCTCGCATTGTTGCGGCAACAAATGAGCCGATGCTCGGACAGATGCGGCTCGCATGGTGGCGCGAGATGCTGGCCAAACCGCGTGAGGAGCGTCCGCAAGGTGACGTTGTTCTTGATGGAATTGGCGATCATTGGACCGGTCACGAAGCCGCGCTTTCTGCTCTCGTCGATGCGTGGGAGATCATGCTCGGAGAAACTCTCGATTCTGCCGCAGCTCTCGAATTTGCGACCAACCGGGCTCGACCCGCCCAAGCGCTTGCGCAGATGGCCGGGCTCGACACCGATGACGCCCGAAATGTGGCGGGCGGCATGATCCGCTGGGCCCTCGCGGACGCAGCTGTGAACATCAGCAATCCCGAAGAACGGGCGGTCCTTCTTCAGCAGGCGTCGGCTGAAGCGCATTCCCGCGTGAACTTTCCCGGCTCTCTCAAAGGGCTGCGAATCCTTTCCGCTCTCGCCGAACGATCGATCCGGAGAGGCGGGCGCCCGCTGATGGAAGGTCGCGGCGCGGCACTCACTGTGCTCAGAGCCGCTATGCTCGGTCGATGATTATGTGTTATCCCTTCGACACTTATCGGTCGTGGGGTTCGCAATGCGTCAAACAGTTCTTGGAGTTTTCGTCGGGCTGATCCTTGCCGGGGTCGGAGTGTTCTGGTGGCAGGGTCGTGCTCAGGTTGAGCTTTATGCGCCGCCCCCGCCGGAGCCCGAGGAACTGGCAGAGGCGGATCCAAACGAACTTCCCGAAAGCAACCCCGGCGACATGGTCGGTCCTGCACCGCCCGAGGCAAGCGACCTCACTCGGGAAGAACGGCGGTTTTTCCGTTACGACCGCAACCGTGACCGGATCATAACCCGGCAGGAAATGCTCTCAAGTCGCACCGACGCCTTCCGCGCACTCGATGTCGATGGCAACAACCTCCTCACCTTTGAAGAGTGGGCCGTCACGACTTCGGAGCGGTTCGAGAAAATGGACGCGAACAAGGACCTCGAACTCTCGCAAGCCGAGTTCGCAACCTCTGCTCCGCGACGCAGGCCGCAAAGAGCATCGTGCAACTGCTAGGCCGGGACGGCCTCTTCGCTCGCTTCTAGCCAATCGCGAAGATCCGATTTGGCGCGCGAGGTGTACGCTTCCTTGCGCTGCTTTTTCTTGACCTCGTGAAGAGGCGGGAAAAGGCCGAAATTGACGTTCATAGGCTGGAACGTCTCGACCTCGGCATCACCGGTGATATGGCTGAGCAGCGCACCTAGCGCGGTCGAAGGTGGCAGAGGACGCCAATCGCGACCGGCTAGTTCCGCCGCCGTCATCATTCCTGAGACCAGCCCGATGGCGGCGCTTTCGACATAGCCTTCGCAGCCCGTGACCTGGCCGGCAAAGCGAATATGCGGCGCAGCGCGAAGGCGCAGCTGGCGGTCCAGAACGCGGGGCGAATTCAGGAAGGTGTTGCGGTGCAGTCCGCCGAGACGCGCAAACTCAGCGTTTTCCAGCCCAGGAATGGTACGGAACAGTTCGATCTGCGCGCCGTATTTGAGCTTGGTCTGAAATCCGACCATGTTCCACAGCGTACCAAGCTTGTTGTCCTGGCGCAGCTGAACCACGGCGTAAGGCCAGCGCCCCTGCGGATGCTCCTCGGTCGTGTCGTAGGGATTGTCGAGACCAACCCCCTTCATCGGACCATAGCGCAGGGTCTCAACTCCACGTGCGGCCATGACTTCGATCGGCATGCAACCGTCGAAGTACGGCGTGTCCTTCTCCCATTCCTTGAACTCGGTTTTCTCGCCTTCCATCAGGCCTGAATGAAAGGCGAGGTACTGCTCCTTGGTCATCGGGCAGTTGATGTAATCGCCGTCCTCGTTCGAAGCTTCCGTGCGCTTGTTCCATCGCGACTGGATCCAGCATTTCGACATGTCGATGCTGTCGCGGTGAATGATCGGTGCAATGGCATCGAAAAAGGCGAGGCGCTCTTCGCCTGTTGCACCGACAATGCTCTGTGCGAGCGTCTGCGCCGTAAGCGGGCCGGTCGCGACAATTGTCAGACCCGCATCGGGCAGGGTGTCGATACGTTCGCGTACAACTTCTACATTGGGATGATCGCTCAGTATCTTCTCGACCTCGGCGCTGAAGACATCCCGGTCTACCGCCATAGCGCTTCCGGCAGGCACGCGAGCGACCTCGCCGGCGCGCATGATTATGGAGTCAAGTTCGCGCATCTCGTGGTGGAGGAGGCCAACGGCGTTCTTTGTGTCATCGTCCGAACGAAAGGAATTGGAGCATACCAGCTCGGCAAGGCCATCGGTCTGGTGGGCCGGGGTCATCTCCCCGCTTCCGCGCATTTCCGAGAGGCGCACCTTCACCCCGCGCCGGGCAAGCTGCCATGCAGCCTCGCTCCCGGCGAGCCCGCCGCCGATAATGTGGACATCGTAATTCGAAGTGGTCTTGGTCATGGTCACGCGAGGTAGCCCTGTGCTAGCTGACCTTCAAGGCCGCAGAAGGGAAAGGGATCACTCGATGTCCAAGCGTGCATTGGTGAATCATCGACCCTGGCTCCTTGCAGGCGTGATCTCGGCGCTCGCTTTTTACTTCTTGTGGAACAATCCCATCGGGGGTGTCTGGCTGATCCTTTTGAAAGGGTCGGCAGTCGGATTCCTCGCAATTTACGCATGGCGTCGCGCGCCCGGCACGGATGGGACGATCCTGACGATTGCACTCTTGCTCTCTGCGATCGCCGACATGGCGCTGGAATTATGGTTCGAGATCGGCGGTGCGCTCTTTGCCGCGTCTCATCTGGTGGCGGTCGTTCTTTATCTACGCAATCTTCGTGAAAAACCGACCGGGAGCCAGCGCTTACTGGCAATCGCTTTGTTGATCGGTGTTCCGGCTGTTGCTTACCTTCTCAGTTCGAGGGCGGATATCGCGGCATACGCGGCGATACTTGGCCTGATGGCAGCTTGCGCATGGATGAGCCGCTTTCCGCGTTATCGTGTAGGACTGGGAGCTGTTCTCTTTGTTTTGAGCGACTGGCTCATTTTCAGCCGTGAGGGGGCCTTCGATCTTGCACCCTTTCCTGACGTCCTCATCTGGCCGCTCTATTTCGCAGGTCAGCTGATGATCGCTACCGGCGTCGTGCAGACGCTGCGCGGAGAGCATCCCGCAAGATAGGCGCTCAAACGGCGGCTATCGTCGAACGGTGCAACTCGCGTCTGTGGCCTTCGTAACCGCCGGTCGCCTTGTGGTTGACGCACCGATTATCCCAAAGCACCAGCATGCCGGGCTCCCACTTGTGCCGATAGATGAAGCGGTCTTGTTCGCACCACTGGTGCAACTCCATAATCAGCTGCGCGGCTTGCAAATCGTCCATCCCTTCGATCCCTATCGTGTAGCTGATCGAGCAGAAAAGGGCTTCTTCGCCGGTTTCGGGATGGCGCTGGATGAGCGGATGGGACTGACGCGCCAGCGCTGCTGTGCCTGGGCGAATCGACATTGATCGACCCTTGTCGTTGTCGCCATAGACCCCGTCGGGCGCATATCCGCGGCTAGCCGAATGGATCGCATTCAACGCGCGCAGTTCATCTTTCCGCTGGTCCGGCAGCGCAGCGAAGGCGGCTACCTGGTCAGAGAAAAGCGTGTCTCCGCCCATCGGAGGGATCTCGATTGCAAGCAGGCAGGTTCCCGATGGCGGCTTGGGGAGAAAACTCCAATCGCTATGCCAGTTTTCAGCGAAGAGCGTGGAGGTTTCATATGCCTCGCGCTTGATCGCTGCGATATGCTCGTGACCGTCGATCGGATCAAAGAACGGGTCTTCGCCGAACCCGCCCATCGCCACGGTAAACCGTTCCAGAGCAGCGTCGTCCATTCGCTGGTCGACGAATGCGAGCACCTTGTGTTCAAGCCATGCCGCGCGAATGTCTGCGATGTCTTGTGTGCTGAGCGCTCCCGATAAGTCGACGCCGCTCACCCGTGCACCGCAGACGGAGCCTGATGCTTCAATCTTCATGTCCGACCTCTCCCAAAGTCTGTTTCGTGAACATACGGGAGAGGTCGGCCATGGCAAGTTGAAGGTGGATACCTATTCCGGCGGATCTTCGCCGAGATTCTTGTCGGAGTGCAGGGTTGTTTCAGGCGTGGTTTCATCGCCGCCACCGCGACGCTCAACCATCTCTTCCACAATGGCTTCTTCTGCCTCGTTTTCGGGTTCCTCGGTCTCGTCAATCTTGACCGCGCTAACGATGTGCTCGTTCTGGCCCACCGTAAACAGGCGGACACCGGCGGTGTTGCGACCCATTACGCGAAGGGATTCAAGTCCGATGCGGATAAGCTTGGCCTGATCGGTAACCAGCATCAGCTGTTCGCCCGGCTGCACGACAAAACTTGCGACGACCGAGCCATTGCGGTCGATGTTGTCGATGTTCACGACACCCTGACCGCCACGTCCGGTCTTGCGGTATTCGTAGGAGCTTGAGACCTTGCCGTATCCATTGGCGCAGACGGTAAGGATGAACTGCTCTTTTTCCTTAAGCGCTTCGTAGCGTTCGCTGCCGAGTTCAGGTTCGCCTTCCTTCTCACCCTTCCACGGTGCGAACTTGATGTACTGTTCGCGCTCTTCGGGGGTGGTGCCTGTCGCGCTCAGAGTGGAGAGCGAGACGACTTCATCGCCATTCGCGAGCTTCATACCGCGAACGCCGGTCGAGGTGCGTGACGTGAATTCGCGCACATCTTCTGCGGCAAATCGGATTGCCTTACCAGACTTTGATGCGAGCATCACGTCGTCACTTGGCGCAACAAGGCGGACACCGATGAGGCGGTCTTCGCTCTCATCGTCGAATTTCATCGCGAACTTGCCGTTTGACGGAATGTTGGTGAAGGCGTCCATTGAATTACGACGCACATTGCCCTTGGCCGTGGCAAACACGACCGAAAGCGCGCCCCATTCATCCTCGTCCTCAGGTAGAGGCAGAACGGTGCGGATCGTTTCATCCGTGTCGAGAGCGGGCAGCAGGTTGATGATCGGACGCCCGCGCGTGGTCGGGCCACCTTCGGGCAGCTTCCAGACCTTGAGGCGGTACACCTTGCCAGCGGTCGAGAAGAACAGCACCGGATTGTGCGTAGAGGTGACGAACATCTCTGCGATGGCGTCCTCGTCCTTCGTGCTCATCCCGGCGCGGCCTTTTCCGCCGCGATTTTGCGCGCGGAAGGTGGAGAGGGGAGTGCGCTTGATGTAGCCATCGAGCGTGACCGTCACGACCATGTCGTCGCGTTCGATCAGGTCTTCGTCTTCGAGACCATCCCAGGCCGGCGCGATCTCGGACACGCGCGGCGTCGCATAGGTGGCGCGGATTTCCTCAAGCTCCTCGCGCATCACCTCATAAAGCTTCACGCGGTCGGCGAGAATGGCGAGGAACTCCTCGATCTTGTCTGCGAGTTCCTTGAGCTCGTCGCCGATTTCATCGCGGCCGAGCGCGGTGAGACGGTGGAGCCGCAGATCGAGGATTGCTTTCACTTGGCGGGTCGAAAGACGATACGTTCCGCCCTCCTGATCTGCACTCGGCTCGATCGCTTCTACAAGACGAATATACTGCGCGATATCGCCGATCGGCCATTCCTTTGCGAGAAGCCGCTCGCGCGCGGTCGCAGGGTTGGGAGCGCCGCGAATGATCGCGACGATTTCGTCAAGGTTCGAAACCGCCACCACGAGGCCGAGCAAGATATGCGCGCGTTCGCGTGCCTTGTTGAGCTCAAACTTGGTGCGACGGGTGATGACCTCTTCGCGAAAGCTGATGAACGCCTGAATGAAGTCGCGCAGCATCAACGTCTCAGGCCGACCGCCACGGATCGCGAGCATGTTCGCCGGGAAGCTCGATTGCGCCGGCGTATGGCGCCAGATCTGGTTGAGCACGACTTCGGCGGTGGCATCGCGCTTGAGGTCGATGACCACGCGAACGCCAGTGCGCGAGCTTTCGTCGCGGATGTCGGAGATACCTTCGATCCGCTTTTCCTTCGCCGCATCGGCGATTTTCTCGACCAGGCCTGCCTTGCCGACCTGATACGGGATTGAGGTGAAGACGATGCTTTCGCGGTCGCCTCGCAATTGCTCGATCTCGTGACGGCACCGCATCAGGATAGAGCCGCGCCCGGTGGTGTAGGCGGCCTTCGCTCCGCTAGTTCCGAGGATCAGCGGGGCGGTCGGGAAATCGGGTCCGGGAATGTATTCGATCAGTTCTTCCGAAGAGATCGCCGGGTTTTCCATGAAGGCAAAGCAGCCGTCGATCACCTCGCCCAGATTATGCGGGGGCACATTCGTGGCCATACCGACCGCAATGCCACCTGCGCCGTTTACCAGCAGGTTGGGGAAGCGGGCAGGGAGCACTGATGGCTCCTGCTTACGGCCGTCGTAGTTTGCGACGAAATCGATAGTGTCCTTGTCGAGATCATCGAGCAAGGTATCGGCCACGCGAGCAAGGCGCGCTTCGGTATAGCGCATCGATGCGGGCGGATCAGGGTCCATCGATCCGAAATTGCCCTGACCATCAATCAGCGGCACGCGCATCGACCATGGCTGTGTCAGCCGGGCTAGGGCATCATAAATCGCGCTGTCGCCGTGAGGGTGAAAATCGCCCATCACGTCGCCAACGATCTTGGCGCTTTTCACATAAGGTCGGCCAGCCACGAAGTTGCCGAGCTTGGACGCATACAGGATGCGGCGATGGACCGGTTTAAGGCCATCGCGCACATCAGGAAGTGCGCGGCTGACGATCACGCTCATCGCATAATCGAGATAGCTGGTCTTCATTTCATCGACGATGTCGATGCGGTCATATCCGTCTGCAGGGGCAGGGGAAGCAGGGTCGATAATGTCGGTTTCGTCGCTCAAAGCGAAAGCCCGTTTCTAGTTGTTGTTTTCGGAAAAAGGTTCTGTGGTTGGATGTAGGTGCTGGGGCGCGTCTTCGCCATGGGTGTCGCGGAACACAACGCGTACAGAGGCACCTTTTTCCACACTTGGTGACCAACACAGCGCAGGTAGTGGTCACCTTGCTGCCTGCTGAACGATTGTTGCGCGGCCCTTTTCTATTCGTGCGATCCATTCAATCGCCATTCAGCCCGGTTCGTCTAGTTAGAATTGCAAATGTCGAGGCCGTCGCTAAATGAGCGGCGCAGACATTCATTAAGGCCGCGACGACTGGAAGCCGGGCGGCGTTTGTATCACTCGCTGGAGGAACCCCCCAATGCTTACACTTATTTCGCGCAAGCGTGCTTCGTCGTTCGCCCTCGCGATCTCGCTCGCCACTGGCACGGCTGTCATCGCAACCGCAGTGTTCCCGACAGAAGCAAGCGCTCAGCGCCGCGACCGTGACCGGGACCGCGATCGTGATCAAGAGCAGGAGGCCGATGGTGGCGGCTACAGCGACGCATTTCGCGCGGCTTATGTCCCCCTGGATGAGGCGATGAAGGCTGAAGGCGGTGACATCACCAGCATGCGTGCTCAATTCGAGCAGCTCGCAGGCGTTCTGAACACGAGTGACGAAAAGATCGCCGGCGGCGGTCTCATCTTCAATGCAGGTATCCGTCTCCAGGACCGCCCGCTGCAACTGCTCGGCATGGAAAACATGCTGGCGAGTGGCAAGGTTCCGGCTGAACAGGCTGGCCGCTACAACTTCATCGCGTACCAGCTTTCGAACGAAGCGCGCGACTACGCCAAGGCACGTCGTTACCTTCAGGGTGCGATCGACAACAACTTCACCACTGACACGATCAATGCGTCTTCGCTGCGCATCGCGATGGCGGAAAGCTTTTTTGCAGACAATGACCTGACCTCGGGTTTCAACTATCTGCAAGACGCGATTGCCGATCGGAAGGCATCGGGTCAGCCTGTCGACGAACAGTGGTATCGTCGCGGCGTCACGGTTGCTTACGAAAATCAAGTCGTGCCGACTGTCTACGATTTCGTGACCATGTGGATCAGCGATTATCCTTCGTCGACCAATTGGCGTGACGCGATCAATGTGGCCCGCAATCTGAACAACTATGAGGGTCCCGAGATTCTCGATCTTTTCCGTCTGAGCCGCCGGGTTGGCGCTCTGACCGAAGCTTCTGACTACGATTACTATGTTGAAGCTGCGGACGCCCGTCGTCTGCCGCGTGAAGTAAAGGACGTGATCGACGAAGGCATGGCAGCGGGAATCGTAAGCTCGGGCAACCTGTTCATCACTGAAGCACTCGAAACAGCGACGGGCCGTATCCAGAGCGATCGTGCCGACCTTCCTGCGCTTGAGCGTGATGCGATGGCTGCCGATGCTGGCTTGCGCACCGTGGTCGCAGCCGGAAGCGCATTCCTAAGCTACGACGAGTTCGGTAAAGCTGAAACGTTCTACCAGAAGGCTCTGGGGATGGCTGGCGTCAACACGAACGAAGCATTGACCCGCCTTGGCATCGCGAAGCTTGGCCTCGGCAAATATGACGAAGCGCGCACCACTTTCGGGCGTGTGACCGGCAACCGTGAATCGATCGCCAAGCTGTGGATCGCCTACGCGAACGAACTTGAGAAGGGCACCGCTGGCGCAGCTGCACAGTCGGCTGCATCTGTCGAGAGCATGTGATCAATCCCTGAAAGGGACAAAGAAAAGGGGCGCCGGGAGAAATCTCGGCGCCCCTTTTTCTCTTGTGAAGGACCGAAGTCTCAGCGCAGGCGCTTGACGTAGACTTGATTGTCATCGCGATGTTCGAGCACGAAATTGTCGAAGCTCTCGAACATCTCCTTGAGGCTCTTGAAGCCGTGATTTCGCACATCGAAGCTTGAACGGTTACCGGCGATCTGGCCCACCTGTGACAGCCGCGCGAACCCGCCGTCCTTTTTGGCTTCGGAGTAAGCAGCCAGGATCAGGTCGTCGAGCTCGTCGTCAACCGTGGAACTATCCTTCCTGCCGCCTTTCCCAGAATTCGGCGCGTCCGCTGCGTTAGTCATGATCAATTGCTTGATGTCGATGAAGCGGGTGCAGACCGACTTGAAGGCCTGCGGGGTCTTGGCCTCGCCAAACCCGTAGACAATGATACCATCCTGTCTCAGCCGCGTGACGAGAGGCGTGAAATCGCTGTCCGAAGTCATGATGCCGAACCCGTCGACCTTGCCTTGATAAAGAAGGTCAATCGCGTCGATCGTCATCGCCATGTCCGTTGCGTTCTTGCCCTTCGACACGTCGAATTGTTGCTGCGGCCGAATGCCGAACTTGTTCGTGATCTTGTCCCAGCGCGACAGATTGTCTTTCGCGAAGTTGCCGTATGCTCGCCGAATATTCACCTGACCAAGCTCCGCCATAACTGTCAGGACCGGGTCGATTCCCTCCGGCGTGGTGTTGTCCGCGTCGATCAGGAGGGCAATATTCTTGAGTTCTGGATCTGGCATGCAGCGCTCAATGGCGTTGCTGCCAAAACAGGGCAAGAGATTATTCCCTTACAGGATCAATCCTCAGGCAGGAACTCGCCGGTTTCCTCGTCGAGCGAATACAGCACCCCTTCCTGGATCGAGAAGTGCGCCCCGCGAAGCTTCACCTCGCCCGCCGCTTCCTTGTCGGCAACCCATGGAAAGGTGCGCAGGTTCGCAAGGCTTTGGCGTATGGCGGCAAACTCCATTGCGAGCTCGGCCTTGCGACCCGCGGTCCCGTGCTTGCGCGCGACAGGTTCGCGGGCCGCGCTCAGCAAGTCGATCCAGTTGGCTATGAAACCGCCTTCGCCAGGTTCCTTGGCAAGATAGCTGCCGGTGAGGGCCGCCTTGCACCCGCCGCAGCGGCCATGTCCCATGACAAGGATCTGCTTCACTTCCAGCATCTGCACCGCGAACTCGACAGCAGCGGAAACGCCGTGGAGGCCAGGTTTCTGTTCAAACGGAGGCACCAGCGCAGCGACATTGCGCACGACGAAGATCTCGCCGGGATCTACATCAAAGATCTGCGCCGGATCGACGCGGCTGTCCGAACAGCCGATGATCATGAGCTTGGGGTGCTGCCCCTCGGCGACTGTTTCATCGAAACGCGCTTTCTGGCGCGGATACGTATCTTCGCGAAAACGGCGATAGCCCTTCAGGAGCTCTGCAAATTCAGGCACCGATCCCTCCCTAAGCGTCGGCGCCTTTCTCCTTCAGAAGCGCTCGCCGCGGATAACTTGCACGTCCCACATACTCAGGACGAAGCCCAGACGTGTAAGCATGGGTGCCAGCTCTTCTGCAAGCGCCATCGCCTTGTCTTCCGCAGCAATTGTGAGCACCAGCACCTTATCCGTGCCGATCACGCTCTCTTCGCGCCAAACGCCCTCTCGTCCCTTGCCGCTCGTGACGGGGACGATTGTCCATCCGGTTATCCCGATCCGGTCGATCGCATCGGTAACCCGGCGTTGTAGTGCCTTGTCGGCGAGGATTTCGATGCGCTTTCGTGTGACGGTCTCAATCATGGCGTCGCTCCATTGGCGCCGGTCAAAGATGCCGCGAGCGCGCTGATCAAGCCGATATTGACCAGCACATTGAACGGGAAGGTGATGCTGAGCGACATGGTGAGGTAGATACCCGGATCGGCCTCGGGCAGGGCAAGCCGCATGGCGGCAGGGACAGCAATATAGCTTGCGCTGGCACACAGCACACCGAGCGCCGCAGCCGAACCCGCATCAAGGCCGATAACTACACCCAAACTCGTCCCAGCCGCGCCGTTAACGATCGGCAGGAAGATGGCGATTGCGCCAAGCCTCCACGTGATTGAGCGCGACTCCATAATACGCCGCATCGCGACAAGGCCCATGTCGAGAAGGAAGATACAAAGCACGCCCTTGAAACCTGCCTCGAAGAACGGGCTCACCGGCGCAAAGCCGACCTCGCCTCCGATCATCCCAACGACGAAGGCTCCAAGCAACAGCATGATCGACGAGTTCGTGAATACCTCGTGCAGCATCTCGCCCGTAGACTGCGTGCCTGCTTTGCTTCCCATCCCCCGGGCAAGCATTAGACCGCTGAGGATAGCGGGTGCTTCCATCGCTGCCATAACCGCGACCATGTAGCCGCCGGGTTCGCGTGACTGGCCGGTCAATATCTCAACGGCGGTCACAAAAGTGACTACGCTGATCGAACCATAATGAGCTGCGACTGCGCCTGAATTGATGCGGTCGAGTTTTCCGAATGTCTTGAGAATACCATACGCGAAGAAAGGCAGGATAAACCCGGCCGCTATCCCGGCACCAAGGGTAGAGACCACCGTCGCGTCAATCCCCGACTTGGATACGGCCACCCCACCTTTAAGGCCAATCGCGGCCATGAGATAAAGCGACATCGCCTTTGCAATCGGTTCAGGGATTGTGAGATCGGACCGTACGAAGGCGGCGAACAGTCCAAGCACGAAAAACAGCACGACCGGCGAGGTGAAGGTCTGGATTGCGGTCTCGAACATGAAAATGAGCCGTAAGCCTGCCGCGACCGCGTGGCAATTGCCGAGGTGGTATTTGCTTCAAGAGCGTGCTGGTTCATCCGCAATTCACGCTGGCTGGGCTCTTCTGAGTACCGCAGCAACAGGGAAAAAGTCCGTGAATAAGCAAAGGATTGCGACCATTGCCATCTGTGCCGCTCTCGTCTCAGGCTGCGCGCAGCGCCAGTTCGTCAAGGGGCATGGTCTCGCACCCTCGGAAACGGTCTACATTGTGACCAGCCCGGCAGGGGCGCAGGCAAGCTCCAGTTACGGGCAGGAATGTGTTACGCCGTGCTATCTGCCGCTCCTGCGCGAAAAGGGCGGCGAGGTCACCGTCGCTCTCGAGGGGCACCATACCGAGCGCTTTCGCGTGACCAGCAGCGTCGACGAGGCGCTGATCGCTCAGCGAAGCCATTCGGTTGCCATCGAGGCGATCGATCCCGACCCGATAAGCATTTTGCTCACTGCCATCGGGCAGGCCGCCGACGGCAAGGGCGGCGTCATGTCGCTCGACGAGCGCGATTTCGAGATTGCCATGCGGCCACTTCTGCCGGGCGAGGAGGATCTACTCGCTCCAGCACAACCGCTCACCGGGGAGCGAATCCCGATCGATATTTCAGTAGATACGACCAGCCGCCAGTGACGGGTTGCGGGGGCAGGGGCTAAGGCCTAAATGGTCCCCCATGAACGACCTCTCCAACGCTCCCGAGCCTGGTAAGGGCGATGGCCGCCCGCAACGTCAGCGCAAGCCTGACTGGATCCGCGTCCGCGCGCCGGTGAGCCAGGGATACAACGAGACGCGCAAGCTTATGCGCGAGCTTAATCTCAACACGGTTTGCGAAGAGGCAGCTTGTCCCAATATCGGCGAATGCTGGTCCAAGAAGCACGCCACGGTGATGATTCTTGGCGATGTTTGCACGCGCGCCTGTGCGTTCTGCAACGTCAAGACCGGGATGCCTCGCCCTGTCGACCCGATGGAGCCGGAGAACACCGCTGTCGCTGCGGCGAAGATGGGCCTTGAGCACATCGTCATCACCAGCGTCGATCGCGACGATCTTCCCGATGGCGGGGCAGGGCAATTCGTCAAGGTGATCGAGGCGCTGCGTCGAAACACGCCGGACACGACTATCGAAATTCTGACACCCGACTTTCGCGGCAAAATGCGCCCGGCGGTGGAGGCAATTTGTGAAGCGGGGCCGGACGTTTACAACCACAACCTTGAAACAGTCCCGCGGCTCTATCCGACCATTCGACCCGGTGCGCGCTATTACGCCTCGCTTCGTCTTCTCGAAGAGGTGAAGGCGCACAACCCGCTGATCTTCACCAAGTCGGGGATCATGTTGGGCCTGGGCGAACAGCGCCTCGAAGTGCATCAGGTGATGGATGACATGCGCAGCGCCGACGTCGATTTCATCACCATGGGCCAATATCTTCAGCCAACGCCCAAACACGCAAAGGTCGAGGAATTTGTCACGCCCAAGGCCTTTGGCGCATATGGCTCGATCGCTCGCGCGAAAGGCTTCTTGCAGGTCGCTTCAAGCCCACTGACCCGGTCAAGCTATCACGCCGGCGACGACTTCGCTCAAATGCGAAAGGCCCGCGAAGAAAGGCTGCGTAAGAAAGATCGGCTCAGCGTCTGATGGTCGGTATCCGAGAAACGCGAAGGTTACCCTACAGCGCCGAGCAAATGTTCGATCTGGTTGCCGATGTCGCTCGCTATCGAGAGTTCTTGCCCTGGGTTATCGCAACGCGGGTTCGCTCGAATAACGAGACCGAGATGGTGGCGGATATGGTCGTGGGCTTTAAGGCGATCCGTGAGACCTTCACATCACGCGTTTCCAAGAATCGCCCGCGCGAAATCGCAGTCCACTATGTCGATGGTCCGCTGTCCGATCTCGACAATGTCTGGACCTTTCGAGCCATCGACGAAAGCACGTGCGAAATTGATTTCTGTGTCGACTTCGAGTTCAAAAACCGCGTGTTTCAGGCGTTGGCAGGACAGTATTTCGACCGCGCATTTCGCAAAATGGTCGCGGCATTCGAAGCGCGCGCTCACGAGCTTTACGGCAACAACAACTCAAGCGCACAGATCGTCGCCTGACGCCGGATTGCGGCGCGGCCACCGGGTCCGTCGCCACCTTCGAAATGCTTCAGCTCCCCCTCGGGTTCGCCATCCTGATTTCGATAAGCCCGGGCAAAAACCACCGTTCCAACTGGCTTGAGCTGAGTGCCTCCGCCGGGTCCTGCGACACCGCTGATTGCAACCGCAACATCAGCATTTGACCGTTCCAATGCTCCGGCTGCCATCGCCCAGACGCAGGCGATCGAAACGGCGCCAAAGGTCTCGATGATATCCTGAGCAACGCCAAGCGATTCCATCTTGGCCTCGTTCGAATAAGTGATGAAAGCGCGATCAAGTACGGCGGATGAGCCTGCAATTTCGGTGATCGCACCCGAAACGAGTCCGCCGGTGCAACTTTCTGCCGTTACGACTTTGCGACCCGCAGCCTGATTCTCGGCGACTACCCGCGCGGCTAGATCGGTAATGTCTTCGGGGAGAATGGTGTTGCTCACTCTGCGGTGCCCTCGCTGGCGACTTCTTCCTCTTCGTCGCGTGCTCCAAGCTCGACAATCAGGCCGACCATTTGCGCGATATTTTCCGCTGGCAGAGGGTCAAGGATTTCTAGCCCGCGCTCGATGACTTCGCAGTCATCTGTCTTGATTTCCTGCCCGATCAATCCGCCCACAAGTCCATCGACGAAGGGACGCAACTCATCATCTCCCAGCATCGCAAAAACAGCCGTCATCTCGCGAGTGTCAGCGTTACCGCTCGCCATCAGGATCATGGCATCTTTCGCAGCGGGCCAGGCCTCGTCAATCCCATCCGAAAACTTCGCCATGAGCCGTTCGGAATTGCTGAGCGCATAACCGCGCCGGTCAAGAGAGGTGGAGCACTTGGTCACAAAGCTGTCGAAGGCGATGGGGAGCGCATAGCGCGAGGCCGCTGCGACCGCTGCGGGGTCGAGGTCACTTGGCTGCGCAGCTGCGGGTGCGGCGCTTATAGTCGCAAATGCCATGCCGGTTGCGACGGCAAGTTTTGCCGATGTCTTGATGTTCTTCATATCGAAGGGTCCGTCCTTTTCTCTTACCCGTTGGCCGCGTGGAGAGCGACGATTGCTTGCGCAGCGATCCCTTCGCCACGGCCTGTGAAACCGAGTTTTTCTGTCGTTGTTGCCTTTATGCTTACAGCATCTTCTCCGATGCCGGTAAGCTTTGCGATCTCTGCCCGCATTTCGGGGCGGTGCGGTCCGATCTTCGGGGCTTCGCAGATAATGGTGAGGTCGATGTTTCCGACTGAGTATCCAGCTTCCCTTGCCAGACTGACGGCGTGTTCCAGGAACTGGCCGGAACGCGCGCCCGCCCAGCGCGCGTCGCTTGGCGGGAAATGCGTTCCGATATCGCCTTTGCCGACCGCGCCCAGCACCGCATCAGTTATGGCATGGAGGGCGACGTCGGCATCCGAATGGCCCGACAGGCCATGGGTGTGTTCAAGTCGGATGCCGCACAACCAAAGCTCCTCGCCTTCTTCAAGGCGATGGACGTCATATCCTTGTCCTACGCGGATCGAGGCAACGCTGGGCATATCCATCAGGTCTTCCGCAAATGTGATCTTCTTCAGGCGTTCGTCACCTTGAACCAGCGCGACTGAACGCTGCATGGCTGCGAGCACCTGTGCATCGTCGCCGGCATCGGTTTCGGTGTCCCATGCGCGGTGAGCACTCAGGATGTCTTCGAAACGAAATGCTTGCGGCGTCTGTACCCGGCGCAGGACTTCTCGGTCAGCCTTGCCAGCCATGGTGCCTGTGTCACTAGCAACCGCGAGGCTGTCGACGACGGGAAGGGTCGGAATCGCGCCTTCATACTGATCGAGAGCCGTTAGGAGCCGCTCGATCACATCGCGAGGCAGATCGGGGCGGGCCGCATCGTGGACAAGAACTCGTTGAGGCGAAAACTCTGAAAGCGCTTCAAGCCCCGCTCGCACCGAATCCTGACGCGACGCGCCCCCTTCAACGAAGCTGATTTCGGAAAGACCTTTCAGCGCGTCCTTGGCGTCACCTTCGGCACCAGCCGCGATCACCACCAGCAGAGGCTTGGCGCCAGCAGAGAGAAGTGTCTCGATAGAATGACGAATAAGCGGCTTCCCGCGCCAGTTACGGTATTGCTTGGGGGTATCGCCGCCGACCCTTAATCCTTTCCCGGCTGCAACGACAATTGCGGCGAATGAGGGGAGGGCGCTGGCTTCATCCATGGTGGCGCCAGCGCTTAGGGTCTGGACGCAAGTTTCGCAATCCACTATGCGGCTGCCCAATATTTAGGCATACTCTCTCCAGCCCATGACAGACTTACCCTCTCCCCCGGCCCTGAAGCCGATCAATATTGGTCCCGTAACAATCGCGGAGCCCGTTCTTCTCGCGCCGATGACGGGCGTGACCGATATGCCGTTCCGGACATTGGTGCGTCGTTATGGCTCGGGTCTGAATGTGACCGAGATGATCGCCAGCGAAGCCGCGATCCGGGAAACCCGCCAGTCAGTCCAGAAGGCGGAATGGGACAAGACCGAAGAACCGGTTTCGATGCAGCTCGTCGGCTGCGATCCCGGCAGCATGGGTGAAGCCGCGAAGCTTCAGGAAGGCAACGGCGCTGCGATCATCGACATCAACTTTGGTTGTCCGGTGCGCAAGGTGGTCGGCCAGTTTGCTGGTAGTGCACTCATGCGCGAGGTTCCCCTCGCGACCAAGCTGATGGAAGCAACGGTCAAGGCAGTCGATGTTCCTGTGACCGTTAAAATGCGCATGGGCTGGGACCATCAGAGCCTGAACGCACCTGAAATGGCGCGCATCGCTGAAGACCTTGGTGTGAAGATGATCACCGTTCATGGCCGTACTCGCAACCAGATGTACAAGGGCAGCGCCGACTGGTCCTTTGTCCGCAAGGTCAAAGAGGCCGTGAACATTCCGGTCATCGTCAATGGCGATATCTGCACGATCCAGGATGCGGCGACCGCGCTTGAGCAGTCGGGCGCAGATGGTTTGATGATTGGGCGCGGCGCTTACGGAAAACCCTGGTTGCTAGGCCAGGTGATGCATTGGTGGCGCACTGGCGAAAGCATCCCGACACCCAGCTTCGATGAGCAGTACTCCGTGCTGGTCGAACACTATCACCGTATGCTCGATCATTATGGCCGCAACGTTGGCACGAAGATCGCTCGCAAGCACCTTGGCTGGTACACAAAAGGCATGCACGGCTCGGCCGAATTCCGGAACCGCGCGAACTTCATCGATGACCCCGATGAAGTTCTTGGCGAGATAGAGCGGTTCTACGAGCCATTCCTCGGCCGTACTGCCAAAGCCGCCTGACATGTCGGTCAAACCTGAGGCGGGCAGGTCCGATATATCGAGTTTCGACCCGTCCAGACCAGACGCGCGCGCGCAGCTTTCTGGTCTGTTGTTTGCGCTGATTCTGATCGATCCAATTTCTTCGATTGCCGAGGTGAACCACGCGGCGGAGAATTTGTTAGGCCGCAGCGCCAAGCGCCTCATCGGCAAGCCGCTGCTTGAGGCCATCGGACCGCTCGATCCGAGGGTGGAAAATCGCCTCACAAACTCCGAGGAGGCGCTCGTTGCTCGAGACATTCTGATCAATGCGAGCGAAGCTGAAAAGCGCGTCAACCTGACCGCAAGTCCGCTGGGTGGGTTTCCGGGCTGGAGGGTGGTGACCTTCTCGGAAATTGGTCACGAGGAAACTGGAGGCGACGAAGATCTCGGTTCGTCGCTAGGCGCGCCATCAATCCTCGCTCACGAGATCAAAAACCCTCTCGCAGCAATCAGGGGGGCGGGGCAGTTGGCGGCGCGCAAACTCCCTCTCAAAGACAAAAAGCTGGCGCGGATGATCACCGACGAGGTCGATCGGATCGCAAGACTCATCGACCGGATGCAGCAGCTCGGTTCTCGCACGGCCGAGGAGGCGGAGGCGTGCAACGCTCACGAGGCGATCCGCTCGGCCATAGCAACCGTCCGTGCAGCTGGCGGCGCAAAGCAAATTGAAATCAAGGAGGAATTCGATCCCTCTATCCCTCCCGCCTACGTCAATCGCGACGCTTTGGAGCAGGTTCTCATCAACCTGATATCGAATGCGCGCGATGCCGCCGGTTCGGGTGCGCGCGGAGAGATAACGGTGAAGACGCGGTTCGTGTCCGGCCTTGCATTCAGCGCGATCCGCTTGGGGCGTGCCGTACGCCTACCGGTAGAGATTACAGTCTCTGACAACGGTCCGGGCATCGATCCCGCAATGCGCGACCACGTGTTCGAACCGTTCGTGTCGTCCAAGCAATCAGGACAAGGTCTCGGCCTTGCGCTCGTGCGAAAACTGGTGCGCGACATGAACGGATCAATCTCGCACGAACGCGATGCGAAACGCGGCCTCACACATTTCAGGCTCCATCTGCCTCTCGCCAAGCCAGTCTAGGAATAGGAACCACCCCCAGCAATGTCCGGAACGCTCCTTCTCGTCGAAGATGACAGCGCAATCGCCACGGTGATCACGACTGCCCTTGAGGATGAGGGGTTTGAAATTCACAGATGCTCTGCAATCCGCGAAAGAGATCAGCTGCTTGGCGGCCGCTCTTTCGACCTGATGCTGACCGATGTCATGCTCACCGATGGAGATGGCCTTGAGAGCCTAGCGGCGGTGCGCGAGGCTGCGCCGGACATGCCGGTGATTGTGCTTTCCGCGCAAAATACGCTCGATACCGCCATTCGTGCCAGTGACAGCGATGTCTTCGAATATTTTCCCAAGCCGTTCGACCTCGATGAGCTCGTGCGCGCGGTGCTTCAGGCGGTGGGCGCGCGGACCAGTACGGTTGCTGCACTGCCGGAAAGCGAAGGCGACGGAATGCCGCTCGTTGGGCGCAGTCCCGCGATGCAGGGAGTATACCGGATGATCACGCGTGTCTTGCGCAACGATCTGACGGTTCTCGTGACCGGTGAAAGCGGGACGGGTAAGGAGCTGGTAGCAGAAGCGATCCACCAGCTTGGAAGCCGCCGCACGGGCCCGTTCGTGGCAGTCAACACGGCAGCAATTCCGCAAGACCTCGTCGAAAGCGAACTGTTCGGGCATGAAAAAGGTGCTTTCACAGGCGCCGTCGCGCAGGCCATAGGCAAGTTTGAGCAAGCGAACGGCGGGACCCTGTTTCTGGATGAGATCGGCGACATGCCTGCCGAGGCCCAGACCCGCTTGCTCCGCGCGCTCCAGTCCGGCCGAATTCGCCGGGTTGGCGGGCGCCAGGAGATCGCCGTCGATGTGCGGATCATAGCGGCCACCAACCGCGATCTGGCCCCGATGATTACAGCGGGCAAGTTTCGGGAAGACCTGTTTTACAGGCTCAATGTGGTTCCGATCGAATTGCCATCTTTGCGGGAACGACGCGAAGATATTGAAGTGCTCTCGCAGCACTTCCTGTCTCAAGCGGTTGAAGATGGCTTACCACGCCGTCAGCTGACGCCATCCGCGATTGAGCGGCTCGAGGAGCGAAACTGGCGCGGAAATGTCCGTGAACTGCGCAATGTCATTTACCGACTCGCCCTGATGAGCCGTGAGGATGCGATCGACGCATCGAGTTTGAATGACATCCTGGGCGATGAGGCACCCTTTCATTCCGAAGGAACGGAGGGCAGGGGCGGTATCGCCGCAGCTCTCGACATTTGGCTGGCAAAGGAAGAGCCCGCTCCGGGCACCGTTTACTCCAGCGCAATCGCAGCTTTCGAGAAACCGCTCATTGAGCATGCCTTGGGCGAAACCGGCGGCAATCAGCTGCGCGCGGCGAAACTTCTCGGGATCAATCGAAACACACTGCGCAAACGCATCAGCGAGCTCGAAATAGAGCCTGATCGCTTCGCAAGACCGCTTTAACGCAGTTATGCGACCTAAATGTCACTTTGGGCTTGCGTAGATACAACACTAGCGTTGTAACTGGGCAACTATGGAAGGCTCAGTCGCCAACTCTGTCGATATGATCGACGCGCCGGAAGGGGCTACCTCCCGTTCGCAACCGCGTCAGTTCCCGCGGTGGTGGCGTCAATTCCTGGTGAGCTCCCGGCGAGCAAACGTATTTCGCTGGTTGGAAGCGCTCGCCGTCATCGCGTTGATCATCGCGGTCATCGCCAACTATCTCGCATACACCAACCAACCTGCCGACTCAGGCGGATTGCCTTCGCTCCAGGTGTCCTTGCTGCTTGTCGCCGTTCTGGTGCCAGCGATGGCGCTGTTGGTCATGATCGGACGCCGCATGGCATTGAGCCGCGCGGCAGGAAGCACAGCGCGGCTACACGTGCGGCTTGTGTTCTTCTTTTCGATGGTGGCGGCCGTTCCCACGCTGCTGGTGGCAGGGTTTGCCGCATTCCTGTTCCAGACCGGCGTGACATTCTGGTTCTCCGATGAGTCGCGAGGTTTGCTCGAAAATGCGAACGAGCTCGCGCAAAGCTATTACGATTCCAATCAGCGAGACGTCGAACAGCAGACGATCACGATGGCAACCGACATGCGTGAGATCCTTTTGCGCGTGCCGATACCGGACCCCGACTTTCCTGAACTGTATTTCTACCAGATGCAGGCGCGCGAAATCTCCGAAAGCGTGATCCTGCAAAGAATGGACGACGATTCGCTGCGCACTGCTGCTGCTCTGAATGTCGTCGAAGGCAATGACCCCAGCGTGTTCAGCGAAGCGGCTCTGCCAACGCTGGATACAGGCGAGTTGGTAGTCGTCGAGGGGAGCGCTGAACGAATAGCCGCGGTCGCTCCGATCGATCGTGAGGCCGGGATCTACCTCTACAACGCCCGAACAACCGAAGAGACGATGTTCAACGCATGGTCCCGCGCGCAAGCGATTTCGACCGCGTATGATACGCTCACCAGCGATGCGCGCACGCTCCAGTTGCGTTTTAACATCGCGCTCGTCGCGATGAGCCTTCTACTGGTTGGGATCGCAGTATGGTTCGCCCTCCGCTTTGCAGACCGACAGGTGGAACCGTTGACCGACCTTGTGGGAGCCGCGCGAAAGGTGGGGCAGGGCAACTTCGCGCTCCGCGTCGAAGGACGGACCGGGGCGGACGAGATCGGCCTCCTGAACCGTGCCTTCAACCGGATGACTGCGCAGCTCGAAAAGCAAACCGACGCATTGGTAAGCGCAAACCGGCAGATCGACGACCGGCGGGCATTTATGGAAGCTGTGCTGGAATCGGTGACCGCTGGCGTTATCTCGGTCGACGACAACGGCCGCGTTCTGCTTATGAACGAATCCGCTTATGGTCTGCTTTCGGATCACGATGCGGATGATACTGAAGAAGGTCCGGCGGCGCTTGTCGGGAAATCGCTAAATGAGCTTTCACCTGAAATCGATCAGATGGTTCGGGAGGGCAAGGGCAGGGCGATTGTAACGCAACCGCGCGGCACCGACCTTCTGACGCTCGCTGTGAAAGTTGCGCCGGGTTCTAGCGGCCACGTCATTACCTTCGAAGATATTACACGCCAGTTAATCGACCAGAGACAGGCGGCGTGGTCGGATGTCGCGCGGCGGATTGCGCATGAGATCAAGAATCCGCTTACCCCGATCCAGCTTGCCACTGAGCGGCTCAAGCGCCGGTATCGCAAACAGGTCGAGGGCGACGACGCAGAGCTGTTCGACGAGTTGACCAGTACGATCGTGCGACAGGTTGGTGATCTCAGGAAGATGGTCGACGAGTTTTCTTCCTTTGCGCGCCTGCCCAAACCCGTGTTCCGGTCCGAAGACGCATTGGACCTCGTACGGCAAGCGGTCTTCCTTCAGGAAGTCGCACATTCCGATATTGCCTTTGGTGTTTCCGCCGACGACCTCAGCGAGCGTGAAATCCAGTGCGACCGGCACCAGCTCGGCCAGGCCATGACCAATGTGCTCAAGAACGCCGTTGAGGCCGTCGAAGCGTGCGCGTCGAATGCTGACGAGGATTTCTCAGGCCGGATCGGCGTTACCATGGCTGATGAAGGCGATTGGTTGTCGATTACGGTCGAAGACAACGGGATCGGCCTTCCTACCGACCGTGATCGCATTGTCGAACCCTATGTGACCACACGTGAAAAAGGCACCGGCCTTGGCCTCGCCATCGTCAACAAGATCGTCGACGAACATGGCGGTGACATGAGTTTCGCGAGTGGAGAGAATGGCGGCACGCGCGTCACCTTGCGCTTTGCACGCCATCCCGACCCCGATGTGAACGAGGCCGCATGATGCCTGCAGCTATTCCCGTTCCCCAATCCCCGATGACTACCCCCGTAAGGAGAAGCGCATGTCGCTCGATATCCTGATTGTCGATGATGAACGCGATATTCGCGACCTGGTTGCCGGAGTGCTCGGCGATGAAGGGTACGAATGTCGAACCGCTGCGGATTCGACCAGCGCGCTTGCTGCGATTGACGAGCGGCGACCCAGTCTCGTTCTGCTCGATGTCTGGTTGCATGGAAGCGAGATGGACGGCCTTGAAACGCTCGATGCGATCAAGCAGCGTGAACCTGACCTGCCAGTAATCATATTCTCTGGGCACGGTAACATCGACACGGCGGTTTCGGCTGTCGGGCGTGGGGCGATGGATTTCATCGAAAAGCCGTTCGAAGCCGAACGCCTGCTTCTCTTGGTCGAGCGGGCCACCGAGACCGAGCGTTTGCGCCGTGAAAACACCAATCTGCGCGATGCAAGCTGGGGCGGTACGGACTTCACCGGCAATTCGAGCGCCATCAACGCCGTTCGGGCAACACTCAAACGCGTGGCCAACACGGGCAGCCGCGTGCTGATCACCGGCCCTGCGGGGGCAGGTAAGGAAGTGGCTGCGCGCATGCTTCATGCCTGGAGCAGCCGTTCGGACGACGCATTCGTGCTGGTGAATTCAGCGCGGATAACGCCAGAGAGGTTCGAACAGGAGCTGTTCGGAGAGGAATCGGACGGGAAACAGGTTCGGCCTGGCCTGCTCGAAATGGCCGATGGCGGCACGTTGTACCTCGACGAGGTCGCGGACATGCCGCTTTCAACGCAGGCCAGAATTTTGCGCGTTCTCACCGAGCAAAGTTTCGTGCGGGTTGGCGGTACGCGTCAGATCGGTGTCGATGTCCGGGTCGTTTCGTCGACCACGCGCGATCTTGCCGTCGAGATGGAGGAGAAACGTTTCCGCGAAGATTTGTTCTATCGCCTTAACGTTGTCCCTGTTTCGATCCCTTCGCTTGCCGACCGGCGTGATGATATCCCTGCGCTCGCTGAGCATTTCTTCACCCGCTATTCGACCGATCAAGGCCTTCCTCCGCCGGAGATCAGCGAAGAGGCCATGGCCGCGCTTCAGGCCTATGACTGGCCGGGAAACGTGCGCCAGCTGCGTAATGTGGTTGAGCGCACGATCATCATGACGCCGCGAGAGCGTCTCACCGTAGTCGAAACCGATATGCTTCCCGGTGAAATCACAGGCGGAAGGCTTGCAGGATCAGGTCCGGGGCTGTCCACCATGATGGGTGTACCGCTGCGCGAGGCACGCGAAACCTTCGAACGAGAATATCTCGCCATCCAGATACGCCGCTTTTCGGGAAATATCTCGAAGACGGCGACCTTCATCGGGATGGAAAGATCGGCACTTCACCGCAAGCTCAAACTGCTCGGTATGGCAGACCGGCGCGATGCTGAGCGCAAGGGGTAGAGCAAGGCGCAACGCTCTGGCGAAATGCTAGATTTTCGATGAGATGAAATATCTCATTGCGGCAATGCATTGCAATCGCCATTATAACAGGTGAGCTGTACAACAGTCCGGGGGGACTAGCGGCGTTATGCGGACCGAATAAACGGCCGCCAACAACAGGAGCATAACATGTCCACCGGGCGAACCCTCTCTCCGCGCCCTTTTGCGAGACCTTCCGAAACCAGCGAGAATCAGTCCCGTCCGACTGGTGGCTCGTCACGTCAGGGCAATTTACAGGACGGCTTCCTCAACTTGCTTCGCAAGAACAAGACGCCAGTAACGATGTTCCTTGTAAAAGGCGTTAAACTTCAAGGGATTGTCACTTGGTTCGATAATTTTTCGATCCTTCTGCGCCGCGATGGTCAATCTCAACTCGTGTACAAGCATGCCATCTCCACGATCATGCCATCGGGCGACGTCGATGCCGAACAGTTCAGCAATCGCGGCGCCAGCGGCAAGCAGCGCATGTTGCAGGATGTGTTCCTCAGCCGGGTCAGCGATGCTGGCGTCCAGGTGACGATGTTTCTCGTCAATGGGGTGATGCTTCAGGGTCGGATCGCGGCATATGACCTCTTCTGCATGCTTCTGGAGAGGGAAGGGGCGGTTCAACTCGCCTATAAACACGCGGTTTCGACCATTCAGCCTGCCAGCCCTGTCGACCTTTCCGATGATGCGGATGAGGATGACGAATACGGGGACGATTACTGAGCTTCGACGATGATCTGATGGATGAGGTCACCCGCGGTGCGCGGGCCCTTGTGCTTTGCCCGGATATAAGGCGCTTGAGCTATGATCTCGATGCCGCCGAGCGTCTGGCGGAAGCGGAAGGTCTGGCGCTCGCAATCGGCGTTGTGATCGAGCATTCTGAAATCCTGCCCGTGCGCCAGATGCAGCCGAACACATTGTTCGGTTCCGGTCAGGTCGAAAACATCAAGATCCTGTGTGAACAGCACGAATGTGAACTTGTCATCGTAGATGGCGCGCTGACGCCAATCCAGCAGCGCAACCTCGAGGACAAGCTCAAGCGCAAGGTTATCGATCGAACCGGCCTGATCCTTGAAATCTTCGGGGAACGCGCCGCAACGGCCGAGGGGCGGCTCCAGGTTGAGCTTGCCCACCTCGATTACCAGCAAAGCCGCCTCGTTCGCAGCTGGACTCACCTTGAGCGGCAGCGCGGTGGCTTCGGGTTTCTGGGCGGTCCCGGTGAAACGCAGATCGAGGCTGACCGCCGGATGATCCGACAACGGATGGGACGTTTGCGGCGAGAGCTTGAACAGGTGCGCAAAACCCGCACCCTACACCGAGAAAGGCGGGGAAGGGCACCCTGGCCAGTGATCGCGCTTGTCGGATATACTAACGCTGGAAAGTCGACCCTTTTCAATCGCCTCACCGGCGCAGATGTAATGGCTGAAGACCTGCTTTTCGCGACGCTAGATCCCACGATGCGGGCGATCAGTCTGCCCGGAGTGGAAAAGGCGATCTTGTCCGATACGGTCGGATTTATCTCCGACCTTCCAACGCAGCTGGTTGCTGCCTTTCGTGCGACGCTGGAAGAAGTCACCGGTGCAGACATCATCTGCCACGTCCGCGACATGGCGAACCCGGCACATTCCGCTCAGAAGAAGCAGGTGATGGAGGTCCTTGCAGACCTCGGTGTCGTAGACGCAGAGACTGGAACGAGCGAGATCCCCATCCTCGAAGTATGGAACAAGGCAGACTTGCTCTCCGAGGATGCGCTCAACGAACTCCGCGAGGCAGCATCAGGTCAGGACGCCGTACTGCTTTCCGCATATAGCGGTGAAGGTGTCGAGGCTTTCGAAAACAAGATCGCTGACATGCTCACTTCTTCCGCGAAGGAAGTGACGGTCACGTTGCCAGCATCCGATGGCAAGCGCCTCGCATGGTTGCATGCACACGGCGAGGTCCTTGAAGATGCGGATGCCGGGGAAGGGGAGCACGGTGCGGAACGCCGGTTGATCGTTAGGCTCAATCCTAAGGAATTGGGTCAGTACGCCTCTTTATAGCTCTGAGTTTTCAGCGGATTTTATCTTCTGCCAATAGGCTTCCTGCTCGTCGAGCGGGAGTCGATCGAATGCCAAACCATCTGCGGAAGCAAGTTTCTCCATCGCCCGGAAACGGCGTTCAAACTTTGCATTGGATGCCTTAAGCGCAGCCTCTGCATCGACGCCGTATCGACGGATTATGTTTACCGCGACGAACAGAACATCGCCGGCTTCGACCAGGCGCTCCTCTTCACTGGCTTCGTCCAGTTCCTGAAGCTCTTCATCGAGCTTGTCACGCGGTCCTTTCAGGTCGTGCCATTCAAACCCCACGCGGGCTGCGCGTTTTTGCAGTTTCTCGCTTCGAAGCAGCGCTGGAAGCGCCTTTGCCACTCCGTCCATGGCGCTTTGCATACCGACATCTTCGCGTTCGGCCGCTTTCAGGTCCTCCCAACGCGCGGATGTCATTGTTCCGCCTTCCTCTCCGAAGATGTGCGGATGGCGGGCTTCCATCTTGTCGCTGATGGCGCGAGCGACGTCTTCGAAAGCAAAGTGTCCGGCTTCCTCGGCCATTCGAGCGTGAAACACGACCTGAAGCAACAAGTCGCCGAGTTCTCCCTTGAGGTCCTCCATGTCTGCGCGTTCAATCGCGTCGGCTACCTCATAGGCTTCTTCAATCGTGTACGGTGCGATGCTCTCGAAGTTTTGTGCAAGATCCCATTCGCAACCGCCATCTGGATCACGCAGGCGAGCCATGATCGCAAGAAGGCGCTCAAGTTGCGATGAATGGGGGGCCGTTGTCATAGGACGATTGGCCTCGCTGTCAGATTGATAATATATATTATGTTAAATATAGATTGGATCGTCATGTGGGCAATCGCGCGCCCAACAGATCGGCCGCTACGAACAGCCCGGCAAAAATCGCAAGCCAGACCAGAGCCAATTGAGCTATCTTCCCCCAGCCGAGCCTGAAGCTTGCAATCGCGCTTCCTGCTAGGATGAGCCATCCGAGCAGAGCAACAATTGAGATTATTGAACCTTCGCTCATGCCGTCATCTCCAATCCGTCAAAGCCGACGACCACGCCATCGGGCACCTCGTCCACCAATGTCTGATAGTCCATGCTCTTGTCGAGATGGCTTAGCACAAGCTTTCCTGCGCCTGTACGCTCAGCCAGCTCGATCGCCATGGCAAGGTGCGCATGCGTAGGATGAGGTTCACGGCGAAGGCAATCGCTAACGAGTATGTCGACGCCGCTGAAGAGATCCACCATCTCTTCTGAAATTGAACTGAAGTCCGTCGCATAAGCGACTGATTTACCGTCAGCTTCGAACCTGTATCCGGTAGTTTCTCCCGGTCCGTGTTCCATCTGGCACCACTCGACTCCGAAGCCAGCAACAATCCGCAGGCGCTCGAGTGTCTCGAGCGAACATATCGTCGGGTAACCATCCTGGCCGGCGAAAACATACCCAAAGCGCTGGCGCAGGCGTCTGACGGTTTCGGTACTCGCATAGGCCGGTATCGGGCCGCCGCGGCCATATCTGAGAACGCGAAGATCGTCGATACCATGGCAGTGATCTGCATGGTCGTGAGTCCAGAAGACCGCATCGATCTTGTTAATACGGTTCGCAAGAAGCTGCGCGCGACAGTCGGACGACGTGTCGATCAACAAGCGCCGACCTTCATCACTCTCGACCAATATTGATACACGTGTGCGTCGATTGCGCGGCTCGGAAGGATCGCAGTCACCCCAGTCGCCCTCGCCATCCTCTCCGCCGATACGCGGAACGCCGGTGGACGTGCCTGAGCCGAGCATTACAAACTTCACTTCAGCTGCCTCACAGAGCGGCCTTACTGAACAGCTTCACAAAGTTCGCAGTTGTCTGATCGGCCAATTCCGCAGCCTCAACACCGCGCAGATCAGCCACAAAGCGCGCGGTGTCGGCCACAAATGCAGGCTCACAGGTCTTGCCACGATTTGGCACTGGCGCGAGGAATGGGCTGTCGGTTTCTACAAGCAGCCGATCTGCAGGAACTTCGCGAGCTGTGGCCTGCAAATCCTTGGCATTCTTGAAAGTTACAATTCCAGAAAGTGAGATTGTCAGCCCCAATTCGAGGACTTTGCGCCCAAATTCGGATGAGGCCGTGAAGCAGTGGATGAGCGCCGGAAAGGCCCCCTTCCCCAACTCGTCTTCCAGAATTTCGAGCGTATCTTCTTCTGCATCGCGCGTGTGAATTATCACCGGCAGCCCCGTTTCGCGCGCTACGTCGATATGCATTCGAAAGAGCTTCGCCTGCGTCAGCCGATCCGAATGCTCGTAGAAGTAATCGAGGCCGGTCTCTCCAATACCGATAACCTTGGCGTTCTCGGTTGCCCTGAGCAGCACCTCGCGCCCCAGGTCTTCATGGCCGCCGGCTTCGTGCGGATGGATGCCGACGCTGGCATAGACATCCGCTTCGCGATTGGCGGTGCCGACCACCTGCTCCCATTCGCTCTGCTTGGTGGAGATGTTGAGGAAGGCCCCAACTCCTGCGTCACGGGCGCGCGAAAGGACGCCTGATTGGTCCTCCACCAGTCCCTTATATTCGAGATGGCAGTGGCTATCGACCAGCATCACGCGCTTTCCTCTGCCGTTTCGGGCAATTCGAGGCGCGGGAAGATCGGAGTGGGTTTGGCCACCACGTGCCCGCTGCCAGCCAACCGGTCGAACCAGCTATCGTCATCAAGATTTTCGAATAGCCGTTCGTTGTCTGGAACGCCGAGTTGGTCGAGGACTGCAGCAGCTTTCTCGGGAACTACCGATTGAATAGCGATGGCCAGATCACGAATGGCGCGGAAAAGCGTCTGGAGCACAGCTTTCATGCGCTCCGGATCGGTCTTTTTCAGCGTCCAGGGGGCTTGCTCATCGACATATTGGTTGCAGGCATAGACAGCCTTGATCCATGCCTCGATACCGACTGAGAACGCCAATTGTTCGAATTCTCGAGGGAGATCCGTAGCGCACGCCTGTTTGACGGTGTCGAGCAAAGCAATGTCGTCTTCCGCAAGATCAAACGGTTCGAGAGCCCCGTCCATATTCTTGGCGATCATGGACAAAGTGCGCTGCGCAAGGTTGCCGAAACTGTTCGCAAGCTCCGCATTGGCTCGCGTTACGATGGCTTCGGGCGAGTAAGACCCGTCCTGCCCAAACGCGACCTCGCGCATGAGGAAGTAGCGGAGGTTGTCCACGCCAAATTGTTCAGCAAGTTCAAGCGGATCGGTGACGTTGCCAAGCGACTTCGATTCCTTCTGTCCGCGATTGAGAAGGAAGCCGTGACCGAACACTTTTTGAGGCACAGGCAGATTGGCGCTCATCAGGAAAGCGGGCCAGTAGACCGTGTGGAACCGGACAATGTCTTTCCCGATCAGATGCAAGCTGGCCGGCCAGAATTTCGCCATCTCCGGTGTTTCATCCGGGAAACCAAGGCCAGTCAGGTAGTTGGTCAGCGCATCGACCCAGACATACATCACGTGATCGTCCGAACCGGGCACCTTGACGCCCCAATCGAAGCTGGTCCGGCTGACCGAAAGATCGCGAAGGCCCTGTTCGACGAAAGCGATCATTTCGTTGCGACGGCTAGCAGGCTCAAGGAAACCGGGTGACCTGAGCAAATCAAGAAGAGGCTTTTCGTACTTCGAAAGACGGAAGAACCAGCTCTCTTCGACGGTCCACTCGACCGGAGTGCCTTGCGGGGACAGCTTCTGGTCGCCTTCACCTTCGACCAGTTCGCTTTCATCGTAATAGGCTTCGTCGCGGACCGAATACCAACCTTCATAGCGATCCAGATAGAGGTCGCCTGCTTTCTCCATCCGCTGCCAGATCGCCTGACTGGCGCGATGGTGATCGGGTTCAACGGTTCGGATGAAGCGGTCGAAGTCGATATTCAGCGCTTCGTCCATCTGCCGGAAATAGCCTGACATCTCGTCTGCGAGCTCGCGCGGAGTGCGCCCCTGCTCCTCGGCCTTTCGAGCCATCTTGAGGCCGTGCTCGTCAGTGCCGGTCTGGAAGCGAACTTCGCGCCCCTTGAGGCGTTGAAACCGGGCAATGACGTCGGCCGCGATCCCCTCATATGCGTGACCGATATGCGGTCGGCCATTGGGGTAATTGATCGCGGTGGTGATGTAGTAGGGTGCGTATTCAATGTCTGACATGGGCGTGCTCGCTAGCCGGGGCAGCGCGTGTGAGCAAGCTGCCGATTTCGACTGCCAGCAATGCGGTGTCGAAATTGTAGGTCGGAGCCTGTGCGGCGAGCGTCACCAGATCGCTGTGCGTGTCAACAAGCGTTGCGCGTTGCCCTGCGTACTCGGTGGTGCGTGCGAGGTCCGCAACCATTGCCTGAGCAAGCTCAAACACCGCATCAAGACGGGCGCGGTCTGCCCGGCCTCCGATCAGGCGGGAAAGGTCGGCGCGGCCGGTCATCTGGGGATCGCCGTTTGTGAGTAACGACTTGATCGCATTCGCCACTGGGCCAAGATCCTGCTCGGCAAAACGAAGAGCTACGCCGTACGATCCTTCTGCGGCACGGATGGCGGCAAAACGTGCATCGCCGCCTCCCCCAATGCCCGCGGCGTCAAGCAATTCTTCAATCTGGGCATCTTTCAGGAGCGGAAAGCGCAAGATGCGGCAACGCGACCGGATTGTCGGGAGCAGCCGCGCCGGACGATGCGTCACGAGCATGAAGAATGTTCCTTGGGGCGGCTCTTCAAGGCTCTTGAGCAAAGCGTTTGCGGCCGCAACTTCCATGTCATCAGCGGGGTCGATGATCACTACGCGGCGCGATCCCAATGTTGGGCGCGTGTTCAAGCGCCGCTGCATAACGCGAATCTGATCGACGCGGATTGAGCGGGCCCTTTCGAAATCCTTGCCGTCAGCGGCGGCGCGCGCTTCCTTGTCGTTCTTCGGCCCGTAGGTGAGGACGATGATATCAGGGTGATCGCCTGCGGGTTGCGGAATGCCGTCTTCGGCCACGAGCTCACGTGCTGCGGCAATGGCGAAGTCGTGTTTGCCAAGCCCGCTTTTCCCGGCAAGCAGCCAGCCATGATGCATGCGAGTGCCGGCCATGGCGGAACGCCATTCATTCCACGGGCCGGTATGATTTGGCCAAGTCGTCATTCGCTTTCCTGACCGAGCAGATCGGCCATCGCCTCAAGAACGCGCCCGTGAACCTCGTCCGGAGTGCCGGTGCCGTCGACTACCCGAAATCCAGTCGGGTCTGCTTCTGCAAGTTTGCGAAAGCGGGCGGCGACGGCTTGATGATACTCAGCGCTGCGTCCGCCGATCGCGTCGCTGTTTTCGCCATCTCTTGCAGCAAGTCGCTTAGAAAGCCGCTCCTCGTCGACTTCGAGAAGTATCGTGAGGTCAGGCCTGAGACCATCACTGCCAAAATCGTGGAGCGCGGTGATTGCCTCGTCACCCAATCCCCCTGCCCCGCCCTGATAGGCGCGGCTTGAATCGACGAACCTGTCGGTCACAACCCAAACACCTTTTTCAAGAGAGGGTCGGATATGCTGGGTTACATGGTCACTTCGAGCAGCAGCGAAGAGCAAAGCTTCCGCTTGTGCGCCCCACCCTTCACCCGGAGGATGCAAGAGCAATTGCCGGATTGCCTCTGCGCCCGGAGTGCCGCCCGGCTCTCTGGTGACCTCAACGACTTTCCCGCGCGACCGCAAAGCGTCGGCGAGTTTCAGCGTTTGCGTGGATTTGCCTGTACCTTCTCCGCCTTCAAAGGCGATGAACAGGCCCCTTGCGCCGTTGCTCATGAAAACCACCCCGCGATGCCATTGTAAATCCGGGTGAAGAAGCCCGCAGTTTCCACACTCTCGGCGGCAAGCAAGGGAAGGCGTGCGGGCTCCATGCCCGGAACTTCGATAGCCAATGTCGCAACCCGGTCTCCCGAGGTGAACGGCGCACGCAGCGGACCGTCATACTCGATACGCAGTGAAACATCGCTCAATCGCCCGCTTGGCACGTTCACAAAAACATTGCGCTCCGTCATGAGAGCTACCGTGCGCGAACTGCCGCCCTGCACTCTGGCGTTTCCGACAATCTCGCCTTGTGCGAAAAGGCGCTCTCGCTCAAAAGCACCGAAACCCCATTCGATGAGATCGCGAGCAGCTCTGGCCCTGATCGAGCCGCGCGATATGCCTGCAACGACAACCACAAGCCGCTGGCCATCGCGCTTGGCAGAGCCAACATAGCCGAGGCCGGATTCGTTCGTGTACCCGGTTTTGATGCCATCGGCACCGGGAACCCGGCCAATCATCGGGTCTCGATTGAATTGCTCAATATCGTTGTAGCGAAAGCCCGGCCTGCCGACATAGCGAGCGTACTTCTGAGGATGACGGCGGACCAATGCCTGCGCGAGCTTCACCAGATCGCTTGCCGTCGTGAATGTGCGACCTTCATCGGGCCAGCCATTGGGAGTGCCGAAATGGCTGTTCACCATGCCGAGGCTGCGTGCCCTCTGGTTCATGCCATCAAGCCATGCGCCAACTGATCCGGCCTGCCCTTCGGCAAGCATCACCGAACCATCGTTGGCCGAGATATTGGCAATCCCGGTGAGCAGATCATCGACCGCAACGCTGTCGCCCGCGTTGATCGACATGGTCGAACCTTCCCCGTTCCACGCTTCCCAGACTTCATCGCTCATCACGAGAGTCTGGCGTGGATCGAGCGTGCCTTCTTCGATCAACTCGAAAGCATGAAACAGGGTCATGACCTTGGTGATCGAGGCGGGCACGAACCGGCGCTCGGCATTGCGTGAATAGAGAACCTGTCCGCTGGTCACATCGACCAGTAGGGCGATCGGCAATTCGGTCTGCGCAGGAACCGGTGCAGGAGTTTGAGCACGGCCCGTCTGCGCGGCCACGACCAAGCCAACGGCAACGAGCACGGCAAGCGAACGTTTCATCCTCTGTATGTCAAATCCAGCAAACACCGTGCCGTCTTAATCGCACCCGCTCACCATTGCGAGGGAGCGCAGCGCGCTAGTTCACGATTTCGTCAGCGAGAAGTCCGACGCTCATCGCGTAATAGTTCGAACAATTGTACTCCAGGATCACGCGATAATTGCTTGTCAGCAAGTATGCAGGTGCACCGGGACCATCGGGCTGGAACAGGGATGTCAGGGTGTCGTCGGGAAGAAAGCTTTGCGGCTGCACGCCCAAAGCGCGCCATTCGCCAACCGTTTTCCATTGGCTGTGACGCTCATGAACGCGCGGGCAGACCGGCGCCACAAGCTCAGTCTTGTAGGCATCGACATCAAAACCGCGTGGTACCGCGGCCCTTACACCCCACGGCTGACCCGTTCGCCACCCAGCATCTCGGAAATAGTTCGCGATTGATGCAAAGGTGTCGGCGCGATTGTCGAAGATGTCGGCCCGCCCATCACCGTCACCGTCGGTTGCAAGGCGAAGGTACACCGAGGGCAGGAACTGCGGGTTACCGAAAGCGCCAGCATAGCTCCCCACCAGTGTGTTTCGCGAATAGCCCTTGTCTGCGACTTTCATCAGAGCGACCCACTCGCCTTCAAAGAGCTCTCGCCTCCGCCCTTCCCAAGCGAGCGTGGCGAGGCTGCGTGAGAGGTCGAAATTGCCCGTTATTGCGCCGTACGAGGTTTCATGGCCGAAGATCGCGACGATAATCTCGCCGGGGACTCCATATTCGCGCTCAACCGCTCGCAGCTGTCCGCTGTGAGCGCGATAGACGCGCTGTCCGCCGGCAATGCGCGTCGGGTTTACGTGAGTGCGGATGTAAGGCGCCATGGCCGGATAGCCGCGCCGGGTCGGAGTGCCGGGCTGACCCCGATCAAGCCGGATCACCCGTTCATTCGGAGTAAGCCCCACTGTCATGCGGTCGATGGTGGCCTGGCTCACCCCTTCACCACGCGCGCGCGCCTTGATCCTTTCAAGATAGGCATCGAAGGAGATCCCGTCGCGGGCTGCAACGTGTGCCTGAGCGGGTGTGGGTACGCTCGTGCTAGATAGGCCGAATGATGCAGCGATCAGAATCGCAAGCGAAGTAAGGTGCTTTAATGTCATTGCGTAAGCTATCTCTCATTCGAGATTAATCGGGGGTGATCACGCCTCGTATCCACTTATCGTGATTGAGTTCCATCAATCGCATATTTGCGCATGAACTCATAGTCTTCGCGGCACGCATCGGCGGTTTTCTTATACTCTCCGTCGAGATCGGGCAAAGCGCCGCGGGGTGCGCCAAATCCGGTCGAGGCATTGACCTTGTCGTACCAGTGTTCCCCCCAGACGCCGTCTTCGGGATGAGGCCCCTTCCGCCAGCTGAGCATCGCTGGGTCCCAACCTATCCCGATAGCAATGCACAGCGCCTCAAGCGTGCCGGAAGGGTCGGCCAGGATGGCATCGGAATCGACCACCGGCGGCGCTTTTCCAGTGCGCTGCGCCTCGCGTTCGAAGTAGGAACGAAGCTGGGCAAAGCCGAGCATCTCGGGCCTCCTAAGCTCGTTCTTGCTACGATAGCTCGCCACCACGCGTTCAGGTGCACGGATCAGGAAGGCGTGAGTGTGGTCAGGCATGTCGCCGATATCCACGTTCCCGATCATGTGATGCGGCATATGCTTCTGATACCAAACCGCCTTACCGTTCGGCGCTGAACCAGATTGCGCAGCAAGCACACTGTCCCAGTCGCAATCCATGTCGGCTATGGTTTCGGCTGCCATTGGATGTGGCTCGCCGCTGGCTTTGAGAAACGCTCCGTAGAATGGTTCGTCGCTGACAGCGCAATCGGATCGCGCACCAAAGCTGCGCATCATCGCGGTCGATATGTTGCGCGGCCCGCTCCACATGGCGATGCGGATGGTCAATTCACAACGTCCCGGTCGATGAGATCGCGGTAGAGGCCCTGCAAGCGTTCAACCATCGGCCCTCTGGAAGACGTCAGTGACCGCCCATCAACCTCAGTCACCGGAACGACGCCCGCGAATGTGCCGGTCACAAACGCTTCTTGCGCGCCGTACACGTCGGTGAGCGAGAAGTTCTTCTCGAACACCGGAATTCCGGCCTCGCGGCAGACCTGGATGACATTTGATCGCGTGATCCCACCAAGGCAGTAATCGCCGCTGGACGTCCAGACCTCGCCCTTTCGGACGATGAAGAAGTGGGTCGAATTGCAAGTCGCGACAAAGCCATGCGGGTCGAGCATTAGCGCTTCGTCAGCGCCAGCCTGTGTCGCCTGAATGCACGCCGTGATGCAGTTGAGCTTGCTGTGCGAATTGAGCTTCTGGTCCTGAACCGCAGGATCGCCGCGCCTCACGTGGACGGTGAACAGTCTGATCCCTGTCTCGATTGTCGAAGGTAGAGGGGCCTTGTATTCCGGGATGATGACGATCGTCGCAGGCGAGACAACCACCCTTGGGTCCTGATACGGTGTCGAGCGTATGCCGCGCGTCACCATCAACCGGATATGCACCCCCTCGGCATTGCGCATTGCATTTGCGTCGATGGTTTCATCGAGTCGCTCAGCCAGCTGCTCTCGGGTCAGCCCGATATCCATCGCGATGGCCGTTGCGCCTTCGTAAAGCCGGTCGAGATGAGCGGCGAGGAATGCGATCTTCCCACGGTGTACCCGCAAGCCTTCCCAGACTCCGTCTCCAAGCATGAAGCCGCTGTCGAACACAGAGACAGTCGCCTCGGCACGCGGCACCATCTCGCCGTTTACGTTGATCAGGATGCGTTCGTTGCGCGGGTCCGGTGCGAAGTCGTGAGTGCCTTGAGCCATGAATATCGTTCCTAATGGCAAGCAAGGGCGTGACAATAGCCGCGCACGTCGCTAGCGAGCATTTCCGCGCGGACAGGTGGCAGAGCGGTTGAATGCACCGGTCTTGAAAACCGGCAAGGGTGCAAGCCCTTCGTGGGTTCGAATCCCACCCTGTCCGCCACTCTTCCCCTCGTTTCAGATCCGGTCAGATGTGCAGCGCCTTTCCATAGGCGGCGAGCACGCTTTCATGCATCATCTCTGACAGCGTCGGGTGCGGGAAGACGGTCTGCATCAGCTCTTCCTCGGTTGTCTCCAGCGTCATGCCCACCGTGTAGCCTTGGATCAGCTCGGTCACTTCAGCGCCGATCATGTGAGCGCCCAGCAGTTCCCCTGTCTTGGCGTCGAACACGGTCTTGATGAAGCCTTCCGCTTCGCCGAGCGCGATAGCCTTGCCATTGCCGATGAAGGGGAAGTTGCCGACCTTGATATCATGGCCCGCTTCCTTCGCCTTTGCCTCTGTCAGGCCGACGCTGGCGATTTGCGGGTGGCAATAGGTGCATCCCGGGATCGCATCGCGGTTAAGCGGGTGCGGGTGCACGTCCTTGTTGCCCAACTCCTTGGCGATGGCTTCGGCAGCGGTCACCCCTTCGTGGCTGGCCTTGTGTGCGAGCCACGGTCCCGGCGTGCAGTCGCCGATGGCCCACAGCCCAGCCGATTTGGTCCGACCGTAGCCGTCGATCTGGATGAAGCCGCGGTCCATTTCAGCGAGGCCATCAAGACCAATGTCTTCGGTGTTCGGCACGATGCCGATTGCCGTGATGCAGTGGCTGAACTCGGTCGTGTCGGTCTTGCCCGCCTTGTCCTTGATCGTGGCGGTGACGCCTTTGTCGGTGACCTTGAGATCCTCGACCCCTGCCCCGGTCATCACCGTGATGCCCTGCTTGGTCAGGCTCTTTTCGAGGAAGGCGGAGACCTCCTCGTCCTCAACCGGGACGATGCGGTCGAGCATCTCGACCACCGTAACGTCGACGCCGATATCGTTGTAGAAGCTTGCAAACTCGATCCCGATGGCTCCCGATCCGATCACCAGCAGTTTGGTCGGTTTTTCGGGCGGGGTCATGGCGTGGCGGTATGTCCAAACGCGCTTACCGTCAGCGGGCGCGAAATGCAGGTCGCGGGCACGTGCGCCGGTGGCGACGATGACGTGCTTGGCGGTGAGCTTCTCCTCACCCTTTTCGCCTTTCACCGTGAGCGAGGTTGGGCCGGTCAGAACGCCGTCTCCCATGTGGACGGTGATCTTGTTCTTCTTCATCAGGTGCGTCACGCCCTGGTTCAGCTGTTTTGCGACCCCGCGACTGCGCTTGACGATGGCAGCAAGGTCAGCCTCGATCTCGCCAACCACTTTCAGGCCGTATTCGCTGGCGCGGTGCATCTGGTGATAGACCTCTGCCGAACGCAGCATCGCCTTGGTCGGGATGCAGCCCCAGTTGAGGCAGATGCCGCCCAGCAATTCGCGCTCCACGATTGCGGTTTTCAGGCCCAGTTGCGATGCGCGGATTGCCGCCACATAGCCGCCCGGTCCCGAGCCAAGCACGATCACGTCATAGTCAGTATCAGCCATCGATCCCTCATGTAACTGTGTAACATGGACCGCATGTTACACGGTCCAAGGGCAAATAGTTGTAGCGTCCCTACACGCTCGCAAACCCGCAGAAAAGCGGAGGAAGCGCGGGCTTGGGTTCTTGATCGTCATGGACTTTTGCATGCCACGAACCGGTCTGTGTAGGACAGGCTTTTGTCATGCGTTTCGGTCCACCTGGCGAGGTCGATCATTCTCATCGAGCATGACGAATTTGAATGTCCCGGCGCTCACCTTGGTTGTCGCCTCGCCATCGCGTTCGCGCCCTACCCCCTCTGCCTGAATGGTCAGCGAAGTGTTGCCGCGCACGATGATCTTGCAATAAACGCTGAGCTCATCGCCAACCTGCATCGCGCCGGGAAAAGTGAAGTCAGTCGCGTGCACCACTACAGCCTTGCCCTTGCCAACCCGGCTCGCCAGCGCGCCAGCACCCAAAGCCATTTGCGCCATCAGCCAGCCGCCGAAGACCCCGCCATAGGGATTGAGGTCGGTCGGCATTGCCGTGGCGCGGATCATGAGATGCCGATCAGCCAAGGACAGCCCCGCCCATGATCATGTCGCGCTTGGGTTTGAGGATCCAGTACCAGCCCAGAACCGCAAAGGTGATCGCGGCGATAAAGGCGGGCACTCCCAAAAGGACAATTCCCCGCTCTCCGCCAAGGACGAAGCTGGCGAGGATCAGCATCACCCCGGACAGCAATCCCGTGATCATCACGGTCGTCGGAGAATGGATCAGGTGGCGCGACGATAGAAAGTAGGTGAGCAACGCCGTCGGCAGCCCGATTGCAAAGCTACCGAGAAGCGCGAAGCCAAACGACGTCAGCGCGGCCTCTTGGCCAAATTGCGGCGCGCCGGTCAAAAGGGTCTGCACAAGGCCCAGTAACGCGACATACCCCCAAGCCGCCACCGCCGCGCAAAGCGCGATGATCACCGCCTTGCCGATCAGGGCAAGGTTCACACCACCAGCCCCATCGGGTTCTCGATCAGCGTCCGCAGTTGATCCATCAGTTTCGCCCCGTCCACGCCATCAATCGCGCGGTGATCGAAGCTGCCGGTGGCGCTCATCACCGTGGCTACAGTCAGTTCGTCATCGACCACATAGGGCCGCTTTTCGCCTGCGCCCACGGCGAGGATCATGCCCTGCGGCGGGTTGATGACCGCGTCGAATTGTTTGGTTCCGAACATGCCGAGGTTGGACAGGCTGGCCGTGCCGCCCTGATATTCGTGCGGTTGCAGCTTGCCGTCGCGCGCCTTACCCGCAAGCTCCTTCATCTCGGCGGAGATGTCGGCAAGGCTCTTGCGGCCCGCATCGCGGATGATCGGGGTGATGAGGCCGCTGGGCGCCGCCACCGCGACCGAGATATCGGCGCGCGAATATTGGTGCATCACATCGCCTTGAAAGCTCACATTGCACTGCGGCTCGCGGGTGAGCGCCTTGGCCAGTGCCTTGATAATCAGGTCGTTGACCGAAAGCTTCACCCCGTCCGCTTCGAGCGCGGCGTTCAATTCGCTGCGCAGCTTGAGCAGCGCATCGAGCCGGATATCGACCGTGAGGTAGATATGCGGCACGGTCTGCTTCGCTTCGGTCAGGCGGCGCGCGATGACTTTGCGCACATTGTTGAGCTTGAGCTCCTCGTAAGGCGCATCGAGATCGTTGGCGGGCTGCTTTGCGGCTGCTGGTGCAGGCGCGGCCTCGTCCTTCTTGGGCGCGGCGGGTGCGGGGGTGAAGGCGTCCACATCGGCCTTGATGATCCGGCCACCCGGACCTGAACCGGAGATTTCGCCCAGCGTGTATCCCGCATCCGCCGCCAGCTTGCGCGCAAGTGGCGATGCGATCACGCGGTTCCTTGAACGCGCGACGGTCTGGGGGCTTCCGCCTCCGATGGCCGCTTCGACGTCCGATTTCACGATCCGGCCCTTGGGACCGCTGCCTTCGAGGCTCGACAGGTCAACGCCTTCATTGACCGCGATCCGGCGCGCTAGCGGGCTGGCCTTCACGTCGTCATTGGCGTGGTTGGAGTTGGCAGGCGCGGGAGCGGGGGTCGCAGCGGGTTCGGGAGTGGGCGCGGGAGTTGGCGCAGGGGTGGCATCGGCCGAAGGTGCGCTCACATCGCTGACATCCTCGCCCTCTTCGGCCAGCATCGCGATAACGGTGCCGACGGAAACATTCTCGGTGCCTTCCTCGACGAGGATCGCGGCAAGCGTTCCTTCGTCCACAGCTTCAAATTCCATCGTCGCCTTGTCGGTCTCGATCTCGGCCATGATGTCGCCCGATGCGATTTCGTCGCCGACCTTGACCAGCCAGCGGGCAAGCGTCCCCTCCTCCATCGTGGGCGAAAGGGCGGGCATTTTTAGTTCGATTGCCATGTGTGCGTTTTGACTCCCATGCGCCCGGTACGGCCAGCCGTGCCGTAGGGGCGTTCGACCCGTTTAGTGTCTCGTGCGCATGTCGCAAGTCCTGCCTTGAGAAGTTGGCCCGACTTGCAAAGTGAAGCGAATAGCCGGATACCACACACTTGTTGAGGGTGGGCTGAAAGCAACGAATGCGTACATTCCTGATCGTGATGGACGAAAGCGACGAAGCGCGCGCGGCGATGCGATTTGCGGCGCGCCGTGCGGTTCAGGTTGGCGGCGCGGTGCATATCCTTGCACTGGTGGCACAGCAGAATTTCAGCGCTTTTGGCGGGGTGCAGGCCACGATCGAGCAGGAAGCGCGCGACCGCGCGGAGATTCTCGCGCACGGGGTTGCCGGGAATCTGCTGGCGGAAAGCGGCATCATGCCGACCATTTCGGTCAAGATCGGCAAAGGCACACAGATCGTCAGCGAGTTTCTGGAACGCCATAGCGAAGTCGCTGCACTGATTCTTGGTGCTGCGGCAAGCGGTGCGCCCGGCCCTCTGGTGACCCACTTCGCCGCAAATGCAGGATCGCTCCCCTGCCCGCTTTATGTGATTCCTGAGGGGTACGACGAAACAAAGGCCGATCACGAAGCGTGACCGGCCTTTTGTCTTCTGCGCTTCGGGGACAGCTTAAGTGAGCGTACCGCGCGTCGGGTAATCGTTCTTGGTGATGTAATCGATGCCCTCTAGCAGGTCATCGAGCGGGGGGCGCGTGAACGGCGCGTTCTGGATGCTTGCGAAATACAGCGTCCCGTCGGGCCGCACGAGGAACATGCCCGGTTCGGAGAATTTGTCGGGTTCCTCGCTCCCCTCTCGCTTCTCTGAAATATACAGCCCCCATTCGCGGGCGGTCTCGTCGCTCATGTCATAGGCGAGCGGGACATCGCCCGTCTCCCATTCCTGATCGACAACCATTGCGCGTTCTTCGGAATCCATCGAAGCGGCGACTACGTTGATGCCGCGCTTTGTGAATTCATCGAGCTTCGAACCGAGCTCGGTCAGCTGGCCCTTGCAGACCGGGCAGTGTTTGCCGCGATACATCACGACGAGCGTAAAGGTCTCGGGGTCTTGTTTCGACAGGTCATAGCGCGCACCGATGGTGAGCGGCAGGTCGAGTGCGGGGACTTGGGTTCCGGGCTTGATGATTATTGTTCTCCTTTGCCTCGCTTACGTCTGAGAGAGCCAAAGGTTTCGCCAGCTATTTCCGTTTTCTTCCCTGATGGCGAATGTTACCCGGTCGCCCGCGTTTGCCGACCTGGAATTTGCCCGCTTTCCTGGGCGGTTTGCCCGGACGACCATAGCGAGCCGCAGGACGGTTGCCGCGTGCTTCGATGGCGTTTCCGTCTTCGTCCACCGGCACGAATTTGAGCGCGCCGGTGAGCGGGTTCGCCTCGGCCAGTTGCAAGGTCAGTCGATCACCCGCGGCATAGGTCGTCCCGGTCTGCTCCCCTACCAGCGTCTGTGCTGCCTCATCATGGCGGAAGTGCTCTGCGCCAAGAGTAGACACCGGCACCAGCCCATCGCCGCCAAGGCCGACGATGGTTGCGAAAAAGCCGAAGCCCTGCACCCCGGTGATGCGTGTGTCGAAATTCTCGCCCACGCGGCCCGAAAGCCAAGCGGCGACATACCGGTCAATCGTATCGCGCTCTGCTTCCATGGCGCGGCGCTCGGTCTGGCTGATCGCGTCTGCGACTTCCTGCAAGGACTTGCGATCCTTGTCCGACAGACCCGTCGAGTCCGGCAGCGAGCCGGGCGGTTTGGGCTGCTCCAGCTTGTAGGCATCGACCAGTGCGCGGTGGACCAGAAGGTCGGCATACCGGCGAATAGGTGAAGTAAAGTGCGCGTAGGAGCCGAGCGACAGGCCGAAATGTCCGGCATTGGACGGCCCGTAATAGGCCTGCATCTGGCTGCGCAATACCGCTTCCATGACCTGCGCCTTCTCGCTCTCGTCGGTCACGTCCTTCAGCATGCGGTTGAACAATCCCGGCGTCACCACCTGACCCAGCGCGAGCTTCTTGCCCATGGTCGCCATGTAATCGCGCAGCGCGATCAGCTTGTCGCGGCTCGGCGGTTCGTGGACGCGGTAGACCACTGGTGAAGTCTTCGCCTCCAGCGCCTTGGCAGCTGCGACATTGGCCGCGATCATGAAATCCTCGACCACGCGGTGCGCATCGAGCCTTTCGCGAACGGCGATCTCGGCGATCTGGCCTTCTTCGTTCAAGACCACACGGCGCTCTGGCAGTTCGAGTTCAAGCGGATCGCGCGCCGCGCGGGCCTTGGCCAGCAATTGCCACGCACCCCACAGGTTCGTGAGGAACTGCGGCGGGTCGCCTTCATCGACCGCTGCCTGCGCTTCCTCGTAAGGAATGACATGAGCAATCCGAACCAGCGCGCGGGAGAAGCGGACATTGCCGACCTTGCCCTCTGCATCGATGTGGAAGTGGCAAACCATCGCTGCGCGGTCTTCGCCTTCGCGCAGAGAGCAGACATCGGCGGAGAGAATCTCCGGCAGCATCGGGACAACGCGGTCGGGGAAGTAGACAGAATTGCCGCGCTTCCTCGCTTCCTTGTCAAGCGCTGAGCCCGGACGGACGTAGAAGCTCACATCGGCAATCGCGACCTTAGCGTCGAAGCCGCCCTTTCCATCAGGCTCGGCCCAGATTGCATCGTCGTGATCGCGCGCGTCGGCAGGGTCGATCGCAACGATGGGCAGATCGCGCAGGTCCTCGCGGTGCTTGTCCGATAGTTTGAGGTCGGCTGCGCGCTGGGATTCCTCGTGAACGCCTTCTGGGAAGACGTGGGGAATGCCATGCTTGGCAATGGCGATCAGGCTAAAGCTCTTTGGAGCAAGCGGATCGCCGATCACCTCGACCACGCGCACGCCCGCCCGTTCGGATCGCCCGGCCTGTTCAGCGAGCACCAGCTGGCCTTCCTCCGCGCCGCCCAGATCGCTGATCGGGGTTGAGCGACGGATGCGCTTGTCGACCGGCGCGAGCCACGGCTTGCCTGACCCGTCCAACTCCACCACGCCCATCAGCCCTTCGGTGCGGGCAGGCAGCTTCTTGATTGGATAAGCGACCCAGCCGCGCTCGGTCTCCTCAGTGCGTGAAAGCACGCGGTCGCCGCGCTTCAGCGCTGCTGCACGCTTGCCCCCGCGTCCTTTCAATTCGCGAACCGTCAGCCGGGGCGGCTTGTCCGGCGCATCAGGTGACCAGTTGTCGGGGACCGCAATCGCTTCGCCATCCTCGATCTCGACCACGCGCAGCACCGTGACTTTCGGCACCCCGCCCATGAGATGATAGGCGGTCTTCCTGCCGTCGATCAGGCCTTCTTCGGCCATGTCCTTGAGCAGCTTCTTGAGGGCAATCTTCTCCTGCCCTTTCAGACCGAAAGCGCGCGCGATTTCACGCTTGCCTGCGGGTGTGTCGGAAGTCTGGATGAACTCAAGAACCTGCTTCTTGGTGGGCAGGCCCTGAGGGCGCGGGGTTTTGCGATTTGCCATTGCACGCCCTCTAACCGTGTCAGAGGGGCTTGGCTATCAGTAAGCCCGCGCGACCAGCACTCGCTCAACAGCCGGATCGCCGGTGAAGATGCAGGTGCCGTCCGCCGCCTTGGCATTGCGAGGGACGTTGCGTAGGGTCAGTTTTTCAGCCTTCAGCTGTTCGACCACCTTTTCCAGCACTGCGCCGCTTGGCTTGGCCCATTGGACCTCGACCCAGCCTGGATACTTGCCGTTCGACTTGAAGAAGTCCTGAACCTCGCGCCACTCGGTAATGCCGCGCGTGATGTTGGCATCGCGGCGATCGCGCGCTTCATCGAACAGGCTGGATTGAATATCTTCAAGCAGCGCCGAAGCGCCTTCGATGAACTCGCCCTTTGGAGTGAAGGCCATGGCGGGTTTGCCGTTTTCCAGATTCCACAGGGCATCGCGGCGCAGGACTGCGACCTTGCCTTCGTCCATGTCGCGCGGACCGACTTCGACAATGACAGGAGCCCCCTTGCGCACCCAGGCCCAGCGCTTGGCAGCGGCTTTGCCCGGTGACTTGTCCAGCAGTACGCGCACAGGCTCACCCATGCTCCATTGCGAGGCGAGCGCCGCGCGCACTTCCTCGCAATAGGCCAGAACCGCGTCATCTTCAGGCTTGTCGCGCAACATTGGCAGGATGACGATCTGATGCGGAGCGATCCGCGGCGGGACGCGCAAGCCATCGTCATCGCCATGCGTCATGACAACACCGCCTATAAGACGGGTGGACGTGCCCCAGCTTGTCGTGTGGCACAATTGCTGCGTGCCTTCCTTGTCCTGATACTGGATCCCAGCCGCACTCGCGAAACTGGTGCCGAGATAATGCGACGTGCCCGCCTGAAGCGCCTTGCCGTCCTGCATCATGGCTTCGATCGACCAGGTTTCATCCGCGCCGGGGAAGCGCTCGTTCTCGGGCTTTTCACCGGCGATCACGGGCATGGCGAGGTCTTCTTCGACACAGGCGCGGTACATCTCTAGCGCGCGGTGCGTTTCTTCAAGCGCCTCTTCGCGTGTGGCGTGCGCGGTGTGACCTTCCTGCCAGAGAAATTCGGAGGTGCGCAGGAACATACGTGTGCGCATTTCCCAGCGCACGACGTTGGCCCACTGGTTGAGCATGAGCGGCAGATCGCGCCAGGACTGGATCCAGCGCGCCATCGCATCGCCGATGATCGTTTCCGAAGTTGGACGAACCACAAGCGGCTCTTCCAGCTTTGCTTCAGGATCGGGGATCAAGCCGCCCTCGCCGTCCGCAATCAGACGATGATGCGTGACTACCGCCATTTCCTTGGCAAAGCCGTCAACATGGTCGGCCTCCCGCTCAAAATTGGCGAGCGGAATGAACAGCGGGAAATATGCGTTGGCGATGCCGGCTGCCTTGATCCGATCATCCATCAGGCGCTGAACCCGCTCCCAGATACCATAGCCCCACGGCTTGATCACCATGCACCCGCGCACGCCCGATTCCTCGGCGAGATCGGCTGCCGAGATCACTTCCTGATACCATTTGGCGAAGTCGTCTTCGCGCTTCACATTGAGCGCGTGCCTGATGTTAGCCACTGATTGTCCTGCTTAGATTTGTTCTGTTCTGGCCCATGCCGGGATTGCGGCAGGGTTGGTGGCCTTATTTGGCGAGATCGTCCAGCTTCTTTTGCATCGCTGCCATCTGCTCGCGCAACACCGCGATTTCTTCGCTCGAACTCTCGTTGGCGGACTGTTCGGGCTTGGCCGTCTTGCCCAATCCCTTGGCTCCTGGGATCAGGGTTTCAGCCGCCGCGCGCATCATCGCCATGTTGGTTTCGTGGATCGCGGTGAGAGGATTGTTCGCCATGCCCTTCTCGAACGCTTCGCGGATCTTCGTCTGGTTATCGCGAAAATTCTGCATGCTCGCTTCAAGATATGACGGCATCATCGTCTGCATGGAATTGCCGTACATGCCGATCAGCTGGCGCAGGAAGCTGACAGGCAGCATCTTCCCACCATTCGATTCCTCTTCCATGATGATCTGGGTGAGGATCGAACGGGTGATGTCCTCACCGCTCTTCGCGTCGAACACCGCGAAGTCGACATTCTCGCGCACCATCTTGGCGAGATCGTCGAGCGTGATGTAGCTCGAACTGGCGGTGTTATAGAGGCGCCGGTTGGCGTATTTCTTGATTACGATTGCGCCATCCGCGCCACCGGCGGCGTCTTCGGTTGCCTTGCGAGCCATATTTCTCAATCCCAATGCGACGTCTCGTGATTGGGGTGTCTTAGCATTTGCACAATGTGCAGCGCAATAACTCGCACCGGAATGTTCGCAGTTGCGAAAATGGTCAGGACCAATGGCGCAAACGGCGTCCCAGAACGGTCAGCAATTCATACTGAGAAACAGAGCTTTGCCGCGCAGCATTGGCGAGGTCGAATGGCACGTCGAGCCAATCGCCTTCCTTCACATCAGGCGCATCGGCGAGGTCGACAACGACCATGTCCATCGACACCTTGCCGATGAGGGGCAGGCGCTTGCTTTCGAAGAGGAATGCTTCGCCCGGTCCGCGAGCCCGCAGGAACCCATCCGCGTAACCGATCGAAACCGTCCCGACGCGCATCGGTTCGGAGGCGACAAATTCGCCGTTATATCCGACGGCATCCCCCGGCTTGAGGTTGCGCGTTTGCAGCACGCTTGCGCGCAGATAAGCGACCTGTTTGATTTGCCCTTCGAGCTCCCGGCGCGGAATACCCCCGTACAAGGCCAGCCCCGGACGGGTGAGGTCGAAGCTGTAGTCGGCACCAAGAGCAATTCCCGCACTGTTCGCAAGGCTCTGCCTTCGGTGACGCACCGATCCAAGGCTATCGCGATAAGCGGCAAGCTGGCGCGCATTCATCGGGCCATCCTCGTCACCGCTCGCCAGATGGCTCATCGCGATATCGATATCGAGCGCGGCAATGGCGGGGTCGGTCACTTCGGAGGGGTGAATTCCAAGCCGATTGATCCCGGTGTCGATCATCAGGTGACAGGTGCCCCCACCGCACTCGGCCCAGAGCCTCGCCTGATGCAGCGAATTGATGACCGGCACTATTCCCATGTCGCGGGCATAGTGCGCTTCCTGCCTCGTCACCGGACCTTGCAACACCGCGATCTGTCCGGGCGCTATGTAATGAGAGAGTTCGTCCGCCTCGTCCCAATTGGCAACGAAGAAGGATTGGCAGCCCGCTTCGACCAGTGCAGGCACACAGATGCTTACGCCCAGGCCATAGCAATCGGCTTTGACTGCGGCCCCGGCACTGGCGCTGCCTGACAGCCTGTCGAGCAAGCGCCAGTTGTCCTGCAAGGCAGACGTATCGACCCGCAATTCGTTGCCGCTGGGCGGCAGGATGGCCGATCCCGCCTTGTCAGACTGCATCGTCTTGGAAGTCCGTGGGCGGACCACCCTTGAGGCCGAACCACGCGACCACCAGGCCGAAGGCGACCACCACCCATGTGTACCAGAGCCCGGAATACACATTGCCGGTACTCGCCACGATGATGCCGGAAATAAGCGGGAGGAACCCGCCAAGATAGCCGGCACCGATATGATACGGGATCGACATCGACGAATACCGGATCTTGGGCGGAAACATCTCGGACAAGAGCGCGGCCACCGACCCGTAAGTCAGCGCGGACAAGGCGCCAAGGCCAAGCAATATTGCGATAATGCCGAGCAGATTGGCGACAGGTGGCTGCTGCGGTTGGAAGTCGAAACCATATTGGGAAAGCGCCTCGCGAATGCCTGCGCTGCGCGCGGTGCCGCTTTCCATCCATTCATCCGCAATCGCGATATCGTTGCCGGCGGCCGAGAGGCTGAGCTCGCCGCCTTCGTTGAGCGTATATCGCACGCCCGAAGCCGTCAGCGTCTCAAGCACCTTTCCGCAATCGGTCTGTTCGCGGTCAAACAGTTCGGCAAAGGGATCGGTCACGCAGCCCGGTCCGCTTACCACAACAGGCGAACGCTCGGCAGCGTCGGAAAGCCCCGGATTGGCAAGCGCGCCCAGCCCCCAGAAAGCCGGGAAAAGCGCAAGCAAAGTGATCGCCGCGCCCACCGTAATCGGCAATTTGCGCCCGATCGTGTCCGACCACTTGCCCACGAAAATGTAGAACGACATCGAGATCGTTCCCGCGATCAGCAGCACCCAGTTCACCGTCAGCGGGTCCATGTTCATCGGTCCGCGAAGGAAGCTGAGCGATGAAAAGAACGCGGTGTACCAGATCGTCGTCAGGATACCGGTCACACCGAACAGCGCGATGAAGATACGGCTCTTGTTGCCCGGGAAGGTGAAGCTCTCGATGAAGGGATTGGCCGAGGTTTCGCCCGCCTCTTTCATCGCCTGGAACACCGGGCTTTCCGACAGCATCAGTCGCATCCAAAGGGAGATGGCGAGAAGCGCAATCGAGAGGAGGAAGGGTATGCGCCAGCCCCACGCCTCAAAGCTTTCGGTATCCATCAGCGCGCTGGTCGAAAGCACAACGATGATCGAGAGCACAAACCCGCCAACGACGCTTGCCTGGATGAAGCTGGTGTAGAAACCGCGTTTGTCCGGCGGCGCGTGTTCGGCAACATAGATCGCCGCTCCGCCATATTCACCGCCCAGCGCCAATCCTTGCAGGATGCGCAGGAAGATCACGATAAGCGGCGCTATCACGACGTAGGACGCGCCATAATTCTCTTCGAGATAAGTCACGGTAGGGATCAAGCCTACGCCCGCCGTGGCGATGCCCATCAAGGTCACTGTCACGAGGAACGTGTATTTGCGCCCCAACCGGTCGCCGAGAAACCCGAACAGGATCGCGCCGATCGGCCGGAAGGCAAAGCCCACGGCAAAGGTCGACCATACCAGAAGCAGACCGAGTGTCGGATCGTCCACGTCGTAGAACGCGTCTTTCAAAATGTAGGCAAGCGTTCCGTAGATAAAGAAATCGTACCATTCGAAAATCGTACCAGCGCTCGATGCGCCGACGACAAGCCGGATTTCCTTCGCGCTTGGTTCTCTATCCGCAAGCGCGCCGGCTTCGCTGGTGCCCGTATTTGCTGACATGGTTCCCCGTATCGTTATGTCTGTCGCAAGTTCTCCGGTCGCCTCAAACCGGAAAGGACACCTGCCTTAGCTTGGGGTTTGTGCTGAGGAAAGCGCATCGACCATCGCCTTCCACGGCAGCAGCAGCGCAGCGTGGCGTCCCTTGTGAGGAAGCGCAGGCTCCAACGCGTCAAATCCGGGCCAGTCAGGCAGCGGTCCGTTGCCTGCGAGCCAGATTTCGATTTCGGCAAGCGTGGAGGCGAATGCACCGGCCGAGACCTTCTCAGCCGATAGCGCGAGTATGGCCGCCGAACTTTGCCCGACCGCGCATGCCGTTACCTGCATTCCCGTGTCGGCGACCTGCCCGCGTTCGTCGAGATTGGCCCCGATGACGATTAAGCTCCCACAGGTGCGCGAGCGCGCCTCGGCGCGATAATCGAATGTCTCGGACAGCGGGAAGCGGGAAAGCTCAGCCGACAGCGCAAGAAGGCGCGGGGTGTAAAGTTTGGTCGAAGCGCTCGCCATTATTCGGCGGCCGCGTTGTCCTCTGCCGGATCCTCGCCCCGCAGCTCTGCACGGCGTGAGGCGATCATCTGGACAAGTTCGCGCGAGAACGCATCTGCGGCCGCGTAGGTGCGGGCCTGCGTGATCCAGTCCGGACGGCCTTTATAACCCCACACCGAATCGAAGCCGAGCACCAGCACCGAGAACGCAAAAATAACGATGATTGCGCCCTTGAGCGCACCGAAGCCAAAGCCCAGCACCCGGTCGATCGGGCCGAGGATCGAGCCACGCGAGGCCTCTCCGACATTGCTGGCGATCACTTTCATCGCGGCATAGGGAATGAGCAGCAAAAGGACGAAAGCCAGCAGCGGCGTTGCAGGTTCTGCGTCGAGATATTGACGCATTTGTTCTGTGACCGGAGTGTGTAGATAGTAGACAGAAAAAGCCGCAAGAATCCACGCAGCGAGGCTCAGCACTTCCTGCACAAGCCCGCGCATGAACCCGCCGATTGCCGCAACAGCGACGATAATAAGCACGATAATGTCGAACAACGTCATGGGGCCGATGAATTATGAGTTGCCCATCACATGGTCAACGAGGTTCGCGAGTTGTCCCAACCCGGTGTATTGCACCTTCGACGAACCGGTCTTGGCATCCGACGGGCCGAATCCACGCGCGAATCCGAGCTTGCCAGCTTCGCGCAGTCTCAGCTCGGAGTGGGCAACAGGACGAATCTCGCCCGAAAGCGAAACTTCGCCGAACCATGCGCTTTTGTCGGGCAATGGTTTGTCAGCCAGCGCTGAGACAAGCGCAGCGGCCACCGCCAGATCTGCCGCAGGATCGGACAAACGATAGCCGCCCGCAATGTTGAGATAGACTTCCGCACTGGAGAAATTGAGGCCGCAGCGCGATTCCAGCACTGCTAGCAACATCGCCATGCGCCCGTTGTCCCACCCGACGACGGCGCGCCTCGGCGTCGCGCCTGATTGCAGGCGCACGATCAGCGCCTGTATCTCGACCAGCACCGGCCTTGTCCCTTCGAGCGCGGGAAACACCGAACTTCCGGCCAAGGGAGCATCGCGCCCTGAAAGGAACAGCATCGAGGGATTGGAAACCTCATCCAGTCCGCCGCTTGCCATCGCGAAAACGCCGATCTCATCTACGGCGCCAAAGCGGTTCTTGAGAGCGCGCAGGATTCGGTATTGGTGACTGCGTTCACCCTCAAAGCTCATCACCACGTCGACCATGTGTTCCAACACACGCGGCCCAGCGATACTGCCATCTTTCGTGACGTGCCCGACCAGCATCAGCGCTGTGCCGGTGGACTTGGCAAAGCGGATCAGTTCGAGCGCGCAGCCCCGCACCTGGCTGACCGTGCCCGGCGCGCCTTCAATCGTGTCGGAATGCATGGTCTGTATGGAATCGATGATCAGAAGCGCAGGTGGATCTCCCTGACCCAGCGTCGTGAGGATATCGCGCACCGAAGTTTCGGAAGCGAGCCGGATCGGCGCATCGGCCACGCCCAACCTTTGAGCGCGCAGCCTAACCTGCCCCGCAGCCTCTTCCCCGCTGACGTAAACGACGTCGTTTCCTCCGCGCGCAATCGTCGCTGCGGTCTGGAGCAAAAGGGTCGATTTTCCGATCCCCGGATCACCGCCCATCAAGACCGCTGAACCCGGTACAATACCCCCGCCCAAAGCGCGGTCGAACTCTGCCAGTCCCGTCGATTTGCGAACAGGCAGTTCTGCAGGACGATTGAGCGGGATGAATTCGATCCCCCTGCCCCCGCTCGACAGGTCATGTTTTTGCGAAAACACCGTCGCGGGCGCATCCTCGGTGAGGGTGTTCCACTCTCCGCAATCGGCGCATTGCCCCTGCCAGCGCGGGCTTACCGCGCCGCAATTTGCACAGACATATCGGCGTTTCGTCTTGGCCATGCGGCGATCTGTAACCAGAACATTTGTGGAACGCAATTGCCTTTGTCCGCTATCCACGGCATCAATCGCGCCATGCGGCAAAAGGAACTTCGCTTCGCTCTGGTCTGCTATGGGGGCGTTAGCCTTGCCGTCTACATGCACGGCGTGACCAAGGAGATATGGCACCTCGCGAGAGCTAGCCGGGCGCATCACTCCAGGGACAACATGGAACTGCCCGGCGGTGTCGCAGAGGTCTATCGCAAATTCCTTCAGCAGATCGAAGGTGAGCACCAGCTGCGCCTGCGGGTTCTGCCCGATATCCTCACCGGCGCGAGCGCGGGCGGGATCAACGCCATCTTTCTGGCGCAAGCAATGCATTCGGGCCATTCGCTCGAGCCCTTGACCGACCTTTGGCTTGAAAACGCGGATGTCAGCGAGCTGACCGACCCCGATGCGCAGCCCATGTGGCGCTATGCCAAGTTCTGGGCGCAACCTATTGCAAACTGGTTTCTTTCTCGTCCGGGCAACGCGGTAAGCGAAAGCGTGTCGCCAGAAACCCGTGACGAGGTGCGCGACAAGGTTTCGAAACTTGTACGAGGTCGCTGGTTCAACCCCCCATTTTCAGGCGACCGGTTTTCGGCGATGCTTTTCGAAGCGTTCGAGAGCATGGCGAACGAAGTGCCCGGACCCCCCTTGCTACCACCGGGCCACCCGCTCGACCTGCTTGTCACGGCAACCGATTTCCGCGGTCATCCAGAACTGCTGCGTCTCAACTCGCCACCGCTGGTCGAGGAGACGGAGCACCGAATGCCCATCGACTTCCGATCGCTTGCAACCGAGCATAGCGGCGAGGAATTGGCCGATCCGCTCGAACTGGTCTTCGCCGCGCGCGCCACCGCGAGCTTTCCCGGCGCATTCCCTCCGCTGATCGTCGACGAGATCGACCGGCTTGCTCTTCATGAAGGACGCATGTGGGAAAACCGAGGGAGCTTCCTGTCGCGGATCATGCCGACCCATGTCCGGCAGAATACCGTCGATAACGTCGCGCTCATCGATGGAGCGGTTCTGGTCAACGCACCTTTTGGCGCGGCTTTCGAAGCGCTCTCAACGCGCACATCCCAGCGCGAGGTCGATCGACGTTTTGTCTACATCGAACCGCGCCCTGATCGGCGCAAGCTCAGCGCTTCCGACGAACCGCAGCCAATCGGATGGTTCAGCGCAATCTTCGGGTCGCTTTCAACGATCCCGCGTGAACAACCAATCCGTGACGACCTTGAGCGGATTGAGCTCCAATCCAAGGACGCGGCCCGGTTGCGCCGGATAGTCATGGGTTTGCGTCCTGAGATTGACAGGGCGGTGGAGCGATTGTTCGGGCGAACCTTCTTCCTCGATTCCCCCACACCCAAGCGGCTCGGTAACTGGCGTGCAAAGGCTCAACAGGCCGCAGCGGAGAATGCTGGATATGCGTTTGGCGCCTATGCGCAGACCAAGTTCAGCGCCATCGTCGATCGCCTCGCCCATCTGACTCATGCCGCCGCTCCCGATCTTGCTCTCCCGGATTGCAGCCCCATAGCAACTGCGCTGCGCCAAGAACTGTCGCGGCGCGGATTGGAGGAGCTGACACAGGATAATGGCGGCGCGCGTGAACAGGCAATCCGTTTCTTCCGCGCTCACGATATCGCCTTTCGCACCCGGCGCCTGCAATTGCTCGCCCGGCGGCTCTCCCGCGATTGGGAGGTCGACCCCGAAATACCTGATGATGCGCTCGATCTGGCTCGTGAGAAAATCTACGATATCCTCGCGCTCTATCGTGCAGCCGACGACAATTCGATGCTCGGCGAACGCTTTGAGCAACTCGCGATGGAGGTGCTGGAGAAGCCGGGCGCCGTGCTCGACTTTCTCGAAACGCAGCGCCTTCTGCCCGAGACCGACCTGATGGCTGAACACAAGTTCGCAGACGCTCTCGCAGAGATGCCGAAGAACCTGAAACGGCGCATGTTGCTCACCTATCTGGGCTTTCCATTCTACGATGTCGCAACGCTACCCCTGCTCCAGAGCGAGGGGCTGGACGAATACAATCCGGTCAAGGTCGATCGTATCTCTCCCGACGATGCACGTTCGATCCGGGACGGTGGCACGCGTGCAACGCTGCGCGGGATTGAGTTCTACAACTTCGGAGCGTTCTTCAGCCGCGCCTATCGCGAGAACGATTACCTATGGGGACGCCTGCACGGAGCAGAGCGCATGATCGACCTTGTGGCCTCGACCGTCGATGGTGGCATGCAGCACAGCACGATCCAGTCCGCCAAGCGCGACGCTTTCCTCGCAATCCTCGACGAAGAGGTCGAGGCCGGTCGATGCAGGGGTCACATGATCGCGAAAATTCGCGCGGAGATCGAGGAGCGAATGGGCACCCCCGTCTGATATCCTGCCTACTCGGCGCTGTTCCAGATAGCGGTTACGAACCCGTCGGCGTCGATAAAGCCTTCCCCGCGCTCGAAATCATCGAGCAGGCGTGCGTCGATGGTCTGATCCAGCGAATTGCCTTCTTCGCGAGAGGCCTCAACGCGGCTCACCGCCTCGCCAACCATGGCGCGGTAGGCCTCAAGTTCAGCTTTATTCGACATCGGGCCGTGGCCGGGAATGACCTTGGTCTCATCGTCGATCATCATGATGATAAGATCGAGCGTTCGCATCGCGTTGTAGACGTTTCCGCCCGAGGCGACGTCGATGAAGGGGAAGCCGGGGATCTTGAAATAGAGATCACCCATATGGACGATGTTGTCCTCCTCCCAGAACACCACGCTGTCGCCATCGGTGTGTCCGCCGCCGAAATACATCAGGTTGATCGTGTCACCGTTGAGATGGAACCGCATGCCCTGCGGGTAGGTGACAACCGGCAGAGCTTCCTTGGGTGACGGGCCGATGGTCCGCTCACCGCGTTGCTGCGGTTCGGAAAGTCGGATGCGGACGTTGTCGTGCGCGAATATTGTCGCGCCGCTCTCGCCAAAATGCTCGTTCCCGCCGGTATGGTCGCCGTGCCAGTGCGTGTTGACGAGATATTCCACCGGCGTTGCACCCAGCGCGGCGATCGCAGCCTCGATTGCGGGAGCCATCGGCGCAAACTGGTCGTCGATCAGGATTGTCGCGTCTTCTCCGTAGGACACGCCCATATTGCCCGCGCGGCCAGTGAACAGCACCGCGATGCCCGGCGCGAGAACTTCCGTGCGGATTTCTGGCTGGTTGCCCTGATCCTGCGCCGCAAGGGGTGCCGCAGCGAGCAGACTGGCAGTGGAAATGGCGATGGTGATGGCAGTACGGGTCATGGGCCTCTCCCTCTAGATCGGAGAGAGGCCTACGCCTGACAGTCTTGCTTGTCGAGCCGGCCTGACAGCCACGCAGCGTCAGCCGCCGAAGGCTTCCTTGATCTTCGAGAAGAAGCTGCGGCTTTCCGGACATTCCTCACCCGTTTCCGTTTCACGGAACTGTTCGAGGATTTCACGCTGCTTGCGGGTGAGCTTGGTCGGCGTCTCGACCATGACTTCGACCACGAGATCGCCACGTCCGCGCCCTTGCAGTACGGGCATACCGGCACCGCGCACGCGCAGCTGCTTGCCAGACTGGATGCCGACGGGGATTTCGACCGTGTTGGTCGAACCGTCGAGGTCGGGGATGTCGACACTGCCGCCGAGCGCCGCTGCGGTAAAGCTGATCGGAACGCGCGTCGCCAACGTCGTGCCCTCGCGTTCGAAGAGCGGGTGCTCTTTCACGTGCACGAATATATAGAGATCGCCCGGAGGGGCACCGCGCTGACCTGCCTCGCCCTTGCCCGACAAACGGATGCGCGTGCCGGTGTCGACGCCCGGTGGGATATCGACCTGAAGCGCCTGAGCCTTGTCCACCCGCCCTTCGCCGCGACAGTCGCCGCATGGGTCTTCGATGACCTGACCGCGCCCGCCGCAAGTGGGACAGGGGCGTTCGACCACGAACAAGCCCTGCTTTGCGCGAACGGAACCCTGCCCATGGCAAAGGTTACAGGTGCGCTCGCTCGTTCCGGGCGCCGCGCCCGAACCGTCGCAGGTGTCGCAGCTTTGCGAGACTTCGATCTCGATCTCGGTAGACTTGCCGTGGAAGGCTTCGTCGAGCGTGACCTGCATGTCGTAGCGCAGGTCTGCGCCGCGGCGCTGGCGTTGACGCTGTGCGCCCATCCCGCCGCCGCCAAAGGCGCTGCCGAAAATCGTTTCGAAAATGTCGCCGATATCGGCAAAGCCATCAGGGCCGTGGCCGCCGCCCGGACCGCCCCCAAAACCACCGGCACCATTCATGCCTTGAGTGAAAGCATCGTGGCCAAAGCGGTCATAGGCCGCGCGCTTTTGCGGATCCTTGAGGCATTCATAGGCCTCGTTGCAGGCCTTGAACTTCGCTTCCGCCTCTGCGTTACCCGGATTGCGGTCCGGGTGCCATTTCATCGCAACCTTGCGATAGGCCGACTTTATCGTCGAGCCGTCGGCATCGCGCGACACTTCGAGCAGGGAGTAATAATCTGTCTGGGTAGCCATTAGTGTACCTTCCAACCGCCCTCGCCCGGCCCGCGCTTGGCGTGCTGAGCGAGGGGGTCTAGCGGGTTAATCGCCCAAGGAACTAATTCAGCCCTTCTTGTCTTCGTCGACTTCCGAGAACTCGGCGTCGACAACTTCTTCGTCGCTCTCATCTTCAGAAGCGGTTTCTTCGCCAGCATCGCCACCTTCAGGCGCAGCGTCTTCCTGCTCCTGCTTGTAGATTTGCTCGCCCATCTTCATCGCGACCTGCGTGAGTTCCTGAGCCTTGGCGTTGATCTCGTCCGCATCGTCGCCTTCGAGCGCGGTCTTGGTTGCGGCAATCGCTTCCTCGACGGCAGTCTTGGTTTCGGCGTCGATCTTGTCGCCGTTTTCCTGAAGCTGCTTTTCGGTCGCGTGGACAAGGCTGTCGGCCTGGTTGCGGGCTTCGGCACCAGCGCGGCGCTTCTTGTCCTCTTCTGCAAACTTCTCAGCATCCTGAACCATCTGGTCGATATCAGCATCGCTGAGACCGCCCGAAGCCTGGATCTTGATCGTCTGCTCCTTGCCGGTGCCTTTGTCCTTTGCAGCGACGGAAACGATACCGTTCGCGTCAATGTCGAAAGTCACTTCGATCTGCGGGACACCGCGCGGTGCCGGCGGAATGCCTACGAGGTCGAAATTGCCAAGCAGCTTGTTATCGGCCGCCATTTCGCGCTCACCCTGGAAGACCTTGATCGTCACCGCGTTCTGATTGTCTTCGGCGGTCGAGTAGGTCTGGGTTTTCTTGGTCGGGATCGTCGTGTTGCGATCGATCATGCGGGTGAAGACACCGCCCAGCGTCTCGATACCCAGCGAAAGCGGGGTCACGTCGAGCAGCAGCACGTCCTTGACGTCGCCCTGAAGGACGCCAGCTTGGATGGCAGCACCCATGGCGACCACTTCGTCCGGGTTCACGCCGGTGTGCGGCTTGGCTTCGAAGAACTTCTCAACCACTTCGCGAACCTTGGGCATGCGGGTCATGCCGCCGACCAGGATCACTTCGTCGATCTCGTCCTTCGAAACGCCAGCATCCGCAAGCGCCTTCTTGCACGGATCGAGCGTGCGGTTGATCAGGTCGCCAACCATCTTTTCGAGGTCAGCGCGGCTGATCGTTTCAACAAGGTGCAACGGGGTGGATGAGCCGCCTTCCATGCGAGCGGTGATGAACGGCAGGTTCACTTCAGTCGTGGCCGAGCTCGAAAGTTCGATCTTGGCCTTTTCTGCCGCTTCCTTGAGGCGCTGAAGAGCGAGCTTGTCGGTCTTCAGATCCATGTTTTCCTTCTTCTTGAAGGACGCGGCAAGGTGCTCGACAATCGCATTGTCAAAATCTTCACCGCCAAGGAAGGTGTCGCCGTTGGTCGACTTCACTTCGAACACGCCATCGCCGATCTCGAGGATCGAGACGTCGAACGTACCGCCGCCAAGGTCATAAACGGCGATGGTCTTGCCGTCTTCCTTGTCCATGCCATAGGCGAGCGCTGCCGCAGTCGGCTCGTTGATGATGCGAAGGACTTCCAGGCCAGCGATCTGGCCTGCATCCTTGGTTGCCTGACGCTGGGCGTCGTTGAAGTATGCAGGGACCGTGATGACGGCCTGCTCAACCGTTTCGCCCAGATAGCTCTCGGCGGTTTCCTTCATCTTCTGAAGGATGAAGGCCGAAATCTGCGAAGGCGAATATTCTTCGCCGCCTGCTGAAACCCATGCATCGCCGTTCTTGCCCTTGACGATGTTGTAGGGGACGATGTCCATATCCTTCTTGGTGGTAGGATCGTCAAAGCGGCGGCCGATGAGGCGCTTGATCGCGAAAAGCGTGTTGTCGGGGTTGGTGACGGCCTGGCGCTTTGCAGGCTGGCCGATCAGGCGTTCGCCGTCCTTGGTGAAGGCGACGATCGAAGGCGTCGTGCGCGCACCTTCCGAGTTTTCGATTACCTTGGGCTTGCCCCCATCCATCACAGCAACGCAGCTGTTGGTGGTGCCGAGGTCGATACCGATTACTTTACCCATGTTGTTCCCATCTTCTAGGTCTTGTTGGACACCGCGCCTTGCGCCTCCCGAATGCGGCGAGACGGCTCGGCGGCTCGATTTATGCTGGCGATATAGGTGCGGTTTTTCTTGGCACAAGAACCGCGCCGTTCTAGTTTTTGCATCATCCACACTGGTGGAACATTCACGGGGTATTTCAAAAATGAGCAATAATATGACGGGAGCAGCGATGAAACAGGCGGCATTTGGACTGGCATTGGCCGGGAGCATGGCCCTTGCCGCTTGCGGCGGAGAAGCCGAGGTGGCCGAGGAAGTCGCTCCCGAAGGCGTCATCGAAGGCGTGACGATCGAAAATCCGCGCATGGTTCTGGCTCCGGTCGCAGGCAATCCGGCGGCGATCTATTTCGACTTTTCTTATGACGGGGATCGCGCATTCTCACTTGGCCGTGTGTCGGTTGAAGGGGCCGAAAGCGCTGTCATGCACCAGTTCGGTGAGTATGATTTCGAAGTTCAGATGATGGAAGCGCTGCCGATCCCGGTGAAGAACGGGACCAAGGTCGAATTCAAGCCGGGCGACTATCACGTGATGGCCATGGGCGTTTCGCCTGACCTTCAGCCGGGTGACACCACTGAAGTCACTCTCACGGTTTCGGGCGGCAAGACTCACAAGTTCGACGCAGAAGTTCGCGCCGCCGGGGAAGAGCGCTGAACGACCGATCCTCGCTAGAAAACAAAGGCGCTTCGCTGCCCGCCTGTCCGGTGGGCGGCGAACGTCATCTGACGCCGGGTGAAGTCGCCATTGCGCGGTCCGTATTCGGTGATGCGATCGACTATGGTTCGGTGCAGATCAGACGGCGCAAATGGTTTCCCCTTCAACCCAGAAGGGTGACGATGGCGCCGCGCGGGCACGTGCATTTCCATCCCGATGGCAGCGCCTATTGTGACGACTTTTCAGACGTGAACATTCTGCGCCAAGGCCTGCTCATTCACGAGCTTACCCATGTGTGGCAGACGCAGACGCGCGGTGACTGGTACCTGATCCTCAATCGCCACCCGTTTTGCAAATACGATTACAGCCTGAAACCGGGTCAGCCCTTCAGAAAATACGGGATCGAGCAGCAGGCGGAGATCGTCAAACACGCCTTCTGGCTGCGGCACGGCGTCAAGGTCGCTGGCGTTGCCGACAAGGAAGCCTACGATGTCCTTGTCAGGTTCGAAGGTGCAACACTGCCAAGATAGCAAGTGGCCAAGCGGCCATTCCTTAGGCTAAGCCCGATTTATACACGCCGCGCGGGATTGTGCGGCACGAGAGGGGAACATCTCATGAAACGCATTTCCATCGCGCTTGCCACTGTTGCTCTGGGCGTATCCGGCACCGCTATCGCACAGAACCTTTTCGGCGAACCGAATTCGGGAACCGTGACCTTGTCCGCAAATTTTGAGGACGATCCGCGCACCGTTAGTGTCACTTCCGGAGGTGACCTTGATGTGAGCGAAGCTATCGAGGGATGCGTCGGCTACATCTCGGAAGATCCCGATGTGCGCCTCAAGTTCACAGCCGACGAAGGCCCAAGCGCGTTTCCGCTCTATATCTCGGCACGCTCGGATGAGGACACTGTACTTGTCATCAACGCGCCCGATGGCAACTGGTACTGCAACGACGACGGGCAGGAAGGGCAGAACCCCTCAATTGTCTTCGGCCCGGCACAGAGCGGCGATTATGAAATCTGGATCGGCTCTTACGAACAGGGCCAGTATTATGACGCGCAGCTCGATATCTCCGAGCTCGGCGGCCAGTAAGAGAGACCCGCTCACATGATCACTCATTCCACTCTTGATGGCGCACACGTCCTGACCATGGACGATGGCAAGGTGAATGCGCTCAACAAGGAAAAGCTCGATGCCCTGGTTGATGCGCTGGCCGAGTGTGCACAGGATCAGGCACCGGTCGCCATTCGCGGGCGCAAGGGTATCTTCTCTGCCGGCTTCGACCTCAAAGGTTTCGCAGCCGGACCGGAGACCGCAACTGCGCAGCTCCAGGCGGGCAAGGACGCGATCCTTGCGATCCTGCGTCACCCCGCTCCGGTGATTACGCTGTGCGAAGGTCATGCCTATCCGATGGGGGCGTTCCTGATGCTCGCGGCGGACAAGGCCATCGGCACTGAAGGCGAATTCGTGTGCGGAATGAATGAAAGCGCGATCGGCATGGCGCTGCCGATCTATCCGATGATCCTTGGCGCAGCGCGGCTTAGCCCGCACGGTCGCAAGGCAGTCGCCACGTCAGAAATGTTCGCTCCACACGCCGCGCGCGAAGTCGGCTATTTCGACAAAGTAGTTGCGCCCGAAGCGGTGGAAGCAACGCTCTCTGTCGAACTCGCGCACATGAAAGGCCTCAACCCGGGCGCCTTCAACGCGAACAAAGTGGCGATGAACCGAACGCTGATCGACCAGATCGAAGCGAGCCCTTTGCCGGATTTCGGGTGAGCTAAGTCGCGGGGAAATCTAATCGTAATCCTTGCGAAGATATGATCGGTCACGGTCATAGGCGTTCTTGAGATGTCGAGACTGATCGAATTCACGAGTTCGGGCTATCCTCGTGTCTCGAAGGATCAAGATCTCGTCAATTCCGAAACAATGCATGGCTATGCTCTGACCAAGTTCATCGGGGATGAACTGGAGAAGCGGGGTACGCCAGTCGATTACGTCGCAGAGGACTGGGGCTGGTACTGCTTCCTGGTCGATTCTGAGTGCCGCCTCGCTTACGAGGTCATGGCCGAAGACGACAGCGACGAGTTTCTCATCCAGTTTATCCCTCACAAACCGTACATTCGCAAAGGCTTCTTCAAAAAGTCGATATTTCCGAGCCGCTGCTCAAACTTCAAGCTGACGTGTACGAGATTCTCTCCGACCTGCCGACCTCCGGCTCTCCGCGTTGGATCGAAGAGTAATCAATCCGGCTTCTTCGCCACGCCGACCATTGCGGGGCGCAACAGGCGGTCTTTGATCATCCAGCCCGACTGCATTTCCTGGATCACCGTCCCCGGCTCATGGTCGGCCGAGGGGATTTCCATCATCGCCTGATGCTGATTGGGATCGAGCGGCAGGCCGACAGCGGCCACGCGCTCAACGCCGTGCTGCTTGAACACCTTTTCGAGCTCGCGCTTCGTCGCCTCGATGCCGGTCACAAGGCCTTTCATCTTGTCGTCTTCGCGCAAGCTGTCAGGAATCGCATCAACCGCGCGGCTGAGATTGTCCCACACGCTCAGAATGTCGCGGGCAAAGCCGGTCGCGGCATAGTTGCGCGCATCCGCGATGTCCTTTTCAGCGCGGCGGCGAACGTTCTGCGTTTCAGCACGGGCGTAAAGGACGTCCTGCTTGGCCGCTTCGAGATCACCGCGAAGAGCCTCGAGCGCTTCTCCCAAAGCACCCTGGCCTTCTTCTTCGTCAGCACCGTCATCGAGGAATTCCTCCGGCACGCCCTTCAATTCTTCTTCAGCTGCCGCATCCACCTGCGGCTTATCGTTGTCGATCATGTCTTTTGGTTTTCCTGATTAAGCGATCAGTTTGCCCAGTGAACGGGCTGTGAGATCCACCATGGGGACCACGCGCGCGTAATTCAAGCGCGTGGGCCCAATCACGCCAAGCACTCCGACCACGCGACCTTCGATATCGCGATAAGGCGAAGCGATGACTGAAGAGCCCGATAGACCGAACAACCGGTTCTCTGCACCTATAAAAATGCGCGTGGCGTCTGCCTCACGCGCGCTTTCGAGCAGCTGCGCGACCGATTGCTTGTTTTCAAGATCGTCAAGCAGCGAGCGGACCCGCTCGATATCGTCCAATGCTGCTTCATCAAGCAGGTTCGACGCCCCGCGAACGATCAGAACAGGACGCTCATCGGCATCCTCGCTCCATACGGCAAGGCCGCGCTCGACCAGGTCCTTGCTTGCATCGTCCAGTTGCGATTTGCCCGACTTGATCTCAGCCCGCATTGCCTGCGCCGCTTCAGAGAGGGTCCGCCCGGCAAGGCGCGAAGTGATGTAATTGCTTGCCGCTTCCATTGATCCGGCTGCAACCGGGTCGAGGTCGAGCACGCGGTTCTCCACCCCGCCATCCTCACCAACAAGCACGGCGAGCGCCCTGCCCTGTCCGAGGCTGACGAGGCTGAATTGCGCAAGGCGCTGTTCGCGGGTGGGCACCAGCACCATGCCTGCGGCTCCGGACAATTCCGATAGGAGCGCGCTCGTTTTTTGCAGCGCCTGTTCGACCGGTCCGCTTTCGGAGAGGCGGGCTTCGATCTGGGCGCGTTCCTCCGCGCTCGGTTCTGCTACCCGCATCATCCCATCGACAAAGATGCGAAGTCCCGCATCGGTCGGCATCCGGCCTGCACTGGTATGAGGCGCGGCAAGCAGGCCGAGCCCTTCCAATTGGGCAAGCACTGACCGGATCGAGGCTGGCGACAGGTTTAGCGCCCTGTCACTCGCCAGCGTTTTCGACCCAACCGGTTGCCCGCTGTCGATATATTCCTCGACCACACGCCGAAAAATCTCACGCGCTCGCTGGGTCAGTTCGGTAATCGGTGGAGAGGCCATGGTGGTAATCTTAGTCTTTGCGCTTGCGGCGACAAGCCTGCGGTGCCACTTGGCCCGCAACAAGTACATACGGAGTTACCAATGCGCCCTTCAGGACGTAGCGCAGACGAGATGCGCGCGATCACGATCGAGACCGGATATACCAAACATGCCGAAGGCTCCTGCCTCGTCAGCTTTGGCGACACAAAGGTCTTGTGCACCGCCAGTGTCGAAGAACGCATCCCGCCGTGGCTTCGTGGCAAAGGTGAGGGCTGGGTCACGGGCGAGTATTCGATGCTTCCCCGTGCCACGCACACCCGTGGATCGCGTGAAGCGGCCCGCGGGAAGCAGTCTGGCCGTACGCAGGAAATTCAGCGCCTGATCGGCCGGTCCCTGCGCGCAGTGGTTGACCTTCAAAAACTAGGTGAGCGTCAGATCACGCTCGATTGCGACGTCATTCAAGCTGACGGCGGCACACGCACGGCTTCGATATCGGGCGCATGGGTTGCCCTGCGTCTGGCGGTCAACGCGCTGATGGCGCAAGGTGCGATCAAGGACGACCCCATTACCGGGCAGGTCGCCGCGATCTCCTGCGGTATCTTCAAGGGAACGCCCGTCCTCGACCTCGACTATGACGAGGATTCCAGCGCGGATGCCGATGCCAACTTCGTCCTGATCGACGGCGGTCAGATCGCCGAGGTCCAGGCGACAGCAGAAGGCGCAACCTATGACGAGGAAGGCTTGCTTCGCCTGCTTCGCCTCGCCAACATCGGTTGCGATGCGATCTTCAAGGCGCAGTTGGACGCGGTGAAGTGAGCCCCGGAACGCGAAGACGCCTCGGAGGGGGATCGCTCGTCATCGCGACGCACAATGCTGGCAAGCTGAAAGAGATTTCAGCGCTGCTCAATCCTTATGGCCTGAAATGCATCTCGGCAGGCTCGCTTGGCCTTCCAGAACCGCCTGAGACGGGCACCACATTTGTTGAAAACGCGCTTATCAAGGCGCGGTCGGCGGCAGAGGCATCGGGGCTTGCGGCGCTCGCGGACGATAGCGGTTTGAGCGTCGACGCGCTTGGCGGACGCCCCGGCGTTTACACCGCCGATTGGGCCGAGAGGCAATGGTTCGAAGGGGATCCGGGGCGCGACTGGTACATGGCGATGGGCAAGGTCGAAGGCATGCTCCAGCAGCTTGGCCCTGACGCGGATAGATCAGCCGCGTTTCATTGCGTGCTGGCAGTTGCATGGCCTGATGGCGAACACGCTGTTTACGAGGGCAAGTGTCCCGGTGCGCTTACATGGCCGCCGCGCGGGACCATCGGCTTTGGCTATGACCCGGTTTTCGTCCCAGCCTCCCGCGATGGTGATGAAACCTTCGCTGAAATCGATCCTTCCGAAAAGCACGAGATATCTCACCGGGCCGACGCTTTCGCCAAGCTCGTCGCAGATCAGTTCGGGGTTTAGCGCCGGGCGAATCTTTCGCTCGGGGCTATTCGCTCTCCGATCACGTTGCCAGCGGGCCAGTAGCGACAGACAAGCACATCGAAGCGTGCCGAGCGCGCTGATGCACAGCCGACCTCCCTGGTCGAGGCCCAGACCATTTGTGTGTAATGGCCGACATCGGCCCAGTTACCGGTGCGCGAGACCTGCGGGAAGGTGCCGGATCGAAAATGCTGCTTCTCAGATGCGAGATGGACAATCATCTGGTGCGCGGTGAAGTAACCGGCGGTTCCCATCCAGAGATTCTCGCCTGTGCCACCTCTTGCGGCAGGCGGTGCGTGCCGAATGCGCTCTTCGTCGGCCAGCACTTCTGCCCAAGCGCGCGCTTCGCGTTCAAGCTTCCGCGACCAGCTGAGCGGTGCAACGCCAAACTCGGCCCGAGCAGCATTGTGCGCATCGAGCCAGCTGCCCTCGTCAGCACCAGCGGGAGCAGAACCAAGAACACTCAGGCCTGCGAAAAGACCGAGAATTGTCGCGCGTACTCTCATGGCCTAGAGAATGCCCTGCAAGCGTTACGGAAAGACTGACACGACCCTTGGCCCGCGCCCTCTACATTCACTGGCCCTTCTGTGCGAAGAAATGCCCTTATTGCGACTTCAACTCGCATGTCCGCGACAGAGTCGACACCGAAGTTTGGCAACGCGCGCTCATCGCCGACATGCGCGCCGAAGCGAATGAGGCTGGCGGAGAAGCCCTTACCTCGATCTTCTTCGGCGGTGGAACCCCGTCGCTGATGCCTCCGACACTCGTCAACGCGCTCTTGGGTGAAGCCGAGCAACTTTGGGGGTTTTCGCCAGAGATCGAGATTACGCTTGAGGCCAACCCTTCATCGGTCGAGGCAGCGAATTTCGCCGCTCTTGCCGCAGCTGGCATCAATCGCGTTTCGCTCGGTGTGCAATCGCTCGACGACCGGACTTTGCGCTGGTTGGGTAGGTTGCATGGAGCACAGGAGGCACTTGAAGCGCTTGAAGTGGCTCAGACGCATTTTGAGCGGGTGAGTTTCGACCTCATTTACGCCCTGCCCGATCAGTCCCCAGCGGAATGGGAGGCGCAGCTTACAAGAGCCCTGTCCTACGGCACCTCGCATATGTCGCTTTACCAGCTGACGATCGAGCCCGGCACGCGGTTCGAAACTGATGTTCGCCTCGGCAGGTTTGCACCGCTGGACGATGATGAGGCAGCAGAGCTGTTCTCGCTCACCCAATCCCTCACGTCGGCAGCAGGGTTGCCGGCATATGAAACGAGCAATCACGCGAGGCCGGGCGATGAAAGCCGCCACAATCTCACGTATTGGCGGTACGAGGATTATGCCGGGGTCGGTCCGGGTGCCCATGGAAGACGCGGCGGTTTTGCGACTGTCCGGCACAAGAAGCCGGAAAATTTTCTCAAGGCGGTGAACGAACGATCGCACGGGATCTCAGAACAACGCCTTCTGGACCCGAACGAAGCAGCGTCAGAAGCCTTGATGATGGGGCTGAGGCTTGTCGAGGGTGTCGATCTGGAAGCCTTGGCCGTCCGATTTCAGCAGGATCGCGATCAAATGGTCAACGCTGCCAAGCTGACGCATCTGAAGGACATTGGGCTCGTCTGGCAGATCGATAACCGGATCGGCCTCACCGATGCGGGCCACCCGGTCCTTGATGCGGTGCTGGGCGAGTTGGTTGCGGACACATTGGTGCAGGCGTGAGCGAGGTAGAACTCATCGCACAATGGCGCGCGCACCTCACCGATGCCAGACGCAGAAGCCCTCACACTGTCCGTGCATATGTAAGCGCTGCGCAACGTCTGCTCAGGGGCAAACAACTTATCTCTTGGGACGAGGTTGCCGCAGTAGAGGCACACGATCTTCGCGGCCATCTGGCCAACCGCAGGGCCGAAGGGCTCTCCAACGCAAGCGCCGCGCGCGAGCTTTCGGCTTTGAAAGCGCTTATCGCTTATGCACGTTCGGAGGCCGGTGATCCTGACCCGTCCGCGCCGCGCCTGCGCGGGCCGAGGCTCAAGAAAGGTCTGCCCCGCCCCGTTACGCCCGATGAGGCGCTCAATATCGCGGAACTGATCGACGAGACGGCAAGCGAGGACTGGATCGGCTCGCGCGATCGGGCGGTGCTTTTGCTGATGTATGGAAGCGGGCTGCGCATTGCCGAGGCGCTCTCACTGCGCGGCCGGGATGCGGTTTTGGCAGAGACACTTATGGTCACCGGCAAGGGCGGCAAGCAGCGCCTGGTTCCGATCCTTCCCATCACACGCGAGGCCGTAAGTGAGTATGCCAAACAGTGCCCGTGGCCCCTCACCGCTGATGAGCCTTTGTTTAGAGGTGCAAAGGGAGGTCCGCTGTCTGCGGGCATGGTGCAAAAGGCAATGGCGCGTGCGCGGCGGGCGCTGGGACTGCCCGACACCGCAACGCCTCACGCGCTGCGGCACTCTTTCGCGACGCATTTGCTGGGAGCGGGAGCTGATCTGCGCAGCTTGCAGGAATTATTGGGGCATGCTTCTCTGGGCTCGACACAGATCTATACCAAGGTCGATGCGGCAAGCTTGCTAGAGACGTATCGCGGGGCTCATCCAAGGGCGAAGAAGCGCTAGGCGTTCTGGGACGACAGACGCGCTTCGATCGCATCCCAGATCATCCCTGCGAGATCCGTCCCGTCAAACTCCGAAATTGCCACTATGCCAGTGGGTGAGGTCACGTTGATTTCGGTGAGCCATTTGCCCCCGATCACGTCGATGCCGACAAAGGTCAGGCCAAGCCGCTTCAGGTCCGGCCCCATTGCCTCGCAGATTTCGATCTCGCGTTCGGTGAGCTGGGTGGCCTCGGCGCTTCCGCCCATGGCGAGGTTCGAGCGGAACTCACCTTCGCCCGGTATCCGATTGATTGCGCCCGCTATTTCGCCGTCGATCAGCACGATGCGTTTGTCGCCCTCGGCAACTTCCGGAAGGAAAGGCTGAACCATGTGGGGTTCGGGCCAGGTCTGGTTGAAAACCTCGAACAGCGCCGTGAGATTGTCACCCGATGCTGGCACGCGGAAGATTGCCTTCCCTCCGTTGCCATGGATCGGTTTCACCACCACAGCGCCGTACTCTGCCATAAATCGCTTCACCTCGTCGACCGAGCGCGTGACAAGCGTTGGGGGCATGAAGCGGCGATAGTCGAGAACCATCACTTTTTCAGGTGCATTACGGACATTGGCGGGATCGTTGACGACCAATGTCTCTCCCTGAACCCGCTCAAGCAGATGCGTCGCCGTGATGTAGCCCATGTGAAACGGAGGGTCCTGCCGCATCAAGACCACGTCGATGTCGCGTCCAAGATCCAGTCGTTGAGGCTCGCCTTTCTCAAAATGGTCCCCGACAACACGCTGCACAGTGACCGGAAAACACCGAGCAAACAGGCGATCTTCGGCATCAAGCGTCAGGCTTTCCACGTGATATTCGAACACCTCATATCCGCGCTCTTGTGCTGCGAGCATGAGCGCGAATGAGCTGTCGCCCTTGATGTTGATGTTCTCGATTGGGTCCATCTGGACTGCGATCTTCAGGGACATAGGTGCTGGTTTCTCTCGCTATTCAGGGCATCCAGGCGTTTTCGATGTGGCGAGGCCTGCTGCCGGGCGCAAGCAGGATCACATCGATGCGGATGTCATCATCAGGTTCCGTGTATTCGTGCGCGACCACCTCTACTGCAGCGGCCACTCGCGCAAGGCGCCGTTCGTCGATAGCTGTGTCGAGGTCTCGGCTGCGCTTTCGCCATTTAACCTCGATGAACGCAACCAAGCCCTTCTTTCGAGCAATCAAGTCAATCTCGCCAAGCTTGGTCTTGCGCCTTTCCGCAAGCACCTCGAAACCTTGCTGCATGAGCCATTGCGCCGCCTGTGCCTCTGCCTCGCGGCCCTTGCGGTCCGCAATCACGCGTTTGACGCTCATTCTCCGCGAAGCTCCACCGCGCGCGAATACAGCACCTGCCGGTCGATCCCGGTTACCTTGGCAACCTTGCCTGCGGCTTTGCTTACGCTCATCGTCTCGAGCGCTTCGCGAAGCAACGTGTCGGGGTCGGCATCGCTGTGTGCCTCCTGAGGCGGGCCGACCAGCAGGACGATCTCGCCCTTGGGGGGATGCGCGGAATAATGCTCAGCCAGCACTGCCGGACTGGCCGAGCGGCATTCCTCGTGCAGCTTGGTAAGTTCACGCGCGACCGCGACTTCGCGCGTCGGCCAGACTTCCGCAATTGCCCTGAGCGATCGTTCAAGCCGAGGCCCGGTTTCATAGAAGATCAAGGTTGCGTTGATGTCAGCGAGTTCGGCCAGAACATCGCTGCGCGCTTTCTCTTTAACCGGCAGGAATCCGGCAAACAGGAACCGGTCGTTTGGCAGGCCCGATAGCGTCAATCCGGCTATGGCCGCGCACGCCCCTGGAATAGAGGTTACCTCGATGTTCTCCTCGCGAGCTTCGCGCACCAGTCGATAGCCGGGGTCGGAGACGAGCGGAGTGCCCGCATCGCTCACCAACGCAACCGGTTCGCGTCTCGCGGTCTCAATCAGGCGCGCGCGAACCTCAGCCGAAGCATGGTCATCATAACGCTGCATACGCGTCTTGATGGCATATGCCTTGAGGAGCTTTCCCGTAACTCGCGTATCCTCACAGGCGATAATCGCCGATCTGCGCAGCACGTCGAGCGCACGCATCGTTACATCGCCAAGATTGCCAATCGGGGTCGCGACTATATAGAGACCGGGATCAAGCAATTCGATGACGGCTGATTCAGGATTGTGCGTGCTCATGAGGGCCGCATCCTTGGAGAAGCGATGAGGGGTCGGCAAGAATGAAGCGTACGTTTGGCACCAATTTCCTTGCGAGCAAATCGCTCAGGGTCCTCAAAGCATTCAATCGTCGCAATGTCGCGATGGTGGGAACGGCAATGCTGCTGGCAGGCTGTCAGGTCATCCCCAAGACCGAAACGGTTTCGACGACGCCTGCAGCAACTCCAACCCCGCAGCCGAGCCAGACCGCCCTCCCCACCGATGCCACGCGTCATCGCGTTGCGCTGCTCGTGCCTATGGGCGGCACCGCGTCCGAGGTAGGACAGTCGCTGGCGAATGCGACTACAATGGCGCTTATCGACACGAATGCCAGCAACCTGCGCATAACGACCTACGACACCTCGCGCGGCGCGGCAGCAGCTGCGCGTCAGGCGATTACGGACGGCAACAGATTGATCCTCGGCCCGTTGCTCGCTGACAATGTGCCGGCTGTTCAAGCCGCCGCGCGACCTGCAAATGTGCCGTCGATCGCGTTCTCAAACGATTCGAGCGTTGCCAGCCCCGATGTTTTCGTGATGGGGCATATTCCAGAACAATCGATCCGCCGCACAGTCGAATATGCGCGTCGCAATGGCTCCAACAGTTTCGCCGCGCTGCTGCCTGAGGGTGATTACGGCCAACGTTCCTACAACGCTTTGCAGAACTCGCTTCGCGATTACGGCGGCAACCTGATCGCGTTCGAACGTTACGCGCGCGGCAACACCTCAATCGTCGGAGCTGCGCAGCGCCTTCGTCAGGCGGGTGGCTATGACACTGTGCTGATCGCCGATGGAGCGCGTCTTGCGATACAAGCGGCGGGTCAGATCCGCAGTCAGGGCGCCGAGGGAACCCGTCTTCTCGGAACTGAATTGTGGAGCGGCGAGGCTGCAATCACTCAGTCGAGCACTGTAAACGGCGCATTGTTCTCCGCCGTTTCCGATACCCGTTTCCGCCGCTTTGCCGACAGTTACGAGGCTCGCTTTGGCGCAAAGCCTTATCGCATTGCGACGCTTGGATACGACGCGGTGCTTCTTACGCTCCGCATTGCACAGGATTGGCAAGTGGGCGACAACTTCCCGACAAACCGGTTGTATGACCGCGGCGGGTTCCTTGGAGTTGATGGCCCGTTTCGCTTCGCTCGCAGCGGGGTCGCACAGCGTGCGCTCGAAGTGCGCGAGGTGCGCGGCAACCAGGTAGTCGCTGTTGACGCGGCTCCGCGCAGCTTCGGGAATTAAAAGCGGCGCAAAACGGGTGTGGCCCTGCTTGTGAGCAGTGGTCACTCGTCCCTATATCGGATGCATGTCCGATGACCTGTTTGAAAATACGCCGACCACATCCGGCGATTACGATTCTTCTTCCATCGAAGTGCTTGAAGGGCTTGAGCCGGTTCGCCGTCGTCCCGGCATGTATATCGGTGGCACAGATGACCGGGCGCTGCATCACCTCGCCGCCGAAGTTCTCGACAATTCAATGGACGAAGCCGTCGCCGGCCATGCGTCACGCATCGAAGTGCGGTTGGATGAGGGAAATCGCCTCAGTATCTCAGACAATGGACGCGGCATTCCGGTCGACGAACACCCAAAATATCCGGGCAAGTCGACCCTCGAAGTGATCCTCACGACTCTCCATTCAGGGGGCAAATTCTCGGGCAAGGCCTACGCCACCAGCGGCGGGCTTCACGGTGTGGGTGTCAGCGTCGTCAATGCGCTTTCATCGCAGACGCGCGTTGAAGTTGCCCGCGACAAGCAATTGTACGCCCAGGAGTTCGCCAAGGGCCATGCGCAGGGTCCTATCGAGGTCGTCGGTGCTGCGCCCAACCGGCGCGGCACGACGGTGAGCTTCACGCCAGACACCGAAATCTTCGGTGATCGCCAGTTCAAACCTCACCGCCTATTCAAGCTTGCTCGTTCCAAGGCGTATCTGTTTGCTGGAGTCGAAATCCGCTGGAAATGCGCGCAGAGCCTTACCAGCGACGATGTCCCGGCAGAGGCCACCTTCAAGTTTCCCGGCGGGCTTGCCGACCATCTGGCTGAACAGGTCGGGGAACGCGAATGCGTCACATCCCAACCCTTTACCGGGAAACAGGACTTTGCCGAGAAAGACGGCATGGGCCAAGGAAGCGTCGAGTGGGCCATTGCGTGGCCACTCTACTCGGACGGCTCGACCAGCTGGTATTGCAACACCGTACCAACACCCGATGGCGGAACGCACGAACAGGGCGTTCGCGGCGCGCTTACCAAGGGGCTACGCGCGTTTGGCGAACTGACCGGTACGAAAAAGGCAAAGGACATCACGGCTGACGACGTGATGACCGGAGCTGAAGTGATGCTGAGCGTCTTTATCCGTGATCCTCAGTTCCAGTCACAGACCAAGGACCGCCTTACCTCGCCCGAAGCCGCACGGCTGGTGGAAGCGGCTGTGCGCGATCATTTCGACCATTTCCTTGCCGACAACATGGATCGCGGCAAGGCGCTTCTGGGCGAAGTGATGGAGCGCATGGACGAGCGGCTCAAGCGCAAGCAAGAGCGCGAGATCAAGCGCAAGACCGCCACGAATGCGAAGAAGCTGCGCCTCCCCGGCAAGCTTACTGATTGTTCGGGTGAAGGGGAGCGCGAGACCGAACTTTTCATCGTTGAAGGCGATTCCGCAGGTGGCAGCGCCAAACAGGCGCGCGACCGAAAGACACAGGCGATCCTCCCGATCCGGGGCAAGATCCTGAACGTCGCATCCGCTACCGCCGACAAGATCCGCGCAAATTCCGAGATTGCCGACCTTTCGCTCGCAATGGGCTGCGGCACGCGCAAGGAGTGCGATGCGGAGAACCTGCGGTACGACCGCATCATCATTATGACCGACGCAGACGTCGACGGCGCGCATATCGCAACCCTGTTGATGACGTTCTTCTTCCAGGAAATGGCCGATGTCGTGCGCAAGGGGCACCTGTTCCTCGCTCAGCCTCCGCTTTACCGGCTTACGGCCGGGAAGGAGAGCCGCTACGCCCGCGATGACGCGCATCGCTCAGAGCTCGAAGCGACGGTTTTCAAGGGCAAGAAGGTCGACGTAGCGCGCTTCAAAGGTCTGGGTGAGATGAACCCACAGCAGCTGCGCGAAACCACCATGCACCCGGACACGCGCAGCCTCGTCCGGATCACGCTCCCTGCCGAATTCGAACAGCGCGCAGGCGTGAAAGAACTGGTCGATCAACTGATGGGCCGTAACCCTGAACACCGCTTCAACTTCATCCAGAACCGCGCGGGAGAGATGGACCGCGACATGATTGACGCTTGATGTCGGATAGGCGCAAATACCCAAATCCTCGCGAAGAGGACATCTACGCGGGCGACAGACGAGTATCCCGCCCTGACAGCGCTTTACCCGACTGGCACATACCCGACGCGAAGTATCGGCCGATCCCGATCGCGTGGTTTGCCGCCGCCTTCCTTCTTCAACTGACGCTGCTCACCGTCGTTTTCATCGTACTTTCCGCGCAATCTGGCTGGATCACGATCGCACTTTCAAGCCTCATAACCGGTGCAATCGGCATGTGGACCTGGGAGCGGGGGATGAAGGATACTGGCGCAGGCTGGAAGATCGCGACCGCGCTTGTTTTAGCAGCGCAACTCGCTTTCGTCTGTCTCGGAGCGAGCGCGCGCCTCTAAGACAGCACTTAAGATATTTGCGCCCCCCTTGTAAGAAATCCGGATATGGCTGGACTAAGGGGGCATGAGACAAGACGCAGACACTCTTTACCGGCAGGCAGGCGAAGAATTTGCGCCGGCGCTTGCCCGCCTCGCTCGCGCCGTCGAACGCAATGCGGACAAGGCGCGCGATCTTGAACAAGAGATGCACTGCGCCCTGTGGGCCAGCCTCGCACGGTTCAATGGCGACTGTGCCCTCAAGACCTGGGTCTACCGCGTCGCGCATAACGTCGCGGCCGATCATGTCGCGAAGGCCGTGCGCGGGCCGAAGAAAGTACCGCTCGATGAGATTGATGCGCTACCAGATGCAGCCAACCCTGAAATCAATGCCGCTGACAACCTCGTCCTGGAGCAAGTGGCGGAGCTGATCCGGCGGCTCCCTGCTCTCGACGCGCAAGTCATCGTTCTGTGGCTCGAAGGCGAGAGCGCTTCAGACATTTCCGAAATCACCGGCCTGTCTTCAGGCGCGGTCGCCACCCGTGTGCATCGCATCAAGGCGCTGCTCGCGGACCACTTCAACACGCCAAACGACCAAGGAGAAACCCCATGAGCCTCCCCCCAATCCAAGGTTGGAACAACCGCCAGGATGACGCAGCCTTCAGTGATCCTGTCGATTGCGCCGCCCGCGCTGGCAAGTTTGAGCGCCGCGTGCGGATTCGCAACATCATCGAATACGCAGCAGCAGTGTTTGTTATCATCCTGTTCTCCGGAATGGCTGTCGGCGCAATTATGCGAGATGAGTTCCTCATCGCCTTGTCGGCAATACTCACCGTCGCCGGAATTATCATTGTCGTGGTCGGGCTCAGGCGCCGCGCTAGCAACCTTGAACGCCGTCCCGAAGATGCTTGCGTCGTACATCTTCGCCGCCAGTATCAGCGCCAGTACGAAGCGTTGCGCGATGTACCGCGCTGGTATCTTGCCCCGCTGATGCCCGGAGTTATCCTGTTCTACTATGCCGTAACAGCAAAGGTTGCCGAGGTGATGGGCTGGCTCCGCGCTATCGAAGGGGCTGCGGGACCTGCAGCCATCACCTTCGGGATCTTTGCTCTTGTTGCTCTCGCCAACTGGATCGGCGCGCGCGCGCTCAAGAAGAAAGTCGATGAAATAGAGGCGCTAGCCTGACACTCGATCCCGGATTAGTGGACTGCTCGCTCAACCGGGCGGTCCCCTTCCCCCCTTGCGCGCTGAGCCCACGTCTCTTATCGCGGCGCACAAATAAATGCGTTTTGAAGGGAAACCGATGACCGAGAAGAGCACCGACCAGCAGCGTTTCGAAGGGACGAGCGATTACATCGCGACCGAGGATCTGAAGGTCGCCGTCAACGCAGCTGTCACGCTTCGCCGTCCGCTTCTGGTCAAAGGTGAGCCGGGAACCGGCAAGACCGTGCTCGCATATGAAATCTCGAAAGCCATTGGTGCACCGCTGATTGAGTGGAACGTGAAATCGACCACCAAGGCACAGCAGGGCCTGTATGAATATGACGCGGTTGCGCGCCTTCGTGATGGCCAGCTTGGTGAAGAGCGTGTTCACGATATTCGCAACTACATCAAGAAGGGCAAGCTATGGGAGGCGTTCACTTCCGAGCAGCTGCCGGTTCTGCTGATCGATGAGATCGACAAGGCCGATATCGAATTCCCAAACGACCTGCTTCAGGAACTGGATCGTATGAGCTTCGACGTATACGAAACGCAGGAGCGGATCGAGGCGAAGGAACGCCCCATCGTCGTCATCACTTCAAACAATGAAAAGGAACTGCCCGACGCATTCCTGCGCCGCTGTTTCTTCCACTACATCAAATTCCCGGACCGCGAGACGATGCAGTCGATCATCGACGTGCACTATCCCGGCATTCAGAAATCGCTGGTCAAGAAGGCCATGGATATCTTCTATGAACTGCGCGAAGTGCCGGGCCTCAAGAAGAAGCCATCGACCAGCGAGCTGCTCGACTGGCTGAAGCTGCTGCTCAACGAGGACATGCCGTTAGAGGTGCTTCAGGACGCGAACCCGAACAGCGCGATCCCGCCGCTTCACGGCGCCTTGCTCAAGAACGAGCAGGACGTGATGCTGTTTGAGCGGCTAGCCTTCATGGCCCGCCGCAACCCCAGCTAAGGCCGAGCAAGTCCCATCACTGGAAGCTGTAGGCGATCTCGTAATCGCCCCAGCGCCGGCCATTGATGTAGATCGGGATGTAGACATTGCGGACGACTTGATATGTCGTTCCGTCGCCCTCCTGGCGATACACACCCATCATAAATGGCGCAGTGCTTACTTTGGCTTTTCTGTCCATCGGTCCCCAAAGGATGCGCCCGTTGCGACAGAATTTCGTGTCGTGAGCCACATCGCCTGTCGGTTCGCGAGACATCTCGGTTAGGTGGGTCGGCAGATAGCCCTTGGTGTCGGTACAGGTGGTCGCGATGATGTTCGTATCGCTTTTCTTCACCGAATCGAGGATGGGACGAAGGTTTCGGTCGGCCCAATGGTTGAGGCTCGTGCGATAGCGTGGCGGATTGCTTCCGGGAATGAGCTCGTAATTCTGGTCGAAGGCTTCCGATAGCGAAAGAGAGCCAGATTGGATGGCCTCTTCGAACATCGTCGCGACCTTGCGGGCGATGTCCTGAGCCTGTTCGACCTTCAAACTGTCCTGTGGGCTGAGCCCAGCGGTGACCAGCGAATCAAACATGTCGTTCGCGGTCATTTCGAGCTCTTCCATGCGCTCGTGCGCGCCCTGAAGCTGGGTTTCATTCGCACGTGCTGCCGAGTCAAAACTCGTCAGCACTTTCTGAACGGCATCGACATGGCCCGAGATCGTTCCTGTAGAGCGGGCGATCACATCGTTCTGTTTGTCCACCTCTTCGACGAGATCCCCGACGCTCGAAATCGTGCTCTCAATGCGGGCAACCGAAGCCTTTGCCTCCGCGCTGGCCTTGGAGCCTTCCTCGATGCGTCCGATCACCTGGGAAGCCTCGTCGCCAAGTGCGTCGATAGTATGAGCGATTTCTTCGGTCGCCTTGCGCGTGTCATTGGCGAGGCTTTTCACCTCGCTCGCAACCACGGCGAAAGTGCGCCCGGCGTCACCTGCGCGCATGGCTTCGATCGTCGCGTTAAGGGCGAGGATGTTGGTGGTTTCAGCAATATTGTCAATGTCTTGCGCGCTTCGGCGGACCTGCTCCATCGCAGCCGAAAAGCTCGTGACGTGCTGGCCCAGGGCGTCGACGAGGTCGAGCAACGAACCGATCTGTCCCAGCGATGACTGGATCAGACGCGTTCCCTCACCAAGGCGTTCAATCGCGCGTTCCGAAAGCAGGCGCGCTTCATCGCTCGCTTCGGCAACCTTGATTTGATCTGATTCAAGTGCCGTTACGGTGCCGCGCAAGGCCTCATGCTCTGCGCGGAGTGTTTCGGAGGATTTGATTACTTTCTCAACGATACCCGCGACATCGGTACAACCGACGGTCACTGCTCCACATTTCTCTGGAATCTTGTCCAGCGCTGATGCGTTCGCGGTATCGATCTCTACTGGCTTCATGGCGTTGCTGTCCCCTGTATGTGCCTGCCCTAGCTTCAAGATGGTTAGCGAAGGCTTAAGGGGATGCCGCAGTATGGCGGTCATGGGGCTGGAAACCCGCTGAAATCGTGTTTAGACCACGGACATGTTTTTCAATTTCATGGACGAACTGCGCGAGGCCGGAATCGGCGCGAGCTTCAAGGAACATCTCACCTTGCTCGAAGCGCTCGACAAGGACGTGATCGAGCAAACGCCCGAGGCGTTCTACTATCTGTCACGCGCCACCTTCGTCAAAGACGAGGGCATGCTCGACAAGTTCGATCAGGTGTTTCACAAGGTATTCAAAGGGATAATGACCGATTACGGCCAGAATCCCGTGGATGTGCCGGAAGACTGGCTCAAAGCCGTTGCTGAGAAATTTCTGTCTGAAGAGGAAATGGCAGAGATCGAAAAGCTCGGTGATTGGGACGAGTTGATGGAGACTTTGAAAAAACGGCTCGAGGAACAGGAAAAACGCCACGAAGGCGGCAATAAGTGGATCGGCACCGGCGGCACATCGCCCTTCGGCAATTCAGGCTACAATCCGGAAGGAGTGCGCATAGGTGGCGAAAGCCGGCACAAGCGCGCTGTAAAAGTCTGGGAAAAGCGCGAGTTCAAGAACCTTGACAACACCAAAGAGCTTGGCACCCGAAACATCAAGATGGCGCTTCGCAGATTGCGCCGTTTCGCTCGCGAGGGCGCTCAGGACCAATTGGACCTCGATGCGACAATCGATGGCACCGCCAAGCAGGGCTGGCTCGACATTCACATGCGGGCAGAACGGCGAAATGCGGTCAAGCTGTTGCTGTTTCTCGATGTGGGCGGCTCGATGGATCCGTTCATCAAGCTGGTTGAAGAACTCTTCAGCGCGGCGACGGCTGAGTTCAAGAATCTCGAATTCTTCTACTTCCACAATTGCCTTTATGAAGGCGTCTGGAAGGATAACAAGCGCCGCTGGCAGGAACGCACCAAGACGTGGGACGTGCTCCACAAATACGGTCATGACTACAAGGTGGTCTTCGTCGGCGATGCAGCGATGAGCCCTTATGAAATCACGCATGCCGGTGGCAGTGTGGAACATATGAATGAAGAAGCTGGCGGCATCTGGATGAAACGTGTGACCGACACTTATCCGGCCACCGTTTGGCTCAATCCCGTGCCGGAAAAGCAATGGGGCTATTCGCAATCGACCAAGATCATCAAGGAACTGGTGAACGATCGCATGTTCCCGCTGACGCTTGAGGGGCTGGACGGCGCAATGCGGGAGCTCAGCCGCAAACAGGGGCACTAAGCAGCACTCGCGAGAACGGCTCTTTTCTGTTACAGCACTGGCAGGAAAGGGAGAATTGTGATGCGCATCGTATTTGTTCCGCTGGCAGCAGTCGCTTTGATTGGTGCTGGTGACCCTGAATTTGCGGCTCCCGGACAGACTGCGCTCAACAATCCTGCCTATACCACCCCGCCAGAGCGCTGGCGCACAATCGAGGATGCGCACGAGGATGATACCAACCTCGCCCAGATCCTCGAACGCACGCAACGCGACGAAAGCTGCAACGACCGAGTTATTCAGGCGCGTGAGGCTTCGGGCCAGACGCCATTCTTCTCACGCGAACCGGCGTCCCCTGACAAACCGCTCGCAATTTATGCCGTACATCGGCAACAGGACGGTTGCTCGGTCATGGTGATGATGGGCGACCCCGATGATATCCGGCCTCTTCCGGAGCCTCAGGACGGCCCCCTCCTTCAGCAAATTCCGGCAAGAGCCGATCAGTAAAGCAAGTGTTGGCGCACGGTCTGTACCCATGCCGCTTCATCGTGTGAGGCTCCATTGTCGAGATCATGCGGAGAGGCGTCGGGGTTATCGACCCATTCGCGCAAGGCTGGTCCGCCATTGATCACGTCGATCGCCAGTCGGTCTAGCTCGTACTCATAAGGGAAATCACGCCACAGGTCGTAATCCGGGTACAGCCGCCGGATGGCTTTGAACGCGAGTGCCTGCATGCGCCAGGGCTTGAAAGCGTCGTGATCGTAGTCAGGCCCTTCGGCATGCAGCATCAGTGCGTTGCACAGCTTGCCCGCGTGCTTGTGGAAGGTCGGCTCAAACCAGCAATCGCGCATCCTGACACCGCTGCACCAGTCAGGCGCGAAAGCGAACATCTCAGTCGCCACCGCTTTTGCGTCGATGTCGGGCGCTCCGAACAGCACCTCGAGCGGGCGCGTGGTTCCGCGACCTTCCGACAGTGTCGTGCCTTCAAGCATGACCGTCCCGGCGTAACAGCGCGCCATGTTGACGCTCGCCGCGTTGGGTGAGGGATTGATCCAGATGCGTGATGCAGGCCAGCCAAAACCGCTTGCCACCGATCTGTCACCCGCGTCGGGTTGCCATCCTTCCATGGCCACCACTTTGTAAGAGACGTCGAGGTCGAAATGTTCGACAAACCAATGGCCCATCTCTCCCATCGTAAGGCCATGACGCATCGGCATGGGAGCCGCCCCGACGAAGCTTTCGTGTCCCGGAACCAACAATGTGCCTTCGACCGGACGACCTGCGGGATTGGGGCGGTCCAACACCCATACTTCCTTGCCGTGCTTTGCTGCCTCCTCAAGCAGATAGAGCAGCGTGGTCACGAAAGTGTAGATGCGGCAGCCAAGATCCTGAAGGTCGAACAGGAACACATCCGCGCTCGACATCATCTGCCCGGTGGGCCTGCGCACTTCTCCGTAAAGGCTGAAGATCGGGATGCCATATTGCGCATCCATTTCATCGGCCGTCTCGACCATGTTGTCCTGCTTGTCCCCCTTCAGCCCATGCTGTGGCCCGAAGGCGCTGCTGACATTTACGCCTGCGGCGATAAGCGCGTCGAGACTGTGCGTCAGGTCGGCGGTCACGCTTGCCGGATGAGCAACAAGTGCGACGCGGCGATCGCCAAGTTGAGCGATCAGGTCAGGTGATGCGAGCAGACGGTCGATGCCGAATTGGACTGAATTGGCCATGGCAAGAGCGTTGGAACAGGCTTCCGTCAAAGGCAAGCGCTCGTAGCTCGCTTTGCCTGCGCGGAACGTATCGTCTATCGAAGCGCTTGTAACACCATGGACTACACCGCCCTCACCTTCGCGATCCTCTATGGCTTTGGCCTCAACATAGCAGGCGGACTGCTGACCGACCTTAGCGAATGGTATCACAATCTTGAAAAGCCCTGGTTCCAGCCACCCGGCTGGGCATTTGGTCCTGCTTGGACGATCATCCTCGGTCTGGCTGGATGGGCGCTCTACATCGGCCTCACCGAGGCTGAGAGCGCTGCGCAGTATTATACCGTGGCGGCCGCTTTTTCGATCAACGCCGTTTTCCACTTCCTGTGGTCGCCGTTGTTCTTCAAGTTCAAACGCCCTGACTGGTCGTTCTATGAGAACTGGGCTCTCATCGCCTCATGCATTGCGCTGGCATTCGTTCTGGACCCGGTTTCAAGCTTCGCCGCTTGGCTGGTCCTGCCTTACATCCTATGGACGTGTTTCGCGCAGGCCATTAATTTCAAGGTCGTGCGACTGAACGGCCCATTTGGCAGTCGCGCCGAAGAGGCCTAACCCCGGTCGACGATCCACTGGCGACAGGCTTCGGAGTGGAACTCGGCCTTGCCGGGAGGAAACGCCAGCGCCCAGAATTGCAGAGCGCCATCCTCATGCTCGACAATAGCGTTTAGTGCCACCTGCGCAGGCGCAGGAAGTTGAGCTGCGATGCTGGCTTTCAGAACAAGCTCTCCAACCCCGTTGGCGCTCGCTCTGGCGTGGCTCAAGGAAATCGCATCGACGGGCGCATCTCGCATCCCTTCGCGGAATGCGTCGAAGTCGTACGCCGCCCAGCGGCTCGAGGGCGAAAGATTGAATTCGCGGTAGTAGGTTCCGCCAATCGGCTGCCAGAATATCTCAAAGCATGTTGCCTTCCACAGATCGTCGGTTCGAACCGATGGTCCGGGTTCGGGGAGCCGGATTGCGTCGATATTGCCTTCAAACCGAAATTCGGCCTCGCAGCCGACCTCGGTGGGCTTCACATGGGCCGTCACAGCGCGGATCGGTCCAAGGTCGCAGGTTCGGTGTAACATGAGTGGTCGCATGGCTTTTCCATGGCTGACTGCAACCGGGCGAGCAAGCCACTTCCAAGCAACCCTCCCCACTGTTAAGCGCGGCGCATGACTTACGAATCCGACCTTCTGCGCCTTCTCGAAGAGCGCGGCCATCTTCACCAGATCACCGATGCAGGCGCGCTCGATGCGCTCGCGGCCAAGCAGGTGATTACCGGCTATGTCGGGTTCGATCCCACCGCACCCTCGCTGCATATCGGCAACCTTGCTTCGATCATGCTCTTGAAGCGTCTGCAACAGGCCGGGCATTGCCCCATCGTAATCATGGGCGGGGGCACTGCGCGGGTGGGTGATCCTTCGGGGCGAGACGAGACGCGCCAGCTGATGACGGACGAACGGCTGGCCGCGAATATCGCGGGGATCAGGGGCAGTTTCGAACGCATCCTGCGTTTCGATGACAGCGAGACCGGCGCGCTGCTCATCAATAATGACGATTGGCTGTCGAAGCTCGGCTATATCGAGCTGTTGCGCGATGTCGGACCGCATTTCACGATCAATCGCATGCTGACGTTCGACTCGGTCAAGCTGAGGCTTGATCGCGAGCAACCGCTCAGTTTTCTCGAATTCAATTACATGATCATGCAGGCATACGATTTCCTCGTGCTCGCACGTGATTATGGTTGCCAGCTGCAATTGGGCGGCAGCGATCAGTGGGGCAACATCGTCAATGGTATCGAGCTGAACCGTCGGATCGATCAACGCGAGGTCTATGGCGTAACCGCACCGCTCATCACGCGCGCCGACGGCGCCAAGATGGGCAAGTCGGTTGATGGCGCAATCTGGCTGAACGAAGATGCTTTGCCCGCTTACGATTTCTGGCAGTATTGGCGGAACACCGACGATCGCGACGTTGGCAAGTTCCTGAGGCTCTTCACCGACATTCCCCTCGATGAAATTGCTCGTCTCGAAAAGCTTGAAGGCGCCGAGATCAACGATGCAAAGGTCGTGCTGGCAAATGCGGTGACGGCCATGGTCCGCGGAGCCGATGCAGCCAAGGCTGCAGAGGGTACGGCGGCGACCACCTTTGCTGGTGGCGGCGCAGGCGAGGAACTGCCAACGCTTTCGGTCGGCCCAGAGGGTATGCGCATTGGAGCTGTTTTGACTCAGATCGGCTTCACCGCGTCCAATGGCGAAGCCAAGCGCAAGATCGCGGAAGGCGCGGTCAAACTTGACGGCGAAGCTGTCACCGATCCCGGCGCCTTGGTGGCCGTGGCAGATGGCGCGAGCGTCAAACTCAGTCTCGGCAAAAAGAAACACGGTATTCTCAACCGGTAGACCTTCGCTGGTCAGCCCCGTTAGCCGTTTTGACAAACGGGCGGTCAATCGCCTTTACCAAATGTCAGCCTTTACCCCGCATTAGGGGTGATGGCTCACGTTGTGTGGGCAGTTGAGAATATGGAGGGCGCCGACTGTGACGGCAGGAGCTAATCTGAGTGTTACTGACCTGCGCCGGGCTGCGCGGCATCCGGTCGACTTTCCAGTTATTGTTGAGCATTTCTCGAATGGCGACCTGAATCTTCACGTCTGCAATATCTCTGCGCACGGCTTCATGGTCGATGACTCGCATTCGCTCAGCCGAGGCGACCGGGTAATCATTCGCCTCCCCGTGGTTGGACGGATCGAAGCGTACGTTATCTGGACCCGTGATGAGCGCGCCGGTTTCCAGTTCGAGCGGATCATTCGCCTCGACGATTTCGTCGCCATTATTGACACGCTTCAGCCTAATCCGCGCCTGCGTCGCAATCGCTGATCTAAACCGCTTCTTCACGAGACATTAGCAGCCCTCACTTGGCAGCGGTCAAAGCGCCTGCCATTGGGCGCTTCGTGACCGACGTCGAACCCACCGATCAGTTGCACCCTTTCAAGGTGCACAATTTCCGCTGCTATTGGCTGAGCCGCCTGGCGATGACACTCGCGCAATATGCGATGCTGCTCATCATCGGTTGGCAAACCTATAACATTGCCCGCGATGCGGGGATGAACATTGCTGAGGCGTCGGGGCAACTGGCGCTTATCGGACTGCTTCAGTTCCTCCCGCTGTTCGTTCTCACACCGTTTTCCGGTCTTGCCGCAGATCGGTTCGATCGCCGCTCGCTCGGTCGGCTTACAGTTTTCCTGCAATTGCTTTGTGCGGCGGGACTGGGGTGGACAACCTGGTCGGGGGCCATTGGCCTTCCCATCCTTTACGGTATCGCCATCGTTCTTGGCATCGCTCGCGGTTTTGCCGGGCCTGCGCTATCCGCGCTGGCACCCAACCTCGTGCCAAAGGCGATCCTGCCCACGGCCATCGCCCTGTCATCGATTGCCTGGCAGGTGGGCATGATCGGAGGTCCGGCACTTGGCGGATACCTCTATGCCATCGAACCTGCCCTTCCCTATTTCGTAGCAACAGGTCTGTTCGTCGTCTCGATGATCGCGCTCACCATGATTGGCAAAGTGCCACAGCCTGCGGTTCGCAAGGATCAGAGGCCAATCGGCGCGATTGTCGATGGCATGCGATACGTGGTGCAGAACAAGATGGTGCTGGGAGCGATCACGCTTGACCTCTTCGCCGTCTTCCTCGCCGGAGCGACAGCCCTCTTCCCGGTTTACGCGCGAGATATCCTCCAGGTTGGCGAAACAGGCCTCAGCCAGCTTGCCATGGCGCCGGCAGTCGGTGCCGCGATCACAGCAGCGTGGTTCTCTTTCCGCCCCATTGAAAGCAATGTCGGGCCCAAAATGCTCTGGTCGGTCGCTGTCTTCGGGGTTGCGACAATTGTATTCGGCCTGTCGACTTCGATGCCGCTCAGTCTCGCGATGCTATTCATCGTGGGGGCCGCCGATATGTTCAGCGTCTATATCCGCCAATCACTGATCCAGTTGCACACCCCGGACGACAAGCGTGGGCGGGTATCTTCGGTTTCGCTGCTCACCATCAGCGCGTCTAACGAAGGCGGCGATTTCTTCTCGGGCACTTTGGCCTTTCTTATCGGTCCGGTTGCCGCCGTGGTCGCAGGCGGAGTGGGCGCGATTGTAACCGTTGCCGCCTGGAGCCGAATATTCCCCGCACTCAGGACGACGAAAACCTTTGATCCGCCAAGTGATCTGACAGACAATAGCGATCTGCTAGAAGAGCAAGAAGAACGGAAATCGGCAGGAGGCCAGACGACATGAAAGCCAACAGCATTCTCGAGACCATCGGCAACACCCCGCACATTCGCCTGTCGCGCATGTTTCCCGATCATGAGGTCTGGCTTAAGTCCGAGCGCGCCAATCCCGGCGGCTCGATCAAGGATCGCATCGCGCTCGCGATGGTCGAAGATGCCGAAGCCTCTGGCGCGCTGAAGCCGGGTGGCACCATCGTCGAACCTACCAGCGGAAACACCGGTATCGGTCTTGCCATGGTCGCGGCGGTCAAAGGCTACACGCTTGTTCTCGTCATGCCCGAATCCATGTCGATCGAGCGTCGCCGGTTGATGCTGGCTTATGGTGCGACATTTGACCTCACGCCCAAGGAAAAGGGCATGAAAGGCGCCATCGAGCGAGCAACTGCAATCGTTGAGACGACTGAAGGCGCATGGATGCCCAGCCAGTTTGACAACAGCGCAAATCCCGCGGTTCACGCCCGCACCACGGCCAAGGAAATCCTCGCCGACTTCGCTGACAATCCTATCGACGTGATGATCACCGGCGTTGGAACCGGCGGTCACCTCACCGGCTGCGCTGAGGAAATCAAGAAAAGCTGGCCCGACTTCAAGGCCTATGCTGTCGAACCCGTCGGCTCTCCGGTTATCAGCGGCGGTGAGCCCGGTCCTCACCCGATCCAGGGCATCGGCGCAGGCTTCATTCCCGGCAACCTGCACACCAACACCATTGACGGGGCGATCAAGGTCGATCCCGAAGACGCCAAGGAAATGGCCCGCCGCGCCGCACGCGAAGAAGGAATGCTGATCGGCATCTCCAGCGGGGCAACGCTGGCGGCTATCGCACAGAAACTGCCTGACCTCGCCGCTGGCACCCGGATCATGGGCTTCAATTACGACACGGGCGAGCGTTACCTGTCCGTACCGGAATTCCTGCCGGTGGAGTAAGTCGAGAAGCCTCGCACCAGCAAGGCCGTCCTATGGGCGTCGTTTCCATATCATAAGAGTCTCGGCATCGCTTGCTGCGGAAGTTTTGCACGGGCCGGCGATGTAGTCGGTCTGGGTCAGATGCCAGTTTCCTAGCACGTCATCATAAGGGTGCAGTGCGTGGCAGACAGTCGGTCTGCTTTCATCGACTTCGAGCACGCCGATACCCCAACGACTGTTCACCACGATCTGATGCTTGTCGTTTCCGCGCATTCGTACCGCGGCGCGAGAATAGTTCTGCGCAGGATTGAATCGCCATCCGCCATAACGCTCGCCCTCGGAAAGCTTCGCGGCCACCGTCAGCCGATCGTTGGACAGTTTCAGGATGAACCAGGCATCGTTCTGTGCGAGGACCATCGCATCCTGGTTTCCGCCAAGAAAACGTCCAGTGTGACGGAACTGGCTTCGGTTGCTCAGGATGCAACCATTTCCAAGATCACTGTCCCAAGCATGCATGGCGATGGATTTTAGGCCGCCATTTGCGTGTTTCAGAATGCCGATACCCCAGTCGCTCCGGATCATTATCTCGTCGCTGCCATCCCCGTCGAAATCCGCGATGCTAACGACCCGGTTGCGCGAGCTGTCGAGCACCCATGATCCCAATCGGTCACCCGTTTTGCGCATGGCAATGTCGCGATTGTGTTCGAGCGAAAGCAAGCCGATGCCCCAACCGCTTGAGACGAGCACCTCGTCATGACCATCGCCGTCGAAATCTCCGATGCCTCGATAAACAGTTTTCGCGACATCATAGACCCAGCCTCCGATCCGAGTGCCCGATTCATAGGTCCGGGTCGACGTCATACTGTTACCAGACTGGCTCAAGACGCCCATGCCCCACGAACTCGTCACAAGCAGTTGGTCGCGCCGCCTGTCGGTCAGATGACCGGTAGCTCTGATCGAATCGCGCCCCCGGTTTACTGTCGCATCCCAGCGCCACTGGCCGAACCAAGTATCTCTTTCAGCAACTGTGAGAGCGGTCCATCGCGTGCCATCGTGCTTGACTATCGCTATGCCCCAGTCACTCTGTACGGCTATGCTATCCTGGCCCGAGCCGTCGTAGTTCCCTGTGCCTTTGTGGCGATCACGTGAAGAATCGAAGTTCCAGGCACCGATCCACGCCTGAGTCGGATGGATCACCTCGTCCCTGATCTCGCTTCCTTCTAGAGAAAGTAGACCGAGACCGTTCTTGTTGCTGAGCCGCAAGGTCCAATCGCCCGTGATGCTCCAGAAATACGCGCGCTTATTCTGGACGACCACAGGTGCCAGCGCCGCATCGCCCGCTTGCAAATCGTAATAATGCCGCCAGGCGTTGCCGAAGTTTGCCCGTGTTCCTGTACCAAGCCCGGCGCCCATACCTCTCGGTGCGTCGTTGAAGGTTTTTGCGCGCGACAAAAGCGCAACCGCGCTCGATCCGAACAGGATTCCTTCGGCATTCTGCCACGGCGCGTAATACTTGCTATAGTGAGTGTGGCTGTGCGTGCCTTCTACGGTATTCACGTCGCAGCCGCCGTGAATCATCAGGCAGCCCGGAGCATCCTTGTTTGTTCCATGTTGGAACAAAGTGCGGTGGATCGTCCAATCGACGATCTTACCCTGGCCTTCGAAGCTGGGTCGAAAAGCGCCGCTTTCGTATTTCCACCGAAAGGGAGAGCCGCCGCATGCGGATTGCAACTCATCAGGTTCGTAGTCCCCATCGAACTCTGATATTTGCCAGTTCGAGTGGGCGATGATGTACTTGAACGCGGGAGGTGTCTTGAGGAAATCGACATAATCCTTGGGACTTGCCTGATCGACCGTAACATCGCGACCGAAGTTTGTTGCCGCCTCTTTGAGAACGCCGAGATAGTTCGCCGCCGAAAAGTCGGAAGTCCCTGAGATGACACCAGCCTGCAATTCATGATGTGACCAACCGCCAATTCGGAAGCGGTGATTTCGATCAAAGTATTGATTGTACAGACGGCGCTCGAGCAATGGATTGAACGAAGTGAACATGGCGCGCTGGTTTGCTGGCACCAAATTGGGATCTGTGCTTGGAACCACATTCGGATCGCCCTGAGGGTCGACGAAACGTTCCCCGTTGGTGCCTTGCTTCCGCGCACTAGGATCATAGGCAATGTTGCTCGCATCGATTCTCGACACACTGATATCCGGTCGTGCTGTGACATTGACCGAGCTGCGATCCTCGGGCGCAACTTCGGGATGAGGCAGCGGAGTGCGCACTCTCACAATAAGCTGCGGATTGGCATTATCGTCACGCCTGAGCACCGTGAAGTTCGCATCGTCGACGTAGAAGCAATCCTTGAACGTCAGCTTGCCGGTCTTGTAGTCGTTCGAGGTAAAGGTGCAGTCCAGGATCGTCTCTCCGTTGCGCCAACCGTCTCCCATGTCGCTGGTGGCATTGGCCAGCCAGGCCTCGATCTCAACTTCCTTGTGATACAGCCGCTCCCACTGACCTGTCAGATCCGCAAGAACGATCTCGGAGCGACGCGAAACTGATTCCGGCACGATCGTCAGGTGGGGCGTACCTCCGGTCCAGGGAGGACTGGCATTTCCGTGCGGAGAGGCCCAGGACCACCGGCGGACAAGCGATGCTTCGGGGAAAGAACCAACAAGCACCACGCCCTCAAACCTCGGGAATGCTTCCCGAATATCGATCAGGAAACGGCGCAAGGCGAGAAGAGTCAGACCATCTTTATGATCGACACCATCGTAGAGATCGGCACGGATGAAGCGGGTATGCATTCCCTCCGCTCGAAGGTCTCCTTTAAACCTTTCGAGCCGCGAGAGCAGATCTTGATCCGGCGTCTCTCCATCGATCGCATCAAGGATACGCGATTCCACTAAGACCAGAACAAGACGGCCACCATTAGGCGGCTGATCTTCAGGCTCCTCGAAATCAAGATAGGTAAGGGAATTGATGTCAGCATCATCGCCGGACTTCAAAGAAAAGCCAGCATAGCGGTCCATAATCTGCTTGACGATATCAGCCATAGGTTCCTCCCATCGACCGCAATCGTCGTTTCAAATAGTTTTTCAGTATTGGACGGAGGCGACAACAATTTTGGCAGTCATAATACAGACTTATTAGCCAAATTCATTTGCGAATGGAGCCATTTTTAACTGTCATTAACTTACTTGTCTGTTCATAGCCTTTGAATTCATGGCCCTCGGCCTATCACTGGCTAAGGTTGAATCGATCCTAGAACCCTCGACTCAGCTTCGAGTATTTCGTTCTGCTGACGAGAGCCCGTCTATCCTCGCGGTCAGCAACGGACTCGCCAAATCTAGTGGAAGCTCGCCTGCCCAGCGGACAAAAGAAGAGGTCCGGTTCCCCCCAGAACCGGACCTCGGTGACGACTTCAGTAATCCGTCAAGCTGCGGTGGCAAATGCCTCTTCCGGGAGCGCCATCAAATTGTCGCTGCCAGCTTCAAGCTTGCGCCGCAGAGCCCCTGCATCGGGCAAAAAGCGCTCTGCGTAATAGGACGCAGACGTCATTTTTGCCTCATAGAACGCTTTATCTTCGGTCCCGGCTTCCAAAGTCGCCTGTGCGACCTTGGCCATCTTGAGCCAGAAGAAGCCGAGCGTCACGATGCCCATGATGTGCATGTAGTGGTGCGCGCCTGCGCCGAGGTGGTTCGGGTTCGCCATGGCATTCTGCATGAACCACATGGTCGCCTGCTTCTGCTCACCCAATGCCTTTTCGAGCTTTTCGGCGAGCGGGGCGAGGGCCTCATTGCCCTTGGCTTCCGAAATCTCGTCGTCGAGCATCTTGAAGAAGGCCTGGATTGCGCGGCCACCCTTGCTGGCAAGCTTGCGACCGCAAAGGTCCATCGCCTGCACGCCGTTGGTGCCTTCGTAGATCATCGCGATACGCGCGTCGCGCACGAACTGCTCCATGCCCCACTCGCTAATGTAGCCGTGGCCGCCATAGACTTGCTGCATGTTGTTGGCGATGTCGTAGCCCTTGTCGGTGCCGTAGCCCTTAATAACCGGGGTCATCAGGCCGATAAGATCGTCAGCGAGTTGGCGCTCTTCTTCGGTCTGGGCCTTATGCGTCAGATCAACCTGAAGCGCGCCCCACAGGCACAGTGCACGCATGCCTTCGTTGAAAACCTTCGCATCCATCAGCATCCGGCGCACGTCAGGGTGCACGAAAATGGGGTCAGCCTTTGCATCCTTGTCAGCAGGTCCGGTCAGAGCGCGGCCCTGACGACGATCGAGCGCGTAAGCAACGCCGTTCTGATAGGAGACTTCCGCCTGAGCGAGCCCTTGAATACCGACGCCAAGGCGCGCGGCGTTCATCATCACGAACATGGCGGCAAGGCCCTTGTTCTCTTCGCCGACCATGTAACCGGTGGCCTCGTCGTAATTGAGAACACAGGTGGAGTTGCCATGAATGCCCATCTTCTTCTCGATGGAGCCGCAGACAACGCCGTTGCGCTCACCGGGTTCGCCGTTTTCATCGAGAAGGTACTTGGGCACGATGAAGAGCGAGATGCCCTTCGCGCTGTCCGGAGCGCCCGGCGTCTTCGCGAGAACGAGGTGGATGATGTTGCTGGTGAGGTCGTGCTCGCCTGCAGAGATGAAGATCTTGGTGCCGGTGATCTTGTAACTACCATCGGCCTGCGGTTCGGCCTTTGTGCGGATCATGCCCAGATCGGTGCCGCAATGCGGTTCGGTCAGATTCATGGTGCCGGACCATTCGCCAGAGATCATCTTGGGAAGGTACGTATCCTTCTGCTCCTGCGAACCCGCCGCCTCGATAGCAGCGGTCGCACCGTTGGTGAGGCCGGGATACATGCCGAAGGCCTGGTTGGCGGCGGCGGTGAATTCCTCGACTACGAAACCGAGCACGTGCGGCAAGTTCTGGCCGCCAAATTCTTCCGGTTTGGCGAGCGTGCCCCAGCCTGCTTCCACATAGGCGTCATAGGCTTCCTTGAAGCCCGGAGGCGTGGTCACACTGCCGTCTTCGTGACGGGTGCAGCCATGTTCATCACCAGCCTGGTTGATCGGGGCGAGAACTTCCGAACAGAATTTGCCCGCTTCATTCACGACCGTGTCGATCATGTCGGTGGTCGCGTTCTCGAAACCGGGAAGGTTGCCATAGCTTGCAAGGTCCAGCATTTCGTTGACGACGAAACGGGTGTCACGAGTAGGGGCGGTATAGGTTGGCATCAATTGATCCCTTGTGCTGAGCGGTTTTAACTTGGGTAAGGTGTATCGGAATGATCAGCCCAGACTGAGCTGTTCAATCTCGCTAACGAAACTGGTCAGTTCCTTGATCGAACTGTCAATGTCGGCGCGCTGGGCCTTGAGCTTGGCGATATGCGCCTTGCACTTTTCGACCGTTACCCGGCGCTGTTCGACACGCCCATCATCGAGGTCGTAAAGGTCGATCATCTCGCGGATTTCGGTAAGGCTAAACCCGACATTCTTGGCCCGCATGATCCAAGCAAGGCGCGCCCGGTCACGCTTTGAGTAGACGCGCGTCAACCCCACGCGAGCGGGACTGATAAGACCTTCATCCTCGTAAAAACGAAGCGCGCGTGCGGTGCAGCCGAACTCTGAAGTGAGATCGGAGATCGTGAACTGTTCGCGTTCGAGTTTATCTGGCCGGTCGAGATGAGCGCCATTGCGACGCTGTCTTTCACTCGCCGGTTTTGAGGCAGCACCGATGCCGGTGCCTTTTGTATCGTGTTCAGGTGCAGAAGCCATTTCTCATGGCTACTTTACCTTTACGTGAACGTCAAGGTCTAACGCGAACGGGAAGCCCAGCCCTACTGGGCCCGCGACAATGCCCTTTCATCCGGCGCAGTCGGGTCGAGTTTCCGGTAGAAGCAACTCCTCTCGCCGGTATGGCAAGTCGGCCCCGCTGGCGTCGCATAGATCACCAGAGCATCCTGATCGCAGTCCACCCGAATCTCGTCGACCGAGAGGAAATGACCCGACGTTTCACCTTTCAGCCAAAGCGACGAGCGCGAACGTGACCAGAAGTGCACTCTGCCAGTCTCCCTCGTTTTTTGAAGCGCCTCTGCATTCATGAACGCCACCACGAGCACTTCCTTGGTTCGCGAATCAATAACGACCGAAGTGAGCAACCCTGAGGCGTCAAACTTCGGCGCGAAAACGGAGCCCTGCTCAATCTGTTGGGTGGAAAGTGAATCGGGGTCAGGCAAGAATCGTCTCCGGAAAATCAGGAATCTGTCCATAGCAGCGGCAAGCGGTTCGTCCCATGCGACAGAATGTTGCAGGATAACAACATAGGCGCATCAAAATAGGACAAAGCTCAGGTTTCGACTTCCGAAAGATGAACTTGAGTGGAACAACGAGGTCATTGAGCGTTTCGGCGCTCTTCCACCGAACACCGGCGCGTAAGTGTCAGGTTCAGGGGGTGGTCGATCAAAACCAACAGCGGGGTGTTGGACTGGTCGATTGAACGATGAGGGACAAGGTCCTGATGGCGAAGTTAGGGGGTCGCCATCTGAGCTCGTAGAGCGGATCTGAACCATTTCGTCACGTGGCGCCCGGGGTCTTAATGGCCTCGGGCGTTTCGCTTTTTCAGAGCCTTAAACCCGATCACCCCCTACGCCGAAATGCCGCCATCAGCGACACGTGCGAAGCAGGCAACGCGAACGGATGCTGCCCCCGCGTCCATCAAGGCCTTGGCGCATGCATTGCTTGTCGCCCCACTTGTGAGCACGTCATCGACGAGGATTACATGCCTGCCTTTGATCACTGGTCTTGCGCCACTCTGGGCTGCAATCGCTCCCGATAAGGCATCGGAGCGCTCTTTGATCCCGAGACCTCCAAGACTTGGCGTGCGCTTTGATCGAACCAACCCGTCGACCAACAGCTCTCCCTTTCCACGCTTGGCAAGCTCGCTTGCAAGCAGCGCCGCCTGATTGAACCCGCGCGACCATAATCGCCAGCGATGCAGCGGCACCGGGACGAGCAACGGAATGTTGTCTGTTTCAGGAGGCATTCTTGAGGCGATCAGGTCTGCCAGAAGCGGTGCCAGCGAAATCTTTCCGCCGTGCTTCAGTGCGAGGATGAGCTTACGCGATGCATCGTTATAAAGGCTTGCCGCGATGATGCCGTCATGAATCGGCGGCTCTTTCGCGCAGGCAAAGCAACATGTGGACTTCGAGGCCGCCGCCGAGCCCATCGGACGCTGGCAGCTTTCGCAGGCAGGTTCGCCAGGCACTTCGATCTCGGACCAGCATTCGCTGCAGAGTCCGCTTTGCGACGCTAGCGCCGTCCCGCACAACGGACATCGCGGCGGGTAGACCAGGTCTACCACCGGGCTCAGCCCTTCTTTCAGACTGGTGCTGAGTTGCGACCTCCACCCCATCGAAAGCAGACTGCACCTCTTGCGCCGAAGACACAAGCACGGCAGGGGGTCGCGCGATGACTTCGCCCCAGGTTCCCCGCATATTTGATCGCAAACTGGCTGCTGCAAAATGGGCCCGCGCTCGCTTTCGTCAAAGCAGGGCGTCCGGCGCGAGCTATCTCTATGACACGGTCGCGGATGACATCGACGACCGCCTCGACTTCATGCGGTTCAAGCCAAGCGGAGCGATGGTTGTCGGCGATGCAACCGGCACCTTGACGCGAGCGCTTGAGGCGCAAGGCGCTGATTGCACCACAATGCAGCTGGGCGAGTTTGACGAGGAGAAGCCCAGCGCCTTTGAGGCTTACGATCTGATCTTGCACCTGCTGGGCCTCGGCACCGTCAACGATCTGCCCGGTGCGCTGATCCATGCTCGCAATGCGTTGCGGGAAGGAGGTCTGTTCATCGGGGCGTTTCCCGGCTCCGGATCGCTCCCGGCGCTGCGCCAGATCTCGCTTGCAGCAGACGCTGACAGGCCGGCACCAAGGATGCATCCGCTTGTCGACTTGCGCGGTGCGACAGGCCTCATGGAGCGTGCTCTGTTCAAGAGGCAGGTGGTCGACAGCTATCCCGTCAATGTCCGCTTCGGATCGCTCAGGCGCATGATCGAGGACTTGCGCGACCACGGGCTGACCCGTTCGCTCAACACCCCTGCCCCGCAGCTTACGCGCGATTGGCTGGCGCGCGCCGAAGCGGCGTTCGATGACCTGAGAGACGAGGACGGGAAGGTCACGGAAACCTTCGAAACCCTCGTCCTGACAGGCTGGCGCTAACCTTTCAGCGCTGCCTGCGCCGCGGCTAGTCTGGCGATTGGCACGCGGTATGGTGATGCACTGACATAGTCGAGGCCAACCTTCTCGCAGAATGCGATCGAAGCCGGGTCGCCGCCATGCTCTCCGCAGATGCCTAGCTTGATGTCGGCACGCGTGGCCCTGCCCCGCTCCGCTGCCAGCTCCACCAACTGACCAACGCCGTCAATGTCGAGGCTGACGAACGGATCGCGCGGGAAGATACCTTTGTCGACGTAAGGTGCAAGGAAGCGTGCCGAATCGTCGCGGCTCACACCCAGCGTGGTCTGGGTCAGGTCGTTCGTTCCGAAGCTGAAGAACGCGCCCTCTTCCGCGATCTCGCCCGCCATCAGCGCGGCGCGCGGCAATTCGATCATGGTTCCCACCAGATACTCGACCCTAGCGCCCTTCTCTGCGAAGACCTCCGCAGCAACCTTGTCCACCAGAGCGCGCAACAGCTGAAGCTCGCGCTTGGTTGCGACCAGCGGGATCATCACTTCTGGGATTGGCGCTTCGCCGCTTGCGGCTTCCACGTCGCACGCCGCCTCGAAGATGGCGCGCGCCTGCATCTCGTAGATTTCGGGATAGGTGATCCCCAGACGACAGCCGCGATGGCCCAGCATCGGGTTGAATTCGTGCAACTCGCCCGCGCGGCGCTTTAGGTGATCGACGCCCAGCCCCGTAGCATCGGCGAGATCCTCGAATTCGGCGTCTTGCGTGGGGAGGAACTCGTGCAGCGGCGGATCGAGAAGGCGGATCGTACAAGGCAGCCCCGCCATCGCTTCGAAGATCGCTGTGAAGTCCGCGCGCTGCTCAGGCAGCAGCATGTCGAGCGCCTTTCGACGTCCGCGCTCGTCTTCGGCAAGGATCATCTGGCGCACCGCGCTGATGCGTGAGGCGTCGAAGAACATGTGCTCGGTCCGGCAAAGGCCGATGCCCTCTGCGCCGAATTGGCGAGCCATCGCGCAGTCCGCCGGAGTCTCCGCGTTGGTGCGCACACCCATGCGGCGCAGCGCGTCGGCCCACTCCATCAGAACACCGAAGTCGCCCGCAAGTTCGGGTTCGACCGTCGGTACGATACCCATCATCACCTGGCCGTTTGCGCCATCAAGGGTGATCTCGTCACCCTCCTTCATCTCGGTTGATCCGATCCGAAGGGTCCGGCTCTTGCGATCTATCGACACGCCGCTTGCGCCCGATACGCACGGACGACCCATGCCGCGAGCGACAACGGCGGCGTGTGACGTCATGCCGCCACGCGCGGTCAGGATGCCTTGCGCGGCGTGCATGCCGTGGATGTCTTCCGGGCTGGTTTCGACGCGGACAAGGATGACCTTGTCACCGCGGTTCGCCCACTGCTCCGCCGTATCAGCATCGAGCACGATCTTGCCGGCAGCAGCGCCCGGCGACGCAGGCAGGCCGGTGACAAGCACATCGCGCGGTGCATCGGGGTCAAGCGTCGGGTGGAGCAGTTGATCCAGCGCCATGGGATCGACGCGGCGAACCGCCTCCTCGCGATCGATCAGGCCTTCGCCTTCCATATCGACCGCCATCTTGAGCGCTGCTTTCGCCGTGCGTTTGCCCGAGCGGGTTTGAAGCATCCAGAGCTTGCCGCGCTCGACGGTGAACTCGATGTCCTGCATGTCCTTGTAGTGACCCTCAAGCAAGTCGAACACGCGGGCAAGCTCGCCATAAGCATCCGGCATTGCCTCTTCCATCGACAGCGGCTTTGCCCCCGCCGCATCGCGCGCAGCCTTGGTCAGATATTGCGGCGTGCGAATGCCGGCGACCACGTCCTCGCCCTGTGCGTTGATGAGGTACTCGCCGTAATATGCGCGCTCACCGGTGGCGGGATCGCGGGTGAAGGCGACGCCGGTGGCGCTGGTTTCGCCCATATTGCCGAACACCATCGCTTGCACGTTTACTGCCGTGCCCCAGTCGGCGGGGATGTCGTTGAGGCGGCGATAGACCTTGGCGCGGTCCGAATCCCAGCTGTCGAACACGGCGCGGATCGCGCCCCATAGCTGTTCGTTCACATCCTGCGGGAACGGCTTGCCAAGCTCTTCGTCAACGATGCCCTTGAACTGGCCGACGATCCCTCGCCAGTCGTCGGCGCTGAGTTCGGTGTCGTTGTAGAAGCCGTTGTCTTCCTTGACGATTTCCAGCGCCTCTTCGAACAGGCCGTGATCGAGGCCCAGCACAACGTCCGAGTACATCTGGATGAAACGGCGATAGCTATCCCATGCGAAGCGGTCGTCTCCGCTGGTCTTGGCAAGGCCTTCGACCGTGTCGTCGTTAAGGCCAAGGTTCAGCACGGTGTCCATCATCCCCGGCATCGACACACGTGCGCCCGATCGGACCGACACGAGCAGCGGATCGGCTGCATTGCCGAAGGTCTTGCCAACCGACGCCTCGATATGAGCGAGCGCTTCCGTCACCTCGCCGCGCAGTTCTTCGCGGAATTCCTCACCGTCTTGCAGATAGCGCACGCTTTCCTCGGTGGTGATGGTGAAGCCCGGAGGTACCGGCAGACCGATCGAAGCCATCTCCGCCAGGTTCGCGCCCTTGCCTCCCGTGATCGTCTTGTCCCGCTGGCGAGGGTCATCGTGAGCGGCGGCTCCGCCGAAAGGGTACACGGTGGTGGTCATAGAAAGGCCCTTTGTGGGGTCGTGTTACAGGGTAACATGGACCGCATGTTACACGGTCCTGAGAGAAAAACCGGCAGCTGCGCGAAAAGGTCCGAAACCGCCATGGGCTCAGCCTTCGATCCGGCTGAAATCGGCGACTTGGCCAACGGCTGACGTGAAGCGGGCGAGCAGGTCGAGGCGAGCGGCGCGTTTGTTCTCGTCATCGTCATTGACCGTCACCCCGCCGAAGAAAGCGTCAATAGGCGCGCGCAGGGTTGCAAGCGCCGCCATGGCATCCTCGAAACGCTCTTCACTGACTGCGGCGGCGGCTTTGGGCGCGGCAGCATCGAGCGCATCGATCAGAGCCTTTTCGGCAGGTTCGGGCGAGTAGGAAACCTCTTTCGTTTCCCACTCCTCTTTCTTCAGGATGTTGGCCGCGCGTTTGTAGCCGGCGAGAAGGTTGGTGCCGTTTTCGGTTTCGACGAAGGCTTGAAGTTCATTTGACTTTTGTCGAAGTCTAACAAGATCATCATCACGGCCATTAAATGCCGCTTCTATGATATCGTGTCGGATTCCCTCGGCGCGTTGCTGAACGTTGAAGCGCTCGAGAATGAACCAGTGCAAACCTGCTCTTCCAGAAGCAATCTCTGAGAAAAGATCAGAAGCAATGTCGTCTTTGAGTGCTTGCTTCTCAATCGACTCTTGTGATTTATCACGGTCGAATCCGACCACTGCCGTCATGTATTCAAATGTGTCATCGACGCTGAAGCGCAGGCCGTTCTCTAAGGTCGTGCGAATCACCGCAAGTGCGGCTCTGCGGAGGGCAAACGGGTCTTTCGATCCCGTGGGCTTCTCATCAATTGCGAAGAAGCACATCAACGTGTCCATCTTGTCCGCCAGTGATACCGCCACAGTCACCGGCGTAGTCGGCACTTCATCACCCTGCCCAACCGGCTTGTAGTGATCACGTATGGCGTCAGAGACTTCTTGCGGTTGACCTTCCTTCTCGGCGTAATACCCGCCCATCAACCCCTGCAGCTCCGGAAACTCGCCAACCATTTCGGTGACGAGATCGGCCTTGCACAACCGCGCAGCCTGTTCGGCCAGGTCAGCCAGTTCCTCTTTCGTCACCCCGGCCCCCGAGCCGGGGTCCCGCTTTTCGTCTGCGATGTCGGAAGTAGCGGGACGCCGGATCAAGTCCGGGGTGACGATATCCTCTTCGACCAACCACCGCGCCAGCTTCGCGACCCGGTCCACCTTGTCGGCCACCGTGCCCAGCTTTTCATGGAAGGTGATCCGCTCCAGCCCCTTGGCGTGTTCGGCGAGGGTTTTCTTCTGGTCCAATTCCCAAAAGAACCGCGCATCCGCCAACCGCGCGGCGAGGACCTTGCGGTTGCCGTCGACTACCACTGCCGGATCGACCGAAGCCAGGTTTGCAGTGCAGATGAAAGCGTTCGCGAGTTTGCCGTCAGCGTCCTCGCACACGAAATACTTCTGGTTCACGCGGGCGGTGAGCTGGATGACCTCGGGCGGCACGTCGAGGAAAGCCTCGTCGAAACGGCCCAGCAGCGGAACCGGCCATTCGGTAAGGCCAGCGTTCTCGATCACCAGCCCTTCGTCTTCGACCAGCTTGAGGCCAGCGTCCGCAGCCGCCTTACTCGCGCCATCGCGGATGATGCTCGCGCGTTCCTCGTGGTCGACGATCACGTATTCGTCGCGCAGGCGCGATGCGTAGTCGTCGGCATCGTCAATTGCGATACCGCCGTCCGAGTGGAAACGGTGGCCAAACGTGACCCGCCCGCTTGCCATGCCATCTGTGACGCACGGAACGACTTCGCCATCAAGCAGTGCGACAATGCCCGAAAGCGGGCGCACCCAGCGCGTGCTCTCGCTGCTGATCGAGGCATCACCCCAGCGCATCGACTTGGGCCATGAGAAATCGCCGATGATCGTCGGGATCGCTGCGGCGAGGAGGTCGGCGACAGCCTGACCCGGCCTTTCGATCACGGCGAACCAAGTCGCGCGGCCCTTGACCTCGCGTTCTTCGAGCTGATCTCGGGTCACGCCGTTCTTGCGGCAGAAGCCATCGACCGCCTGATCGGGCGCGCCGACCGGAGGGCCCTTGGCCTCTTCGCGCACGGCGTCTGTCTCTTTCGGCAGGTCCCGCGCAATCAGCGCAAGGCGGCGCGGGGTGGACCAGATGATGAGCTCGCCAATCGCGACACCGGCGGCTTCCATTTCGCGGCGGAACAGCTTGTCGAGTTCCTTGCGCGCACCAGCTTGCATACGCGCCGGAATTTCCTCGCAGCGCAATTCGAGCAGGAAATCGGCCATCAGACGAGGCTCCAATCCGGATATTGCGCTTCCCATCTGGGCCGCATCAGCTCGGCATATTTCTGACACGAAGAACGCGCGAGGTCGCGGACGCGGCCCATATAGCTCGCACGCTCCTGTACGCTGATCACGCCGCGCGCCTGCAGCAGGTTGAAAACATGGCTCGCCTCGATAGCCTGTTCGTAAGCGGCGATGGGCACGTCATTATCAAGCGCATTGCGGCACTCGGTCTCGGCCTTGGCGAAAAGGTCGAACAGGCCATCGGTGTCAGCGACTTCGAAGTTCCACTTCGACATCTGCTTCTCGTTTTCGAGGAACACCTCGCCATACGATGTGCCGCGACCGTTGAAGTTCAGCTCATACACGTTGTCGACGCCCTGAATGTACATGGCGAGACGTTCGAGCCCGTAGGTGAGTTCGCCCGCGACAGGCTTGCAGTCGAAACCGCCCATTTGCTGGAAATAGGTGAACTGGGTGACTTCCATCCCGTCGCACCAGACCTCCCAGCCCAGCCCCCACGCGCCAAGCGTGGGCGATTCCCAGTCATCCTCGACAAAGCGGATGTCGTGCTTGAGCGGGTCGATCCCGATCGCCTTGAGGCTGTCAAGATAGAGTTCCTGAATGTCGCTGGGCGATGGTTTCAGGATCACCTGGTACTGGTAATAGTGCTGGAGCCGGTTGGGGTTTTCGCCGTAGCGCCCATCGGTCGGGCGGCGGCAAGGCTGCACGAAGGCGGCATTCCACGGCTCAGGGCCGAGCGCGCGCAGGGTTGTCGCGGTGTGAAACGTCCCTGCCCCCATGCGCATGTCGTAGGGCTGCAGAATGACGCAGCCATTGGCCGACCAGAAGTCGTGCAGCGTCAGGATCATGTCCTGAAAGGACGTGCGAGGATCGCGGGTTGGTGAACCCGATTCGTCCAGCGCCGATTTGGTCTCCGATTCCATGGCGCGGCAATGGCTCAAGGCCCATGCGGGGTCAATGCCGCAGCGCAGCATCAACCAGTTTTGCACACGGCAAAACCGCTCATTTCTGCGGGTTTCGTAAGGTCAGCATGACCAAATGTAAGGTCATGTTGACATGGTCAGCGAATCGCGACATAAAGTAAGGGCAACCTGACATTCCGGAAGGTTGTTGTGACAAAACCGTTCAACATTTCCTCCCCAGGAGAACTTCAAAATGCGCAATTCCATCATCTTCGCCGCCGCTGCCGCAGCTCTCGCCATCCCCGCCGCTGCATCGGCAACTCCCATCAATCAGGTCGAGTTCGAAGAGGTCATCGATCACAAGGATCTCGACCTCACGACCCGCGACGGTGTTACCCGCCTCGACGACCGCGTGCGCACCAAGATCAATCAGATGTGCCGCAATGGCGGCCGCGACAGCGCCTCGATCCGGCTCGAACGCGAATGCCGCACCAGCGCGCTCGCCGCAGCACAGCCTGAAGTGCGCGTCGCCGTCGCTCAGGCAAATGCAGAGCGCGCGCGCTTTGCTGCCAACACCTCCAACCCGGCATCGGACGCGGCAACTCCAGGCGCATGATGCTGGCCAGGTCGCTCTCGCGCAATCCGGGTCAAACCCCGAAACCGGATGAGCGGGAGCGGCCACCCACCTTCTTTCAATCCATCCCGAGGCCGACTGAAATGTACTGGCGCAAGCAAATGTCGCATGAAGACAAGGCCAACGTGCTCAATTGGGCCGCCATGACCGGCGTTATCATGACAGTGCTTGGCTGGGCTCTCATCGGGCTTTCGGAGGATGGGGAGACGCCCATCGTGACGACGAGTTTCATCATCGTCTCCTTGAGCATCATCCTGTCAGACAAGCAGTACGACGAGTTCCAGCGCGGCCTCGCTTATGCCGGGGCGGTTGGCGGAATGCTCGCAGTCACCCTTTGGACGGCCTTCATTCCGATCATCGCCGACATGGCCGATCGCTTCGAGTTCAGCATGTGGGAAGCCACATCCGACAAGCGGTTCACCTTCTACATCGCGGCGAGCGGTTTCTACATCGGATATCTGTTCAATCGTAAGCGAGGCAAAGCCTGATCCATCCGAATTCACTCGCCGCGGTCTTCCTTACGGTCAAAGGCGGCAGGCCAAGTGCTTATCGAGAGAGTAACAACGCGATGACCAAGTCCCCACTCCACACCACCGAAAACGATCGCAGTGCCGCTTTCAATACGCTTTGGATCGGTCTTCTTGACACTATTCTCGTCATCGCAACGGTGTTTGTTCCCGCTCTGGAAGCACTTCAGAGCATCGCCGTCGCAATTATGTCGGGTACGCTGATAGGTCTTGTCTTTATCAGCTTCCACGACGAGTTCGTCCAGCGGCTGATAGGACGCTCGGCCACCATTGCATGCGCAGTGGTAGGGGTTCTTGCCCTCCTCGAGATAGAGCTAATCCGCAGCTATCTGGAGGTCTCCCCAGTGCTCGGCTTCGCTCTCATCTCGCTCGCCTTCCACCTGCCTTTGGCAACTATGCGTCTGCGGGGAGGGATTTGATGAGACTGATGCCCGGAAAAATGAATGAAACCGACCGCAGTGTCGCATTGAACATTACCTGGATCGGCTTTCTCGGCGCGCTGGTACTCCTGTGTGGAAAAATCTTCGGTTTCTACGAGAGTGTCGAGACGATTGCTGGCGGCGTAACGGCCGGATCGATGATCGGACTGCTCTTCTTCCAACGTCAGGACGAATACGCGCAGCGATTGCTTGCAGTAGCCGGACTATGGACCTGTGCGGCGGTCGGACTGCTTTTATTCGTACACGTCGTCGATTGGGAGTTCTTTACCCGTGACGGCGAGCTTGGTGTCATCGTTGTCGCCGCGACATTTCATGCAGTTTTCGCGGTCCTGCGGATTCAGGAGCGCGACTAATGCCCTACAATCCTAAAGCAATCGACGAACATCAGCGCAGCTACCAGTACAAGGTAATCTGGTTCGGAACCGCCTGCTCAATCGTCAATTTCGCGAATGCGTTTATCGGTAGCGACTCTTTCGTGTTCGCATGGGCACTTGGTGGCGCTGTTGGCGGGCTTATCGCCGGTCTTTGGGCGCACCGGGTCGACGACTATTTTCAGGCGATGGTCACGATTGGCTACCGCTGGGCGCTCGCAAGCCTCGCCGTCTATCTTTTTGCAGCCTTCATGCTCGACATACTCGATGTGTCCTATTCGGCTGGCTTCGCGCTGAGCAACCCCGAGGGTGAGCCTACCCGCGATACTTTCTCGCTGTTCTTTACCGATGCCCGCACGCTCGCATCCTTCACCGCGCTGGCTTTCCACGCAGGCTACGCCTTTGCCTGGGTGTCCGACGCAATCGAGGCGCGCCGCGCATGAAGAACCGCCTCAAAGTCCTGCGCGCTGAGCGCGATTGGTCACAGGCCGAACTTGCCGGGCGTCTCGACGTGTCCCGCCAGGCGGTGAACGCGATCGAGACTGGCAAGCACGACCCTTCCCTGCCCCTGGCATTCCGCATCGCTCGTCTGTTCGAGATGGGCATCGAGGAGATTTTCGATGACGAAGCCTGATGAGATCGAAGACACCGGAGTGGCGCGCCCGTTTTTGGGTCAGGTCCTGTTTTATCTTGGCATTTGCCTTGCGACGGGTGCTGCGGGCGCTGGTTACCTTAATTTCATGGAACGCGGCGTCGACCTCCGCGGTGCCGGGATCGTCGCGACAATCATGGTCCTTGGCGTCGCTGCCATGCTCGTCTCGCTCCGGATCGGAAATTTCGACAAGCCATCGCTTTCGACCAAGACCGGCAGGTCACAACTTATCCTGCTCGTCTGCGTCCTGGCCGGGGCGCTGACCGGCTTCGTTTTGGTGACCAACGGCTTGCTGGACCGCGTGATGGCTGGCGACTTCACTCTCACCCGGAGCGAGGCATGGATCCTGCTGATCGTCGTTCTGGGCATTGGGGTTCCGCTCGGCGCGCTGCGAGAGCGGCAGATCGACGATTTTGAACGCCAGTCCACCCGCGACGCCGCGTACTGGGCTTTCAGCGTCTACCTCTACGTTTACATTTGCTGGGCCATAGCAGCAGCGGGCTCGCTCCTTCCTCCCGTGCACGACGGCGCGCTGTTTCTGGCCGTCATGTTTGCCTTCCTTGTCATCTGGGCCGCAAAGCGGGCGGGATAGGCCCTTCCCTTGCGCCTTTTTGACCTCGTGTCGCAAAATCAAATGTGAGATCAAAAAATGTCAAAATCCGATCAGTTAAAGGACGAAGCGGAGTTCTCGCACTCGCGCTACTGGCTGCATCTGATTGGCTGGTCAGTCCTTTTGACCGTCGTCTTGATCGGCGGAATTCTGGCCGGCGTAGGGTTGAAAAACCTTCTCAACGGGGGCGACACAAGCGACATTCTGTTCGTCGTCATTGGCACTCCAATTGTCGCGGTTTCGGGCTATTTCTGTTGGCGCTGGGCTCCCGATTTCACGATGGGCGAGCCCCACACTGCTCGGGGCAACCGGATCCGCTGGTTGCTGGTCGCTATCGTCGGAGTGGGAATAGCAACCGCCTTCCCGATCATTCTGTCCGACAGCGAGCAGCGGGCGACGGACATCCTTTTCAGCAACGGCCCAATCCCTTTCTGGCCCGCAATCACCGCAATTACAATCTGGGCGATCGCCACGCCGTTCCTGATCCTTTTCGGACGCCGCAACTCTGACGAGCATGGCCGTGCTGCTGGTGACTTCGGAATGATGGTCGGTTTTCAGGTCTTCAGCTACACCGCGCCGATCTGGTGGATGGGCTGGCGCGCCGGCGTCTTCCCGCAACCCGACGTGATGATACTTTTCATTGTCACGATGATTGTCTCAAACATCGCAATCCTCTGGAAGCGCTCAGCATGACACACAGGCTGAAATTCGCGGCGCAGGTTTCCCTCTGCACCTCCACCATCGGATTGGCCCGACATTCAACACTTCTTCACCGTACCAAGACCATCACGCCCCACTGAAAGGATCGCATACATGAAAATTGCACAACTCCTCCCCACAGCCGTAGCAAGCCTCGCCCTCTTCGCCGCATCACCGGCGCTGGCTGATGCTCACATGGAAGCGCCCACCGCATCGGCCGAAGCCGTACTGCCCGCTGGACCCGAAGGCCCCGCCCTTTGGAGAGTCAGCGACGAAGACACGACGATCTACCTGTTCGGAACCGTCCACATCCTGCCCAAGGAGCTTCAGTGGTACGACGCTGAAATCGACGCAGCGCTTTCCTCGTCCGACCTTGTCGTCACCGAGCTGATAGAGTCGCCCGAGAGCGAGGCGAAGTCGCAGCAGCTTGCCATGCAGATGGGTATGCTCGAACCGGGAACGACCCTGCGCTCGCTTCTGAATGAAGAGCAGACGGCGCAATATGAAGCCGCGCTCGCCGGTCTTGGTGTTCCCGAGGCCGCCTTCGACCCGTTCAAGCCCTGGATGGCCAGCGTGACGCTGACCTTCCTGCCGCTGATGGCGAACGGTTACGACCCCGCTTCCGGCGTCGACAAGGTGATCATTGCAAAGGCGGGCGACACCTCGAAGGATGCGCTCGAAACGGTCGAGTACCAGCTCGGCATCTTCGACACGCTGCCGCAGGACGAACAGCTCAAACTGCTGATGTCCACCGTGGAAGGCATTGATGAGGTCAAGACCATGATCGATTCAATGGTCGCATCGTGGATCAAAGGCGACGCGGAAGGCCTTGCCGAGACCATGAATGAGAGCATGAGCGAGAGCCCCAAGCTTGCCGAGTTGCTTCTGTACAAGCGCAACGCCAATTGGGCGGAATGGATCGACGCGCGTATGGAAGTGCCTGGAACGGTCTTTATCGCGGTTGGCGCAGGCCACCTTGCTGGCGAAATGAGTGTGCAGGACTACCTGACCAAATACGACCTGACGGCAGAGCGCATCCAGTAATGCTATCGCGCTCGTTTGCCGCCTTCGCGCTCGGTTTTGCGTTGTCTCTGACAGCGTGCGCCGAGAGCGAGGAGGCGGCCAAATACCCCAGCGCCGATCCGCTGGTTTACGAGATCGCAAACGCTGACGGGGAGGTCGAGGGATGGATGCTTGGCACCATCCACGCCCTCCCCGATGGCGTTGAATGGCGCACGCAGACGATCGACCGCCTCGTGGCAAATGCAGACTACTTGTGGGTGGAAGTCGCAGAACTCGACAATCAAGCCGAAATCGCCCTCACATTCGGAGAGCTTGCCGGCACAAGGGGGCTAGGCCCCTTGAGTGACAGGGTTGCAGAGGATGTCCGCGAACCGCTCGGCACGATGATCGCCCGCTCCGACTTTCCGGCTGGCGATTTTGCTGACACGGAAAGCTGGGCTGCGGCGATCATGCTTTCGCGGGTCGATGCGCAAGGGAACCCAAGGAACGGGGTGGACCGCGCCCTGATCCGTGACTTTGCGCAGCGTGAAGTGCGAGGGTTCGAAACCACGAAAGGCCAGCTTGGCGTGTTCGATCGCCTACCGGAAAAGGACCAGCGTGACCTCCTCGAGGGTACAGTGCGCGAATGGGTGGCAAGCCGCGAAGAGCCCGGTAAACTGATGCGCGCGTGGATCTCAGGCGATATCGCGGTCCTTGAAGAAGCAACGACGACCGGGATCATGGCAGACCCCGAGTTGCGCGAAGCCATTCTGGTGGGCCGGAACGAGGATTGGATCGAACCTCTCGAACAAAGCCTCAAAGAACTCGACAGGCCGTTGGTCGCGGTGGGCACGGCGCACCTCATCGGCCCTGATGGTCTTGCAGCCATGCTGGAGGCGCGCGGTTACACGGTGACGCGCCTGTCCAATTAGGCATTTAGGCTTGTGTTTTGGCCAGCAACCTGTAAGTGCGCGCCCTTCGGCGTTCTGGTCATCCCTGGAGGCGGCGCGCCGATAAACACTTAATCAAACACGTATTCGAAAGGCACTGCTATGAGCGACGCTCTCACATTGCCCGCCGAAGCGCGCGAACGGGCAGGCAAGGGAGCCTCCCGTGCACTTCGCCGCGAAGGTCGGGTCCCCGCTGTTATATACGGCGGCAAGGAAGAACCAACGACGATCCACGTCGAGGAAAAAGAACTGGTCAAGCAGCTGATGACCGGGCACTTCATGAACTCCATCGTGAAGATCGAAGTCGGCGGTCAAACCATCCGCACGCTTCCCAAGGATGTCGCTCTGCATCCCGTCACCGATCGCCCGACGCATGCGGATTTCTTCCGCCTTGCGCGCGATGCTAAGGTCGAGGTTCAGATCCCTGTCGTCTTCGTCGGTGAAGAAAAGTCGCCTGGCCTCAAGAAGGGCGGCGTTCTTAACGTTGTCCGTCACGAGCTCGACCTTGTCTGCGAAGCCGACAAGATCCCTGGCGAGATCGAAATCTCGGTCGAAGGCAAGGAAGTCGGCGACTCGATCCACATCAGCGAAGTCGACCTGCCAGAAGGCAGCGTGAGCGCGATCACCGATCGCGACTTCACCATCGCAACCCTCGTCGCACCGTCCGCTCTCAAGAAGAGCGAAGATCAGGGTGGCGATAGCGACGACGTCGAAGCCGATGCAGTCCCCGCCACCGAGCAGGGCGAAGATGCAGACGCTGCACAGGAACAGGAAGACAAGAGCGCATAAGCTCTTCTCTGACGTACCCAATCACCAAGGCGCCGGGCTGGGAAACCAGTCCGGCGTTTTGCTTTGGGCTCTCGCGCCTGATTTTAGTTGGCTGAACCCAGAAGGTGCGTGTCGCATTCTTCGACACCCGCCTTCACACCATTCAGATCGTAGATCGCCCGCGCCTCGCTCCAGTATGTGCGAGCCTCCTCAGCACGTCCCATCCCTTCCATGGCGAGCGCGATCAGCCGGGCGGTGTTGGCGAAATTGAGGCTTTTGCCGGTTTCGGTCTGTTCGTAAACCGACATGGCTTCTTCAGCAGCGTCGAGCGCAAGCCGCATCTGGCGGCTCTCGATCGAATGCTGTGCGCCGTGCCTCAAGCAGAAAGCCAGTTCGCCCAGAAGCTCGACACTGCGCGCCTTGTCTGCAGCTTCGTAGTAGCCACGTGCAGCCGCGCGGTGATCTCCCGCTTCACTGGCCGTGCGCGCTCTGGCCAACATGGGTCGAAGACGTTCAGGCATGTCGTGGCGATGATTAGCACACAAATTTCGTTTGCCTAGAGGGGCACCCTCCCCTCGCCAAGCCGACATCGGGGCGCTAGATGCGCTCACCATGCAGATCTGGACAGGCCTTGGTAATCCCGGACCGAAATACGCGCTTCACCGACACAATGTCGGCTTCATGGTGCTCGACGTCATCGCCGATATGTATGACTTCGGCCCCATTCAGAAGAGATTTTCGGGCTGGGTGCAGGAAGGGCGTATCGGAACGCACAAGGTGCTGCTGCTGAAGCCTGCGACCTACATGAACGAAAGTGGCCGCAGCGTGAGCGAGGCCATTCGTTTCTACAAGCTCGATCTGGACGCGCTCACCGTGTTTCATGACGAACTCGACCTCGCCCCTTTCAAAGTGAAGGTGAAGCAGGGCGGCGGGACGGCAGGGCACAATGGCCTTCGCTCAATCGACAAACATCTCGGGCCCGATTTCCGGCGTGTGCGCATCGGGATAGGACACCCAGGTCACAAGGACCGCGTGAGCGGGTACGTGCTTGGCAATTATGCAAAGTCCGAACAGGACGATCTTGCCTCCATGCTCGGCGCGATCAGTGCGGAGGCTGAATGGTTGGCAAAGGGCGATGATCCGCGCTTCATGAGCGATATTGCGCTGAGAATGCAGGAATAAAAGGGGCAAGAGAACTCAGATGGAAGGTTTTGATTACGTCGTCCTGTTCCTTGCGATTCCGGTCGGCCTGGCACTTGCCGACATGGCGCAGGGGCTTTCGGTCGCCATGCGCCGCAGGGGCGAATTCACCATTGGCTGGCTGACGCCGCTGCTGGTGCTGTTCATCCTCGTCTTGACCTCGATCCTGCTCGAAAGCTTTTTCGAAGCGCGCGATTTGATCGGAGCGGACGCGCCTGTCCTCTTTGTCGGACTGGTCTACACTTTCGCCTTCTACGTCGCAGCGTCGTTTGTCTTTCCTGAAAGTTTCGAGCCGGGCATCTCGCTCGACGAATGGTTCATGGAGAAGCGGCGCTATTCGCTCGGCGTCACGTCGGTTCTGGTGCTGGTGACATTCTTCCTGTTCCTCGCGGGGAGAAGCGATACGGTGTCATCGCAGCCGGTCGTCTTCGCCATTGTCCTCACCGCTTTCCTGATCATTTTTTTCCTGCCGATCTTTTTCGCGCTGCGAGCAAAGACGACGCGCGGTGCAACGATCGCAATGATCGCGCTGAACGGACTTTACATCGCTGCGGCGGCATCCATCGTGATCTCGCGATAGGCCTTGCACCTCGACGCCGCGCCAGCCTATCCCCTCGTGAGCAACGCTTCGGAGAAAACCCATGACCACGATCAATCGCCGCACCCTTCTTGCCGGTGCCGCCGCGACAGGCGCTCTCACCGCCACTGCCTCGTTCGCGCTTGATGACGTGGTCGAAAGCAGCGCGGACATGAGCGGCAAGAGCATCCTCATCACCGGTTGTTCAAGCGGCTTTGGCAGGCTCGCCGCGGAGGATTATGCCCGCAAGGGAGCCAAGGTTTTCGCCACAATGCGCAATCTCCCGCGCGCTGAGTCCACCGAATTGACCGCACTTGCCGAGGCGGAGGGCCTCGACCTTCACGTTATCGAGATTGACGTCACTTCCGACGAACAAGTGGCAGCAGGCGTGGCCAGGGCAATGGAAATCGCAGGAGGACCGATCGACGTCCTGATCAACAATGCCGGGATCTCCTATGGTGGCCCGGTCGAAGTTCAGGACATGAAGGCAACGCACCACATGTTCGACACGAATGTGTACGGTCCGCACCGAATGGCGCGCGCAGTGCTGCCCGCGATGCGTGAAGGCAAGAGCGGCCTCATCATCAATGTCACGTCGCAACTGGGCCGTGTGATCGCGCCTGCAATCGGGCAGTATTCACCAACCAAATTCGCTCTCGAAGCCATGAGCGAGCAACTCGCCTATGAGCTGGTCCCCCATGGGATCGAGGTGACGATCATCGAGCCGGGCGGCTATCCGACCAAGATCTGGGAAAATTCGAACATGAACACGATGGAGCTGCTCGCGCGTGCAGGTGAGGAACACACCGGTGGTTATGCAGCGCTTCTGGCATCGCTCGCACAGCGTCCCGGCGGCGGTGGCAACACCGACCCGATGGATGTCCCGAACGCCATGGCCGAAATCATCGGGATGCCCGCCGGTACTCGTCCAATTCGCCGGGCGGTGCACCCGGGCCTCAAACCGCAACTCGCCATCAATGTAGCGTCGGCGCAGGCTCAGCTGGGATGGCTCGGCGAATCCGGGTATGGCCCCTGGATCAAGGCCGTGCACAACGCCTGAAACGGCATGGTGCCGCTCGATTAAGGTGCCTCGCGAAAACGCGCCATATTGATACATCGTCTCCGGACGCCGAGACAGCCTTCGTCCATTTCGGTAACGCGGCTCCAGATCAGTTCGACAAAGGAGTTTCGGGACAATGCGGCAGTTCAATTTCATTCACGCTTTGATCGTATTTGTAGCGCTGGCGCTTTCTGCGGCACCGGCACATGCTCTCAAATGGCCTCCCAAGGACCACCCAGCGAGCAGCTCAGGCGGATCGTCGGGCGGTGGTACGCCGGTTCCTGAACCTTCGAGCATGATCCTTTTCGGCGCTGGGGCAGCTGCGTTCATGCTGACCAAGCGACGCAAAAAGGCTGACTAAGACGCACTCAACACTCCTTGTGAGTCTTCGAGAGGCGCATTCCTTTGGTCGGGGATGCGCCCCTACCCGTTTTGTGCTCTGGTCAACTGCGCGCGGCGGCGCTAAGGCGCGGGCCTTCCAACGTCGCTTTTCACGAAAGAGTACCCATGGGTTTCCGCTGCGGGATCGTGGGCCTGCCCAATGTCGGCAAGTCCACCCTATTCAATGCACTCACCGAAACGCAGGCCGCGCAGGCTGCGAACTATCCTTTCTGCACGATCGAGCCGAATGTCGGCCAGGTCGCCGTTCCAGACGAGCGGCTCGACAAGATCGCTGAGATCGCCAAGAGCGCAAAGGTCGTCGCGACGCAGCTTGCTTTTGTCGACATTGCCGGTCTCGTGAAAGGCGCAAGTCAGGGCGAAGGTCTGGGAAATCAGTTCCTCGGCAATATTCGCGAGGTCGATGCCATCGTTCACGTGCTTCGTTGCTTCGAAGACGACGACATCCAGCACGTCTCGAACAAGGTCGACCCGATTGCCGATGCCGAGGTGGTCGAAACCGAGCTGATGCTGGCGGACCTTGAGAGCCTTGAAAAGCGCGTATCGAACGCTGAAAAGCGCGCAACGGCTGGTGACAAGGAAGCGAAGATCATGGCCAGCGTGCTTGGACAAGCGCTTGAGCTGTTGAAGGACGGCAAGCCAGCGCGCCTGGTCGAACCCAAAGACGTTGAAGAGGAGCGTGTCCTCAAGCAGGCGCAGCTGCTGACCGCGAAACCGGTCCTTTACGTCTGCAACGTCGCAGAGGACGAAGCGGCAACCGGCAATGCATTATCCGAAGCTGTCTTCGCAAAGGCTGAGGCCGAAGGTGCACAGGCGGTTGTCGTGTCTGCGGCGATTGAGGCTGAACTTGTCGGCATGCCGCAGGAAGACCGCGCCGAATATCTCGAAACGCTTGGTCTTGAGGAAAGCGGCCTGGCCCGCGTGATCCGCGCTGGTTACACCCTTCTTGGTTTGAAGACCTTCTTCACCGCCGGGCCGAAAGAGGCGCGCGCATGGACTTTCCCGGAAGGCGCCAAGGCTCCCCAAGCCGCGGGCGAGATTCACACCGACTTTGAAAGAGGCTTCATCCGGGCCGAGACAATCGCATACGAAGATTACATCGCGCTAGGCGGAGAAGCGGGTGCGAAGGAAGCTGGCAAGATGCGTCAGGAAGGCAAGGATTACGACGTCAAGGACGGCGACATCATGCTGTTCAAGTTCAACGTCTGATCAGGCGGCGGTCGAACGCTCGATCAAGTTGCTCATAATCCGATCGACGCCGGCGTCTGACCACAGAAACAGCCCGATCGCCTCACGAAGCTTTCCTTCGTTGGATCGGGCGAAGTCCGGATCCTTGACTGCGCTGCTCAAGAGCTGGACCGTCTCGTGCTCTACCCCGCCCTGGGTTGACACCTGCGGCCGGTTTGCGAGTTTAAGCGTGCTCTGCTCATCGCCGCTGCTCAACGCGGCTAGCATCAGGTAGATGTGAAGCAGAGGATCGGGTGCAGGATTGCGCGCGACCATGCTTTGAAGCTGCTTTTCGGTCAGATAATCGTCGTCCCGCGTAATCTTGCAGGAATTGGCCTCAGCTTCGAGCGCTGCAATCATCGCGGGATATGTCGCCGCCCCTTCGAAAGCGCGTTCGATATGTCCGGCCGCCGCCGAGCAATTGTCGGCAGCCAACTGAACCTTGGCAGCGGTGAAGTTCGCAAAAGCGTTGAACGGATCGAGCTCAAGCGCTCGCGATACGTCCGCCCATCCCTGTCCGGATCGGAGGATCGGCTCCTTGGCCATTCTTCGCTGCTGAAAATGGGAGTGCGCACGCCTTGCATAGGTGAAGGAGGAAAACCGATCCTGAGGGAAGCGTTCAAGACATTGGTCAACCAGCCCGCTCAGGTTCCCGGAATTACCCCGCAGCACCTCGATCTTGATGAAGCACTCATACCCGCTTTGAGGTTCGTCCCCTATGCCCGAGGCGACATGCTGCGCGATGGCGCCGGTCGGCGACGTTGCATAGACCAGCGCCGCCGAAAGATCGCTGTTAAACCCGTCACTATCCTCCGCCAGAAGGGGGATGCGATCTGTGAAAAGCAGCTCGTCATCGCGAGCGTAGAGGAAGAGCGCGGCCTCTCCCGATGTCTCGTCTCGGGCATCGAAATGGAGCTCAAGACGGTATTCGGCTGGCTCGCTCGCGCCGTCAAAATGTCGGCGCGACACCATCGAATAGGACAGCTGAATGTCGGCATCGGCTCTCGCTTCCTCCGCAATTGCCCGAAGCCCGTCGGGCAGCGTGTCGAGTTCTGACTGGTCAATGGCAAGCAAGACGCTTGGCACGCCCGAGTCAGGCTCCGTCGCCGGAGCGAGGTTCTGCCATGTCTGATAGGCCATCATGAGGAATGCCGCCGCCGCAAGGCCGAATGCAGCAAAGATAAGTCCCTTGTAGCTGCGTCTTTGAGGTTGAGTGATGACCAGCGGTTTTGTGTCCGGTCGGGCGAGGACTTCGATCGCGTCGGGAATTGCAACCGGCAGACCCTCTTCATGATCAACCACCAAGGCAGGCTCGGCCGTTTCCTTGTGTGCTTCGTCCAGGATCGGAACTTTCGGCGTTTCGGTCAGCTTGAGGAGGTAATTTCCAAGCTCAAGCGTAATGCGTCGCCCATCGAGCGGCGCATTGCGCGAATAATAGGCGTCGAGATTTGATCGAAGGCGCGAAATCTGAACACGGGGATAGCTGTCCTGGGCAAGGTCAAAATCTTCGTCTTTGCCAAGCCCATCAACAGCGACCTCATACTGGGTCGGCCCCGCCCCACCCTTCGCTGTTGCATCGACGAGAAACTGAAGCAAACGACTTTGAACCGGCGAGCGCTGGAAAAGAGGATCCAACAGGACCCTTGCGGCTTCCAGACGTAAGTGTTCAGCGAAGTCAATTCGAGTGATCTGCGATTCACTCATGGTATGACACCCCAAAGAATAAAAGTTAACGACGCGTTAGTATTCTTAAAATTGCGATTATCTTACCGTGTAACGCTCTACGGTCCGCAGGGTTCCCTGTCCTTGTAACGTTACAATAACGGTAAGAAACTCGTTCATGACGCGAAGTCAAGGCAACATTCGTAGGCATGAAGCGATCATGCACTATTGCCTTGCTTGTGACGTCACTGGCGCTGTTTTCGAACACTGCGAGTGCTCAACAAGCTGACGAACCGAAGTTTTCCCGAGCTTCGACGGCAACCCAGGTGGTCGCTTCGGCGAGGGTCCTTTCAGGCGCCAGGATCGTGTGGTCCGACCTGGCGTCTGAAAGGATCGCTACGAATTCAACGAGCCGCTCAGTGGCTCGGTCACGCTCCCGGGTCGAGAGTGTCAGTCAATCGGATGGTGAACAGAGGGAAGTAAGGTATGTCGATTTTCATTGAGCGCGCGACGGACACTCGACCGGACGCTAGCGCTCTTGCTCCCACCGATAGCCACACCGATGCTGCAGCGGCGACTTCGATTAACGCGGCCAATCCCGAACGCCGAGCCAATCGACGCTTTCTCGCAGCGTTTCGTCCGGCATGCCTGATCATCAACAACCGCATCCATCTCGGCATGATCCGCAACATGTCCGACATGGGAGTTATGGTCCAGTGCGACCAGCCCCTCAAAAAAGGCGATCGCGTTGCGTATTTCTGGGACGAAGCGAAGATTGTCCGGGCGCGTGTTGCCTGGAGCGATGGCAATCGCCACGGCCTAGACAATGACGATCAGGCGCGCGTGTTTGATCCTTCATTCTCCTACCGCTCCGTGCGTATCCCGTGTTCCATGCATGCGAAGGTCTGGGCTGCAGGCAACTGCCATGTGGTTCGGGTTATCAATCTGTCGATGGGAGGCATGCGGATCGAAGGGCTGGAGCTACGGCCCGGTACTCTGCTCACGATTGAAGTCGGAGGCCTTGAGATTTACAACGCATCGACGAAGTGGGCAGACGGTCGTGTCGCCGGGATACATTTCTCGAAGCGGCTCACGCAATGCGAACTGGCCCGGCTGATGCTCGACCACCCCGATCACTTCGATGAGCCGGTAGCCGCATAGAAACCATAAGGAATTCGTCGCCGTACCTTCTGAGCCGATGACAAATCAGCGCACGCTTAGAGGAACTTTTCCGCGTGCCTGCGGGTTAGACCATAGAACGCTAACCGTGGGAATTCGAAATGGTCGACAAATCCGAAAAGTTTAACTGGTTGGTCCGGGCAGGTTACCTGTCGCGGGCCATCCTGTATTCCATGCTGGGCCTCGTCGCCCTCACCAGTGCTGGCGCAATCAGCGAGGGAACAGATGGCATTTTCAAGGCTATCGAAGGCTTTCCGGCAGGCACTGCAATCTTGTGGCTGATGGTGATTGGACTGTTCGGATATTCGCTTTTTCGTTTCGCCTCGCCGGTTTTCGATATTGAAAATAACGGGTCGGATGCAAAGGGTTGGGCAAAGCGTATCGGGCACGCCGGATCGGGCATCGGCCATGCGGTTCTTGCCTATTCGGCCTATCAGTTTGCTGCCACATCAGGTGGCGGCTCTGGCGGCGGTGCGCAGCAGGCTGCGTCGGGTGTCCTTGGTACGACGTTTGGTGGAACGGTCCTCGGAATCCTTGGCGTGATCTTCTTCATCGTTGCGGCTGTGCAGTTCAAGAAAGGCATCAGCGGCGATTTCATGCAGCGGATTTCGGGATCAGCCCCGGACTTCACGCGCACGCTTGGCGGGATCGGCTTTTGCGCCCGCGGTGTCGTTTACGCAGTGGTTGGCTGGTCGCTTGTGCAGGCCGGTTTCATGTCGGGTGGGGCAAAAGAAGTTCGCACGCTTGGCGATGCTCTTGCAGACCTTGCCGGACAGGGAGCAATCTTTACGATCACGGCCGCTGGATTGCTGATCTTTGGTATCTTCAGCCTGATCCTCGCACGCTACCGGATCATTCCGGAGCTTGACCGCGACCAGGGCGTGCCAGAGTTCCGCACGACCTAAAGTCACAACAATCAAACATGCTTTCGGGCGGTGCTGGCAATATGTCAGTGCCGTCCGAAAAGTTTCTCGACGTCATCCATCGACAATTTTACCCATGTCGGCCTGCCGTGATTGCATTGGCCCGAGCGCGGGGTTGCCTCCATTTCTCGCAGCAAGGCATTCATTTCGGCAACGCTCAGCACCCGCCCTGCTCTGACTGACCCATGGCACGCCATCGTGGCGAGCACATATTCAAGCCGCTCGGCAAGCAGCAATGAGCCGCTATCTTCCTGCTTGCCATGCTTGGCTATGTCATCCGCCAGATCGCGCAGCAACTTCCCGGTATCGGCCTTCGCAATGGCCGAGGGAACACTCCGCACCAACATCGCGGACGGGCCGAAACGTTCGACTGTCAGACCAAAGCGGGCCAACCCCTCGGCAGCATCTTCAAGCCGGTCGCAATCGGCCTCATCCATCTCGACCACGTCCGGGACCAACAACGCTTGCGAGCGCTGTGTTGCCTCCCCGGCGCCTGCGCGCTTGAGGCGTTCGAGCACCAGACGCTCGTGCGCTGCATGCTGATCGACAAGGATCAGGCCATCCTTGCTTTCCGCAACGATGTAAGTGTTCGCGACCTGCCCCCGCGCAATGCCCAAGGGATACTCGGCAACCTCCTCTGTCACCGGGGCAGCTTCTTCGGCCCGCCCTTGTGGCAGAGCAGAATATGCAGGAGGCGCATAATCGACGCGCGGCTCAGCCACTCGCCCTTGCGGAGCCGACCAGTCACGGTTTTCGAAGATGGAGCGCATGGCAGGCGCGGGTTCGGATATCGGTTCGGCCTGCCAACGCTCCATCGCTGCGCGGTCGGGCCCTTGTGCACTGCGACGGTCGCCGGTCGCGAGCGCCTGCCTCAAGCCCGACACGATGAAGCCGCGAACACCAGTAGCATCGCGGAAGCGGACTTCGGTTTTGGCGGGATGGACGTTTACATCGACGTCTTCGGGCGGGACATCGAGGAACAGCGCCAGCACGGCATGTCGATCGCGAGCCAGCATGTCCGAATAGGCCCCGCGCACAGCGCCCGTAAGAAGCTTATCCTTCACCGGCCTGCCATTCACGAACAGATATTGGTGATCGGCCACGCCGCGATTGTACGTTGGTAGACCTGCCAGTCCTGTGAGGCGCATCGCACCATGCGGCCCGTCACGCTCAAGCTCGATCTCAACCGCGTTGTCCTTGAGTTCGCGCGCGACAATCTGTGCGACGCGGTTCGCAAGCCCTTCATCGGTTTGGGTCGAAAGCGCTTTGCGGATCTTACCCTCTGCGCCGTTCTCCAGCGTGAAAGCGATGTCGGGCCTCGACATGGCCAGACGTCGCACGATGTCCAGACAGGCGATATACTCGCTGCGCGGTGTGCGCAGGAACTTGCGGCGCGCGGGCACCTTCGCGAAGATTTGCTCCACCCTCACCCTTGTACCGACTGGCAAGGAAGCGGGGGCATCTTCGACTGTTTCGCCATGATCGACGACACGGCGCCAACCGTCTGGTGTGCCTTGTGGCCTGCTTTCCAGGGTGAGCCGCGCAACGCTGGCAATGGAAGGCAGCGCCTCTCCGCGAAAGCCGAGCGTTGAAACCATCTCGATCGCTTCATCCGGAAGCTTCGACGTTGCATGCCGCTCAAGCGCCAGGGCCATATCATCCGGCGTCATTCCGCAGCCATCGTCTGTGACTTCGAGCCGGGTAAGACCGCCATCGGTCAACACCACGCTGATTCGCCGTGCGCCTGCATCAATTGCGTTTTCGACAAGCTCCTTGAGCGCCGCAGCAGGCCGTTCAACCACTTCACCCGCGGCAATTCGGTTCACAAGAGCAGTGGGGAGGCGTCGTATATGGGGCATTTGTCGCAAGCTAGCTGTCACACGCCGCAAATTCGAGGGCTGCGGGGGAAAATGCGGGGGTCAGTCAACAAAAATTTTAGCAATTTTGACAAGCTTTCGCTAGGCGCAACGGGTCTCGTCAATTTTGGGATGGATTGCGGACGTTCTGCCCCTTCGTGGGACCCCTTCAGCGGAATGTTCGTTACCCTATTCCAGGCAACGGAAAAACATAAATGAGCTTTTGGAACAACCTGTTCAAATTCGGTTCGCAAAACATGGCCATCGATCTCGGTACGGCCAACACGCTGGTTTACGTGCAAGATCAGGGCATCATCCTCAATGAGCCGTCTGTCGTCGCGATTGAGACAATCAACGGCATCAAGCGCGTGAAGGCTGTCGGCGACGATGCCAAGATGATGATGGGTAAGACGCCCGACACGATCGAGGCCATCCGTCCGCTGCGCGACGGTGTGATCGCTGATATCGAAATTGCGGAAGAGATGATCAAGCACTTCATCCGCAAGGTCCATGGCAAGCGCAACCTGTTCCGCTATCCTGAAATCGTGATCTGCGTGCCCTCGGGCTCGACTTCGGTTGAAAAGCGCGCGATCCGCGATGCGGCTTCGAATGCAGGTGCTTCTGAAGTTTACCTTATCCTTGAACCCATGGCAGCGGCCATCGGGGCCGACATGCCCGTTACAGAACCGGTCGGTTCGATGGTGGTCGATATTGGCGGCGGCACAACTGAAGTTGCGGTCCTCTCGTTGCGCGGCCTTGCCTACACGACGTCAGTGCGGACCGGCGGCGACAAGATGGACGAGGCTATCGTTTCCTATGTCCGCCGACATCACAATCTGCTGATCGGCGATGCGACGGCTGAGCGGATCAAGAAGGATTATGGCATCGCCATGGTTCCGGAAGACGGTGTGGGCGAAACCATTACTCTTAAAGGTCGCGACCTCGTGAACGGCGTGCCGAAGGAAATTACGATCAATCAGGCGCATGTCGCCGAGGCCCTTTCGGAGCCAATCGGCGCTATTGTCGAAGGGGTTCGCATCGCGCTTGAGAATACCGCTCCTGAATTGGCCGCCGACATCGTGGACCAGGGCATCGTGCTGACCGGCGGCGGTGCGCTCATCCGTCGCCTTGACGAGCATCTTCGCGAGGAAACCGGGCTTCCGGTCTCGATTGCCGAAGACCCGCTGACCTGCGTGGCCATCGGCACCGGTCGGGCGATGGAAGACCCGATCTATCGCGGCGTCTTGATGACCGCATAAATTCGCTCCTCGCAGGTAAGCAGCGGGAGACACGAACAAAGGGACTTGGGGCAAGGTCATGGCGCCGCCATCATCGCGTCGATCGAGCTTTTCGAAAAAGCAGCAATATTCGGTGTTTACCGGGTACTTGCTGGCTGGGCTTGGCGCACTTGCCGGGCTTGGCATGCTGGCGCTCTCACTGTGGCAGCCTTCGACGTTTCAGCCCCTTCGCGGCGTCGCAACCGATGTTGCAGCGCCTGTGGGCGAAGCGAGTGCAACCGTTCGTTCCGGCGGAAACTCTACCTGGGATACGATCACAGGTTATTGGCGCGCTGGGAGCCAGAACGCTCAGCTGCGCGAAGAGGTCGAAGTTGCTCGCATCCAACTGGCAGAAGCTCAGGCAGTCGAAGCCGAGAACAGGCGGCTGAAAGCGCTTCTCGGCCTGGCCACGCAGGAAGGCGACGCAATCGCGACAACTCGCCTAGTGGGTTCAAGCTCATCGAGCGCTCGCCGGTTTGCCTATATCGGTGTAGGCCAGAGCGACGGTGTCCAGATCGGCATGCCCGTTCATTCCGAACGCGGCGTGATCGGACGAGTGCTTGAAACCTCGCGGGGATCGTCGCGGGTTCTGCTGCTGACCGATACCGAAAGCGTCCTTCCGGTTCGCCGCGCCGCCGACCAGACTGTTGCCTTTGCAGAAGGGCGCGGCGACGGGCTTTTGCGCATCCGACTTATCAATCTGGGCCTCAACCCGCTTGAAGTGGGGGACGTCTTCGTCACCAGCGGTGCCGGCGGTTATTACCGACCCGGGGTCGCCGTCGCGGTCTTGAGCGAGCTGACGCCGGACGGCGGCATCGCGCAGCTTATCGCGGAACCTTCGGCGACAAATTTCGTCGTCGTGGAACCGATATACGAACCCGCAGCAGTCGAGGCGGCCGGCGTTCGCGCCACCGATGAACTGAGCGACGAGGAGCTTGCGAATTGATCGACCGGCTCGATCCGCCAGTTCAAAGACGCGCATATGGCAGCGGCGGCATAAACCGTGTCACCTCACCCTGGCGCGCAAACTCGGTTCACTACATCTCGATCATGATCGGATCGCTGCTGCCGCTTTATGCCTTGGCAGATGTGATGCCGGCCCTGCCCCCTCTGGGTTTCCTGATCTTCCTGGGATGGCGTGTCATGCGTCCCGGTCTGATGCCGCTGTGGGTCGGCGTACCACTGGGCGCGTTTGACGATCTGTTCAGCGGTCAGCCCTTTGGCAGTGCAATCCTGCTATGGTCGCTGACCATGATCGTGCTCGAGCTTATCGAAACACGCTTCCCCTGGCGCGGCTTTTGGCAGGACTGGTTCACCGCCGGTCTAGCGATTGTCCTGTATATCATCGCGGCCATGGTGGTTTCCGGTGCAACAATTCAACAGCATGTCATTTTCGCGATTTTTCCCCAGATCGCGCTCAGCGTGCTTATCTACCCGCTGATCGCGCGCGTTATAGCGTGGCTCGATCGCTTCCGGCTGTCCCGTTCGCGCAGGATCGGTTGATGGGCATTTTCAAGCGGCGCAAAACCGGTTTCAAGACCACGGCGGTGGTCAATGCGACGACTCTGCGCAACACTTTCGACCGGCGCTCTATCGTGATTGGAGGGATCCAGGGGGGGATAGGCGTGCTTCTCGCCGTGCGCATGGGTTATCTCGCAATTGCCGAGAACGAGAAGTACCGGCTGGAGTCGGAGAGCAACCGCGTCAACCTGACATTGATCCCGCCGCGCAGGGGCTGGATCCTTGATCGCAACGGCGCCCCCCTTGCCTCCAATCGTGCAGATTTTCGTGTCGATGTTATCCCGGAACGCCTGACCGACGCAGAAGCGACCATCGACCAGATAGGCGGTCTGCTCGATCTTGAAGCCGACCGCATTGCCGACTTGAAGACAGAAGTGGCCGCTGCACGCGGATTTGCGCCCGTAGAAGTGGCAAGCGGCCTCAATTACGAGCAATTCGCCGCGCTCAGCGTGCGCTTGCCTGACATGCAGGGCGTCATTCCTCAGCGTGGCTTCTCGCGTTTCTACCCCACCGCATCTTCGGTGGGTCACCTGATCGGCTATGTCGGCCCGGCGTCATCCGAAGAATATGACGAGGCACCGGACCCCCTGCTCCTCACCCCCGGTTACAAGATCGGCAAGGACGGGCTCGAAAAGCAGTTCGAGCAGGATTTGCGCGGAGTGCCCGGTGCACGGCGTGTCGAAGTCACCGCCGGTGGCCGTATCGTGCGAGACCTTGAAACCCGCGACGACATACAAGGTGATCCGGTTCGCCTGACAATCGACGGCCCGCTTCAGGATTATGCGGCGCGCAGGATCGGGCTCGAAAGCGGATCGGTCGTCGTGATGGACTGCGAAAGCGGCGATCTTTTGTGCATGGCGTCCATGCCCAGTTTCGACCCGAACTCCTTCTCCGACGGTATCGGAAGCGTGGAATACGCCATGCTGCGCGAGGATCCGCGCGTCCCTCTGCGGAACAAGGTACTGAAGGGCCTCTACCCGCCCGGATCAACGGTAAAGCCGATGCACTGCATGGCCTTCCTGAAGGCCGGGATCAGTCCCGATGAGGCGATTACCTGCGGCGGTGGGCGCCGGATCGGCAACCGCTTCTTCAACTGCTGGTCGAACCATGGCCGCGTCGACATGGCCAAGGCGATCTATCAATCGTGCGACAGCTACTTCTATCATTTCGCGCAACAGATCGGCTTCGACGCCGTGGCGGAGATGGCCCGCACATGCGGAATGGGTGAGGAATTCCCGCTGCCTGTGATGAGCCAGTTTTACGGGACCGTCCCCACACCAGACTGGAAATTCAACAAATTCGGCCGCGAATGGCAGCCCTTTGACACGGTCAACGCCTCGATCGGGCAAGGCTATTATCTCGCAAGTCCACTCCAACTTGCTGTCACCTCGGCGCGGCTTGCAACAGGGCGTCACGTCATGCCCCGGCTGACGCTCGACACGCCGCCTAAAGGCTTCGACCAGGTCGATTTTCCCGCAGATCATGTGAGCTATGTGCGTCAGGCGATGAGCGATGTTGTCAACGGCCCAGGCACTGCGGGACGCGGACGTTTGCCGTTCGACGATATTCAGATGGCAGGCAAGACCGGAACGGCGCAGGTCGTCAGCCTCAGCGTGTCGGACGGACGCAGCGGCCCGTGGAAGTATCGTGACCACGGCCTCTTCACGTTTTTTGCGCCGACCGACAAACCCAAATATGCGGGTGCTGTCGTCATCGAACATGGCGGAGGTTCAGGGGCCGCCTATCCAATCGCGCGCGATGTGATGACCTTTCTATTCGATCCCGCCAAAGGCCTTGAAGCTCTGCGCACGCTCGAGGAACAATGGGGCGGCACCGCGCAGGAGCGCCTCGACCGCCGCTACGCCGCTTATGCCGCCGAGCGCGGAGCGACGGTTGAACCAACACCGCGCCGTGACGAGGACATCTTTGACCGCGTGGAAGCCGAAGCCCGGCTTGAAGCGGAGCAAACTCAGGAAGAAATCGGCGATGCTTTTGTCGCACCGCGCGCGAACCAGGCCGCCACTGGCAATGCGCCGGTCGATACGCTCACACCGGTAACGGAACGTGGAGCGGAAGAATGAGCGCACGTGGCGGGATCATACCCTATCCGATAGCGCGTCAGCCGTGGGGAATGCTAATCCCGCTGTTTCTGCTCGTCGCGTTTGGAGCTGCCGTACTTTATTCGGCAGCCGGCGGATCAATGGATCCCTACGCTTCCTCGCATCTGGTGCGTTTTGGCGTGTTTCTCTTGATGGCAGCAGTCATCGCATCGCTTCCCAGAGAGTTCGTCCGCTTTATAACTTATCCCGCATATGCCATTGTTCTTGCGTTGCTTTTGCTGGTTGAGATTATCGGACAGGTGAACGGTGGCAGCCAGCGATGGCTCAACCTTGGTTTCATGGTTCTCCAACCTTCCGAGATCATGAAACCTGTGATCGTTGTGACGCTTGCCCTGTTCTATTCGTCCCTTCCCGTGGGTCTTATCACCGGTTGGCGCGCTCTGCTGATCCCTGCGACATTGATCGGATTGCCGGTCTCCTTCGTGCTTCTTCAGCCGGACCTTGGGACCTCGCTTGCGATATTGTTTGGCGGCGCTGTGGTGATGCTGCTCGCTGGCTTGCCTCTCAAGTGGTTCGTTGGCGGTGGACTGGCGGCGGCGGCCGCCGCCCCCATCGTCTTTTTCTTTGGGCTTCAGGAATACCAGCAGCGACGCATCCTCACGATGTTCGATCCCGAAGCCGATCCACAGGGCGACGGCTATCATATCATCCAGTCGCAGATTGCGATCGGCTCAGGCGGCATCTTCGGTAAGGGCTTCAACAACGGCTCACAGAGCCATCTGCAATACCTTCCCGAACCGCACACGGACTTTGTCTTCGCTACCATGGCAGAAGAATGGGGCCTTATCGGCGGGCTTTTCGTGATTGGCGTCTTTGCCATCATCATGCGCTGGGGACTAAGCGTCGCACGCGCATCAAGGGACCGGTTTGCGAGCCTTCTTGCAGGTGGGATGACTGCAACGATCTTCTTTTATGTCGCGGTCAATCTTCTGATGGTGATGGGCTTTGCCCCGGTGGTCGGCATTCCATTGCCATTCATGAGCCACGGCGGATCGTCGATGCTGACCAACATGATCTGCATCGGAGCCTTGATGATGGTCAACAGGTGGAACCGCAACGCCCCGCGCGGTGGCCTTAGCAGCCAGTAAATCCAGTCAAACCTTCACCAGGCCCATCCTCAGAGCCTTCACAACCGCCCCTACCCGGTCGGAAACTTCGAGCTTAGCGTAAATGCGTTTCGAATAGGTCTTAGCCGTATCGGGCGAGATATCGAGGATCGTGGCGATCGCACTGTTCGACTTGCCGCGTGCGGCCCATGTCAGCACCTCCACTTCTCGATCCGAGAGATTGGGCGCGTTAGACTTGTGTTCGGCCAGGATGACCACGCGTTGATGGGCCACCTGAGAAATGCTTCTCACCAGTCCGATCGCTTCAGGCGCCACATCGTCAACATGTTTCAGGAAATCAAAGCTCGCGTAAGCGTCCTTTGCGTTGCGTCCGTAAAGCGGAAGCCCGAAACCGTGGATCAGGCCGTATTCCTTCATCCTCGCAAAATAGGCGGCCTGTTCTTCCGAGTTGGGCTGCCAGTCCATCGCGTCCTGCCACGTCATCAACGAACCGAACTCCATCACACGCTCGGGAATGGGATCGGTCAGCCGAAATTCTTCTTCAGCATAAAGGGCCAACCATTCGGCACTAAACCCATGCGCGTACACCGCAGCCGTCAGAGAGTTCTGTTGATTGAAAGCCGGTGTTACGTGGTAGCTCATCCGAGCGGCACCGACCTTGATCGCCTGGTCGCGAACGTAAGTGAGCACGTCGCTGACCTCTACCAAGGTTTCGATGTGGTCGAAGTGGCGCTGCATTGAGACGACGTATCACACGTCACCCAACTAGGCGACTTTCCGTAGACGTAAAGAACCTCGATAAAGCAGCAAGCTCTGAGGAGCTGGGCGTTCGGGTCGCACCCGCCGATTCGTCGGTCAATTAGTGAGCGCTCAAGTCCTGGCGGCAGGGGTGTCGATCCCCCCATACACTCGGCACCAACTGTCGTCAGGCATCTGTTTCTTAGCAATTCGACCATCGAGGCGTACTATGTCACCTCCGAGAGTACCCGTATTGCTGTCACGTCTTGCGAACCGGTTCGCCTCGCGAACCTGTGTGCGCGACGAAGCCGCAGACAAGATGGCTATCATGTTGTCTGCTATCCACTTTCGCGAAATGCAGGGGCAGACAACGACCCTGCGCCAATTGCACCAGATTTCTGAAATGCCTCAGCCGGAAGCGCTCAGCCTGGTCGACAAGCTGCAAAAGTCCGGCGTCGTGGAGATCGAGACAAATCTCGGCGATGCATTTGAATCGCGGGTAACGTTGAATGGCGACACCCGCAAGCGCTTGAACCGGGCATCGACACGCGAGGCCGCATAGAGTTTCGCGATTAGCCCTTTTCATCCGCGAAAGGCGCGCTATATGCAGCGCCTCTCGTGATTCGGGACGCAGTCAATGACGCCCCCAGACACGGCTCCGATACGACGATCGGATGTGGACGCATAGCTCAGTTGGTAGAGCAGCTGACTCTTAATCAGCGGGTCCTAGGTTCGAACCCTAGTGCGTCCACCACCCACCTTCCTCAACCGGTTGCGCGATCAGATTAGGCGCGCTGGGCTTTTTCGTGCTATCCGATGTTGCAGCGCAGCATGTACACGTCGCCTCGGTGCCGTTTAGCATTCATGCATGTGGGAACACGAAGGGAATTCAGCGATGCGGCTCGATAAGTCCAGCCTCGAGAAAGCGATGAAGCAGGCTGAGAGCTACGATCAGTGGGCCGGTTACGCCAAGCTCCATGACGAAGTGACCGGCAAAGACAAATGGCGCCGCTTTGAGCAAAGCGAGCGATATGACTTCGCTGCAATCCGCTCACGCCTCAATGAATTGCGTCTGCTGCGCGAGCGCGCCGATAATCACGAACTCCTCTTCGCACTTCACGAAGGCATTCACGGCAATCTTGGGGGAATGGGTAAGCCTTCCATGTTTAGCCACGCCAAATTCGGCACCAAGAACCTGATTGAGGATTACATCGAAGAGCTCGCGCTCGCGCTTGAGCACCTCGCTTCACCCGCTGCCGACGATATCGACCTGAACGAGCGGATCGAATTCTTCCACCGCGCCAGCGACTGTTTTGGCCATGCGGCCTTCATGATGAGCGGTTCCGGTTCGCTGCTGTTCTTCCACATCGGGGTGGTCAAATGCCTGCTCGAGCAGGACCTCTTGCCTCGCGTGATATCCGGTTCCAGTGGCGGAGCAATTGTCTCCGCGCTCATCGGCAGCCGCACGCGCGAGGACGCGTTGAAGCTGTTGTGCGCAGAAAAGCTGTTCGCGCTCGGAGACGCATTGCCCTCCATCAATCCCGAAGCCGGATCGCGCATGTTGATGCCCCCTGAAGAGCTGGATGAGTACATAAATGCCGGGATCCCGGACCTGACTTTCGATGAAGCCATGAAAGTGTCCGGACGCGAGATCAGCCTTTCCATTGCGCCGGCCGAGCCGCGCCAGTCTTCTCGCCTGCTCAACGCGATTACCACGCCAAACGTCTACTTACGTGAAGCCGCGAAGGCATCGGCAGCGCTGCCGGGCGTCTACCCGCCGGTCGTGCTTGCTGCGAAGAATGTCCAAGGTATGCGACAGCCCTATCTTCCGGGAAGCCGTTGGGTGGATGGCTCGCTCAGTCAGGACTTGCCGGCCAAGCGCCTGACGAGGCTGTATGGCGTCAATTATTTCATCGTAAGCCAGACCAACCCGGTCGCCATGCCGTTCGTCAACACCGACAAGGGAACCGGCACGCTGCGCTCCAAACTGTTCGATATCAACTTGCAAGGGTTCAAGCTGGCATCGAACGCCTGGTTCAACATTCTCGAAAGACCTTTATCTTTGGCGAGCAAGCAGCTCTATAATATGGCGAAAACCGCTAACGGAGTAATTCAGCAGAACTATACCGGCGACATCAACATCGTACCTGCTTCGCGGGTTCTGAACCCCTTCTCCGCCCTTTCCCAACCCTCGCTTGATCGTGCCGCGAAGCTCATCCTTGAAGGCGAGCGAGCAACGTGGCCGTTGGTCGAACGGATCCGCACGACGACACGCATCAGCAGGTTGCTCGAGACTATCATCGCCGACCTCGAGGCCGAGCGCGCAAGCCTGGGTCGAACGCGCCGAAAACAAGTGGCCGCTTCGACCAAGGCACGGCTGAAAGCGGCAAATGGTTAGCGCTTTGCTCCGCCAACAGGTTACTGCGAGGTAAAGCCGCCCCTGCGTCAGTAACCCCTTAACTTCTGACCAATTACGCCCCTAGATATGGGGCGCTGGCTGGCAATCTGGAACATCATTCTCGTGATGTCTGTGCTTGGGGAAGTAGCCCCCGGCCATGCGCAATCGAGCGCCGTTTACAACCGGCAAGCAGATGCCCCGACCATCGCCGCGTTCGCTTCAGACAACACCTCATCGATTGATCGGCATTCTGGGCGCACAAACGCTGTCCGCGCCGCGATTTGGGCAGCGTCGCAGCAGACTGGCGTCGACTATCGATACCTGCTTGCGAAAGCTCAGATAGAATCGGGCCTCGATCCGGAGGCAAAGGCGCGTGGATCAAGCGCTTCTGGCCTGTTTCAATTCATCGAGAGTACGTGGCTGATCAACTTTGATCGCCATGGGTCGCAATCCCCCGCGTTAAACCTGATCACCGGCAAGGATTCTAAGGGTGGATTATCGCGCCAAGCCAAGCTTGCGCTTCGGGATGACCCACGCATTGCGGCCATGATGGCGGCGGCATACACGCTTGAAAACGGGCGCGCGTTGCGCGGGGTATTGGGCCGCGAAGCGGTGTCGCGTGAACTTTATCTCGCACATTTCCTCGGCACGGGTGGTGCGAAGCGGTTCCTCACGGCCTGGCTGCGCAACCCGCACACATCTGCAGCAGCACTTTTCCAACGTGCAGCCCGCGCAAACCGGCCAATCTTCATTGAGCGAGGCGGACAGATGCGGTCGCTCGATGCGGTTCTTCGACTTATTGACGTCAAACTTGAGAGGGCATCGGCGGTTGCCGGTTCTGCCGAGCCAACTGCTCTACTGGGAAGTGACTTTCACGCAATATATCAGCGTTTTGATGAGCAAATCGCACAAGACTTCGATATCGAAAGTGACCGAAAAACCAATAGCGATCAACATTCGAGCTCGCCAGCTCTGCGAGTCAGCACTGTGACGCGCCATCACATTCGCAGCCCTTGCGATCACATCATAATGTGCTATTCAACGCCAATGAGCACATCAACCATCACACAAGTCCGCGAACTCGTCGAGTCGGGTGCATACACCAAAGCTGGCATCGCCCGTGCCGCTGGCCTGCATGCCAACACGCTTCGCGACGCAAGCGAGCCGGACTGGAACCCAACCGCTGAAACCCTTGCCAAGCTTCAGAGATTCTTGGACGCCAATGATGACAGCCCCGTGCTCGTCGGGATTGAGGAGATCATCGATGAAGCGCGCAATGGTCGCATGTACATCCTTGTCGACGACGAAGACCGGGAAAACGAAGGCGATCTGATCATTCCGGCGCAGATGGCGACACCTGCGGCAATCAACTTTATGGCCACCCATGGAAGGGGCCTGATTTGCCTCGCTCTCGACAAGGGCCGTGTCGACCAGCTTGGCCTTGATCCGATGAGCCGGAACAACAAGGAAAGCATGCAGACGGCTTTCACGGTCTCGATTGAGGCTAAAGAGGGCGTCACGACCGGCATCTCAGCGGCGGACCGTGCTCGAACGGTGTCGGTGGCGATCGATGCAACCAAAAGTGCCGATGACATCGTGACGCCGGGTCATGTCTTCCCACTTATGGCCCGCGATGGCGGTACACTCGTCAGGGCCGGCCACACTGAAGCTGCTGTCGATATTTCACGGCTTGCCGGGCTGAACCCGTCCGGAGTGATCTGCGAGATCATGAATGAAGACGGGTCGATGGCACGGCTCGACGATCTGGTGGATTTTGCGCGCAAGCACAGCCTCAAAATTGGCACGATCCGGGATCTCATCGCTTACCGTATGCGGAACGACCACTTGGTCGAGCGCATCGATGAACGCAGCTTTGAAAGCGATTATGGTGGCCAATGGCGCATGATCACATACGTGAACAAAGTGTCGGGCGGAGAAGCATACGTGCTTCAGAAAGGCCATGTAGTGCCCGGCGAGCCGACCCTTGCTCGTGTGCACCCGATCTCGGTGTTCGACGATGTTCTGGGACAGCCCGGCCCCCGCAAGCGCACTCTTCAGCGTGCCATGGGAGCTATCGGAGAGCACGGTTCAGGCGTTATCGTGATTTTGACCAACCGGATCGGCAGCGATGAATGGACCCGAGACGAGCAGGATCGCAATATTGGCATCGGCTCGCAAATCCTTGCCGATCTTGGTGTCCACGATATGGTGCTGCTCAGCAACTCGCGGCCCGAACTCGTCGCTCTCGATGGTTATGGCCTCACCATAACCGATCACATGCCGATCCCGGAGTAAGCCAACATGGCAAAATTTCTTGTAGTAGAAGCGCGTTTCTACGCGCACCTTAATGACATGCTCATTGCAGGAGCGCGTGGCGCGCTCGAAGCAGCGGGCCACGACGTGGAAGTCTTAACGGTCCCCGGCGCGCTCGAAATTCCCGGTGCCATCGCGATGGCGGCCGAGAGTGGCGAATACGATGGTTTCGTAGCCATCGGTGCCGTCATCCGTGGCGAGACCTATCATTTCGAGATCGTGGCTGGAGAAAGCGCTCGCGCAATCATGGCGCTGACGATGGACGGTATCGCGATTGGGAATGGCATCTTGACGGTCGAGAACGAAGACCAGGCGCTTGTTCGCGCTGATCCGCAGCAGAAGGACAAGGGCGGCGAAGCAGCCAAGGCCGCCATCGCTCTGCTCGATCTGGCGGCGCGCTATAACTAGGTATTAAAACGGATACAGTTTTAGAGAAGGCGGAAGTATTTCCGGAATTGTCATCGGGTCGCGACCGGCTGGCCAGTTCGCTCAGGTTGGCACGACATATGGGATACGAATGTGCTTCACCTGGATTTGGACGAACTGGACGAGCTGAAAAGCAGCATCGTCACGTTAGAGAATGTTCTGCGTGCGCTTGATCGAATAGGCGCAGGCATCGCGGCCATTCACGTCGATGCTGCCATCAACCAGCTCAAGAATAATCTCGAGATCGTCGCGGAAGACATCGGCAGTTCCGGACGTGATCTTTTGTCGTGCCCCAGTGAGCATCGGCTGAGTTCGCGATAACCGTCAACGCGGCTCCGCTCAGCAAGTTTTCCCCTTCATTAAAAGTACTTACGGGCTAATCCGTAATGAACTTCGTGCCAGCGTAATCTAGATGATCGATCGGGGCCTTTGATCACGAAGATCAGCCAGTTTTGGTCATCGCCCCAGGGGGAGGTCATCATGGCGCTGTCATTGAACCGAATGCTTAATCGAAGCAGCCGACCGAACGAATCGGCAAAGTGTGGCGCTGCTTCGGATTTGCGGGATCACCATATCGGTGTGTCCAAAACACCTCTTCGTCGTTGGGCGTGGAATCTCGCATGAAGGAAGGCACGGACAACCGCTTCCTGGCAAAGATCGCCGCTCGGGAGCGGACAGACATGATCCGGCAGGAGGCGAACCTCAGCGAACTTGCCAGACAGCTCCGCGCCATTGCTGAGACGCTATCGGCGGCTGAAACGTCCGAGACAGGTATCCGACGCACCGCTAGCCTCACCGGGGTTCCGAGCCTAGACCATGCCAGAATTGCCGGTGCGCAATTTGATGCCGGCTATGGACAAACCAACGGCTTGAGAGAGATCCAGCACTTGCGGACCATTTACGCCGAGTTTGCGCGCGAAGCCTACACAATGCGCCGCAGGCGTGGGACAATTTTCGATAATCAGGAACTCTTCGGGGAACCTGCCTGGGATATCTTGCTCGACCTTTACATCGCACATGTCGAAAACAAGACCGTTTCCGTCTCAAGCGCATGCATAGGGTCCGCGGCCCCTCCCACAACCGGCCTCCGCTGGCTTGGTGTGTTGACTGAAGAGGGACTGATCGTCCGCGAGCATGACCCCGAAGACCAGAGGCGAGTTCTGGTGCGCCTCACGGAACGCGGCCTTGCAGCGATGGACGAGCATTTTGCCAGCGCGGGCCCATCTGCCTGATGACCCGAAACCCTCAGCGCCCGGACCTCCTACCCTCACCCCTGAAATAAGGAAGGTTCGGGCGCGCTTTTTGCTGGGGTCAGGCTGAAAGCGAACCGAAACAGGCCCGCCCTGCATACTCGGCGCTATCGCCCAACTCTTCCTCGATGCGGATCAGCTGATTGTATTTCGCCAGCCTGTCGGAACGGGCGAGGGAGCCTGTTTTGATCTGACCGCAATTGGTCGCAACCGCGAGGTCGGCAATCGTTGCGTCCTCCGTTTCGCCTGAACGGTGGCTCATCACGCTGGTGTAACGGGCGCGGGTCGCCATATCGACCGCAGCGAGCGTTTCCGTCAGTGTTCCGATCTGGTTGACCTTGACCAGAAGGGAATTGGCCAATCCCTTCGAGATACCATCGGCAAGACGATCAGGGTTCGTTACGAACAGATCGTCGCCGACCAACTGGACCCGGTCGCCGATAGCCTTTGTAACGGCTGCCCAACCTTCGAAATCGTCTTCGCTCATTCCATCTTCGATAGAGCGAATGGGATAGTCATCGCACAGCTTGGCGAGATAATCGGCCATGGCTGGCCCATCGAGGCTGAGCCCCTCCCCGGAAATCTCGTACTTGCCGTCGCGGAAGAATTCGGTCGCGGCGCAATCAAGTGCAAGAACGATATCTTCGCCGGGCTTAAAGCCGGCTTGCTCGATCGAGGCCATGATGAAGTCCAAAGCTGCGCGAGTGCTTGCAAGATCAGGCGCAAAGCCGCCTTCGTCACCGACGCTTGTCGCAAGCCCTTTATCGGAAAGGCCCTTTTTGAGCGTGTGGAAGATCTCCGAACCCCAGCGCACGGCCTCGGCAATCGAGTCGGCGCCGACCGGCATGACCATAAATTCCTGAATGTCGATCGGGTTGTCTGCATGTTCGCCGCCATTGATGATGTTCATCATCGGCACTGGGAGAACATGCGCAGCAACGCCGCCGAGATATGAATACAGCGGCAGGCCTCTGGCGTTGGCCGCCGCTTTCGAAACCGCAAGGCTCGTGCCCAAGATCGCGTTCGCACCCAGGCGACCCTTGTTGTCAGTCCCGTCAAGAGCGATGAGCGAAAGGTCGATATCGCGCTGATCTTCGGCATCGAACGCCCCGATCAAAAGGTCGCGTATCTCAGTGTTCACGGCCTCAACCGCTTTGAGAACGCCCTTCCCTTTATACCGGTCCTTGTCGCCATCGCGCAGCTCGACCGCTTCATGGGCGCCCGTCGATGCGCCTGAGGGCACAGCGGCACGTCCGAAACTGCCGTCGTCGAGCAGCACGTCCACTTCGACCGTGGGATTGCCGCGGCTGTCGAGAATTTCGCGTCCGTGAATGTCGATAATGGCGGTCATGTTTGCGCTCCGGGTCGAAAGTGTTGTATAAGCATAAGACACCCGGAGAGCTTTGTTTCCGGGCGGCCGCTGCGAATTTCCCGGCAACCCCTATGCGCCGGACGAAGACCGTGCAAGCGACCTTGGAACACAACAAGCATTTGCGTGTATTCTTTATGGAAATACCCGCAAAGGAAGGGCAGAAGACATTCATGGCTGACAGCAAAACCACCAAAACCCCCGCCAAGACCTCGGCAAAGGGTTCGACCCGCAAGGCCACTGGCACCAGCAAAGCAGCGCCGAAGAAGACGGGCGCGACGGCTGCCAAGGCTGTAGAGCCTGAGGCAACGACCGGTACCGCCGAAGCAAAAAGCCGCTTTAACGCCGCTCTTGAAGAAGCGAAGGCTGGCGCTGCGGCGCTCCGTGCTGAAGCTGGATCGCGTGCTGGCGAATATCGTGTTCAGGCAAAGACCAGAGGAGATGACCTCGTGAGCGAAGCCAAGGCATATGGCGACAAGGCCCGCAACCGTGCCGGCGAACTCGCCGTTGAAGCAAAATCTGGCGCAAGCGACGCCATCTTGTCGCTGGGCAAGGTTGTTGGCGAAACGGCGGAACAGATCGATGAGCGCTTCGGTGAGCAATATGGCGATTACGCCCGTTCCGCTTCGCGCAGCCTCGCCGAGACATCTGCAAAGCTCGAATCGAAGAGCGTTGAAGAGCTCAGTGACGATGCACGCGAGATGGTTCGTAAAAGCCCCGGCGTTGCAGTCGGCATTGCAGCCGTCGCCGGTTTCCTGCTTGCTCGTCTCTTCCGCGGTTCGCGTTGATCGACTCCAACCGCACTGTGCATGGTAGGGACACCAAGGGGGCGTTGAATGGATGACGCAGACCGGCACCCGGGCGTGGGCCTCATAGACGGCGGCGCGCCCGATCCGGCAAGCGATATCGAGGCATCGCAACCCGACGATGGCGAGACTGAAGAAACGCTGGTCGAGGAAGCCTCCGCGATCATCGATGATGCTCGCAACTATGCCGAAGCCGAAATCGCGTTTCAGAAAACGCGAGCGAAACTTGCGGGGCGCTTGGTCGGTGCCTCGGCGGGCCTCGTCATCGTGGCCCTCATCCTTCTGCACATAGCCCTATTGGCACTAGCCGTAGGTCTCGTGATTGCCCTTGAACCGATCGTCACCATCTGGGGCGCGATAGGAATAGTCGTGGGCGGGATGCTGCTCATTACCGGCTTGCTTGGGTGGATGGCGCTGAAACGCGCCCAGAAGTTGAGCGCTCTGTTCTCATCGTCGGAAAAGATCGAAGACCAATGAGCAAGCTTGAAGAACGCCTTATCCAAGACCGCGAGATGCGCGATCTGGCCCGCGCCAACCTGATGGCTGATATCGAGCATGCGAAAGAAGCGTTCTCGGCAACAGGCGTCTTTGGCCGCGTCGGCGGGCGTATCGGAGATGGCGCGAAAGATGTTCTTGAGGTCGCGAAATTTCAAGCAGAGGATAAACGAGGCATCCTGGCGCTGCTGATTGGTGCGATCCTGTTGTGGCTTGGTCGTCAGCCAATTCTCGAAGCGCTCGGTCTCGAAGACGAACTCGACAAGGGTCAGTCCGACACTGCTGAGAATGCGGATCCCCCCTCCCCGAACCCTAACCACGACAAAAATGACATTTCCGGAGAAAACCATGAGCGATGACCCCACCCCTTCAGTCGACACCGGAGACACCCGCCGCGACGAACTTCGGATGAAGATCGAAGCCGGCGAGCGGCGCATCGCTGAACGCGACGCTGCGGATCAAATCAAAGAGGCCGCGCAGGCTGCAGCCAATTATACGCGAGAGAACCCGCTGACCGTGATTGGCGGCGCAGTGGTCGCAGGTGTTCTCATCGGTCTGATGACGTCGCCTGGACGGCGCGTCGCGAGCCGGGCAGCAACGGGTGCAGCAACTGCAATCGGCACAGCTGCCACCCGGTCGCGACGCGCGGCGGAAGATCTTGGCGATGAAGCGGCGCATGTCGCACGCGAAACCAAAGCCGAAGCATCGCGGATCAGCAACTTCATGCAGGACGCAATCGTTGCGTTCGGTATCAAGCTTATCGATGATTTTGCCGGTGCGGCCCAGTCAGGTCAGGATGCGATTGAGGACATAGGCGAAAGCGCGGGCGCAAAAGCCCGGCGCCTGCGACGCGAGGCAAGGCACTTCGCCGCAAATGTCGCGGATAGCTCGCTGACGACTGGTCGCCGCACCCGTCGACGTGCCGAGCGGGCCGTCCGGGACCTTACCGGGCGTAATCGCGGCTGAGCGCAAACCCGCCCTCCGGGTTGAATTGCATGCGCGGTCCGCTAAACGAGCGCGCATCGGCGCTTTGCTTGCGCCTCCACTCCCCAGGGATAATCTAAATGGAAGAAACCACCCCAGGCCAAAAGCTTCACCTCGTGATGGGTGGACGGGTTACCGACCCACGTGGCCACGAATTCGCAGATCCGGAAAGCCTTCATGTCGTGGGCGTCTATAGTTCATATGACGCGGCGGTGGATGCCTGGCGTTCGCAGGCCCAGCGCACGGTTGACGATGCCGAGATGAAGTATGTCGTGGTGCACATACACAAGCTGCTGACCCCCGACGCCTGAATGATTGACAAGGGCATCATGGCCTACGCCATCCGAGATTACCGCGATGGCGATGCTTCTGCCCTCGCCGATCTTACACTTGCCGCCATTCGCGGCGTCGGTGCTTATGGCTACTCTCAACAGCAGCTAGAAGCATGGGCGGCGCGCCACCCTGGTCCTGAGCGTTTCAGAGCCCGCAACCAGCAAGGGCATCGCATCTTCGTGGCAGCGGACGCTGAAGATCACGCCGTCGCCTACACCCTGCTTGAGCCAGACGGGCACTTGGACATGCTGTATTGCCACCCCGATCATACACGGCGGGGCCTCGCGGACCAGTTGCTCGCTCACAGTGAGGCATTCGCGCGCAGCGAAGGCATGAAGACGCTCTATACCGAGGCAAGCGAACTGGCCTGGCCGGCATTCGAGCGCGCGGGATATCAGGTCATGCACCGGCGCGACTTCGAAATCCCATCTGGGGATGAAGCCGTGCCGATCCATAATTACGCGATGGAGAAGCGCCTCGGTTGAGACACTTAGCAACGCTTGATCAGATAAATTCGATCTTTTCGACGAGGTAAAACTTGTCACCCGAAGGGACAGTAACTTCAATCTCGTCGTCGACCTGCTTTCCGATCAACGCACGTGCGATTGGAGACGAATAAGATATCCGGCCTTTCGCAGCGTCTGCCTCGGTTTGGCCGACAATCTGATACTTCACCGGCTTGTCGTCTTCATCGAGCAGAGTGACGGTCGCACCGAAAATGATCTTGTCGCCCGAAAGAGTCTTGGGATCGATGATCTGCGCCCGGCTGATCTTGTCCTCGAGATCGCCGATCTGGGCTTCGACCTGACCCTGGCGCTCCTTGGCGGCGTGATATTCGGCGTTTTCCGACAGGTCGCCGTGCGCGCGAGCTTCCTCGATCGCGTCTACGATGCGCGGCCTCTCTTCACGAAGCGCCTTCAAGTCAGCGGTCAGACGCTCATAACCCTCCGCGAGCATCGGAACCTTTTCCATCGTTGCCATTCCCGTTTCTTTCTACCTTGCGTCCCCATCGACAATTCCACCGAGGAAACTTCGACCGTAGCCGCCTCTATCTGAGCAGCCATATTGCAATCGAATTGTCGGGAGGGACGGCGTGAATGCTCAGCTATAATAGTCTTGCAATGAACGGACTTCAAGTTGCGAAGGTTTTATAGCCGAGATTGCCGCTGCTGCCGCCTTGGATGCAGCCGCAGTTGTATAGTACGGAACCTTCTTCTCAAGAGCCGTCGCGCGGATTGATTTGGAGTCGAGCAGCGACTGCCAGCCTTCCGTAGTGTTGAAAATCAGCGACACTTCACCGTCGATGATTTTGTCAACGATGTGCGGTTGGCCTTCGGCAACCTTGTTGACGCGTTCGACCGAAAGCCCTTGCTCGGAAAGATACTTCTGCGTCCCCGATGTCGCGATGATGTGAAAGCCGTGCTCAATCAATTGTCTAACTGCCGGCACGATCGCCGCTTTGTCCGAATTCTTGACCGAAACAAAGACGGTCCCCTCCGAAGGAGGCACCATCCCCGCACCGATCTGTGACTTGAAGAATGCGGCCTCAAACGTTCTGTCGATGCCCATGACTTCACCAGTGGACTTCATCTCTGGCGACAGGACGGGGTCTGCTCCCGGGAAGCGGCTGAAGGGGAACACTGCCTCCTTGATCGCCATGTAATCGAGATCGCGCTTGAAGGGTTCGAAATCAGCCAGCATCTCGCCGGCCATGACGCGGGCAGCAATCTTCGCCACCGGTTGGCCGATGGCCTTGGCGACGAAAGGCACTGTGCGACTGGCGCGCGGGTTGACCTCGATCAGGTAGACTTCGCCATCCTTCACGGCGAACTGCACATTCATCAATCCCCTGACGCCAAGTGCATGTGCGAGGGCCTCTGCCTGGCGCTCCATTTCCTCGATGATTTCGGCAGGAAGCGAATAGGGCGGCAAGGTGCACGCGCTGTCGCCGGAATGGACCCCGGCCTCTTCGATATGCTGCATCACTCCCGCAATGCGTACCTCTTGGCCATCGCATAGCGCGTCAACGTCGCATTCGATCGCGTCGCGCAGATACTGATCGACCAGGACCGGGCTCTCTCCAGAGACCGTCACAGCCGTGTTGATGTAGTCATCAAGCTGCGCTTCGGAATCCACGATTTCCATAGCGCGCCCACCCAGCACGAAGGAGGGGCGCAACAGAACCGGATACCCGATCCGAGCCGCCACCGCCGCCGCTTCGTCGCGGGTGTACGCAATGCCGTTGTCGGGTTGCTTGAGCTTCAACTTGTTTACCAGCCTGGCGAAGCGTTCGCGGTCTTCGGCATGGTCAATCGCATCGGGGCTGGTGCCAAGAATGGGGATGCCCGCATCTTCGAGCGCCTGCGCAAGTTTTAGCGGTGTCTGGCCGCCAAACTGCACGATCACTCCAACCAGTTCGCCAGCCTGTTGTTCGACGCGCAGGATTTCCAGCACATCTTCACCGGTCAGCGGCTCGAAATACAGACGGTCGGAGGTGTCGTAGTCGGTAGAGACTGTCTCTGGGTTGCAGTTGACCATGATCGTCTCAAAGCCCTGTTCGGCCAGTGCGAAACAGGCGTGGACGCAGCAATAGTCGAACTCAATCCCCTGTCCGATCCGGTTCGGGCCACCGCCAAGTATGACGATCTTGCGCCGGTCGGAAGGCATCGCCTCGTCCTCTGGTTCGCCAAAGCTGGGAGCTTCATATGTCGAGTACATATAGGGCGTGATCGCCTCGAACTCGGCAGCGCAGCTGTCGATCCGCTTGAACACGGGCGTGACGCCAAGCTTGTGGCGCAGCTTTCGAACCTCCTCCTCGCTGGTGGCACCCGCCATCGCCTGGAGCGCGTCGTGCAGCAAGCCCGAACGTTTCGCCTGCGTTTCGCCCATGCCGCCCGCCACGCCCACGGAACGCACCGCAAGGGTTGCAAGTCGTTTATCCGAAAAGCCCATGGCTTTCAGTCTTCGAAGCGAAGCCGCGTCGCGGGGCAAACCGTCGGCCTGTACCTCGCGCTCTGCTGCAACGATGCCTTCGATCTGGCGCAGGAACCAAGGATCGTAACCGGTCACATTATGGATGTCCTCAACGCTCAGACCTTCGCGCATGGCTTGCGCTACTTTCAGCAACCGATCGGGCGTTCGGCGTGAGATGGCGGCGTTGATCACGTCGCGATGAACCCCTTCGAGTTCCGTCACGCGGTTGAACCCATCCAGGTCCGTCTCAAGCCCGCGCAAGGCCTTCTGAACACTTTCCTGAAAGTTGCGACCGATTGCCATTACTTCGCCAACTGACTTCATAGCAGTGGCAAGCAGCGGTTCGGCGCCCTTGAACTTCTCGAAAGCAAAGCGAGGGATCTTGGTGACCACATAATCTATCGTCGGCTCGAAGCTCGCTGGGGTTGCGCCCGTGATTTCGTTGGTAATCTCATCGAGCGTGTAGCCGACCGCCAGTTTCGCCGCGACGCGCGCGATGGGAAAGCCGGTTGCCTTGGATGCGAGCGCTGATGAGCGTGAGACGCGCGGGTTCATCTCGATCACGATGAGGCGACCATCCTTTGGATTGACCGCGAACTGTACGTTCGAACCGCCTGTTTCCACGCCGATTTCGCGCAAGACCTCAATCGAGGCGGTGCGCATGATCTGGTATTCCTTGTCCGTCAGCGTCAGCGCCGGCGCCACCGTGATGGAATCGCCCGTGTGCACCCCCATCGGGTCGACATTCTCGATAGAGCAGATGATGATGGCATTGTCGGCCCGGTCGCGTACGACCTCCATCTCGTACTCTTTCCAACCAAGAAGCGACTCCTCGATCAGAACTTCGGTTGTGGGTGACGCATCGAGGCCCTCGCGAACGATCCGATCGAATTCTTCCTTGTTGTAGGCGATCCCGCCACCTGTACCGCCAAGGGTAAAGCTGGGACGGATGATAGATGGGAGACCCGTGCGCTCTAGCACCTCGCGCGCTTGCTCGACCGTATTCGCCACACCGCTGCGCGCGCTTTCGAGGCCGATCTTGTCCATCGCCTCGCGGAACCGCTGGCGGTTTTCGGCCTTGTCGATGGCGTCAGCCTTTGCACCGATCATCTCGACCCCGTGCTCCGCCAGCACACCCATTTCATCGAGCTTCAATGCGCAATTCAGCGCGGTCTGCCCTCCCATTGTCGGCAGAAGTGCGTCGGGCTTTTCCTTGGCGATGATCTTGGCAACGATTTCCGGCGTGATCGGCTCGACATAGGTCGCATCGGCGAATTCCGGGTCGGTCATGATCGTCGCCGGATTGGAGTTCACCAGGACCACCCGGTAGCCCTCCTCTTTCAGCGCCTTGATCGCCTGCGTGCCCGAATAGTCAAATTCGCACGCCTGACCGATGATAATCGGACCAGCGCCAATGACGAGGATGGAGGAAATGTCGGTACGTTTGGGCATCAGCTCTTGTTCTCTTCTGGTGTGCTGCTGTCGTCTGTAACATCGCCGGATGCGGGAACTGGCGCGAAAGTAAAGCTTAGGAAACGCATTCCAGAGAGCTGCTGTTTGCAGCCCTCGGAGAAAACGTCCTTCAGGGCGATTGGCTCGCCCTGAACCCGGTAATAGGCTGGGTCGGCGCCCAGGAAAAAGGCGCCCTTTCCATCGACATTCATTTCCAGGAATCTTCGTTTTACATAACCCGGAGCTTCGAACCCTGAAACCTGGACCGAACCCTTCTCATCGCCCTGATCAGGAACGGTCAAATCCTTGATGTCGTCGAAGCCCATCTTGGTAATATCGAACGTATAGGTCGGACGGCGCTGTTCATCACTGTCCAGCAAGTCGAGGACACCCTCATGATATGTTGAGCGCACCCGCTCGATGCAGGCATCGATTTCCTCGACACCCACTCGCGGGTCCTCATCGTTGAACAAGTCGCAAGCCGAAAGGCTGGCAAGCGACAGGAGAGTAGCGGCGACCCTCATCATCCTTCTTCTCCCATGTTCGGTTCGAATGCGTAGGTGATCTTGGTGTAGCGATAGACGTAAGGCAGTGGGTCGATCGTCGCGATCGAGTTGCCGTAAATGAAGGTGCAATTGCGGCGAATGTCGATCAGCCGCTGGCCATCGCGCACAAGGATGTAGCTGAGCACGTAATGCTCACGCTCACGCGGGCGGCGTCCGACCACGTCGAGCTGGCGCATCGTGTCGGAGTAATCGCGCAATCGGTCCTGATCTCGGTAGCCCTGCTGCGAGCGTGTGTCGGCGACTGTCGCGTGGCGCGCATCTGGGTCGAAGTCTGCTTCGCTGAAGAACCCGTCCGCGGCGACGATCCGGCAATCCATGCGGCCTGCGACCGGCTTGCTGGTGTCCTCCCGAAACAGGATTGGCCGCCAGAATGCGAGCACAGGCAGACCGCTCTTGCCCGCTTCGATCGTGATGCCGCCATCGCCTTGGAACGCCACGCCATCGACGATCTCAGCGCCGGGCCATTCGGAGGACGGCGGCGGCGTCATCGCCGGATTTTGGGCGATCAGATGCGACAAAGGAAGCGGCGCAGCCATTAGCGCGAAGCCTATCGCAGTCCGTTGAAATTTGCGCTTGTATGCCGTCATAGGTCTTCGAAAGGCTCAACGGCCATTGTGACGATTTTTACCGAACCACAGGTTGGTGCGACATCCGCGATGTTCCTCGGCTCGGCATGGTGTTTGATCAGCAATGTCGAGTTATCCCGCCATTCAAGGTCAATCTCCGGTTCTCCGTGAGCCCAAAACGCCCTGCAACTAAACCAGGCCGAGTCACTTGGAACCCAATTGCTCTTAACGAAGACAAAGCGTTCGAACCTGCTAATGGCGCCAGCGTCAGTAAACTGGACTCTGGCCTCGCGACCTCCGTCAGGGGACTTTGTGCGTTCATAAACAGTTGTCTCGGCATTTGCGATCAGCAACGCCCCCAGAAACAAACCGGGAGTAATCAAAATCAGGCCCACGATGAGGACCACACAGCCGAGGCCGCCAAAAATTTTGAGCCAATTGCTCACTCTCTACCCCAGCCCCCCGACGAACTTCTCGAAGAGGTAAAAACTATCCTGCGGCCCCGGCGACGCTTCCGGGTGATACTGCACGCCGAATGCATTCTTGCCCTTCACTGCGATCCCGCAATTCGAGCCGTCGAATAGGCTTACATGCGTCTGTTCGAGCGTGTCGGGCAAGGTGTCCGCATCGACCGCGAAGCCGTGGTTCATGCTCGTGATCTCGACGAGGCCCGACGTCTCACCCCAGCCCTCGCCCACTCGCTGCACCGGATGGTTCGCGCCGCGGTGGCCCTGGTGCATTTTGGTTGTCTTCGCGCCCGCCGCCAGTGCGAGCATCTGGTGGCCGAGGCAGATGCCGAAGATCGGCATGTCCGCATCAAGCAGCGCCTTGATAACGGGCACCGCATACTGGCCGGTCGCCGCCGGGTCGCCGGGACCGTTGGAGAGGAACACGCCATCGGGCTTCAAGGCCATGATATCGTCGAAGCTGGTGCGAGCGGGCACGACTGTCACCTTTGCCCCCGCCTTCACAAGGTTGCGGAAGATGTTGTTCTTCGCGCCGTAATCGATCGCCACCACATGCGGTCGATCCGACGTGCCCTCGACATAGCCAAAGCCGAGTTGCCAGTGACCCCCCTTCCAGTCCTCTGCCGCCTCGCGTGAGACGTTGGGGACGAGGTCAAGCCCCTCAAGCCCGCTCCAGTCCTGCGCCTTGGCCAGCAAAGCGTCGATGTCGAACTCACCCGACGGCGAATGCGCAATCACCGCGTTTGGAGCGCCATTCAAGCGAATACGACGGGTAAGCGCACGGGTGTCGACGCCCGACAGTCCGATCTTGCCGTGGCCCGCCATCCACTGAACGAATTCGTCGCGCGCGCGGAAACTGGAATGCGGGGTCACTTCCTCGCGAACGATGCAGCCCAACGCACCAAGCCCTCGGCTCTCCACATCTTCCTCGTTCGCGCCGACATTGCCGATATGCGGGAAAGTGAAGGTGACGATCTGGCTGTCGTAAGAGGGATCGGTCATCACCTCCTGGTAGCCGGTCATCGCGGTGTTGAAACAAACCTCGCCCACCGCATCACCGACAGCGCCAAAGCCCTTGCCCCAGACGACCGTTCCGTCAGCCAGAACAAGACAACCCGTCGCACCTTTTGGCTGCGCAGGACGAGAGGGAGCAGAAGCCATTCGGGGCTCTCCGTTGAAGGTGTTTCCAGCAATGTCGCTAAGTCTCATCCGCTAGGCTTGCGCATCCCCTGCGTCAACCTATCTCGCGGGGGATAGTTGAGCTATTGCGCCGACACCGACAAACCATCCACAAGAAAGACCATTTGCCATGATCCGGGACGACATCAAGGCCGCCACCATCACCGCCATGAAGGCGAAGGAAAAGGAGCGCACCGCGACGCTTCGCCAGATCAGCGCCAAGATCAAGGATCGCGACATCGAAGAGCGCACCAGCGGCAAGAACATCCCGGACGACGAACTCGTCACCAGCGTTCTGCAAAAAATGGCGAAGCAACGGCGCGAATCGATAACCATGTATGTTGACGGTGGTCGTGAAGAATTGGCCGAGAACGAACGCGCCGAACTCGAGATAATCGAGGAGTTTCTGCCTCAGATGATGAGCGAGGAAGAAACCAGGTCCGCTATCGCCGAGGTCAAGGCAAGCATTGGCGCCGATTCCATTAAGGATATGGGCCGCGTCATGGCGGAACTAAAGGCTCGCCACGGAAGTAAAATGGACATGAGCACCGCGAGTGCTCTCGTCAAAAACAGCTTCTAGGAGCCTCAAATGTCCACCCGCCGTTTCGCTACTGCCCTTGTCGGGGCATCCTTGCTCGTCCTCGCTGCCTGCGGTGGTGAGAACGGGGACACCGCCGAGCGCGAAGTCGCTACCACCGACGGTGAAGCGGCAGCGTTGCCCGATGCTATCGATCCGGGCGACTTCGGCGAACTCGAGCTGGGCGCGAAGATCGTCGGACCGCAGGGACCGGAGGTGAAGACCTCGCTTTCGAATGAAGCTGGCATCCTTGCCGACATCACATCCTATGTCGCCTGCCCAGCTGGAATGGAACAATGCGATCCGGCCAGTGCACCCGAAGGCACGGTCTACACCTATGTCCACACGGTCTATCCGGGCGAAGACATGGACCCGGCCACGGGCGCAGGCGACGGACCTGACGATATCGACGTCGAGATGGCGACCGCCTTCAAGATGATCGCGCCCGCTCTCGGTTTCACCGGCAATGCGGGCTTCTCGAAGGCCGGTGCGGTCGCAGCCGCGGGTGATAGCGTTCAGGTCGTCATCACATGCGACGACACGGGCGCGCTCATCTGGACAGTGAATGCGGGCGACGGCGGAAACCAATGGGAAGACGCTGAGCCGCTTACCTTCTACTGGCAATTGACCCTTCCACCGGCTGGCCCAGCCCCGCACTACGAAATCCGCGCAAATGGGGTTAGCGGTACCGGCAACGGTCCCTATCCCGGCGTCGATCCCGGAGCCACTAATGCATGCGCGGCTATCAATGCACAGGCTGCTCCACAAAGCTGAGGCGCCTGCTTCTTGAATGATGCTCGCGCTGGGCGCACAGTCCAACAATGGCAATCACCCCGCAATGGAAAGACGAGCTGCGCGCGCGCATTACGCTGTCGAGCGTGATCATGCGCACGACCAAGCTCACCCGCGCGGGTCGTGAGTGGAAGGCGTGCTGCCCCTTTCATGACGAGAAATCGCCGAGCTTCTACGTCAACGATCAGAAGAGCTTCTATCATTGCTTCGGCTGCGGCGCGCATGGCGACGTCATCAGCTGGATGACTGAACAGCGCGGGCTGTCCTTCATCGATGCTTGCAAGGAACTGGCGTCCGAAGCAGGCATGGAAGTCCCCGCGCCTGACCCTGTCGCAGCGAAACGCGCGGAAAAGCGGGCCGAACTGGTGGACGTCACCACCGAAGCGCAGGAATGGTTCGTTCAAAACTTGCGTGAGGAAGTCGGGCGAGAGGCGCTCGACTATCTCAAGAAGCGTGGGCTTAAACCGGAAACGCTGCGCGAATTCGGCTTTGGTTACGCGCCAGAGAGCAAGCAAGCTCTCCCCAATGCCCTTCCCCGTTTCGAAGACCAGATGCTCGTCGAAACCGGCATGCGCATCCGCACCGATGACGGCACGACCTACGACCGCTTTCGCGGCCGCGTCATGCTGCCGATCCAAGACGCTCGCGGTAGGGTGATTGCGTTTGGCGGGCGTATCCTCGGTAAGCGCGAGGGCGTGGCGAAATACCTGAACTCGCCCGACACGCCGCTCTTCGACAAGGGGCGCAACCTCTACAACATTCACCGCGCCGCGCCCGCTTCGCGCCAATCGGGACGGGTCATAGTCGTCGAAGGCTATATGGACGTCGTCGCGCTGGCCCAGGCCGGGTTCGAGGACGCGGTCGCCCCGATGGGCACCGCGCTCACCGAGATGCAGCTCGAGATGCTGTGGCGAATGGTCGAGGTTCCGGTGCTTTGCTTCGATGGCGATGCAGCGGGACAGAAGGCCGCGATGCGCGCTATCAGCCGGGCTCTGCCAATGCTCGCGCCCATGCGCTCGCTCGGCATTGTCACTTTGCCAAGCGGTCTCGATCCTGATGACCTTATCAAGGAAAAGGGCGGAGGAGCGATGGAAAAGCTGCTCGCGCAGCCTGCCAGCCTGCTCGATTTCCTCTGGGATGCGGAACGCCACGCTCAGCCGCTCAGCAGTCCGGAATCGAAAGCTGGTCTAAAGGCGCGCTTGATGGCGCATGTCGATACGATCGAGGATCGAGACATCCAGGCACTGTATCGCCGCGAATTGCTCGACCGATTTTCAGCATTTGCGTTTCCCCCGCGCGAACCCCGCCAGCGACAACAGAAAGGCACCTGGCAGAGCTTCAAAGCCACACAAAAGGGCCTTTCCCCAGAAGCCAGGTCCACGTTGCAACGCGCTATGGGAGGCGGTCAGCGAGCAAGTCTGCAGTCCGCTGTAATTGCCGGACTGGTCCGCTTCCCGGAAGAGATCGAGCGCCATTCCGAAGCGCTAACCCGTTTGGCCAGGCTTGACCCAGAAGCCGCACCTGCAATCGAATCGTTGATTGAATTGTCAGAAACGCTTGATTCGCAGGCACCAAGCGCCATATCTGACCGGCAAGGCTATCCTGCCCCACCGGAAGACCAACGTTTCGCCTTCCTCAGAGAAGGCACACCACCCGGTGAAGCGCGCGAGGAATTGGCCGAAGCTGTGTCGCTCTTGGCGCAAAAGCCGGCGCTCGAAGCCGCTATGGCGGCGACGATAGCCCGGTTTGATGAGGATCCTGAGGGTTCCTTTGCTGAACAGGCGCGCTTGCGAGAACAGCTCACGACAGTTGAAGAGCGTCTGAAAGCCTTCGGGCGCAAAAAGGCCGGTAGTCCGGCTGAACAGGATTGGGCCAGCGACTGACGCTGGCGTGGGATTAAACCTTACGCGGCCTCACTCAAACGAGGTTGCCGGATAATGGATTGACAGATTTGTATGGCCTCGACTGCTAAAGCCGCCGACAAAGACGACGCACCGCTGATCGATCTCAACGAAGCTTCCGTTAAGAAGCTTATGAGCAAGGCAAAGAAAAAGGGGTACATCACATATGATGAGCTCAACGCCGCCTTGCCATCGGGCGAGATGAGCCCCGACCAGATCGAAGACATCCAGACAGCGCTTTCCGAAATGGGCGTTCAGATCGTCGAGAACGACGAGGAAGCCGAGGCCGAGGCCGAGCAGGAAGCCGAAGTCGAGGAAATGTCGGTCGAAGGCGAAGCCGAAAAGAAGAAAGACACCAAGGCCGCTGCCAAGCCTGCCGCGAAAAAGACCGGCACCGGTGAACGCACCGATGACCCGGTGCGCATGTATCTGCGCGAAATGGGCGCGGTAGAGCTGCTCAGCCGCGAGGGCGAAATCGCTATCGCCAAGCGTATCGAAGCTGGCCGCGACATGATGATCATGGGCCTTTGCGAAAGCCCGATCACTTTCCACGCGATCATTCAGTGGTCCGAAGCGCTCAATTCCGAAGACATGCAGCTGCGCGAGATTCTCGATCTTGACGCGATGCTTTCGAAGGAACCTCCGCCTGACAAGATGGAGGAAGAGAACGAAGACGATGACGGTGAGATCTCAGAAGAGACCGCCGGTCCGACCATTCGCGACGATGACGACGACGATTCGGATGAGAGCGAAGAGGGTGAAGACGGTGAGGAAGGTTCTTCCAAAAAGGAAGACGAGGAAGAGGAAGACAACACTCTCAGCCTCGCTCAGATGGAAGCTGCCCTGAAACCTGATGCGATTGAGCGCTTCGCTCGCATCACCAAGCTCTTCAAGACATTCGAAAAATTGCAGGCAGAACGCGTTGAAACGCTCGCGGCAGGTAACGAATTCCCGAAGGCAAAGGAAAACAAGTACGAGAAGCTCTCTGAAGAGCTGACCGCCGAGGTCGAAAGCGTCCAGTTCCACGCGACCAAGATCGAATTCCTGGTCGATAACCTCTACGCCTTCAATCGCCGCCTGACCGCCTTGGGCGGTCAGATGCTGCGACTTGCCGAACGTCACAAGATCAAGCGTATCGACTTCCTAAAGTCGTATGTCGGCAACGAGCTTGACGACGGCTGGATTGCTGCGAACGCCAAGAAAGACAAGAAGTGGGCCGCCTTCGCCGAGAAGGAAGAGGACGCGATCGAGCGTATCCGCACCGAGATCGCCGACATCGCCGCACAAACCGGCATGGCGCTTCCCGAATTTCGCCGCATCGTCAACATGGTGCAAAAAGGCGAGCGCGAAGCGCGTATCGCGAAGAAGGAAATGGTCGAGGCGAACCTGCGCCTCGTGATTTCCATCGCGAAGAAATACACCAACCGCGGGTTGCAGTTCCTTGACCTCATTCAGGAAGGCAATATCGGCCTCATGAAAGCGGTCGACAAATTCGAGTACCGCCGCGGCTATAAATTCTCGACCTACGCGACATGGTGGATCCGTCAGGCCATAACCCGCTCGATCGCGGACCAGGCGCGCACGATCCGTATTCCGGTCCACATGATCGAGACGATCAACAAGCTTGTTCGCACCTCGCGCCAGTTCCTCCACGAGGAAGGCCGCGAGCCGACCCCGGAAGAGATGGCCGCGCGTCTTTCGATGCCGCTTGAGAAAGTGCGCAAGGTGATGAAGATCGCCAAGGAACCGATCAGCCTCGAAACGCCCATCGGCGACGAGGAAGATTCGCATCTGGGCGATTTCATCGAGGACAAAAACGCCGTGATCCCGGTCGATGCCGCGATTCAGGCAAACCTCAAGGAAACCGTCACCCGCGTCCTTGCATCACTCACCCCGCGTGAAGAGCGCGTGCTGCGTATGCGTTTCGGCATCGGGATGAACACCGACCACACTCTAGAAGAGGTCGGTCAGCAGTTCTCGGTGACGCGCGAACGTATCCGTCAGATCGAAGCCAAAGCGCTGCGCAAGCTCAAGCACCCGAGCCGCAGCCGAAAGATGCGTTCTTTCCTCGATCAGTAATCACGAAAGGCTGCCTCGCGACACTCCGTTTCGAGGCAGCTTTCGTATTCGTCAAAGCCGGCCTTTTCTGGCGCCCTGCCGCAACGCTCGCTGTTCGTCTGTGGAAACTGGCTCTCGCCAAGTGCACCCGTTTGCTCTAACTATTGTGCAGCGCAGCAATTCGGGGTTCGTGCATGACGACAATTATCGCAATCGCCAGCCAGAAGGGCGGCTCGGGAAAAACCACCCTCGCGGTTCACCTTGCAACGCGCGCCGCTGTGGCGAAGCATGAAAGCTGTGTGATCGACACCGATCCGCAAGCAACCGCCGCCACTTGGAGCGATTGGCGCGGGGACTTTCTTCCGGTCGTGGTCACCGCTCCCCCCGCCCGTCTCACACGCACGATTGAGAGCGCCAAGAAGAACGGCGTCGACTTTATCGTCATCGACACACCGCCCCATGCCGATGCCGCCGCGCGCGAAGCGATCAAGGCGGCCGATATCGTCCTTATCCCGACCAAGCCCCGCGCCTTTGATCTGGCCGCGCTCGAGCCGATCGCAGATCTCGTCAGTTTCGCAGAAACGCCCGCCTTTGTGGTCCTCAACGCCGTTCCTTCAGGGGCTACAGTCTTGACCGAGGAAGCGAAAAGCACCGCGAAAGACATGAAGCTTGCAGTGTGCCCGGTCGAACTGGGGGATCGTGCAGCGTTTCACCGCTCCTCTGCCAAGGGAGAGACCGCAGCGGAAATCGATCCGGAGGGCAAAGCGGCAAAGGAGATCGAGGCCCTGTGGAAGTGGCTGAACAAGGCAGTCAAGAAAGCCAAAAAGGCGAAATAACCGGGCAGCCTTAGTAACGCCGGTTCAAGTCATCCTCATAACTGCGCGGGAACAGCCCGTATTTCAACCGGAATTGCTCCGGAATGGTCGGCTCCGGGGCTTGCGCAAGACTTGAGAAGCGCCGCTGCACCGCGCGAAGCTCTTCATCCGGCAGTTCGGACCATTCGATGGTGTTGCGCGATGTCAGCGCGAAATCGCCTGCGAAAGTGACAGCGCCCGCCCTTACCTCGAATGTCGGGGCAAGCCCGCCATATCCGCGACTTGGGCGAGAGATTTCCTCACGCCCGAAGAGCCCGGGCGCATCAATCAAACAACGTTCGTCTTCGGCGGGAACTTTCGGGCACTCCATTCCGTGAGCAACCAGACGATAGGTTCCGGGCGGTATCTGATAAGCGCGCACCTTGTATTTGAGTGTGTCGTTCCCGAAGGCGATCAAGCCCTGCTTTCGTTCGAACCGGACAACATCGTCGTTCGTCGAAACATCACCCCCCTCGCGTAGGAAAAAGACATCCAGCGGCTCATCGAGATAGATCTCGCTGCGAATTGAGATGACGACCGCACCGTAGCCCTGTTCGAGCGATGACGCGCGCGATACACGTTCAGCCTGCGTACCGGGATCGGCCGCCAAGGTCTCCCATGCTGGCATCGAGAGAGCGGCGCAAAGTCGAAGAGTCCAAATGACGCGCATCGGCATGAAATGGCTCACTATGTGCCATGGCACAAGGGGCCGGCGGACCGCTCGATGCGGCAAATCCGCATCTCGACGCTCTGATACGTCGAAAAGCGTCATGCGCGGGGTGGAGTCGCGGGCTTGCCACGACTATGTAGCGCGAATGCGTATAGCCATTGCATCAGATCACGCCGCCACCGATCTCAAGGCAAGCCTGGCCGAATGGTTGATGGACGAAGGCCACGAAGTCGCCGATCTCGGCCCGGATGAGGGGGAGAGCGTCGATTATCCCGACTACGGATACAAACTGGCCGAAGTCGTGGCGGACGGTACCGCACAGTACGGAATTGCGCTGTGCGGTTCTGGTATCGGCATATCGATCAGCGTCAATCGTCACCCGGCGCTTCGCTGCGCTCTCGTATCAGAGCCGCTCTCGGCAGCGCTGGCCCGCGAGCACAACAATGCAAATTGTATTGCACTGGGTGCGCGGCTGACCGGCATCGAAATGGCGAAGTCTTGCGTAGCTACGTTTCTCAACACCGAATTTGCTGACGAAGGCGATCCTGCCGGCCGTCACCAGCGCCGAGTTGCCAAGCTCGGTAATCCGCCGACCTCTCCCGACCATATCGAGACCCACCAATGAGCACGCAGCCTGACCATTCCACCGATCCGATGCACGGTTTCTGGCATGACGATCTTGCCACGTCCGACCCTGAAATTGCCGAGGCAATCGGAAAGGAGCTGAAGCGCCAGCAGGATAAGATCGAACTTATCGCCTCTGAAAACATCGCTTCGACTGCGGTGCTTGAGGCGACCGGTAGCGTCTTCACCAACAAATATGCCGAGGGCTATCCGGGCAAGCGTTACTATGGCGGCTGCGACTATGCTGACGTAGTCGAAACCCTCGCTATCGAACGAGCAAAGCAGCTGTTCGGATGCAACTTCGCCAACGTGCAGCCGAACAGCGGTAGCCAGATGAATCAGGCAGTGTTTTTGGCAATGCTTGAGCCGGGCGACACCTTCATGGGTCTCGACCTCAATTCGGGCGGTCACCTCACTCACGGTTCGCCGGTTAACATGAGCGGCAAGTGGTTCAATCCGGTCAGCTATGGCGTCACTGAAGGCGACGAGCTTATCGACATGGAAGCGGTCGCCGCGACCGCTCGCGAGCATAGCCCCAAGCTCATCATCTGCGGCGGCACTGCCTATTCGCGCGTCTGGGATTTTGCCGCATTCCGCGAAATTGCGGACGAGGTTGGCGCGATCCTCCTTTGCGACATGAGCCACATTTCGGGCCTCGTCGCTGGCGGCGCGCACCCCTCGCCCTTCCCGCATTGCGATATCGTCACCTCGACAACCCACAAGAGCCTGCGCGGGCCGCGTTCGGGCATCATCTTGTGGAACGACGAAAAGTACACCAAGCCGCTCAATATGGCGGTTTTCCCCGGCCTTCAGGGCGGTCCTCTGATGCACGTCGTGGCGGCGAAGGCTGTCGCCTTTCGCGAAGCTCTCCAGCCTGAGTTCAAGACCTATGCGCACCGCATAGTTGAGAACGCTCGCGCGTTGGCTGCAAGCCTTGAAGAGAATGGGCTGCGCATCGTCTCGGGCGGGACCGACAACCACTCGATGCTGGTCGATCTGACTGCCAAGGACGTGACCGGTAAGGCGGCAGAGGCAGGTCTCGACCGCGCCTGGCTGACTTGCAACAAGAACGGCATTCCCTTCGACACCCGATCTCCTTTCGTCACGAGCGGCATCCGTCTCGGTACGCCTGCGGGCACCACCCGCGGCTTTGGCCCGGTCGAATTCCGCAAGGTCGGAGAGCTGATCGCGCGCGTAGTCGATGGCCTTTCCAAGAATGGACCCGAAGGCGATGCACAAATCGAAGAGCAGGTTCGCGGCGAAGTCGCCAAGCTTTGCGCAGACTTCCCGGTCTATCCGGGACGGTAATCAAGCGAGTTCATAACCGACATGCGCTGCCCGTTCTGCGCCCACGAAGATACCCAGGTGAAGGACAGCCGCCCGACCGAGGACAACACCTCGATCAGGCGGCGCCGGCAATGTTCATCTTGTGGAGCCCGTTTCACCACCTTCGAACGCGTGCAGCTGCGCGAAGTCACCATCGTGAAGTCGGGCGACAAGGGCGAGGAGCGTCGAGAGGCTTTCGACCGCTCCAAGCTCGAACGCTCAGTCGCGCTCGCCTGTCGCAAACGTGATGTATCGCAGGAACGCATCGACCAGCTTGTGTCCGGCATTCAGCGTCAGGTCGAAACCGCCGGGGAAGCCGAAGTACCTTCTGCCCGCATCGGTGAAATGGTTATGGAAGGGCTGAAACAGATCGACTCGGTCGCCTACATCCGCTTCGCGAGCGTCTATCGCGACTTTTCCGAAGCTCGCGATTTCGAAGAATTCGCCAGCTCCGTACAGGAAGCAGCGAAAGACTGAGCATGGCGAACAAGCCTATCATCGTACTTGTCCGCCCCCAGCTTGGTGAGAATATCGGGAAAGCCGCTCGAGCGATGCTGAACTTCGGGCTGACCGAAATGCGCATCGTGAACCCGCGTGATGGCTGGCCAAACCCTTCGGCTGGCCCGGCAGCAGCGGGTGCCGACATCGTGCTCGACGAGGCCAAAATCTATTCAAGCACCGCCGAAGCCGTCGCAGATTGCGAGCATGTCTACGCTACGACCGTGCGCAAGCGCGGTGTGACCAAGCCGGTCGTGGGCGCGGACGGGGCGGCACGTTTGGTCCATGCTGAACCCGGACGCCATGCGATCCTGTTTGGGCGTGAGGCATCGGGTCTTGAAACGGAGGATGTGGCGCTCGCCCGGCATATCCTGACCGTCCCGATCAATCCCGAGTTCGGCTCTCTCAACCTCGCGCAGGCGGTCATCCTGTGCGCATATGAGTGGTCCCGGATAGGCCGCGAACTTGAGGACCCCATGGGGGATCTCGTCCAGCCCACTGCCGAAGACAAACTCCTGCCCCCTGCCCCACAGGACGATCTGGAAGGATTGATCGGCCATTTTGAGAAGCTGCTCGATCCTCGCGGCTATTTCCTTCCCGAAAGCCGAAGAGAGGCAACCGCGCGCACGTTGCGCAGCGTGCTCACCAAACCCGGCTGGAACCATCTGGAAGTGCGCACATTGCGCGGCATTCTAAGCACGCTTGAACGCCCGCGCCGCGACCCAGAGTGATTTGCCCCTTTGTGTCGTCCAGCGATCCCCCGAATGACGGTGGACAAGCAAGCTGAGCGCGGTTAGCCATTGCAAACCCTCTAAACTTCAATGAGATTTTGATGAAGCTCACCCTCCCGCTCGCCGCGGTCGCGCTGGTATTCGCCGCGTCCGCATCTGCCGATGAGCCGGCTCAGGAAACGGCACCGACCGTAACCGAAACGCAGGTTGAGCAACAGGATAGTGAACCTGCTGACGAAGCGGCTCAGTCGAGTCCCGCTGACGCCCCTGCTCCCGCACCGGCTGCGCCGCAGGTCGAAGAAGAGCCTGAAGAGGCAGAGCGCATTTGCCGCCGGGTCCGGCTCGATGCCGCGAGCCGTCGCCCGACCCGTGTCTGCATGACCAAAGCCGAATGGCGCCGGTTCAATTCTGGCAACTGATCGACGCGGCAGTTAGACGCTTCACAAAGCTTGACTGGCGCGCCGATGATGCTATTGGCGCGCCTTCGCATTTTGGCCCCGCACCCCGGTGAAGCGGTGGCCGCGCCAACCGATATGGTTGACGGAGCGATGCCGGGTTGAATGGCCAGCAATCGGTTGGTCCAGCTAGATTGAAGGAAAGACTTATGTCGAAGCGCAAGAGCGCCAAGTACAAACTCGACCGCCGGATGGGTGAAAACATCTGGGGTCGCCCCAACAGCCCCGTAAACAAGCGTTCCTACGGCCCCGGCCAGCACGGTCAGCGTCGCAAGAGTAAGATGAGCGACTTCGGCCTGCAGCTGCGCGCCAAGCAGAAGCTCAAGGGTTATTATGGCGACGTTACCGAGAAGCAGTTCCGCTCGACCTACAAGGACGCCACCCGCATGAAGGGTGACACCGGCCAGAACCTGATCGGCCTGCTTGAGCGTCGCCTCGACATGATCGTGTACCGTGCCAAGTTCGCTCCGACGATCTTCGCCGCACGTCAGATCGTTTCGCACGGCCACATTTATGTGAACGGCGTGAAGTGCAACATTGCATCGCGTCGCTGCGATGTTGGCGACGTCATCAGCCTCGGCAACAAGGCCAAGGAAATGGCTCTCGTCATCGAAGCGCAGAGCCTGCCTGAGCGTGAAATTCCCGACTATGTCGCGCCCGACGGCAACGACAAGGTTCAGTTCACCCGCGTGCCGAAGCTCGACGAAGTGCCCTACCCGGTCACCATGGAACCGAACCTCGTGGTCGAGTTCTACTCGCGCTAATAGCCGCGAGCTCATAGACAACGGAAACGGGCAGCTCCTTCGGGAGCTGCCCTTTTCATTTGCGGTCAAGCGAGGCAAGCGGGGATAATCTGATAGGGGATCATCGAATGAACATCCTGCTAGTTGACGGCCATCCCGATACCGACCGCTACTGCTCGCACCTCCTCGATCTCTACCAAGCGGCTATACCGGCGAACTGCGAAATTCACCGCATCGCCGTGCGTGACATGGAATTCAATCCCAACCTCAGGCACGGTTATCGCAAGCGAACCAACTGGGAGCCCGATCTTGCGCACTTCGCCGAACGCCTCGACGCGTGCGATCATGTCGTATTCTGTTTTCCGATGTGGTGGGGTGCGGAACCTGCGCTTCTCAAAGGTTTGCTCGACAGGGTCATGTTGCCCGGATTCACCTTTAGCTATCACGACAATGACACGTGGTGGGACCGCAACATGGCAGGTCGTTCAGCTGACGTAATCATCACAATGGATACGCCGCCCTTCGCCCTGCGGCTGCTTTACGGCAATTCAATCATCCACCGCTGGAAAAAGCAGGTGCTTGAGTTTTGCGGAATGAAGCCGGTCCGTATCTTGCCGTTAGGACAAGTGAAATTTGGCGGCGCGGAAAAGCATGCTGACAAGTGGGCAGCGAAAATCGAAAAGCTTGCGCGTACGATCCGCCAGACCAATCCGGACAAGAAGGAAGCTCGGCTTGAGCGTTTCCTCAATCGCACAAAGGCTTAGTCGCGGGTGCGATCCCATTCGACGAATTCGTACGCGATCGACCCTTCGACTAGCCGCTCCCAGATATCGGCGATCACATTGCCTGGAATTCCGCGCGTCTCGGCGTCGGCGACGGCTGCGTTGATGACGCTGGCCTTGCGCTCCTCATCACGCACGTCATCGCGCGTCGGCTTGATCCGCGCGGCCGCGCGCATGTAGCCGAACCGGCGATCCAGCAACTCGACCAGCGCGCGATCGGTCGCATCGACGCCCTCGCGGACATCGACCATCGTTTCGCAATCATCGGGCAGTTTTGCAGTGAAATCACTCATGCAAGCGCCATTGGCCCGAAGCAACGCGTTTGTCGAGAGGTCGCCGAGGCAAAGTTTCAGCGAGACAGTGCGTCGGTCAGAAATTCGTCGATTGAAGCCAGCATCTCGCTTCGCGCCTTGTTGTCCCCGAGGTCATGCTGGAGCTCCTCAAACTCGACATACTGAACTTGCTTGCCCTCGTCCCTCAGAGCATCAGCCATCGAGCGCGAATGACGAACGCTTACATTGAGGTCCAGGTCACCGTGAAACAGCGCGACCGGGGCAGAGAAGCGGGTTGCGTGGCGGCGTGGGCTGCCGGCTGCGATGTGGGGACCTGTGCCAAGCTGTCGATCGCGGAAACGGAAGTTGGTGTAGTTGCGCGCGTCATCGCGCAGAAACTCAAGGTCCGTTACAGGCGCAACAGCCACGACCGCCTTGAACAGGTCGGGCGCTGTAACCTGCGACAGTAGCGCTGCATACCCGCCGTAGGACCAACCAACGATGGCAAGCTTCTCCGGATCGGCAATCCCCTGCGACACCATCCATCGTCCGGCGTCATTCACATCCCCAATCGCTACGTCCCAGGCTTGATAACCGTTCCGGCCAAACCAGGCTTCGCCATAGCCCGAAGACCCGCGGTAATTGGGCTGCATGACCGCATAGCCGCGTGCGGTGAAGAACTGGACCAGCCAGTCAAAACCCCAGAAATCGCGCGCAGCCGGTCCGCCGTGTGGCAGGACGATTGCCGGTAGGTTCTCACCCTCTGACCCTGCAGGCAGGGTGAGGTATCCGGGAATCTCGGTGCCGTCCTTTGCCGGATAGCTGATCGGCTTCATCGAACCCATCGGGTGATCGACCAGGAAGTCTCGCATGGCGAGAAGCACCTCCAGCTGCCGCGTCCCTTTGTCATAGAGATACACGGTGCCGGGATCGGTATCGGACGAAGCGATGATCAGAAGACGGCTTTCGTCCGTGTTCGCTCCGGCAATGTTGATCAGAGGTTGATTTGGAAGCGCATTGCCAAGGCCAACTGCGAGAGATGCGAGCTCTTCGTCGAAATATTCAACCGAACGCTTTTCAGTCGCATAGCTTACACCGACAACGCGGCGCTGGCGTCCAATGCGGATGAGGCGATCGACATCGACATCGTCGCGGCCCGCCACAAGCTTTGCCGTTCCGCTGCCATCGAGCGGGATCTGGATCACGGACCGATATCCGTCGACATTGATATAGGCGAAGACGGTGTTGCTTCGCGCATCGACGGCCACCGGAGAAAAGCCGGAAATGGTCTGGCCATCCAAGGTAACATCGCCGAGCCTGCTCCAACCCGATTCGTCGGGCGCGCGCACCATGAAGACCCGTTCCCCGGTGAGTAAGCCCGTCCCATCAACAAGCGAGCGAACCTTGAGACGCAAGGCACCGTTCTCATCGGCAAGGTACGATGTCGCCCGTTCATCAGGCGCTTCTGCCGGCTTTCGCTTGCCGTCGACCACGTCGAAGCGGTCAACGCCCAACCCGTCTTTCTGATTGGCCATTCGCGTGCCGAGCTGGCGTTCGGGTATGTAATTGCGGGTAATGAGGATCTCTCCCTCTTCACCCGCCACATCAAGGGCAACCACATCGCCGCCATACTGATTGAAACCCAGCGCGCGCGATCTCTGGCGGCGGTTCATTGCGAGGGGATCGGAACCGTCAGAATTGATCGCGAACATGCGGCTGAAAGGGATGAGAACATTGTCGGCGGTTCGCGTCATCCCCACGACTTCGCAGATCAGACGCGTGTCTGTTGCCCATTCACAATATTCAAGATCGCCGATTCTTTCTGAATTTGATGCGATCTGCTTGATGCCGCCGTCACCATCGAGGTCGAAGACGTTGAGCACCTCTGTGTGATTGGCTCCCGGCGCAATCCAGGCGAGCTTCGAGCCCGAAGGCGATAGGCTCACATCGAGCACGGAAGAACGCGTGCCAAATCGCTCGGCCAGTTTTTCAGCGCTATCTTCGGATTGCCCCTGTGCGACCGCCGTTCCGGTTCCGGGCACAAATGCCAATGCTGCCAGCGCCATGGCACCCATGACGCGACAATTCCACGTTTTCATGAAGTTATGATCCCCTCTGCGACGACAAAGAGAATACATTGCGTGCGTGGCAAGTCAAACGCCTGCCGGATCAATTCCTCAGATAGTTGCGTCGGAATTCGGCAGCGAAACTATCGAAACGCTGTTCGGAAATTGCAGTACGCATGGCCTGCATCAACGATTGGTAGAACGCCAGATTGTGCTCTGTCAGAAGCATCGCGCCCAGCATTTCGCCCGATTTGATGAGGTGATGCAGATACGCTTTCGAATAGTCGCGCGACGCGGAACAGGTCGATGTTTCGTCAAGCGGCTCCTGATCTTCCGCAAACCGCGCATTGCGAAGATTTAACGGGCCGTTCCATGTGAAGGCCTGTCCATTTCGTCCGGAGCGCGTGGGAAGAACGCAATCGAACATATCAATTCCGCGCTCAACCGCTCCAACCAGATCGTCGGGCTTGCCAACACCCATCAGATAGCGTGGGCGATCGGCGGGCAGCATGCCGGGCGCATAGTCGAGAACACCGAACATCGCCTCCTGCCCCTCACCCACTGCCAGGCCACCCACCGCGTATCCGTCAAAACCGATATCGGTGAGCTTGTCGGCGCTGATCCGGCGCAAATCTTCGTCAAGCGCCCCCTGCTGGATACCGAACAGGGCAGAACGCGCGGCGTGCTCTTCGCCGCTGTCGAAGGCATCGCGGCTGCGTTTTGCCCAACGCATGGAAAGCTCCATCGAGGCCGCGATCTCGTCGCGCGGGCGGTCGGCGCGAGGGCATTCGTCGAACGCCATGACGATGTCAGAGCCGAGCAGCCGCTGTATTTCCATCGAACGCTCTGGCGTGAGCATATGTTTCGAGCCGTCAATATGGCTGCGAAACTCGACACCTTTTTCGGTAAGCTTGCGCAGGTCCGACAGGCTCATCACCTGATACCCCCCGCTATCGGTCAGGATCGGGCGATCCCAGCGCATGAAGTTGTGTAGCCCGCCAAGCCGCGCCACGCGCTCTGCTCCGGGGCGCAGCATCAGGTGATAGGTGTTGCCCAGAATAATGTCCGCGCCAAGCGCGCGCACCGCCTCGGGCTTCATCGCCTTTACGGTTGCTGCCGTTCCGACCGGCATGAAAGCGGGCGTGCGGATTTCACCGCGCAGCATCTGGATTTTACCCGTGCGTGCGCGGCCATCGGTGGCCTTAAGTTCGAAGGAGAAGCGTTGGCTCATGGTCGGTCGCGCTAGCTGCCGATCGGCTCCGTGTCACCACGAAACACCGCGCGCCTTTCGAAACGAAAAGGCCCGGCGATGGGTTGCATCGCCGGGCCTTGGATTGAATTGCTGTCGCGATCAGAAGCCGAAGACGACCCCAACAGTGCCGCGCACGGAATCGAACGCTATGGTGTCGACGCCAACACGGATGCTCGCATTGCTGCCGCCAAAGCCGAATTCGCCGCCTACGCCGACGAGATAATCACCGTCGCTGTCTTCGAAACCGTCGGGGAGTTCGGTGTCGAGGATGGCTTCAAGGTCAAGATCGACTTCCTGATATCCGCCGCGCACGAAAATCTTGGAATTCTCGCCAGTGCGAATGCCGAGGCGGGCGGCAACGCCGTATTCGGAATCGATGGCGTCGGTGCCGAAGTGGTAGTTGCCTTCGACGCCTGCAAAGACCTGCTGGCCGATGGGGAAGTCGACGCCGGCAACAACGCCGAAGATTGCACCGGTGTCGTCGATGTCGAACGTGTCGTCATCGTCGGCTCCGAGATCGTGATAGCCTGCCGAGAGACCCACATAGGGCTCAGCCGCCTCAGCCTGTGCGAAGACAACGCCGGGGGTGGCCATGAAGGCAGCTGCAATCGCGCAATATGCCAGTTTTTTCATTGTTCTATTCCTTTTGAAGTCGCTCACGGGGGTCGGGCGACAACTCAGGAACTAGGATCGGATTTCTGTCGCGCGAGTGAATATGACGCCTTCGGGCTGGGTATCACTAGCGATTTGACGAAAGTGTGGTGCCACAGCAACACACCATGCTCATTCACGAAGCCGCCAACCGGTCTTGAAGATGAATGCAATGATCCCGGTGCACAATGCGAGGAAGCCAAGCGTAAGGCTTAGCGATACCCAGATCGAGACATCAGAAGTGCCATAGAACGTCCAGCGCAGGCCACTGACGAGAAACGCGATGGGGTTCGCGTAGGCAATGGTCGACCATATCCCCGGCAGATCGTCGATTGAGTAGAACGTGCCCCCCAAAAAGGTGAGCGGCGTCAGGATCAGTAGCGGTATGATCCCGAGCTTTTCGAAGCTATCGGCCCAGATGCCGAGAATGAATCCGAACAGCGAAAAGCTCGCAGCGACCAGCATGATATATCCAATCGCGGCGAGCGGATATTTGATCTCATAATCGACGAACAGGGTGGCCGTGCCGAGGATAATCGCGGCAAGGATCAATCCCTTGGTCGCTGCTGCCCCAACGAAACCGATCAACGTTTCCGCAACGCCCACAGGGGCGGAGAGAAGCTCGTAAATGGTTCCGGTGAAGCGCGGCATGTAGATACCGAATGACGAGTTGCTGGTGGTCTCGCCCAGAAGGGTCAACATCAGCAAGCCCGGAATGATGAAAGCGCCATACGCGACCCCGTCGACCGGTTCCATGCGTCCGCCGATCACTGTCCCGAACACCACGAAATAGAGCGAGGTGGTCAGTACCGGCGAAAGGATCGACTGAAAGGCGGTGCGAAGCGCGCGCATGAGCTCGCGTTGATAGATCGACCATGCGCCGCGAATGTTGAAGGCCATCACGCCGCCTCCTCTTCCCGCGCGGAGACAAGATCGACGAAGATGTCTTCGAGCGAGGAATCGTGGATGTCGATCCCGCGATAATCGATTCCCGCTGCGATCAAGGCCTTTGTAAGTGCTGCGACTTCCTCGCTTCCGCTGCCCGATCCATCGCCGCCGCGATAACAAATCTCCCGCCCATCTTCGGTGAGCAACACAGAAAAACGCGCGATACTGTCCGGCAATTGGGACAGAGGCTCTGCGAGTTTGAACACGGCCTCGGTTGTTCCCATGCGCTGCATCATCGCCGCCTTGTCATCGACCATCAGGATCTTACCGCCGCGGATGATGCCAACCCGGTCGGCCATCAATTCGGCTTCCTCGATGTAATGAGTGGTGAGGATGATTGTCGTACCGCGTTCGCGCAGAGCCGCAATCTGCTCCCACATGCCTTTGCGCAGCTCCACGTCGACGCCAGCGGTTGGTTCGTCCAGAAACAGGAGTTCAGGTTCATGCGCCAGCGCCTTGGCGATGAGAACGCGGCGCTTCATTCCGCCGGACAACTCACGGATCTGGCTGTCCTTCTTCTCCCAAAGCGAAAGTGAACGGAGCACTTCCTCGATCCTCGCCTTGTCTGGAGGATGGCCGAAAAGGCCGCGCGAATAGGACACCGCCCGCCAGACCGTTTCGAACATGTCGGTCGACAGCTCTTGAGGGACTAGGCCGATACGCGCACGGGCCTTGCGCCAATCGTTCGAAAGGTCATGCCCGAACGCCGTGATCGTTCCGCTGCTTGGCCGCACGATGCCGCAGACCGACCCGATAAGCGTCGTCTTTCCCGCCCCGTTGGGGCCGAGCAGTGCGAAAATCTCTCCTTTGCGGATCGACAGGTCGACATTGTCGAGCGCTTTGGTGCCGCCCGCATAGACCTTGGTAAGGCCGCTGATCTCAAGGATTGTTTCGCTCATCATGCGCGATGTGGCACAGCACGCCGCGATTGCAAGCACGCTGGCCCCTCTCTCAAGGTAGAAGCAGCGAAGAATCTCCATACGAGTAGAAACGATAGTTTTGTCGGATCGCGTGCTCGTACGCCTCCATCATACGCTCGCGCCCCATGAGCGCGCTGACAAGCATCATCAAAGTGGACTTCGGCAGATGAAAGTTGGTCATCAATCCGTCGACCACGCGAAACTTGTAACCCGGCGTGATGAAAATGTCCGTGTCACCGGCAAATTCGCGCAACTTGCCATCTTCGCCCGCTGCACTTTCGAGAAGCCGCAACGAAGTCGTTCCGACAGCGATTACCCGGCCACCTGCCGCGCGCGCTGCATTGATGCGCGAAGCCGTACCGGCGTTGATGCGCCCGAATTCGGAGTGCATCTTGTGATCTTCGGTGTCATCCGCCTTGACCGGCAGAAACGTGCCCGCGCCAACGTGTAGCGTCAGCATCTCCCGCTTGATCCCCGCATTGTCGAGCGCGGAAACCAGTTTTGTCGTGAAATGAAGGCTTGCCGTAGGCGCTGCGACCGCGCCATCCTCTGCCGCGAACATCGTCTGGTAGTCGCGCTGGTCCTGGTCATCGACCCCGCGTCGCTGGGCGATATAGGGCGGGAGCGGCATAGTCCCGGCCCGGTCGAGCAAGACTTCCACCGGCTCGGCACCCTCGAACAGGAGCGTCATCGAGCCATCGCCGTGACGCTGTTCAGCAATAACGGTGACACCGCCCCCAAAGACCAGTTGGTCGCCCTCTTTCACGCGCTTCGCGTTGCGGATGAAGGCTTGCCATCGGCGAAGGTCGATGCGCTTGTGCAGGGTCGCACCGATCTTGGCATCTCCCCCCGCACGCCGACCTTCTAGCTGCGCGGGTATCACCCGTGTGTCGTTAAAGACGAGCACGTCGCCCGGCTGAAGCAGGTCTGGCAGATCTGAAACGCCGTGATCGCAAAGAGGGCCTTGCGCCCCCTGCACCAAGAGCATGCGCGCAGCATCGCGCGGACGCACGGGTCTGAGGGCTATTCTTTCCCGGGGAAGCTCGAAGTCAAACAGGTCAACGCGCATGGCCCGCGCCCATAGTCGCTTAGCTTATGGTTGGTAAACCCTGCGCGCGGCGTAGGCCGCATGGTAATGGGAATAACCCAGATCGTTGCGCCCTTACTGGAGCGGGGCGTTGAGCAGGTCCGCCGTGATATCCTGTTCCGGCTGCGGCGCTGGTGCCGCCGTGACGCGCGGCTTGTTATCGCTCGCCAGTGATGCCTGCAGGATGCGCGTCGGGTTCTGCGGCGGTTCGCCAAGATTGATGTCGTCGACGGCTTTCATGTTTTCGATCACGCGGCCAAGATTGGTGTAGCGCTTGTCGAGGCTGAAACGCGGATAGAAAACGATGAAGAACTGGCTGTTCGCGCTGTTGTCGTCAGAAGCGCGCGCCATCGACAGGGTTCCGCGAACATGCGGCATGGGATTGAACTCTTCCTCAAGGTCGGGAAGCTGGGAGCCACCCTGCCCCGTGCCGGTAGGGTCACCGCCCTGCGCCATGAAGCCATCGATAACGCGGTGGAACACCACGCCATCGTAAAATCCTTCCTTGGTCAGTGTCTTGATGCGCTCGACATGCTTGGGCGCCCATTCTTCCATGAGGCGGATCTTCACCCGCTCGCCATTCGACAGGTCGAGCACCCAGACATTGTCGGGTTTTACGCTCGCGTCGAACTCGACCGGCGGAAAGGTACGCGAGTCGACTTCTTCTGCGACAGCGCCTTCGTCGCGATTATCCTTGAGCGCCTCGTCAACTTCCTGCGCGATGGCGGCAGTCGAGGCCGAAAGAATTGCGATAGCGGCAAGCGAGCCGAGGGTTTTCTTGAACATGGGTGCCTTCACGGGTCCGAGCGGCCTTCGTAAGTTTGAGAACAGAATGGCTGATGCGTCTAACGGCGGCAGGCTGACACTTCAATGAATGAGTGTGCGGCCTTCACCAGCTCTAATAATCGCCCTTGCGGCCGACTTCCTCGACGCGGGCGATCACTTCGTCCTTTACCGGTGCGCTGACGAAGGGGGAGATGTCACCGCCATAAAGCGCGATTTCCTTTACCAGCTTCGATGCAATCGGTTGAAGCGAGACGTCCGCCATAAGAAACACGGTCTCGATGTCGTCGTCAAGCTGCTGGTTCATGCCTGCCATTTGATATTCGTATTCGAAGTCGGCGACGGCGCGCAGACCACGGATGATGACGTTTGCGCGCTCTTTCTGCGCGAATTTCACGAGCAGCGCGTTGAAGCCAACCACCCTGACATTTTCGAGGCCCATGGCAGCGACTTCCCGCTCTACCATTGCGAAGCGTTCATCGGTCGAGAACATGGGATTTTTCGACGGGTTGGTGGTCACGCCGATGATGAGCTCGTCGACCAGTTTGGACCCGCGCCGAATGATGTCGGCATGGCCAAGCGTGATCGGGTCGAATGTGCCGGGATAAATCCCGATGCGGCTGGTCATGGCAACGTCCTCATGAAACGCCGGGTTCTTTCGCCCGGCTCCGTATTCCTAGCGATCCCGCTCGACAATGAACCGGGCCAGCGCGCGCAACGTGTCCGCCTCGCTGCCATGGCTGGCGAGGTGCGCGATTGCCTGATCGACCAGCGCGCGGGCCTGTTCGCGGGCCTTGTCGACGCCCATGAGCGTGACAAACGTCTGCTTGCCCTGTTCGTCATCCTTGCGCAGCGCCTTGCCAGCCTTGTCGGCATCGCCTTCAACATCGAGCAAGTCGTCTGCAATCTGGAAGGCAAGCCCGATATCGCGCGAATAGGCGCGCAGGTGAGCGCGGCCCTCGGGCGCAACTTTGCCCAGGATCGCACCCATCTCCACGCTCGCGGCCAGCAGCGCTCCGGTTTTCAGCTGTTGCAGGCGCGTAATTGCGCGAAGGTCGTATTGGACGCCTTCTTCATCGGCCACCATGTCCATCATCTGACCGCCCGCCATGCCTCCCATGCCACTCGCCTTTCCGAGCGTTGCGATCAATTCGCTGCGAACGAAGGGGTCGGCGCTGGTCTGGCTGTCGGCGAGGATTTCGAAGGCGAGCGCGTGAAGCGCATCGCCCGCCAGCACCGCCGTCGCATCGTCATAGACCTTGTGCACCGTAGGCTTTCCGTGGCGAAGGTCGTCATCATCCATGCACGGCAGATCGTCGTGAATCAGCGAATAGACATGGATCGCCTCGACCGCGGCAGCGGCGCAGAGCGCTGCGGTGCGATCTACGCCGTACAGCTCCGCCGTGCTTACCAACAGCAGCGGGCGAACGCGTTTACCGCCGCCCATCGCAGCGTAGCGCATGGCTTCGACCAGTCTGGCACTTGTATCATCCGGAACAGGCAGGAACGCGTCGAATACGGAATCAATCTCGCCCTGTACCCGGTGGAGAGCATCGCCCAGCAGATCATTCTCGACACTTGCGAGGGCCATGTCAGTTGTCCCCGTCGAGAGGCGCGGTGCCAGCAGGCTTGCCGTCCGCGCCCGCAACGATCTTCTCGATCCGTGCCTGCGCCGTGTCGAGCCGATCCTGACAGGCGGCGCGAAGCCGCTCTCCGCGTTCGTAAAGTTCGATAGACTTGTCGAGCGGCACATCGCCGCGCTCAAGCTGCGTCACAATCTCTTCGAGCGCGACCAAAGCTTGCTCGAAACTCATTTCATTGATTTGCATCTGTTCCGATCCGGAACCCGTTCCCTCGTCCATGGGTTCTTGCATTGACGCTGCGCATCGGCGCGGTCAAGGCCACCTTCGTACGAGAGAGAATTCTAATGACCAAGTTTCTGATCGCCTATGCCTGCGCTGCCGTCGTGTTCGGCGTGCTCGATGCACTCTGGCTGCGCTGGGCGGGCGATAACTTCTATCGCCCGGTGATAGGCGAGATCATGGCCGACGAATTCCGTGCCGCACCCGCAGCCGTGTTCTATTTTCTCTATCTCGCAGGAATGACATATTTCGCGATTAAGCCGGGTCTGGAGAGCGGACAGGTGATGACCGCCCTCATCAATGGCGTTCTTCTCGGCGCGCTTTGCTACGCAACATATGACCTTACAAGTCAGGCTGTTCTCAAGGTTTGGGCGACCAAGATCAGCGTGATCGATATCATGTGGGGAGCATTTGCGACCGGCACGGCAAGCGCTGTTGCAACATGGGCCACTTTGCGCTTCACGAGCTAGGATAAAATCGGGGGCAGGATTTTCCAATGTTCATCGGGCATTTCGCACCGGCATTCATCGCCGCAGCAGCCTATTCACGCGGGCCGAAACTCGGCACGTATTTCGTGGCCGCGCAGCTCGTGGACTGGGCCTTTTTCACATTGGCGATCGTCGGGGTCGAGAAGATGCGGGTCGATCCTGCGGCGACCGAAATGGTGCCGCTCGACCTTTATTATTATCCGTTCACCCACAGTCTTGCGGGAACCGGCATATGGGCTCTTGGCTTTGCGCTGATCATCGCGATCTGGCAGCGCAGTGCACTGGGCGGCGTGCTGGCCGGACTGGTCGTCGCCTCGCACTGGGCGCTCGACTGGCTTGTTCACGCACCTGACCTCACGATCGCAGGCGGCGAGAAGACCTACGGCCTTGGCCTGTGGAATTCTCCCGAAATCGCGATGCCGCTGGAAATCGGGATCACGCTCGCTGCGTTCTTCTATTATTGCAGCAAATCGCGCGGTCCGATTGCTCAACCGGTTCTGCTTATGCTCGTCATGCTGGCAATGCAGGCGATCAACTGGTTCGGTCCGCATCCGGAGGAAGCCGGGTTGTTCCTCTATCTTCAGGCGCTCGTAGCCTTTGCCGTCATCACTGCATTTGCTGTCTGGGTGGGGGAGAATCGCTATTTTACCCAAAGAGGCGGCTTGGCGGCAGCGGGCCTCTGACTTATGGGCATCGCCCATGACTACAAATACGAGCGAAATCACGCCAGAAATCGTCGAACAGCATGGCCTGTCACCCGAGGAATACGAACGCGTTCTGTCGGGCCTTGGCCGTGAGCCGAACCTTGTCGAGCTTGGCATTTTCTCGGTCATGTGGTCCGAGCATTGCAGCTACAAGAGCTCGCGCCTTCACCTAAAGAAGCTGCCTACAGAGGCCGGTTGGGTCATCTGCGGCCCGGGTGAGAATGCGGGCGTCATCGACATCGGTGACGGGCAAGCTGCGATCTTCAAGATGGAGAGCCACAACCACCCCTCCTACATCGAACCCTATCAGGGCGCGGCGACGGGTGTGGGCGGCATTTTGCGCGACGTATTCACCATGGGCGCACGGCCAGTGGCGAACATGAACGCGCTGCGCTTTGGACGGCCCGACCACCCCAAGATGAAGCACCTCGTGCAAGGCGTTGTCGCGGGGATTGGCGGCTATGGTAATTGTGTCGGTGTGCCGACGGTGGGCGGCGAGACCAACTTTCACCCGGCCTATGACGGCAACATCCTCGTCAACGCGATGACGGTCGGAATCGCGGATGCGGACAAGATTTTCTACAGCGCCGCCACCGGCGTCGGCAATCCGATCGTCTATGTCGGTTCCAAGACCGGGCGCGACGGCATTCACGGCGCAACAATGGCCAGCGCCGATTTCGAGGAAGACGCCGAGGCAAAGCGCCCGACCGTGCAGGTTGGCGATCCCTTCACCGAAAAGCTGCTGATCGAAGCCTGCCTCGAACTGATGGCGACCGACGCAATCGTCGCAATTCAGGACATGGGCGCGGCGGGCCTCACCTCCTCCAGCGTCGAAATGGCAACCAATGGCAAGGCCGGCATTCGGCTCGACATGGACAAGGTGCCGTGCCGCGAAGAGGGCATGACGCCATACGAAATGATGCTGAGCGAAAGCCAGGAGCGTATGCTCATGGTTCTGAAGCCTGGCAAGGAAGAGATGGCTGCGGCGATCTTCGAGAAGTGGGAGCTTGATTTTGCGGTAATCGGCGAGGTCACCGACACGCGCCACATGGTGCTCGAATGGAATGGCGAGGTTGTGTGCGACATCCCGCTCGGTCCGCTTGCCGCAGATGCGCCGGAATATGACCGCCCTTACCTCTCGAAAGAGGAGTATATGCGCTGGGCAAATATCGCGCCGATGCAGGACGTGCCCGACACCGATGATCCGGGCGCAGACCTGCTCAAAATGCTCGCCAGTCCGAACCTTTCATCAAGGGCCTGGATTGCCGAGCAATATGACAGCCAGGTCATGGTCGACACCCTCCAGACCGGCGGCGATGCGGCGGTGGTGCGGGTGCACGGCACCAACAAGGCGCTCGCGATCAGCACCGATTGCACTCCGCGCTATGTCTATGCCGACCCGTACGAAGGCGGCAAGCAGGCCATTGCGGAGGCCTATCGCAATTTGTGCGCGGTAGGCGCGCGACCTCTGGCCGTCACCAATTGCCTGAATTTCGCCAACCCGCAGCGTCCCGAGATCATGAGCCAGTTCGTCCACGCTCTCGAAGGTATGGGCGATGCGTGCCGCACGCTCGACTTCCCGATCGTCTCGGGCAATGTCAGCCTGTATAATGAGAGCAAGGCAACGGGCGGCGGTTCGGCCATCCTCCCCACGCCGGCCATTGGCGGTGTGGGCATTTTGGAAGATGCGTCGAAGATGGTGACCCCCGCCTTCAAGGCCGAAGGCGACGCGATCTACCTTCTCGCACCTGAATTCTGGGCAAAGCCCGATCCGACCCGCTCACATCTCGGAAAGTCGATGTGGCTCGATGTTGTCAAAGGCCGCGATGAAGGCCGTGCGCCGCCGGTAAATCTCGCAGCCGAATTCGGCGCAGGCCAGATTGTGCGCAAACTCATCGGCGCGGACCTGCTCTCGGCAGTTCACGACCTTTCCGATGGCGGTCTGGCCGTCGCGCTTGCCGAGATGGCTCTGGCCGGTGATGTCGGCGCGGATCTCGTCGACGGTTACGAAGGTTATACAGCTGCGCAGTGGTGGTTCGGCGAAGATCAGGCACGCTATGTGCTGACGGTCTCTCCCGAAAATGCCGACGCCTTCAACCGCATGGTTGCCGAAGGCCCCGACATTCCAGAAGCCGAAATGGTCGGTTTCCACCGTATCGGAACTGTCGGAGGAGACAGCCTGCTCGGCGTGAGCGTCGCTGACCTTCGCGCTGCGCACCAGAGCTTCTTCGCCGAATGGATGGAAGCATAGAGCTACTCCAGCCCGTTCTGCATTATGGCGGGCATTTCCTCGTCCCGTTCCTGATCGCTGCCGTGATCTGGCGGGACAGCTGGAAACGAGCTGGCGTCGTGATGGTCGCGGCGAACCTGATCGATCTCGACCATCTGCTTGCCGATCCGATTTTTGATCCGGGGCGCTGTTCGGTCGGCTTTCACTTGCTCCACGGCTGGGAAGCGGCGCTCGTATACGGGCTGATGCTGATCATACCCAGATGGTGGGTGCGCGCCTTTGGGCTTGGAGCGCTCTGGCACCTTTGTGTTGACGCAGGCGACTGCTTCGCGATGACTGCGCTTTGATATGAGCCAGCAAAGCGCCCAACCTCCTGCGAACACGACGACGTTGTTTTTCGTCGCGCTGATCGTGTTCGTCGACATGGTCGGGATCGGCTTGATCGTGCCCGTGCTGCCGGGGCTGCTCGAAGAAGTGACCGGGGAAACGCTCGACCGGACAGCGCAGATCGGCGGATGGCTGCTGTTTGCCTATGCCGTCATGCAGTTCACGTTCGCGCCGATCATCGGTGGGCTTTCCGACCGTTTTGGACGGCGTCCAGTGCTGCTGTTCACGCTGTTCATGCTGGGTGTCGATTATGCGATCATGGCCTGGGCTCCGACGCTGTTCTGGCTGTTCGTGGGCCGCATCCTGTCGGGAATCATGGGGGCCAGCTGGGCTGCGGCGAACTCCGCGATTGCCGATGTGGCAAGGCCCGAAGAGCGCGGAAAGTTCTTCGGCATCATGGGTGCTGCTGGCGCTGCGGGTTTCGTCATTGGGCCAGGTATTGGAGGGTTGCTCGGATCAATCGACGTGCGACTGCCCTTCATAGCCGCCTCCATGCTCGCCATCGGCGGAGCGATTGCCGGATATTGGCTGCTGAAGGAAACGCTCCCGCCTGATCGGCGCCGTGGTTTCTCCATCACGCGCGCCAATCCGCTCGGCACGTTGATCCAGATGGCACGCCATCCGGTCGTCTTCGGGTTTCTGACGGTGATCTTCTTCATGCAGATGGCAGCGCAGTCGCACCAGTCCGTCTGGGCCTATCACACCGATCTGGTTTTCGGGTGGAGCACGCTCCAGATCGGTCTCAGCGTAGCGCTTTACGGGGTCATGGTAGCGATCACTCAGGGCGCACTGACGGGGAAGGTGATCGCGCGCATTGGCGCTGCGCGGACGGTCCTTATCGGCTTCATCATATCGCTTCCTGCCAATCTGATGTTTGCGTTCGCGCCCGCGGGCTATTTCATGGTGATCGGCATCGTCATCGGCAGCCTGGGAGCAATCGCGTTTCCAGCGATACAGCAAATGATGAGCGAGCGGATCGCCGACGATGCGCAAGGCGAGTTGCAAGGCGCAGTCGCGAGCACCATGAGCATCACCAGCATCATTGGCCCGTTGATCATGACGCGCGCATTCGGCACTTTCGCCGATGCACAAGGGGTGTACTTCCCCGGTGCGCCATATCTCCTGGCAGCTTTGTTCGGTGCGACCGCCCTGTGTATTGCCGCGTGGAACATTTCCCGGATAAAGGCGACGCCGGAACCTGCGGAAAGTTAGGCCGCCTCGGCGTTTGTCAGGGTTAGATCAGCGGTGGCAGTGCCTTCGGCTTCGAGAATTCGCAGGCATTCGCGGTAAAGCACAGGCTTGCCAATGCCGAGACGCCCGCGAGCCTCGCCAATGTCCTCGCGCATCACAGCTTCGACATCCATATGCGCCAGTTTTTTCGCTGCGCGGCCAAGGCGCTGCCCCTCACGCACTGCGGCGTATAACGGAGCCTTGGTGCCCGAGACTTTCTTGATCTGGCGCGCGCCGGCAAACGCGATGAATTGGATCCCGCGATTGTAGTTCTGCGAATAGGAAAATCCGAGAAGGCATGCCTCACCCAGCGCATCGCGGCCATATCCGGTCAGCACGTGGAAAAGATCGTGCGTGTCGCGCAAGCGGTCAAAATACCACTGCGTCAGGTCCTGCGGCAGATCTTCGGGCGGCGCCCATTTGTGGCTCTCCGCAACAAGACCCGCTGCGGTCAGCCCCTCGCGCTTCATGAAGGCCATATAGTGTTTGCCGACCGAGTTTTCCGGCAAATCGGCCCAACGATCATGATCGTCGAGCATCGCCGGAATATCGACTTCGGTCTTGAGGAAATGCTGGCCTTCGGGCGACTGGATAAAATCCCAAGCCTGGCGCACGCTTTTCTTGCCCTTGGTCGCCTCGATAATGTGGAATACCTGCTCGGTATCCTCTTTATCTTCGACCAGCTTTCCAAAGTGGTGCAGCACTTTAAGTGGCTGAAATCCCGTGAGTTCGCGGGTTTCGGATACCAGTGGACGATTAATCAAGGGCATCTGAGCTTCCTCCTGCAACGCTACTTACATCGATGTAAGTTAATTGTCCACTTCCCTCGCATCGCAGAAACAGGAATACGGGAGCGATGAAAGAACACGACACAGTCCCTTATTCGCTCGAAACCCTGCCAGACGATGAAAGCATCGCTCGCGCAAGGGCACTTCGCGACCGGCTGAAAGAACGCAGGACCTGCCGCTATTTCTCCGATGCGCCGGTCCCTCGCGAAGTGATCGAAGCAGCAATCGAAGCGGCCGGCACCGCGCCCAACGGCGCGAACCACCAGCCATGGCACTTTGCCGTCATATCCTCGCCCAAGAAGAAACGCGCCATCCGCGAGGCTGCCGAGGCGGAAGAACGGCGCTTTTATGGTGCCGATGGCGATGATCCCAAGGCGAGCGATGAATGGCTCGGCGCTCTCAAGGACCTTGGCACTGACGAGGACAAGCCGTTCCTCGAAACTGCGCCCTATCTGATCGTCGTCTTCGCCCAGCGAAAGGGCGGGATCGAAGAGGATGGCAAGACGCAAAACTATTACGTCAATGAAAGTGTCGGGATTGCTTGCGGGATGCTTATCGCGACATTGCACGAAGCGGGTCTTGCCACTCTCACGCACACGCCCTCACCCATGGGTTTTCTGCGTGAAGCGTGCGAGCGGCCTGAATGGGAAAAACCGCTGATGATCGTTGTCGTCGGCCATCCGTCAGACGACGCAACTGTCCCGGCGCACGCCCTACAGAAAAAGCCGCTGAGCCAGATTGCAAGCTGGCTCTAGCGGCTGTTTCTCACCTCGTGCTCTGACGCGGATCAGGCCGAAGCCAATTCCTGCGGAGTGTTTTCGCTTGCGAGGAGGTTGTACGGGTCGATGCCCTCTTCGCGCCAGATGCGGTGGCATTCGCGATACTGTGTGGGCTCGGGAATGTTGAGCGCGCTGCGCACGCCGTCGACCGGCTGCTTGAGCAGTTCGCGGATCGGCTGTTCAATCAGGCGAGCTGCGCCGCGACCGGTGGCCTTTGCCTGGCGAACTGCGCCCATGACCGGCGCGTTCGAACCCCAGACCATCTTCTTGATATTGGCGGCACCGGCATAGCCGATCAGCAGGTGGCCCTGCGTCGGCGACTGGCCGTGCGTGAACAGCAATACGCACTGCTCACCCAAAGCATCGCGGCCATAACCGGTCAGCACGTGGAAAAGATCATGCGTGTCGCGCGAGCGATCGCCAAACCATTGAACGAGGTCATCGTATTTCGGACGGCCAAGCTTGTCCGCTTCGGCAACCAGACCAGCAGCTGTCAGGCCTTCTGTCTCCATGAAGTCGCAATAGGCGTGAGCCAGCGACCCCTTGGGCGTCTTGCGAAGCTCGGCATGGTTGTCGAGAATTTCGGGAAGATTGGGCTCGGTCTCGCGCAGATACTGGCCATGCTGCGAAAGCGTCAGGTTCTTCACTCGCGGCATGAATTGCTTCGAAGGGAGCGACTCATAAATCTTGAAGACAAGGCTGGTGTCTTCCTTGTCCTTCATCAGAAGGCGAAAATTCTTGATCGCGCGCGGCAGGGAATAGCGCGGCTCTGGACGGTTCGGGTCCCGCAGGACGGTGCCGTCGGATGCAAACAGATCGAAACAATCGGTCATGGCGGCTGGCCTTCTTCGCGTGGGCGGTGCTGGGGTTGGGCGATAAAAGACCCGCTAGCACCTCTTACTTACACTTATGTAAATAGCAGAATTAGGTATTCAATCAAGACCCACCTAGAACCGGCTCATCGCGCTGAGCGCTCAATCCATGGCGCGAATTAGCGCGGGATGCTCAATCTGTGAGGCATACAGCTTGCTTGCCTCGAAGGTGAAATGACTGTTGTCGACCAAAAGCGGCGCACCGTCAGGCGAGAAATACCGGCATTGCTCCCCGTCGCACTGCATCGTGTGAATGGACGCATAGGGCACACCCAATTCTGCGGCCATCGCGGCCATGTCCCGGTCCAGCTCGCCGCGCTCCTCAAGCCGCATTGAGTCGGCAAGCCGGGTGTCCTGTTGCCGCTCCTGCGCAAGGGTCAAAAGCCGCGGGACGAATTGCGACCACTCTGCCGCTGGCCCGATCAGAAGCAACGCCCGCCCTTCCCGCTTTAGCTGTTTGAGCGTTGACGAAAGCCCCGGCAGGTCACCCCGCTCCCAGCGACCGGCCAGCACGATCAGGTCCGAACCGTGCTCCGCCGCATAGTCGGAATAGGCTTTCATCATAAGCTCGCCGCAGAAAGGGTATGTTGCGCGCTGCTGCTCGATAAGGGGGCGACATCCTGCGGCAGTAACCTGGCTGACGGCGCTGCCCGGAAAACTCGCGATGAGACCCGGTGCGAGATGCGCCGCGTGACTGTCTCCCATCAGCAGAACGCGCGGCTTGTTGTCGCCGCGCACAAGGCATGCCTGCTGATCGAAGGTCTGACTTCGATGGTGAATGAAGCATTGGCCCGACCCGAACACGTCGTTGATCGGATACTCCATATACGCCGCGAGATCCTGCCCGCGCTCGGTGAACCGCTGCGGCCATCCTGACGTGAAGGACAGTGCGAGCGCTATAGCGACAAGGCCCGCAGTGACAGCTGCACTCCCCCGCCCGACCATGGCTCTTCCAACGCGGCCTCTCCGAAACGGCTCTTCAACGAACTTCCAGCTCGCAGCAGCCAGCGCGACAGACAGGCCTGCTGCGATCAATTGCAATTCAAGGTCGAGCTCGCCAGCGGGAAGACCAAGCAGCAACAGGACAATCACCGGCCAATGCCACAGGTACAGGGAATAGGATATCCGACCTAAAAAGCGCATCGGCGTGACTTGCAGCGCCCGGCCCACCAACGTTTCCCCACCCGATCCTGCTGCGATGACAGCCGCAGCGCCAAGGCAAGGGATCGCCGCGCGCCATCCTGGAAATGGTGTATCGACATGAAAAGCAAGCGCCGCATAGGCGATGCAGGCTAACCCTGCCACGCCAAGCAGTTCCCTGACCCAGCGCAGATGAACGAGCGGAAGTGGCGCAACCGCGATGAACACTCCGAGAATGAATTCCCACAGCCGCGCGGGCAACATGTAGAAACTTGCCGCCGGATAATGCAGCGATGCAGCAGCCGACGCAACTGCAAGAGCTGCAAGACCAACTAGCACGCCCATCCGCCCAAAGCGCATCAACACGATCAGGATAAGCGGCAGGACAAGATAGAACTGCCCTTCAACTCCCAGTGTCCACATGTGGAGCAGCACTTCATGCTCGGACTCGGCATAGGTCCCTCGGTGAAGCCAGAAATGGAAGTTGGCGAGGAAGAGCGCTGAAAATCCAAGGCTCCACGCATAGCCTTCCAGCTCGGTCGGCATAAGCACCGCGCAGGCCGCGACTGTCACCGCTGCCAAGACCAGCAGCATAACCGGCACGATCCTGCGCACACGGCGCATCAGGTACGCGCCAAACCTGAAAGTGCCGCCCTCGATCTCGCGAAAGACTATGCCGCCGATCAGGAAACCGGAGATGACGAAGAAAATGTCGACTCCGATGAAGCCGCCGCTGATGGTTTCGAAGCCAAGGTGAAACAGCAGCACCGCCCCGACAGCAACCGCGCGCAACCCCTCGATATCGGGGCGATAATCGCTGCGGTGTGGAGCGGCTGAAATCAAGCCTCGACCCAGTCCTTACGGTCGATGCCGAGGAGAGAAAGGATCGCGGTCAAATACTCGCTGTCGACCCGGCCATTTGCTGCTGCACGCGCAAGGGGCTTGGCGCGGTAAGCGAACCCGTAATGCGCCGCTTCGATCATCGGGATGTCGTTTGCCCCGTCCCCGCTGGCGAGGATGGTCGCACCTTCGGGCAGGTATTCGGCTTCTTGCCTGAGCGCGGCGAGCTTGGTGCTCGCATCCGAGATCGGCCCATCGAGCTTTCCGGTCAGCTTGCCATCGGCAACCTGGAGCCGGTTGCCCACCACCCGGTCAAACCCGAGCCATTCAGCCACGCGGTCGCCGAAATGGTGAAACCCGCCCGTCACCAGCACGCAGCGACAACCCAGCGACTTGAGCGTCGAAACCAGCGTCTTTGCGCCCCGTGTCGGCCTGATCCGCTCAGCCAGACAGCGGTCGATCGCGCTTTCCTCCAGCCCTTCGAGCAGACCTACTCGCTCGCGCAGCGCGCTTTCGAAGTCGAGCTCGCCTTGCATGGCGCGTTCGGTGATCTCGGCGATCTGCGGCTTTATCCCGGCGTAGTCGGCAAGCTCATCGATACATTCCTGCCCGATCATGGTGGAATCCATGTCCGAGATGAACAAGCTGGGGACCTTGATGCGTTCATCGCTGTACAGAAAATCTGTGGGCGCGAAATGCGTCTTGATTATCTTGTGAGCGAGGCCGGCGTCATCGAACGGGAACTGCATCTCCAGAACGGTTGGTGAAATCGGCAACTTTACGAAAGAGTCGGGCCGCAACTGAGCCGGCGCTATCGCTCTACCGATCGCGTGAATGCGACCGACGCCCTTCGGTAAGGCGCGGTCCATTTCATCGCGCTGTGTTTCCCATTTCGACTGGTCTGCTATCAGACGCGCGATGAGCACCAAGAAATCTCCAAGCAGCACCGCTGACGCGCGGCCTCTCGCGCTCATTGCAGGGCCCACCGCGAGCGGCAAGAGCGCGAATGCGCTCGACCTTGCCAAAGAGCTGGAAAAGTCCGGACGGACCGGCGTGATCATCAATGCCGATTCCATGCAGGTTTACGCGGATATCCCGATCCTTTCCGCTGCCCCAAGCGCGGAAGAGCGCGACGTGTGCGAGCATCGACTCTACGGTACCTGGGACGGGGCAGAAGCGTGCTCGGCCGCAGACTGGGCGGCCCGCGCGAAAGCCGAGATCGAGGATTGTCACGCGAGCGGCCTGGTCCCGATACTCGTGGGCGGAACGGGGATGTATCTCAAAGTCCTGCTCGAAGGCATCGCCCCCATCCCAGAAATCGAACCAGAAGTGCGCGAGGTCGTGCGCGCAATGGAAAAGCAGGTCGCTTATGCGGCGCTCCAGATTGAAGACCCCGTGCGCGCTGCCGAGTTGGAGCCGGGTGACACGCAGCGTATCGCAAGGGCGCTCGAAGTGAAGCGTTCGACCGGTGTGACACTCGGCGACTGGCAGCAGGCCAAGACCGGGGGGCTCGGCGACGAGGTATCGCTTCACGCTATCGTGATGATGCCGGAGCGTCAGTGGGTCTATGACCGCTGCGACGTTCGCTTTGCTGCGATGGTCGATAGCGGCGCGGTCGAAGAGGTCGAGGCTCTGCTCGCCCGCGATCTTTCACCCGACCTTCCGGTAATGCGCGCAATCGGCGTACCCGAGATCGCAGCCATGATCCGCGGCGAAGCAACGAAGGAAGAGGCGATTGAGGCTGGTGCCCGGTCCACGCGCCAATATGCGAAGCGCCAATTCACGTGGCTGCGCAATCAGTGTCCGGAAGATTGGAACCGTGTCGAGTCCCAAAATATCGACACCAAATCCATTTTTGCAGGATTATTTCAAACTTAATCATTGACGCGTTATATTCTAACCTATAGCGACGCTCTCCAACACAGCCCTTCGGTTCGCGAGAGGCTACGCACTTGGGTTTGTCACAAAAGACCGCTACACGGCGTAGCGCACAGCAGTTTTGAGGTTTCGGTCATGCTTATTGTCATTCTTGTAGGGGTAACGGGCTGACCGGGAATTTGTGAAACACGAATATCCTGACCGGCCCGATGCGAATATCCGCTTCGGGCCGTTTTCATATCTAGGAGAATAAAAGTGGCGCAGCGTTCAGGAGCCGCCTTGTTGATGGAATGCCTGGTCGATCAGGGGGTCGAATTCGTATTCGGATATCCGGGCGGCGCGGTCCTTCCCATTTACGACGAGCTTTTCGGAGACGAACGCATTCGCCACATTCTCGTGCGCCATGAAGCAGGCGCGGGTCACGCCGCCGAAGGGTACGCGCGCGCGACGGGTAAGCCGGGCGTCGTTCTCGTCACCAGCGGGCCTGGCGCAACCAATGCGGTCACCGCAATTGCCGATGCGTATATGGACTCGATTCCGCTGGTGGTTATCACCGGACAGGTTCCCACCGGGCTAATCGGAACCGATGCATTCCAGGAAGCCGATACGGTCGGCATCACCCGCCACTGCACCAAACATAATTACCTCGTCAAAGACCCGGCCGACCTTGTCGCAACGGTCGAGGAAGCTTTCCGCATCGCCACGACGGGCCGCCCGGGCCCGGTCGTTGTCGATATTCCCAAAGACGTACAGATTGCGGTCCCGTCGAAAAGCAGTTCCTACGTCGCGCCCGGATCGCATCGCTATGCGCCGCAAATGGTCGCGCCCGCTGACCAGATTGCGGAAGCTGTCGACCTTATCGCAAACGCAGATGCGCCGATCCTGTACACAGGCGGCGGCGTCATCAATTCAGGCCCCGAAGCCAGCGAGCTGCTCCGCAAGTTGCAGGATCTGACCAACGCGCCGCTTACATCGACGCTGATGGGGCTTGGCGCATTCCCGAACACTCATCCCGACTGGCTCGGCATGCTGGGTATGCATGGCACTTACGAAGCCAACATGGCGATGAATAAGTGCGACGTGATGGTCTGCGTCGGCGCGCGCTTTGATGACCGCGTGACCGGACGGCTCGATGCTTTTTCGCCCGAGAGCAAGAAAATCCACATCGACATCGACCGCAGCTCGATCAACAAGACTGTACCGGTCGATATCGGGATCGTCGGCGACTGCGCGACCGTGCTTGGCCAGTTGGTCGAAGCGTGGGGAACGCGCAAACCGCGTGATCTTGGCGAATGGAAAGCCCGCATCGCCGGATGGCGCGCGCGTGAGTGCCTTTCCTATCCCGAACGGTCGAAGAAGAACCCGAACGCCATCATGCCGCAAAAGGCGGTCGAGCGGCTCTACGCTCTGACGAAGAATAGAAAGCCCATCGTCTCGACCGAGGTGGGCCAGCACCAGATGTGGGCTGCGCAATATTTCGGTTTCGATGAACCCAACAAGTGGCTCACCAGCGGCGGGCTCGGCACCATGGGCTACGGTATGCCGGCGGCCATCGGCGCACAGCTGGGCCATCCGGACGCGCTGGTGATCGATATTGCCGGTGAAGCCTCGATCCAGATGAACATTCAGGAGCTTGGCACGGCATCGCAGTATCGCCTGCCGATCAAGATCTTCATCCTCAACAACGAATATATGGGCATGGTCCGCCAGTGGCAGGAACTGACCTATGAGAGCCGGTATTCGAACTCCTACAGCGACAGCCTTCCTGATTTCGTCGCGCTTGGCGAAGCTTATGGCTGGAAGGGTATTCGCATCACGGAGGAAGCCGGGCTCGATGCAGGGATCATGGAAATGATGGCGCATGATGGTCCGGTGATCGTCGATTGCTGCGTTGCCCAGGATGCCAATTGCCTGCCGATGATTCCGTCCGGCGCTGCGCATACCGACATGCTGCTTTATGGCGACAGCGTCGAGGGGACGATGGACGACGAAGCGAAGGCTCTTGTGTGATGAAAATCCAAAGCGCCGAGAGCGAACGTCATGTTCTGACCGTTACGGTCGATAACGAGCCCGGTATCCTTGCCAAGATCACCGGCCTGTTCACCGCGCGCGGCTACAACATCGACAGCCTTACCGTGGCCGATATCACGGACGATCACGCGGTCAGCCGCATCACGGTCGTAACGAATGGCCCGCCGCACGTGATCGACCAGATCGAAGCGCAGCTCGATCGGCTTGTGCCCGTTCACAAGGTCACCGACCTCACGGCTGCCGGCCCGCATGTTGAACGCGAACTTGCGCTTATAAAGGTCGCTGGCAAAGGTGAAGCGCGGGTCGAGGCGCTGCGGATCGCAGAACTGTTCCGCGCCAAAGTCGTCGATACGACCACGCAAAGCTTCGTCTTCGAACTCACCGGCGCGCCTGACAAGATCGACAGCTTCATCGTCCTGATGCGAGAGCTTGGCCTCGTTAGTGTGGGCCGTTCGGGCGTGGTGGGCATGATGCGCGGAGCCGAAGAGGCCTGAAGCTGCCCACGTCCACCGCCAGAATTTCAACCAATTCGCAAATCAATCAGAGGGAACCTTCATGAAAGTCTATTACGACGCCGACGCCGATCTTGGCCTGATCAAATCGAAGAAGATCGCCGTGCTCGGCTATGGCTCGCAGGGCCACGCCCATGCGCAGAACCTGCGCGACAGCGGCGTCGAAGAGGTAGCGATTGCGCTGCGCGAAGGCTCTGCCACCGCCAAGAAGGCCGAAGATGCAGGCTTCAAGGTGCTTTCCAACACAGAAGCCGCCAAGTGGGCCGATATCGTGATGATTCTCGCGCCCGATGAGCACCAGGCAGCGATCTGGGAAAACGATCTCGCCGGCCACATGAAGCCGGGCAGCGCGATTGCCTTTGCCCACGGCCTCAACATCCACTTTGGCCTTATCGAAGCGCCGCAGGATATCGACGTCATCATGATCGCGCCCAAAGGCCCCGGTCATACCGTTCGCAGCGAATATCAGCGCGGCGGCGGTGTCCCCTGCCTCATCGCCGTCCATCAGGATTCGAGCGGCTCTGCGAAGGACATTGCCCTTGCCTATGCATCGGGTGTTGGCGGCGGACGCAGCGGCATCATCGAGACAAACTTCCGCGAGGAATGCGAGACCGATCTGTTCGGCGAACAGGCTGTCCTATGCGGCGGCATCACTCACCTGATCCAGGCCGGTTTCGAAACGCTGACCGAAGCCGGATATGCGCCTGAAATGGCCTATTTCGAATGCCTCCACGAAACGAAGCTGATCGTCGATCTGCTCTACGAAGGCGGCATCGCGAACATGCGCTATTCCATCAGCAACACCGCAGAATATGGCGACATCACCACCGGACCGCGCATCATCACCGATGAGACCAAGGCCGAAATGAAGCGCGTTCTCGACGATATCCAGTCGGGTCGCTTCGTAAAGAATTTCGTGCTCGACAACCGCGCGGGCCAGCCCGAGCTGAAGGCCGCTCGCAAGCGCGCCGAGGCGCATCCGATCGAGAAAACCGGCGCAGAGCTTCGCGGAATGATGCCGTGGATCAGCGCCAACAAGCTGGTCGACAAGACGAAGAACTAAAGGCACGGGTGGTGGGCGCATGAACTCGTCCACCACCCGCATTATCTACGCCATTTGCGCGCTCGCCTTCGTGGTGATCGTGGCGCGTGCCTATCTGAATGTGAAAGGCACTGACGCCCTCGTCGCGACCATTGCTCAGCCCGAAGTGCAGGCCTTCGCAAAAGAACGGCTGGACGCGCTTCAACCTCAAAGCTTCGCCGGCGATATCGAGCTTTGCGGGATCGTCTTCGAAACCAGCGATGGAACGCTCGGCGCGACAAACTCGCGCCCCGGCGAACAGGCCAGTTGCAACATCGCCTATTTCGACGAACCGGGCATGGTTCCCGTTGCAAGCTTCCACACGCACGGGAAACATTCGGAAGCCTATGACGGCGAAGTCCCCTCCACCATCGACATAAGGAGCGACGTCGCAAGCGGCATGGATGGATATGTCGCGACCCCCGGCGGGCGGCTCTGGCATATCGACCATGAAACTGCGACCGCTCGCATGGTGTGCGGCGAAGGCTGCCTCACGCAGGACCCGTCTTATGTCCCCTGCCCCGGTGACATGATCGCCCAAACCTACACGCTCGCCCAGCTGGAAGAGCGTTTCTCCTTCGCACGGTCGGAGTGCTGATGCGGAACTTTCACCCCTTTTCGTGTATTGCTAGGAACATGACTATGAAAACTGCCGCCATCACCGCTCTCGTCGCCCTTCCGCTTGCCCTGTCGGCTTGCGGTGAGGCGACCAGCGCCGACGCAGAACCCATGCCTGATGCCCCGGTCGATGTGGCCGCTGTCGAGCGCGCCTTGCCGGAACCCGAAGTTGCCGCCGAAGAAGTGGGCGAAATCGATAGCGCCTGCCGCGCCAATCTTGCCGAGCCATTCGTCGGTCAGACGCTGAACCTTGAAAGCCGCACCGCTCTGCTGGACGCCATCGAACCGCAGGCGATCGTGCGCTTCCTCGAGCCAGGCGAGGAAGTCGATGTCGAAGCGGAAGCCGAAGCAGGCTCGACCAATCCAGACCGCCTCAACATCCGAGCCGATGAAGACAGCACCATCACCGAGGTGTTCTGCGGCTGATTGCTCGACAAACCAAATAGCAACGCAGCACCGATCAGAGGTTCTGACGTTCGCAGGAGGAAACGCCCGCGAGACTTTAACGGTCCCGCGGGCGTTTTCTGTTTGCGGTCAGGCCCGTTCCTCTGGCCATCGCGCTGTTCCTCTTGTCATTCGAAAAAGGATGTGACCGAGGCATTAGGAGGAACGTTCCCCGGCCACACCCAAGCGCGCACCCGTCAGGCAGCGGGCGCACACATGACTATTCGTTCGGTCGTGCCGATTGGTGACACCTGCCGCACAAGAAATTCGAAAACGATCCGGGGGCCTGCATCCGGCGGCATTCTCTCGACACCGGGCGCGCTTTGGCTAAGACGCTGACCAAGGCACAACAGGACGGGATGCGCATGCGGCTGAGCGACTGCCACAATATCGATGACTTTCGAAAGCTGGCGAAAGCGCGGCTGCCCTTCCCGGTGTTCGACTACATCGACGGCGCAGCAGATGACGAGCTGACCAAGGCGCGCAACACGGCGAGTTACGACGGCATCGACCTGGTGCCCGACGTGCTGGCCGGAGTGGAGAAGATCGACACGTCCTGCACGATCCTGGGGCGCCAGAGCGCCTTGCCGCTGATGCTGTCGCCAACCGCCGTTCAGCGCGCGTTCCACTGGCAGGGCGAGACGGCGGTTGCGCGGGCGGCTGAAAAGCACGGGCTGTGGTTCGGCATTTCCAGCCTTGCAACGCGCAGCATCGAAGAGATCGCCGCGCTGACTTCCGGTCCCAAGTTGTTTCAGCTTTACGTCCACAAGGACAAGGGGCTGAACACTCACATGATCGAGCGTTGCCAGGCGGCCCGTTTCGATGCGCTGGCACTGACCGTCGACACTATCGTATCGGGCAAGCGCGAACGGTGCCTGAGGAGCGGCTTCACCACCCCGCCCCGCTTCACCCCCGCAAGCGTTTGGAGTTACGCCACGCGCCCGCGCTGGACGCTTGACTATCTCTTTCGCGGGAAGTTTCGCCTGCCAAACCTCGATACGCATGTCAGCGAAGGGTCGAGCGAGGCGGTCAGCATTGCGGAATATTTCAACACGATGCTCGACACCTCGATGGACTGGTCGACCGCCGCCGCCATTCGCGAACAATGGGGCGGGACTTTCGTGCTCAAGGGCGTGATGAGCGCGGGCGATGCACGCCGCGCGGTCGAGATTGGCGCCGATGCGATCATGATCTCCAATCATGGCGGCAGGCAACTGGACGGCAGCCGCGCGCCTTTTGACCAGCTGGCCGAAATTGTCGATGCGGTCGGGGGCGAGATCGAGATAATTTGCGACGGCGGTGTCAGGCGCGGGACGCATGTGCTCAAAGCCATGTGCGGCGGTGCTACGGCGGCCTCGGGCGGCAGGCTTTACCTCTACGCGCTGGCGGCTGCGGGTGAAGCAGGCGTTACCCGCGCGCTCGACATTCTGAAGGACGAGATCGAACGCGGTATGCGCTTGATGGGAGTGACAAGCGTGGATCAGCTGACAAGCGACAGGTTGCGCGCGCGTTCGCTGTCATGATGTTGTAACGGTAGAAGCGCCTTAGCGCTGCCACGCATTTTCACATAAGAGACACGCCATGACCAAGCTCTCTGCCATCATCGCCGTTCCCACCCTGCTCGCGCTTGCCGCTTGCGGCGGGGAGGAGCCAGACACGTCCAACAGCGCCGACGATTTTGCCGCCCGCATCAATGGCGGCGCTCCCAATGCGCAGGCCACGGTTGCCCCCACCGTTGCCGCTCCGCTCGAAGGTGCGGCAGAGGGAGCCTACTCACCCGGCACTGCCACCGATCCGCAAAGCGCGACATGCGGGGCCAACGAAATGGGCCCGTTCATCGGAAAGCCCGCCGACGATGCGACCCGCGCGCAGATCATGACCGTGGCCGCCGGGGCAAGCGAAGTGCGCTTCATTCCCGCAGGCAGCCCCTATGTCCGGCCTGACCCCACTAATCCGCGACTGAACCTGATGCTCGACAATCTCGGCGTCATCCGCGACGCGCGGTGTGGATGAGATTTGCCAACAGAAAAACCCCGCCACTCTTGCGAGCAGCGGGGTCTCTCTGCAGCCCGAGAGGGCTTAGAGCGTATCAGTCCTGATAGTGCTCATCAGGCGAGTGGGTGGGGTAATTCACGTCCGCGCTTTCGATGAAGCCGGGAATGTCTGCCTGCCAGCGGCCCTGAACATCTTCGCTGAAGTTCAGATAAAGCGTACCATCGACGATCTCGTAGACATTCGGATCGCCCGGTGCCAGCGCATCGTTGGCACCCAGCGCCCATGCGCAGTAGCCGCCATAGGCCGGGGCGTACTTGGCCGGGTCTTCGATGAAAGTGTCAGCGTTCTCCTGACTGGCGAAGCGATAGTCATAACCCTGATAGCGCACGGTGATGTCCTCGGTGCCTTCGACCGGGACGCCGTCGCCGGTGAAATAGCTGACCACGTCGTAACCCGAAACGGCGAGCGTATCGCTCTTGTTTTCGCGATAGACGGGACCGGTGGGCGCGCCGCCAAGGTCGGCGTAGAGGCCGGTTTCAGCGACGACTTCGGTTGCAGCGACAGTGTCGCCTTCGGTGGCGGGAGCTTCCGCAGCGCCACCGCAAGCGGCAGTGGTGGCAAGCAGGCCAAGTGCAAAAAGGGACTTCTTCATTGGGGTATCCTCCTGTGGGGGTAATTCAAAAACTCGCGTCATCCGGCTGCCTGTTTGCCGGTGACATGACCCAGTTCGCCCAGCACCCCCTGGAGGTTACAAAAAATTTCTCCGATCCGTCCGACGGCGGAGATTTATGCGCATCTCCCCGCTTGCAAGGCGGTTCAAGATAGGCAACACAGTGACCATGACATTCGGCAACGCAGCCCTTCTCCTACGACTTATGCGCCCCTGGGCGCGATAGGGCTGGCACGCGTGAGAGATAAGCGTGCGGCCCGGCGCTTCAGGGGCCAGCACCATCCTCACCATTCCTTATTTGAGCCGATGCCACACCTATGTTGAAAAATCCCGCGACCAAATACCGCCCTTTCACCCCGATCGCCCTGCCCGATCGCCAATGGCCCTCACGCGTGATCGAAAGCCCGCCGCGCTGGCTCTCGACCGATCTGCGCGACGGCAACCAGTCGATCATCGACCCGATGGACGGGGTAAAAAAGGCGCGCTTTTTCGATCTGCTCGTCGAGATCGGCGTGAAGGAAATCGAAGTCGGTTTCCCAAGCGCGGGCACGACCGAATTCACCTTTATCAAGCATCTTGTCGAATCCGGCACGATCCCAGACGACGTGACCGTGCAGGTCCTCACGCAAAGCCGCGAAGACCTGATCCGCACAAGTTTTGAAAGCCTCGAAGGCGCGCGCGCGGCCATCGTCCACCTCTACAATGCGGTGAGTCCCGCATGGCGCGACATCGTGTTCCGCATGTCGAAGGACGAAGTGCGCGAGATCGCGATGCAAGGCGCCAAGGTGATGCGCGACGAAGCGGCCAAGCGTCCCGATACCGACTGGCATTTCCAGTATTCGCCCGAAACTTTCTCGACCGCGGAAATCGATTTCAGCATCGAGGTTTGCGAGGCGGTGATGCAGGTGCTCGCACCCACGCCCGAACACCCGATCATCCTCAACCTGCCCGCCACGGTCGAGGCGTCGACACCCAATATCTACGCCGACCAGATCGAATATTTCTGCCGCAACCTGCCAAACCGGGAGAGCGCGGTCATCTCGCTTCACACCCACAACGACCGGGGAACAGGCGTTGCTGCCGCCGAACTGGGCCTGATGGCTGGTGCGGACCGGGTCGAGGGATGCCTGTTCGGCAATGGTGAGCGCACGGGCAATTGCTGCCTCGTGACGATGGCGCTTAACATGTACACGCAGGGCGTCGATCCGGGGCTAGATTTCTCCGACATAGACCGCGTGATCGAGACGGTTGAATATTGCAACGACCTGCCCGTCCATCAGCGTCACCCCTATGGCGGCGAGCTGGTCTACACCGCTTTCTCCGGCAGTCATCAGGACGCGATCAAGAAGGGCTTCGAGGCGCAGGAACGCCAGAACGACGAACTCTGGCGCGTCCCTTACCTGCCCATCGACCCGGCGGATCTGGGCCGCGATTACGAAGCGGTGATCCGCGTTAACTCGCAAAGCGGCAAAGGCGGCTTTGCCTGGGTTCTGGAGCAGCGCGAGGGGCTCAAGCTGCCAAAGTCGATGCAGCGCGATTTCTCCAAGCATGTGCAGCGCCTCGCCGATGAAAGCTCACGCGAGCTGGGCGCCGAAGACATCTGGCAGGCGTTCAAGGGCGCGTACCATGTGCAAACGCCCGACAAGCATTTCCAGCTCGTCGACTACAACGAAACGCGCGCAAGCGATGGAACCCGCATTTTCAGCGGAAAGATCGCCGTTGATGGACAGGAACAAAGCGTCTCGGGCCGCGGCAACGGCCTGATTTCGAGCGTCATGGCTACGGTCCGCGAAGTGTTTGGCGTCGAACTCGAAGTGGTGGATTACACGCAGCAATCGCTCGGCAGCGGAACCGATGCCAACGCGGCCACTTATCTCGAATGTGTGGACCCAGATGGACGCACTGTCTGGGGCTGCGGCATCGACGAGGATGTTGCCACTGCGAGCGTCCGCGCCGTGCTCAGTGCTGCGAATTCGGCTGTGTCTGTATAGACCGCCTCGCCGGCACAAACTCCCGGATCACAGTTCCCGGTCGGAACCGCCCACCGCGCGCAATAACGGCGCTTGCGGCGTAATTGACTGCACATATTCGACGTGTTCGACAGCGTGCGACAAATAGTCGGTCGCTAACCCCAGCTTCAACCGCGCCGCCTCCAGCTCGCATTTGCGAAGATCTTCGCGCAGGCGACGTAACTCATCGTGTTTGCTCATGCCTCAACCCAATTTTCTTTGGTTTTTGGCGACCCACTTACCAGTTGGTAAAGGACAATGAGCGCAATTCAATGCCCTTTTTCAAAGATATCACAGTTTTGCGAGCTGAAACGCATTTTTCCGCGCTGCGTCCTGCGCTTCGTAAAAATGCGAGTTCGCGGCAAGTCGCGTCCTTCTTTTACCCTTGGGCTCCGATAGACCGGCCACGTTCTCGCCGTCGTTTCCTACTGCTTGTCCTCGCGCTACACACTGGGCATGCACATTACATTCGGCCACGAATTGCTTGAAATTGCACCCCCATCAATCGGCCGCGATCTTTTTGCACCTGGACCGTGTAACATGCGGTCCACTTCTCAACCAAGTGCCTGTAAAACAAGGGCCTTGCAAATCACTGCGAAAGGAAAGCCGAAACCGTGACCGAAGTGATCCTCGAACCCGAATTGCCGATCCTCGATCCGCACCATCACCTCTGGGATTTGCGTGCCATGATGCCGATGTTCCCAGAGCCGCGCCACCGCTTCATCGAGACACTGGTACCGGTCGCCCATTACACGTTCGACCAATTCAGCGCGGACGTCTCGGGAAGCGGCCACAACATCGTGGCGAGCGTCTTCATGGAGTGCGGTGCGTTCTACAACAGCGCTTATGGCGAGGCGAAGAAGGTCATAGGCGAAGTCGAGTACGTGAACGGGGTCGCCGCTCAAAGCGCAAGCGGTCTGTACGGCCCCGCGAAGCTGTGCGCCGGAATTGTAGGGCACGCCGATCTGATGCTGGGCGAAAGCGCTGGTGAAGTGCTCGATGGATTGCAGGCTGCCGCGCCGGGCCGGTTTCGCGGCATACGTCACGCAGGTGCATGGGACGCCGATCCAGAGGTTCTTGGCCCTCCCTTCGCGCATCCTCCTGAACGGTATCTCGACACCGGTTTCCGCAGAGGGTTCGCCGAACTGGGCAAGCGGGACCTCAGCTTCGATGCGTGGATACTCGAGCCGCAAATCCCCGATGTGATCGACCTCGCACACACGTTCCCCGATACTCCAATCTGTCTCGATCATTGCGGCACGCCGCTTGGAATGGCGAGCTACTCCGGCAAGCTCGAAGAACGCTTCGGCGTCTGGCGCGAGAACATGATCGAACTCGGCAAATGCGAGAATGTGATGGTCAAGCTGGGGGGCCTTGCCATGCACAATTGCGCCCTGCCCGAACAAGGTCCGGCAGCCGGGATCGGCTCGGAAGAGCTCGCTCGCCTCTGGAAGCCGTATATCGAGACCTGCATCGAAGCATTCGGTACGAAACGGGCGATGTTCGAAAGCAACTATCCGGTCGACCGCTGGGGCGCGACCTATCCGGTTCTGTGGAACACCTTCAAACGGATCACGTCGGGTGCAAGCGCCGATGAGAAGGCGGACCTTTACGCGGGGAACGCTGCGCGTTTCTACCGCATAGAAGAGGTGCTTGCGTAGTTGCAATTTGCAACCTACCGCGTGGACAAAGTTTCAGGAGAGAACACCCATGACCCTGCCCGCCCCGTTCGATCGTCTGCGCCTGCCGCTAATCGGTTCACCGCTGTTCATCGTCTCCGGACCCGAACTGGTGATTGCGCAGTGCAAGGCAGGTGTCATCGGGAGCTTCCCTGCATTGAACGCGCGCCCTCAGTCACTGCTTGACGAGTGGCTGCACCAGATCACGGAGGAGCTTGCCAAGCACAACCGCGAAAACCCGGACCGTCCGGCAGCGCCGTTTGCGGTGAACCAGATCGTGCACCGCTCCAACGACCGTGTGATGCAGGACATGGCGACCTGTGAGAAGTGGCAGGTGCCGCTGGTCATTACCTCGCTGGGAGCGCGCACCGAGATCTTCGATGCGATCCGCAACTGGGGCGGGATCAGCATGCATGACGTGATCAACAACCGCTTCGCCAACAAGGCTATCGAGAAAGGCGCCGACGGCCTGATCCCGGTCGCTGCTGGCGCCGGCGGGCACGCTGGTACGCAATCGCCTTTCGCCCTGATGCGCGAAATCCGCGAATGGTTTGGCGGTCTGGTCGCCCTGTCGGGCTCAATCGCGCACGGATCGTCGATCCTTGCAGCGCAGGCAATGGGCGCAGACTTCGGCTATACCGGAAGCGCCTTCATCGCGACCGAGGAAGCCAATGCCGACCAAGGCTACAAGCAAGGCATCGTCGATGGCAGCGCGGAAGGTATCGTCTATTCTAACCTCTTCACCGGCGTGCATGGCAACTACCTGCGATCCTCGATCGAGAATGCGGGCCTCGACCCCGACGACCTGCCGACGAGCGATCCGTCCAAGATGAACTTCGGATCGGGCGGCAACACCAAGGCCAAGGCCTGGAAGGACATCTGGGGATCGGGTCAGGGCATCGGCACTGTCAAATCGGTCGGCACGGTCGAAGACATGGTCGCACGGTTCGAGCGTGAGTACCACGCTGCGAAAGCTGATCTGGCGGCGAAGTCGGACTACTCTGCCTGGGCACCTCTTGCAGAAGCGGCGGAGTAAACCGACCAGGCGCGATCAGGTCGCGCGCCAGAGCGCTTCAGCCATTGCGTCCAGCTCGGCAAAGTCGAACCCCTGACCCAAGGGGTCCTTCTGGTTCAGGATCATGCGTCTGCGCTCACTCAGCAGGCGATTGCGGAGCGCTGTCTGTAGCAGCGCGAGCCGTTCGAGCGCTTCGAGCAGAGCCAGCTCCGTGTCTTGCGGTTGCGTCGCGGACCAGCTTTCCTCGATCCGCCCGACGCGTTCGATGACAAGCTCGTTGTAATGCCGGTGCGGCCCGCGACGGAGTGGCATACCAGTGCGCAAGGTCGCGTCGTCGGTTGCGGGCAACAGCAAGCCATTGCGCCTGAAGTCATCAAATCCGACCCTCTTGCGACCAAGCGCTTGAAAAAGCGGCCCGAAACATCGTTGACCGAGCAACTGACGGGGGAGAAGATGGTGCCGCTGCAATCCGGGATCATGATCCGGCGACCCACGGCGATTGACCGCACGAAAGGAAATCGCGGCGCGCGGAAGGGATGCTCGACCGGCTCGGCGATCGAATGATCGGACCCTCCACGCGACACGGCTTCCGGTCATGCTGACTATTCGCGCCAGACCCGAATGAACTTGCCGTTGCGCGATGGTCGAAGGACGAGCCGACTGCCGTCGGGCGCCACGATACGTTCGCTTCCCTCCACGCCTCCGACAATCACAAGCTGATTGATGAGGCGAACTCCAAGTCGGGTTGAAGCCACCTTGTCGGTCGATAGCGGGGGTTCGATCCGCAATTCCTGATCCAGCCAGAAATCGAGGCCGACGCTTTGAAGCGCGCCGTCAAAGGTCTGCCGGAAAGCCGTAAGGCCGAGCGCCGGAAACGGGCCGCCACCAAGCCAGGCGGTCACGACCGATTCGAAGTATTGACGGCTGCTGGCGCTCCTCGCAGGAGGCCATGCGACCGCTTCGATACCGGAGAAATGCTGAACGAGGTCGCAGGCCAGCGCAATCAGTCCCTTCGCAACCGGCATGGCGCGCTCACCACCTGCCAGATGATGTCCGGGAGTAAGATGAAGCGCTTCAAAACGAGCAGGCCCTGGTTGCTCCTGAAGGTCGAAAAGATGCTCGACCTCAGGAACGGCAAATCCATCACCCGGCGCGAGCCCATCCAGATCGAATGCCAGCCCCTCACGAAGCAGTTCCACCCACGATCCTTCATGCGCCAATCGGGCACCTGACCCGTCTTCCGCGACTGTCTCGCCATGGTCTGATGCCAGCCTGATCGGAGCGCCGGCGCTCGGGTCATGGACGAGCGACACGGACGGGCTGTTTGCGGCGAATTCCTTGATGTCACCGATCGTAGGCCGCTTGCCTTTGGCAAACAGCAGAAACACTCCGTGAGGTGCCGGCTTGGAAGACTCAGCGATCGTCCAAATCCCCCTGCTTGTCTGCCCTTCGGCATAACGTCTTACCAAAGTCAGCGCCCCCCGATGCTGTGCGCAAGTGGCCTGACTGTTGCGCTTGCTCGCGCATGCTCGCAGTCTGCCTGGCGCGTCCCAGACTATCGCTGGGTTAAAATACCCCTACGACAATTCCTTCAGCTAGCCCATTTCCAAGCTCGCGGCAATCTCGCAAGACCCTGTCTGGAACCGTCTTTGCTGCCCAAATCTCATCCGGCGTCTGGGCACCGAAAACCACAATCATCGGATCGGCCACCCGCTTCAGCCGCCACCCGGTGGCAATCCGGTCGAGCTGCCGTTGAGCGCCGTGTCCGTCGCTACCCGCCGCAATGATCGACGCGTAAGGGCGCCCCTCGATCTTGCCCAAGACGCTGTAATAGTTGGCGTCGAACATCTCCTTCATGGCGCCGCTCATCGACGCAAGGTTCTCTGGGCAGACGAAGAGATATCCCGAAGCGCGCAACAAATCCTCGCTCGTCACGTCATCCGCGCGAACCAGTCTTGCTGCCTCATGCTCTGCTGCGGCGCGGGCCATCTGCTCGCTTGCATTCGTTCGGCTATGCCAGATGACGATAAGGTGAGGATCGTTGCTCATGACGAACGCCTCGCCAAATGGGCTGTCGATTGTCAATGCCCTCACCCTGTCAGCTTGCCCGCGCATTGGGTAAGGCGATGAGTATGACCACGCGTTCCCTATCCCATGTTCTTGGAGTTTCCCAATCACTGGCCGGCAAGGCATGGCTATGGCGAGGTCGGAACATGGAGCTTGGCACGGGTTCGGCGATGGGCTCGCAGGAGCTGGACAAGAGCATCCTGACGCAGCTGTTGATGACACGCGGAGTTGCGCCTGATGAAGTCGCGAAACACGCGAAACCGACCATGCGCGAATTCCTGCCCGACCCTGCCGAATTCCGCGACATGGAACGCGCTGCTGAGCGGATCGCTCACGCAGTGCTGAATGATGAGCAGATCACCATCTACGGCGACTATGACGTCGATGGCGCGACTAGCTCTGCATTGCTGGTCGATTTGCTTCGCTCTCTTGGTGTGGACGCCGGGTATTACATCCCGGACAGGCTTCTCGAGGGATACGGCCCAAGCGGTGAAGCATTGGTCAAGCTTGCCAGGGACGGGTCGAGCCTGATCGTGACTGTCGACTGCGGAGCGATGGCTTACGAAGCGCTTACCATGGCGCGCGACGAAGGGGTCGACGTCATCGTGGTCGACCACCACAAATGCGCAGCGGAGCTCCCGCCGACCGCAGCGCTAGTCAATCCGAACAGGCTAGATGAAAGCGATCTTGCCGCCTCCCATGGCCATCTTGCCGCGGTAGGGGTCGCGTTCCTGCTGGCAATCGCTCTGGTGCGAACGCTGCGAGCGAAGGGGTATTTCGAGAACCGGACCGAACCTGATTTGATGAGCCTGCTGGACCTGGTTGCCTTGGGTACAGTCGCTGATGTGGCTGCACTGCACGGCCTCAATCGTGCGTTCGTGTCGCAAGGACTGAAGATACTCGCAAGACGCGATCGCATCGGTATGGCAGCCCTGATCGACGCAAGCCGCTTGAAACGCGCGCCCATCGCATCCGATCTCGGCTTCGCTCTCGGCCCGCGCATCAACGCCGGAGGAAGAATCGGAGAATCGACGCTTGGTGTGCGCCTTCTGACGACGAACGACCCCGAAGAGGCCCGCGCTATCGCAGAACAATTATCGGCGCTGAACGAGGAACGCCGGGCTATCGAAGCCGAAGTTCAGGAAGCTGCCGAAGCCCAGCTTGAGGGGCAGCACAACATGGCGGTTCAGGTCCTTTCCGCCGACGGGTGGCATCCGGGGGTGATCGGTATCGTCGCGGGCCGCATAAAGGAAAAGACCGGCAAACCGTCGATCGTCATCGCTCTCGATCCATCCGATGGCACCGGGAAAGGGTCGGGACGTTCGATCAGCGGCGTTGATCTTGGCGCGGCGATTATCGCGGCACGCGAAGGAGGCTTGCTTGTGGCTGGAGGCGGTCATGCCATGGCTGCCGGGCTCACCATCGCTCAGGACAAGCTGTCGGCCTTCACTGAGTTCCTCGATGAACGGCTTGCGCGCGACGTTGATAAGGCCCGCTTGTCGCAAGTGATGCAGCTTGACCTTAGCCTCGCGCCCGGAGGCCTGACTCCAGACCTCGTAAACACACTTGAAGCGGCAGGCCCATACGGTGTTGGATGGCCCGCACCGCGTGTGGCCGTGGGGCCTGTGCGCATCGTCAAGGCCGACATCGTGGGCAAGGACCACTTGCGAGTGATCGCCAGCGGCGGCGATGGCCAGTCCTTCAAAGCCATCGCCTTCCGGGCAGCGGAGACTGAAATGGCGCAAACCCTGATTCACCGCAGCAAGGGTCGGCAGTTTCACTTTGCCGGCAGGGTGAAAATCGACGACTGGGGGCCACGACCGGCTGCCGAACTGCACCTTGAAGACGCCGCTTTCGCCGACTGACGTAACGGAAAATTGTGCGCGCGCGAAATTTTTCTACAATGCAACACACACAGGGCTTGACCCATCCGAAATGCCCCCCTAGATGCGCGCTCTCGCAACGAGCGTGGCCCGTTCGTCTAGCGGTTAGGACGCGGCCCTTTCACGGCTGAAACACGGGTTCGATTCCCGTACGGGTCACCACCTCTTTGTTGCGACGCTCCCTGCAGAATTGTTCTGGAAAGCGTGCATTTTGCACGCGCGGGGTTTCGCGCCTTCGCGCAGCGCTGTAGAGCCACCGCGCCATGGGCCTCAAACAGACCTTTCCACTCGCTGGTATCATGCTCGCATTGGCCGCGCTTGTGGCGATGCTCTTGCAGGGGCTGGACGCCGCAATTGCATTAGCTGTGACCATCGTCTGGATCGGCTCTCTTCTGCTCGCCTCTGGCCGTCCACCTGAGCCGGAACGTGTCGTTGTCGAGGCCCCGTTTAGCACCCAGTCAATGCGCAAGCTGATCGAGAACTCATCCGTTCCCCTGCTGGTCACCGAACGCAACACCATCGCAATCGCCAACCGTGCCGCGCGCAGGATGCTGGGCCAGCACATAATTGGCCAGGATGCGAGGGTCGCATTCAGGCAGCCCGAAGCGATCTCGCTTTTGAGCGAAAATCGAAATGGGCAGGCTATCGTAAGAGGGCTTGTTAGACGTCAGGATATCTGGCTGATCAACCACCAGTCGGTGGATCAGGACCTCGCGGTTATCGAGCTGATCAACCAGACGGCCGAGGCGGACATAAGCCGGGCTCATACAGACTTTGTGGCCAATGCCAGTCACGAGTTGCGCACTCCACTTGCGGCAATCCTTGGCTATGTCGAAACCCTGCGCGAAAGCGGCGACAGCCTCGATTCTCCCACCTCACAAAAGTTTCTCGGCATTATCGAGCGCGAGGGACAGAGGCTGCAAAACCTTATCAGCGACCTGATGAGCCTTTCGCGTGTGGAAGCCGAAAAGCACGACCTACCAGAAACCAGGCTTGAGCTGGCGGCGCTGGCCGAACGCGCTGCGCGTGATGCGGCGGGATCGCAGAGGGTTGATCGCCTTAAGCTTGAGATTTTGGAAAACCCACTCGTCAAAGGCGACCTGCAGCAGCTTGAACAGGTGGTAAGAAACCTTGTCGACAACGCCCTCAAATACGGGTCAGCCGACACACCTGTGACGGTTCGCCTTGACCGCTCGCAAGACGGAATGGCGCGAATTGCCGTTACGGATCAAGGTGATGGAATTGCGCCAGAACAACTACCCCACCTCACTCGCCGTTTCTATCGGACGGATCCCGGGCGCAGCCGGGCCTCAGGGGGAACGGGTCTTGGGCTCGCGATCGTTAAACACATCGTGGAGCGCCATCGCGGACGCCTCAACATCGACAGCGATCTTGGCAAAGGTACGCGAGTGGTAGTGCGCTTGCCTATCGCGAAGGCAAAGAAGAAAGCCGCCAACACATCCTCTGACGCGATGCCGATCCAAAACGGAAACGAGGATCGAGAACCGGAAAGCCGTACATTGTCTTAGTGGTGTCTTATTTTATCTACATTCGGCACCGAGTGCCCATCACAGGGAATCGTCGGGCGCATCTCACACAGGAATTCCGCGGCTAACCTGACCGCGTGACAATCCTTCAAGGGGAACCAGGTTTAGTTCATGTCGCCAATTACACTCATCTTGATTGCTGTCGGGCTGGGGCTCGCCGGATGGCTTGCAGGCCGAGCCAAGGCGTGGAGCTTTCAGAAAGCAAACCCCGAGACACGCGCAGCAGCTCGGCCTACATATTATGCGTGGTACGTGGCGATCTGGATCGTCCTGCCTGTCCTCGCCTTCATCACGCTGTGGACACAGATGGCTCCCTATCTCGTGACGCAATCGGTCCTTGCCTCATCTGCTGGCGAGACGTTGCCGACTTTCGGATTTGAGCGCGAAGCATGGTTGGCCGAAGCGCGCGCGGTTGCGAACGGGTATGCTCCGGGCGTGTTCAATGAAGGCGCAGAAGCGCTCGTTGAGCCATTCCGCACCGCGACTCAGCGATATTCTCTCATCGGTTATGCTATCACTGTCCTGATCGCATTTGCCGGCGGCGCCTTTGCGTTCATGCGCGTGCGCCCTGATTTTCGAGCGCGGACCAAGGTTGAGCGGACTGTGATGGGCATTTTGCTCGCCGCTTCTCTGGTCGCTATCCTGACGACTTTCGGCATCGTGGCGAGCCTCGTGTTTGAAACCATTCGCTTTTTCGGGATGGTCTCGCCAGTCGACTTCCTGTTCGGAACCTTCTGGGGGCCAGACCCGATGAGCAACCCGGACAATCCGGATGGTTCACGGTTCGGCGCAATCCCGCTGTTCTGGGGCACGATCTTTATCGGCGCGATTATCGCGATGATCGTGGCCATCCCGCTCGGGCTGATGAGCGCGATTTATCTCACGCAGTACGCTGCGCCCTCGCTGCGCGCATGGGTCAAGCCGGCGCTGGAGATCCTCGCAGGTATCCCGACCGTTGTTTACGGCTATTTCGCCGCCCTGACTGTCGCGCCTGCCGTACGCGATCTTGCGGTTTCGGTCGGCATTTCGGGTGCATCAAGCGAAAGCGCACTTGCAGCTGGTGTCGTAATGGGCGTCATGATCATTCCGTTCGTATCATCAATGGCGGACGATTCGATGGCAGCCGTTCCCAGCGCGATGCGCGATGGCAGCCTTGCTATGGGGGCAACCCAGTCCGAAACGATCAAGCGCGTTCTCTTCCCCGCTGCTTTGCCCGGGATCGTTGCCGGGATAATGCTCGCCGTCAGCCGCGCTATCGGCGAAACCATGATTGTGGTTATGGCTGCGGGTGCTTCGTCGAACCTCACCGCCAACCCGCTCGAAACCATGACGACGGTGACATACCAGATCGTTGCCATGCTGACCGGCGAAGGCAGTTTCGATCACCCGGCGACCCTGAGCGCCTTCGCACTCGGTTTTGTCCTGTTCCTTGTGACGCTCGTGCTAAACATCATCGCACTGCGCGTCGTCAAACGCTTCCGTGAGGCCTATGAATAATCAGAGCGCCCCAATAGCCGGCGGCCCGACCCGCACCGAAGCCTTCGCCAAACGTCTCAACCAGCGGTACCGGGCTGAACGGCGCTTTCGTGCCCTCGGTCTTGGCGCAATTGTGTTCTCGATTGCCGTGCTGATCTTCCTGCTTGGCAACATGCTTGCCAATGGCATCGGCGGTTTCCAGCGCGCTGAGCTTGCAGTCGAGATCAACATGCCGGAAAGCGGCGTGACCGGTGACGAAGTTTCGCTCACTGCTCCCAGCGCAACGCAAGTCCTGGAAATGCAAGGGCTGCCTGACATTGTCGAGTTCTATGCCGAGCGTTCGCTTGGTGAAGCAGGCGCAGAGCAGGTCAGCCGCGATGCATGGCGCGACGTTGCCGATGCTTTGAAAGAAGACCCATCGCTGATCGACCGTACCGAGACCTTCCAGCTCGCCGCATCTTCGGATCTCGCAGCTGGTCTCGCAGGCGAAGGGTCAGAAGAGATGCAGGCCCTCGCTCAGCAGCTCGCAAGCGAAGGCAAGCTCGCGGAAAACTGGGACTGGGGCTTCCTGGCTCGCTCTGATGCGACCAGCCCTCAGCAGGTTGGCATCTGGGGGGCGCTGAAAGGATCGATCCTGACAATGATCGTGACCTTTCTGCTCGCTTTCCCCATCGGAGTACTCGCGGCGCTCTACCTTGAAGAGTATGCGCCGAAAAACAGATGGACCGACCTGATAGAGGTTTCGATCAACAACCTCGCGGCTGTCCCGTCGATCATCTTCGGCCTTCTGGGTCTTGCAGTGTTCCTGACCCTTTTCCCGAACCTGCGATCGGCGCCGGTAATCGGGGGTATGACCCTTGCACTCATGACGATGCCTGTAATCGTCATCTCAGGCCGGAACGCAATCAAGTCCGTTCCGCCGTCAATCCGCGATGGAGCCTTGGCCGTGGGGGCCTCGCCGATTCAGGTCGTCTTTCATCATGTTTTGCCACTGGCGCTGCCGGGTATGCTGACGGGAACGATTATCGGAATGGCCCGCGCCCTGGGTGAAACCGCACCCCTGCTGCTTATCGGGATGCGTGCATTCGTGGCCACGCCGCCTGACGGCTTCACCTCGCCAGCGACCGTCCTACCGATGCAGATTTTTCTATGGTCGGATGAAATCGACCGCGGTTTCGTCGAGCGCACCAGCGCTGCGATCATTGTCCTCCTGCTGTTCCTTCTTCTGATGAACGGCCTCGCCATTTACCTGCGCAATAAGTTCGAGAAAACCTGGTGACTCTAGTCCACGAAAGCATTCAGCACGACAAAGGCGCGAAGATGATCGCGCGCGATGTCTCGGTCTACTACGGCGCAAAGAAGGCCATCGACGAGGTGTCGATCGACATCTCGCCCGATTATGTGACCGCCTTTATCGGCCCGTCCGGCTGCGGAAAGTCGACTTTCCTACGGTGCTTCAACCGTATGAATGACACCATTCCCGTCGCACGTGTCGAAGGCCTGATCGAGCTGGAAGGGGAGGACATCCATTCCGATGCCATGGATGTTGTCCAACTGCGAGCTCGCGTTGGCATGGTTTTTCAGAAACCGAATCCCTTCCCCAAGTCGATCTACGAAAATATCGCCTACGGTCCGAAGATACATGGGTTAGGTGAGAAGAAGGCCGACCTCGATGTCATTGTGGAGCGTTCGCTCACACGTGCTGGACTCTGGGACGAGGTGAAGGACCGCCTGGAGGAATCCGGCACGGCTCTCTCGGGAGGCCAACAACAGCGCCTTTGTATCGCCCGTGCAATCGCCGTCGATCCAGAGGTTATCCTGATGGACGAGCCGGCTTCGGCACTCGACCCGATTGCGACCGCCAAGATCGAAGAGTTGATCGATGAGCTCTCGGGGCGTTATGCTATCGTAATAGTGACGCACTCCATGCAACAGGCAGCGCGCGTTTCACAACGCACCGCATTTTTCCACCTCGGGAAGATGGTCGAGTATGGTCCGACATCGGACATCTTCACCAACCCGATCGAAGAGCGCACCAAAGACTATATCACAGGGCGCTACGGCTAATGGCAGACCATACGGTCAAGGCATTTGATGAAGACATCACCCGGCTTCGCGGCCTTATCGCGGAGATGGGCGGTCTTGCCGAAGTTGCTATTCAGGAAGCTCTCGAAGCGATGGTTCGCGGCGACGAAGAGCTTGGTGATCGCGTCGTAGAGCGTGACAAGAAGATCGACGCGCTCGAAACTGAAGTGGACAAGTTGGCCGTGCGGATCATCGCCCTGCGCGCGCCCATGGCGGACGACCTTCGCGAAGTCATCGCGGCTTTGAAAATCGCAGGCGTGGTGGAGCGCATCGGAGATTATTCGAAAAACATCGCCAAGCGCGTCAGCATGATTGAGGGGCGCGAACGCTTCGAACCGCTCACTCTGCTCCCCGCAATGGGCGAGCTTGCTGGCGAAATGGTGCACGATGTGCTTACCGCCTATGCAGCACGCGATCCCGGCCTTGCGCGCGAAGTCATCAGCACCGATGCCAAGGTCGATGCATTCTACAACAGCATTTTCCGCAATCTTGTGAGCCACATGGTGGAAAATCCTGCGACCATTTCGAGCGCTGCTCAATTGTTGTTCGTCGCCCGTAATCTCGAACGTATTGGTGATCACGCAACTAACGTGGCCGAAATGGTTCACTTCGCGGCCACTGGCTCTTATCCTCCCGAAGAAGACCGCTAGAAGCCTGTCGCTTACTTGTGCAGAGCGATTTTCGACGATTGTGGAAAAGTTGGCGCTGTGAGATTCATCAAACTGTAGCCGAAATGAAACATGTGGATCGCGACCGCCCTTGTCTAATTCTGGGGCTTCGCGTGGGAGACATTTGATGTCCGCTGCCAAGTTGCTTCTCGTCGAAGATGACCCGGCTCTGTCCGAGCTGCTCGAGTATCGTTTCCAAAATGAAGGCTACAATGTTCGCTGCACTGGCGATGGCGACGAAGCCATGGTTCTTGCCAGCGAGGACGTGCCAGACTTGATCATTCTCGACTGGATGATTGAAGGCACGAGCGGAATCGAAGTGTGCCGCAGGCTGCGCCGTGACAAGGAAACCGCTCACGTGCCTATCATCATGCTGACCGCGCGCGAGGCTGAAGATGACCGTGTCCGCGGACTTGAGACAGGTGCGGACGATTATCTGACCAAGCCGTTCAGTCCGCGTGAACTGCTTGCCCGAGTCGCCGCCGTCATGCGCCGTATTCGCCCTGCCCTTGCCGGTGAAACTATTGAGGTTGGCGATATCAAGCTCGACCCGGTCGCCCACAAGGTACAGCGCCGTGGTCGTGCGCTGCAATTGGGGCCGACAGAATACCGCCTTCTCAAGTTCTTCATGGAGAGTCCGGGACGCGTTTTCAGCCGCGGTCAATTGCTCGACGGCGTCTGGGGTACCGGCTCGGATATAGAGCTGCGGACTGTCGACGTGCATATTCGTCGTCTGCGCAAGGCTATCGGTCTTGAAGGCGCGAAGGATCCGATCCGCACTGTGCGTTCAGCAGGGTATGCGCTCGAAGCAGCCTAACGGCACAAACTCGTCCAGCGGCCGTCCTGATCGAAGTGAAAGTGGTCGGCGTGAGCGTCATTGTAATCAGGCGACAGCACGGTCGCGAACACTCCGCACGCTCCATCGCGCACTTGCCTTAGGAAGCGGGCCTCGTCCGGATCGCCATCCCAGTCGCCTAGAACGCTTATCCGGCGTCCGTCCTCAAGCACGAACGCCGCAATATCGATCGCATTGCCCGTGGCGTGCTCGCTCCATGCTCCTTCACTGCGCCCGTATAGGCGACGGCAGGAATAAACTCCCAGATGTTCGATCTGGGCGAGCCCGCTTCCAAATATCTCTCGTGCGAAAGGCTCCACGCTCTTGGTGCGCCATAATTCCATTGCCGCAGCCACAGGACATGTCATGGTCGGCGAGTTTGGCGAAAAGGGGTAGTCGGTAAGCCGTGTTCGGTCGGCGCGCATGCAAGGCCCCTCGCCTGCTGGATCAAGCACAGCATATCCGACTTCGCTGCGATCAATGACGGCGCGGCACTCCTGCAGGTCGCCTTTGAGCGCTGCCAGCTTTGTCGCAGTCGCCATACCAACCGGATGCCGCAAGTCGAGCGGGGCAGCAGGGTTATGCTCCGGATGCGCCTCGACCCAGATGTAGCCGGAATAAGCCAGAATCCCGAGCATCGCCGCGACCAATAGTGTTCGCTCGGCGCGAAACTTTCCGACTTTTCTTGAGATGCTGAAAGGTTTGGATTTTCTGGCCATGGTCAATGAAAGTCGCGAGAGTTCGGAAGTATCCTCACATTTCGTGGATGGACGCGTGTGTTGGGCAGTTTGCGCCGTCCTCGCCTCGGCGCACCATCTGCGTCGGGCAGTTCGTCGATCAGATCGCGTGGGCGGATCGCTTCGGCATCGCTCTCGATCAGGTCATCCCTCGGATTCATGACACGCTTGCCACCAACCTGACTCGGCAATGGTGAATTCACGTGGTCAGCACGTGCAACCGGCGCGTTGAGCATATCGTCGGAGAGCGAGTATAACTGGTCAGTCGCATCATCCATGTGGTGAGCGATCACATGGATGACCTCGTCATCATATTCGACGCGGCCCCGCACTTCCATCAGCCGCGCCCCCATGACCACACGGCGCTGTTTTTCCTTGAGATCAGGCCACACGACGAGGTTGATCACCCCGGTTTCATCCTCAAGCGTGATGAAACACACACCCTTCGCGCTTCCCGGCCTCTGGCGGATCAGAACGACCCCTGCGACCTTGACCATGGACCGGAACTTTCGGTTCCTGAGGTCGCATGCGCGCACAAAGCCACGCTCGGCCAGACCTGCACGCAGGAAGGACATCGGGTGGGCTTTGAGGCTGAGCCGGGTGGTCTGGTAGTCGGCTACGACTTCTTCGGACAGTGGCATGGTAGGAAGCTGTGTCCGGGCGCGCTCCGCCCCTTCGTCTCGCTCGTCCGCGGCGCGGAATAGCGGCAGGTCAGGTCCCGCAATCAAACTGCGTGCATCCCACAAGGCCTGCCTGCGCGAAAGGCCTAGAGAGGTAAATGCGTCAGCACTGGCAAGACGCTCGACATGCGCCGGGCCAAGCCCGCCACGTTCGCGCAGCTCGGCAACATCGCGATAATCCCCGCCCTCTTCGCGCGCGGCGATCAGTTGCGCAGCGATGTGTTCGGGCAGCCCGTCAATCTGGCGAAGGCCCATTCGCATCGCGATATGCTTGTCGAGGCGACCCGTTTCACCGCCATCGGCCTGTGCGATCTCTTCCAAGGTGCAGTCCCACTGCGACGCGTTCACGTCGGGCGGCAGCACATTGACCCCATGCTCGCGCGCATCGCGCACAATCTGTGCCGGCGCGTAAAAGCCCATGGGCTGGGAATTGAGCAAGGCAGCCGCAAAGGCCGCCGGGAAATGGCATTTGAGCCAGCTCGATACATACACCAGATGCGCGAACGAGGCGGCATGGCTTTCGGGAAAACCGTATTCACCAAAGCCGCGAATTTGATTGAAACACCGCTCTGCAAAGTCGGGATCGTAACCGCGTTTCACCATGCGACCGACCATCATGTCCTGAAGCTCATCCACCATCCCACGCGAGCGAAAAGTCGCCATCGCCTTGCGCAAACGATTGGCCTCAAGCGACGAGAACTTTGCCGCATCCAGGGCGATCTTCATCGCCTGTTCCTGAAAGATCGGAACGCCGAGGGTGCGCTCAAGGATGCTCGAAAGCTCGTCAGGCGGGCCATGCTGCGGCGACGGTGCGGGGATCTGCACCGGCTCTGCTCCCCGGCGGCGTTTCAGATAGGGGTGAACCATGTCGCCTTGAATCGGCCCGGGCCTGACAATCGCGACCTGGATCACGAGGTCATAGAATTCGCGCGGGCGCAGGCGCGGAAGCATGTTCATCTGCGCGCGGCTTTCGACCTGAAACACACCGAGCGAATCCCCTTTGCGCAACATCGCATAGGTCTCAGGATCCTCGCGCGGAACGGTGGCAAGCGTCAGCGCGCGGTCGTGATGCGCTTCGAGCAGATCGAGACATTTCTTGATGCAGGTCAGCATGCCGAGTGCGAGCACATCGACCTTGAGGATGCCAAGCGCCTCGATATCGTCCTTGTCCCACTCGATAAAGCTGCGTTCCGGCATGGCACCATTCCCAATCGGGACCGTCTCGGTGAGCGAGCCCTCGGTGAGGATGAAGCCTCCAACATGCTGTGAGAGGTGGCGCGGCATCCCGATCATCTGCTCGGTCAGCTTAAGCACACGGCGAAGATGCGGGTCGGTGATATCCATGCCCGTCTCTGCAGCGTGCTTTTCGCTGATCTCGCGTCCCCATCCTCCCCAAACAGTCTTGGCGAGGCTCGCGGTGACGTCTTCAGACAAGCCCATCGCCTTACCCACTTCGCGGATTGCCATACGCGGGCGGTAGTGGATGACCGTAGCGGTGAGCCCTGCGCGATCGCGGCCATACTTTTTGTAAATGTACTGGATCACCTCCTCGCGCCGCTCGTGCTCGAAATCGACGTCGATATCGGGCGGCTCCTTGCGCTCTTCGGAGATGAAGCGGTCGAACAGAAGTTGGTGCTTGGCCGGGTCGACGCTGGTGATCTCGAGGCAATAACACACAGCAGAATTCGCCGCGCTGCCTCGCCCCTGGCACAGAATCGGAGGCTCAACGCTGCGGGCGAAATCGACGATGTCCTTGATCGTGAGGAAATAGCGCGCAAGGTCGAGCCTGGCGATCAGCTCCAGCTCTCGTTCCAGCGTCTGCTCCACGCTGTCAGGAACACCGTGAGGATAGCGCCTCTCTGCCCCGGCCCATGTCTCTACTTCGAGATATTCCTGCGGAGACATGCCATCGGGATAAATCTCCTCGGGATATTCGTAGCGCAGTTCCTCAAGGTTGAAGTCGCAATTGTCGGCTACCTCGCGGGCAGCACGGATCGCGTGTGGCCAGCGAGCGAACAGGTGCTGCATTTCCTGCGGAGACTTGAGGTGGCGTTCCGCGTTGGCGTGAAGCAGGTGCCCGGCCTGCGCCACTGTGGTCTTGTTCGCAATCGCAGTCATCACGTCCTGAAGCGGCCGACGTTCAGGCGCGTGATAGTGGACGTCATTCGTGGCCAGCAGCGTGAGGCCGTTCTCGCGGGCCAGCGCATCAAGCCGGTCAATCCGTGCGGTGTCGTCGCCGCGATAGAGGTACGAGGCAGCGAGGTGGCGCAGGGAAGGAAGATGCCGCGTCAAGTGGGGCAGGATTTCGGAAAACGGAGCGGTTACCATGAGCACCGCTTCCTCATCACCTTGGGGACGCAGCGGTACGACGTTGCTTGGTACCCGGATCGCGAACTCGGCCTCCAGATCTTCGGGCGGCAACAGGATCAACTGTATGTCCTCGCAATGTGCTGACAGCATTGCGAGGTCGATCTCGCACACCCCCTTTTCCTGCCATTCACCCGACAAGGTCTGCATTCGGCCAGCACTGATAAGGCGCGAGAGACGACCATAAGCGGCGCGGTCTTTCGGATAGGCCAGGAAGGCGAGCCCCTCGATCGTTTCGATCCGGCAGCCGATCACGGGGCGCAGCTTAAGCGTTGTCGCCTCTGTATGGATGCGCACCACGCCGGCAAAACTGTTCGCATCGGCAATCCCGATCGCATCATAGCCAAGGCTGCGGGCTGTCATTGCAAGGTCAACCGCGTCCGAAGCGCCCCGCAAGAAGCTGAAGCAACTCACTAGGCCAAGCTCGACGAAGGGTGCGCGTTCAGGACGGTCGATCAGGTCAGGATCGATCTCCAGCGTGCGTTTGTCAGGGGTAAGCGGGGCGTCGGGCATTGGCTCACACTCTATTCTGCCAGCTCAACGAGCCGCGCGCGCACCGCCGCCAGGTCGCGCGCGAACAGCTGTCCCTGCTGATCCGATGCCGGACCGTCGAGCCTCAGCAGGTAGGAGGGGTGAACCGTGACCCACAATTCACTGCCGTCCTCAAGCGGGATCGGGCGGCCACGTTCCTTCCCGATGCTGACCGTGCGGCCCAACAGCCCGCGCGCCGCGCTTGCGCCGAGAGCGAGGACCAAGCGCGGTTTGACCAGATTGCGCTCGGCTTCAAGCCACCAGCGGCACGTATCGACCTCCTTCGCGGTTGGGGTCTGGTGAATGCGGCGTTTGCCCTTCCACTTGAACTTGAAATGCTTGACCGCATTGGTGACGTAAGCCGCGCTACGGTCGATCCCGGCATGCTCAAGGCACTGGTTGAGCAATTGCCCGGCAGGTCCGACGAAAGGTCTTCCCTGCTTGTCCTCCTGGTCTCCGGGTTGTTCGCCAACAATCATCAAGGGCGCATCAGCAGCCCCCTCGCCCATCACTGCACGCGTGCCGCAATCGGCAATAGGGCAATCGCGGCAGTCGCTGATCCCTTGCGCGACAGCGGCGAGGTTCTCAGGAACCGCCTTTACTTCACGCTCACCCGCAGCAACCATGCCTGCCTCGCGCGCCTGTGCCCCGGCGATCAGACCAGGGATCAGCTCGGCCTCGGGCATGTTTTTCCAGTACTTCTTGGGCATTTCGGAGAGCATGGCCCCAACCTTGAGACGCGCAGGGTTGAAGATCGAGGCGTAATAGGACTTCCACAGCTCCTCGGTCGGGTCATCCTGCGGGGCATCCTCTCTTCTCGCAGGGCCACTTTCGCGCATCGTCTCGCCGTCCCAGTGAATGCAACCGCGCGGGGTAAGGATCGACCACTGCATGTTAGCAAACCGGCGCATGAAGAAACCCGCATTAGCGCGAACGATGTGATGATCGGGCTCGAACCATGCGACATAATGATCATCGCCCACTTCGCGAAAGCGAACGAAGGCGTGCATCTTGTGGCTGTCGCGGCGCACTTCCTTGTCGAGTTCCTCGATCCGTCGCACGTCCGGGTCGGCGCTGTCCTCCATCGCACGCGGGTTCAACTGGAGCCGCCACAGCATCCGGTACAGCAATCCGAAACGCTGCGGGTCGGAATGGAGCGCAGCGTTGCGTGCCAGCTTCAGGAAGCGCTTGCTGGCGCGCACGGGACGCGCATCCGAACCGGGCACCGGCAAACGCTTTTCACTTCGCGTCGGCCCTTCGAGCGCGAAAAGGTCGCCTGTGCCCCCGGGCTCGATCCAACTCACCCGGTCAGGCGGCACATCGCACTGGATGAGCCCGCGCGCCCGTTCGCGCCAAAAGGTGAAATCGTCGGGCGCAGGCAGGTGGATAGCGTAGTGCGCACCGAGCGAGACGTTCTGCATCGCGGTCATCAGAACAACTCCAGCTGCTCCTGCTTTGGTGCGAGCAATGCGCGCAGGTCAGCACGATCGGTCAGCATGGTCGGCTGCCAGTCGAGAGTGCACAGGAAGGGCCGAACCTTGGCGATCGACTGGGTGAGCCTGGCCACATCATCAAGCCGTAATGTCCGATGTCGCCGTGCCTTGAGGATGCGCGCCACCGCCGTCGTTCCCAGCCCCGGCACGCGCAGCAATTGTTCTTTTGACGCGCGGTTTACGTCGACCGGAAACTGCTCCCTGAATTTCAACGCCCATGCAAGCTTGGGATCAATGTCGAGCGGCAAGTTGCCATCCGCCTCGGTCGCCTGTGCGACTTCTCCGGGTGCATACCCATAAAACCGCATCAGCCAGTCCGATTGATATAGCCTGTGCTCTCGCATTAGCGGCGGGCGTTTCAACGGCAGCACCGCACTCGCATCTGGGATCGGAGAGAAAGCGCTGTAATAAACACGGCGCAGACCGAACGCCTTGTAGAGCGTGCTCGCCTTGCCCACGATATCGGCATCGCTCGCCGCATCCGCGCCAACGATCATCTGGGTCGATTGGCCGGCAGGTGCGAAGCGCGGCGCGTGCTTGAAACGCTTGCGCTCATCCTTGGCCTGAATGATCCGCGCCTTGGTCTTGTCCATTGCGCCCTCGATCTGTGCCTCGTCCTTATCAGGTGCGAGGCGCGAGAGACCCGAGCGGGTCGGCAGCTCGACGTTGATCGAGACGCGGTCGGCATGAAGCCCCGCCTGATCGATCAGTTCAGGGTCAGCTTCAGGGATCGATTTGAGGTGAATATAGCCGCGAAAATCGTGTTCTTCGCGCAGGATGCGCGCGGCCTCGACCAGTTGCTCCATCGTGTGGTTGGCGCTTTTGACGATGCCGGAGGACAGGAACAGCCCTTCGATATAATTGCGCTTGTAGAAATTGAGCGTGAGGTCCGCGACTTCCTGCGGCGTGAAGCGCGCGCGCCTCACATTTGAGCTTTTTCGGTTCACGCAATAGTGGCAGTCGAAAATACAATGATTGGTCAGTAGGATCTTTAAAAGCGAGATGCAGCGTCCATCGGGCGCATAAGCATGGCAGATGCCCATCCCCTCGGTCGAGCCAATGCCTTTCCCCCCAAGCGAGTTCTTGCGCGCAGTTCCCGATGACGCGCACGACGCATCATATTTTGCCGCATCGGCAAGAATTTCGAGTTTTTCGCGGAGCGTTTCACCGGACATATGTTCCTTATATGTTCCGTCATCGATTTTGCCAAATGCAAAGCTTGCAACCGATCCTCTCGCCGTGTGGCGGCTCAAAGACGGCGCAAATTGTCCTTTTCGGCAGCAATGTCGGGAATCTGCGCTGCGCACAGATGATCGAGGACTGCCGGGTGGATTTCGCCTTCGAAAGCGACGCCGGCAATGCGCCCTTCGATCCAGGCGATGCGGCCAACGGGCGCGTGAAGATTTGCGAGCTTCATGGTGACGCGATCCCCAACACTGGCAAAGCCGAGCGTCCCCCTGATCTTGCAACCACCTTCAGAGATATCGATCATATCGACATTGATAGCACGCGATTCCACTCGACTCTTCACCATCAGGCGAAGCGGGCGTCGCTGCGAAGTTCTTGAAACGGTGGGCATATTCATGGTTTCCACATCGCACATTGGCGTAAAGGAAACCTTAGTTTGGCAGTAAGACCCGCTTAGGACACTCAGGCGGACAAGCCCTGAAGAAACCAGTCCGGCATCCCTCCCCTGCCATCACCGACAATACCGTGGCGATAGATCCAATAGCGCGCTCCAGTGGAATCCTCGATTCGGTAATAGTCGCGCAGCCGCACTGTAGAGCGCACCCGCCACCATTCAGGGGCGATGCGTTCCGGCCCTTCGACACGCATCACTTCATGCACCTGTCCGCGCCAGCGAAAACGCTGCGGGGAACCATCGGGGGAGGCATACAGAACCGCGATAGGTTCCGGTCTGTCGAGTAATTTCAGGGGCCTCTCGCCCACAGGCCCAATCTGGACCGGTGGCGCCATCTCAAGCGGTGGAGACCAGCTTTGCGCTCGCTCCGGGAGGTGACTGGCATGGGGGACGGGTCGGCGCACAGCGTCAGGGCCAAGCCGCACGCTCAACCTGTCAATACAGGCGGCAAGCGAGGTTCCGTGACGCTCGGCAGCCGCTTCTACATCGCCCTGCGCTGCGGCCAGCGGTTCGGCCCAGCTGGCTCGCAGCCGCACGGTCTCGATCCCGAACCCTGCATCGATGTTGTCGAGCTTTTCCTCGAACAGGCGGGTGATGTGCCCCGCATCGCGTGTGGCAGCCGCCAGTTCAAGCTGTCGCACGATGACTTCGCCATCGACCCGCCACAGACCGAGTTCGAGCCGCCTCGCCCCCTCGCCTCGCCCTTCAAGTTCGCGTGCCATATCCTCGGCAAGGTCGGCGAGCACACGGTCAAGCAGAGAACGATGGCGCAGCGGTTCCATCAAACGGCGCTGCACGAGCGGCATCTGCTTCGGAACGATCGGCAGCAACGGTTCAGGCACGCGGCCGAGAAGTTGGTCGAGCCGGATCAGTGGATTTGCGCTCGGCGACCTGCGGTTGCGGAAACGGCGATGGAGCGCATCGCGCGCGGCCTCTTCGCTTCGGTTCACGGCTCCGGTCGTGATGTCGGCAAGCTCCCCAAGCCGCTTGAGACCCAGACGTCGCAAGACGGTGAGCACGTCGTCATCCAACCGCAGCGCTGCAACCGGCAGGTCGGCGAGAGTGCGGGTCATGTTTTCGCTTTCCAACAAAATCGAACGGGCCGGACCGTAGTGCGCCAAAGCCCAGGCCGCGCCAGCGGTCGGAGCAAGACCTGTGCGCACGGCAAAACCACGGCCCGCAAACGCAGTTTCAACATCAGCCAGCAAGCGCGCTTCACCGCCGAACAAATGAGCGGCAGCGGTAACATCGACCAACACGCCGTCCGGAGGATCAAGCGTGCTCCATGGACCCCAGCGCTGAGCCCACACGGCCAGTTTTTCCAGACACGCAAGATCGCCCGCCGGGTCAGCAGGAGCGGTCATAAGCGACGGACATACCGTGCGGGCATCAGCAAGCATCATTCCTGTCCGTGCGCCAGCATCGTGCCCTGCGCGATTCACGGCATGGATGCGCGGGCCGTGTGCGGTTTCGATTATGAGTACGGTCGGCTCGCCATCGGCGCCTTCGCCGGGCCCGCAGGCCTTCCTGTCTGTCCCTTCAGGCGCGAGCGACAGCCGCCAGCGATCGACCGACAGTCGGGCGCACCAGACGGCCAGAATACGGCGCGGCGGTGTGGCTAGGCGTGTTGGCGGGTTGCAAGGCGCTGCGGGTAAAGAGGCGTCCTTCGTCATAAGTGAGTGTCCATTGTCCGGGAGCGTGGCCGCGCGCGCGGAACAGTTCAGCCTGCCAGGTTGGCACACCAGGGGCATCGGCGTTCCAACGCGGGGATGCCGAAACAGCAGGCCGCACCCGCCAACGCATCCGCGCCGAAGACAGGTCGGGTTCTGCATCGATCCGCACCAGCCACAAGGCCACACCATGCTTTTCTGCGGCGAGGCTGAGCCTTCGCGAGGCAGTAAAATCGAGAGCGCGCGGATTGCTAGCAATCTCACCGATCACGCAGGCAAGATCGCGGCACTTGAGCCCTTCTTCCAGGGCGAATAGCGCATCTTCGGGTTTGCGAGCCTCGACATGGATCAGGCGCTCGCGAAATTCCTCCGGTAGCCCATGAATATAAGGTCGTCCGCCCATCTGCAGCGCACGCGCATCCTGCACCCAAAGGATATGTCGGCGATCATCAGCTTCGGCGAGCGGGTCGTCAGAATGAGCCGCCTCCTTGAGCGCATCGCGTGCCAGAGCCAGCGCCAGTCCGGCCCCGCTCGCGTCGCGGGCGCTGGTGAAAATTTCACTGTGAAGCGGCTGATCGGGAAGTCCGGGTTGCCAGCGCCCCTCCCTCGCCTTCGAGATCGCCGCGATTTCCTCTGCCGACAAGGTGTGAGCCGACAGACATGACGCAGCGCCCCCTCCGCAGTGAGCCGGAGGGCGCGAAGAAACGGACAGATCGTGCAGGGCTTTCGCCCCGGAAGGAAGAGCAGGACTGGTCATAGGAATATCATGAGAGACTCGGCCGAGCCTCATTTGTTCTTAATATGTTCTCATTTACTTATCAGTGCAACGATTTTTCGGCCCGCATGACCGCAACAGACACCTGAAATGGAACGCTGCCCCCTCCCCGCGCATTGAGTGGATAGACAAGGAGATACATCAATGCGTTACAACGAAGGCAAAGCCGACGAACTCAAAACCCAGTTCTGGAAAGCGCTGGCAGATTCGCCATTCCTGTTCCTCCAACTGGACGGACAACCCGCAACCGCAGTCCCCATGAGCCCGCAGCTCGACAAGGACGCCAACAGCGCGATCTGGTTCTTCACTCACGCGCATAGCGACTTCAACAAGCTCGGTGCGGCGACCGCGACCTTTCAGGGCAAGGGTCACGACATGTACGCCCGCTTCAACGGCACGCTCACCCGCGAGACAAGCCAAGAGCGCTTCGACCAGTTCTGGAACAACTTCGTTGAAGCCTGGTACGAAGGTGGCAAGGACGATCCAAACATCGTTTTCCTGCGCATGGACCTCGGCGATGCTGAGATCTGGAGCGGCGATCTTGGCCTGCTTAACACTGCCAAGATGGCGCTCGGCATGAACGTCCACGACGAAGCCGAGAAAGAGCACGTCGAAAACGTCGCGCTCTGACCGACCATACCGCAAAAGAAAAGGGCCGCCCCTACAGGCGGCCCTTTTCATTAGATGCACCGCTGCTCAACCAAATCGGCTGAACCGGGCAGCAATCCCTTCCATCACAATCGCAGCCGTTTCCGGGAAGATGCCAGCCAGAAGGATCAGGAAAAGCGCAATCGGGCAGACATAACGCACCAGAGCGCGCCAGGTCTGGTGCAGCGCCCCGTCGAGCCCGTTCTCATCATCGATCAACCTGGCATCCGCGATCCAGCCTACGAAGATACAGGTCAGGATTGCGCCGATCGGCATGAACAGCTTGGCCGTCACTCCGTCGAGCGCATCGAAGAAATTCGCTTCGGCAAATAGCGGAATGAAGCTCAGCGGGTAGAATTCCGCCATGTCGTTAAAGGAAAGCGACGCCAGCACGCCCAGCAAAGCCGCCCCTGCGCCGACGAGGATCGTCGCCATTGCGCGCGAAATTCGAACCTTGTCTTTCAGGAAAGCAACGGGAGCTTCGAGCAGCGACACCGAACTGGTCAGCGCGGCAAAGAAGACCATGACGAAAAACGCAAGCCCGATGAGCGAGCCGAACGGCATCGCCTGGAACGCGATCGGCAGCGACTGGAACATGAGGCCCGGACCTGCGCTCGCCGAAAGGCCGGCAGCAAAGACAATCGGGAAGATAGCGAGACCGGCGAGCAGCGCGACGCCCGTATCGGCGCCGGCAATTATCCCAGAGGTCTGACCCAGATTTGTGTCGCGGTTGGCATAGGAGCCGTAGGTTATCATTCCCGCAACGCCCAGAGACAGTGAGAAGAACGCCTGCCCGACCGCTGCCAGCATCACTTCACCGGTCAGCTTCGAGAAATCGAACGTGAAGAGATAGGAAACCGCTTCACTGAAATTGCCGGTGAAGGCGCCATAGATCGTGATGCCGAGGAACAGCAGGAAGAAGATCGGCATGAGATAGACCGCAACCCACTCGATACCGCTCGATACACCGCGCGCCACGAAGAACATCGTCACCGCCAGAAAGCCGAGATTGAGGCCAACCATCAACCCGCCATTGCCGAACAGACCAGGAAGCAGCCCCTCGATATCTTCCGCAGCGCGCCCGTCGAAAGCACCCCCGGTAAGCCCGGTCTGAAACAGATCGCTCACGAACACACCGACGTAGTAGAGAACCCATCCACCCACGACGCAATAGAAGCTGAGGATCAAAAAGGCGGCAAAGACGCCCAACGAACCGATTATGCTCCAGCCTCCCGAAGCATTGGAATCGCGCGCAACCTTGCGAACGCTGTCGGGAGCCGAGGCCTGCCCATGACGACCGATCAGCACTTCGGACAGGAGCACCGGCAAACCGATCAGCAAGACGCAGAAGATGTAGAACAGAACGAACGCGCCGCCCCCGTTCTCGCCCGCTTCGGCAGGAAAGCGCCACATATTGCCCAGGCCCACCGCCGAACCAACCGCAGCGAGTATGAACGCGCTGCGTGACGACCAATTTTCGTGGCCTGAACCTGCTGCTGCCATGTCTAGAAAAATCCCTCTTGGATCGCGCTTCCCCAAGCGCATTGTCTTGTGTTGACGCCTATCTGCAATGTTTCGACGCTCTCGCCAAGGGGGCAGAGCAATATCCCTGTTTGTCGTTTGCGCGTTGCGACGCTAGATCAGCCCTCATGTCGACCACATTTCAGCTCGATACGAGCACCAGCAGAGCCAACCCCACCCCCAAGCCGCGCAAGCGACTGACAGTCCCGCGCATTCGCGATCACAAGAAGGATGGCGCGACCAAAGAGCCGCTCGTCATGCTGACCGCTTATACCGCACGTCAGGCACAATTGCTTGATACGCACTGCGATATCCTGCTTGTCGGCGATTCACTCGGGCAAGTGATCTACGGTCTCGATTCAACTCTGCCGGTCACGCCGGAAATGATGATCGCGCACGGTGCAGCGGTGGTCCGTGGCAGCTATCACAGCCTTGTCGTAGTCGACATGCCGTTCGGGTCATACGAGGCATCCAAAGAACAGGCTTTCGACACGGCCAGCCGGATCATGGCGGAAACCGGTTGCGCTGCTGTCAAGCTTGAAGGCGGCGAAGCCATGGCTGAGACGATCAGCTTTCTCACCAATCGCGGTATTCCGGTGATGGGTCATGTCGGCCTGACACCACAGGCGGTTAACGTGCTTGGAGGCTACGCTGCCCGCGGACGGAGCCAGCAGGAACACGAAAAAATCCTTCGCGACGGGAAAGCTGTTGAGGATGCTGGCGCATTTTCGGTAGTCGCGGAAGGGGTACTGGAACCTATCGCAGTCGCCCTTACCCAGTCACTCGAAATTCCGGTGATCGGCATCGGAGCCTCTGCCCAGTGCGATGGTCAAGTACTCGTCACCGAAGACATGCTTGGCATGTTCGAGCGCGTCCCGCGCTTCGTGAAACGGTACGAGGATATTGCAAGCGTCATCGACAAAACCGTCGAAAAATACGCTGAAGAGGTACGCACGCGCACGTTCCCGACCGACGAGCAAACGTACCAGCCGAAGAGCTAGTCGTCGGCCAGCATTGAGGCGACCGGCGCTGCGATCATCAGTTGCAGCAAGTGGTACAGCAACAGCGGGGCAATGACGAAACCCGCCACTTCGGCGGGGAACAGGATCGCTGCTAACGGGGCACCAATCGCGACACTTTTCTGCGCACCTGCGAACAGGAACGCGATACGATCCTTGCGCTCGATCCCGAGCAAACCGCCGGTGATCCACGCCCCGCCAGAGGCCGCGATAAGGTATGCGATCACGAGCGCAATCATGATGGCCCAACCGGTCGCGCCGAACAGAGTTGCGAGCCCTTGTCCAACCGCGCCAGAGAATGCGACATAAACGGCAATGCCAATCACGACGCGGTCAAGCCAAGCTACCTGAGCCTTACGGTCCCTCAACCACTCAATCGTCCAACCCTGCACCATTTGCCCGAGTATGAATGGCAGTATGAGGATCACGCCGATCCGGATGACTGTTTCGCTTCCGATGTCGGCTGCCTCGTTACCCGCCAGCAATGCGAATAACGGAGCAGTGATGAACACCCCGGCTATGTTGATGAGCGCGGCGCCAACTACCGACAAAGCCACATTTCCCCCAGCAAGGCTAGTGTAGGACGTCGCGGACTGGATCGTCGAAGGCAGCGTGCCGAGATAGAGAAAGCCAAGCGCAACCATCGGCGGCAACGCGCCAATCGCAAGGTGCGACAGCCCCAGGCCCATCAGCGGCATGGCCACAAACACGAACGCAAACAGAGGTACGAAGAACTTCCAGTTGGTGAACCCGCGCGCGATTTCGCCGCGCGCGATCCGCATCCCGTTCACAAGGAACAGAACGAAGATTGCGATGTTGGAAACCGATTGAGCACTTTCGCGCCCATCCCCGCTAGCAGGCAGTGCGAATGCCATTGCTGTCGCGAACAGAAGCACAGCGATCATGGGGTCAGCAAAGATGGCAAGGCGATTGCGCATGTGCGATGCGCCACTGCCCTGTCGGCTGCCGCTTGTCGAGCTATAGGCTCAGGAATTCACCCGGCTTGAGGTGCGTAAGCAGCTGATCAAACCGCTCCGCATCCTCTTCTTCCCCGAGCGCACGCGCAGCGTCGGCTCGCAATGCAAGGACTTCAAGATCGTTACCTGCACCAAGACCGATTGCCGTATCGAGAAGGACCGCAGTTCTCAACCAATCCTCATTCCCGGCGCTGCGCTGAGCGAGGAGCAAGAGCGCTTCGGTGTTGTGAGGATCGCCCGCGATATGTCTGGTCAGAAGGACTTCTGCGGAAACCTGATCGCCATAGGCCATGAATGCCTCGACCATTTTGCGAGTTAGCGGCCAGGAGCGGCGCACGCGTGCCGAGACTTCGTAAAGTTCCAGTGCTCTTTGCGTTTCGTCGCTTGCAAGATAGGTATCGCCAGCCAGCGAATGGATATCTCCGGACGATGGGGCTCGTTCTAACAAAATGTCTGCCAGCCTACGTGCCGGAGCGAGACTTCCTGCCCCCACGAAATCGCGCAACTCAGCCGTGGCTATCGGCAACCGTCCGCCAGGGCGTGCCGATCCTTCGAGAATGATCTGGTCATCGGTTCGCCCCTCAAGCGCTCGTTCGATGAAGGGGATGGCACGCTCACGATCGCCCATCCTTTCAAGACTACGACCGACAAGCATCACGATATACGGCGACGCATTGTTGCGAGACGCTTGTCCCTCGAAGCGATCAACCAAAGCGCGATCGCGTCCACCCAGCCAGAGCGCGCGCGCAAGCAGCTCGTTTACCCGCACATTGGCGGGCTGACGTTCCGCAAGTGTTTGCAAGGTTTCCGCCGCAGTGTCGTAGGTGCCCTGCTGAAGATTTACGATCGCATCGAGCATCATTGCAGAAGCCACGCCTCTGCCAACAAGACCGCTTCGATTGAGCAAGGAACCTGCCAGGACCGGGTCGCCAGCGCGCGCTGCGAGGACTGCCTGGAGGAAATGAACATGCGGATGGTTGGGTGCCGCGACGGCCAGCTGCCTGACAACTTTCAGCATGTCGCTGTATCGGCCTAGCTCCCCCAGTGTTGCGGCGTAATCGGCAAGAATTTCCGGGTCCGAATGCGCCGCCAGAGCGGCAGTCTCAAACCAGACAAGCGATTCCGCGAGCCCATTTGCATCGCGCACCAGCTGGGCCCTCATCAAAAGTGCTGAAGGATATTGCGGATCCAGCTCCAGCGCGTAATCCGCAGCCTCAATCGCGGTCAGATGCTCGCCGCCCCGGAAACGCAGTCGCGCAATATCGACCCAGAGACCCGGATTATCAGGCTCAAGTGCGCGCGCCTCATCGTAATATCGGCCCGCTTCGCTCAGATTCCCGGCATTCACGGCGACGCGCGCATCGTCGATCAGTTCGAGAAAATCATCACCGCCACTGATTGACGACGAGGCTGCTATTTCGCTGTCTCCCGAACAGGAGCACAGTGCGACAGCCCCGATAATAGCGAGAAAATTACGCATGAAGATCGTACTGCTTGAGGAGATCGTAAAGCGTGGGACGACTGATCCCGAGCAATTTGGCGGTGCTTGATATGTTGCCCTCACTTCGCGCGAGCGCATGGCGGATCACGCGCCGGTCTGCCTGTTCACGGGCGGCCTTCAGGTTGAGAACGTCGGAGCTTTCTTCGTCCTCTCCTTCGAAATCGAGGTCGGCAGCACCAACGAGTTTACCTTCGGCCATGATCACGGCTCGCTTCACGCGGTTTTCAAGCTCGCGCACGTTGCCAGGCCAATCGTGTGCATCGATCACCGCCAGCGCATCTGGTGCAAAACCGGTGACCGCCGGGTTCATCTCGGTAGAGAAACGCTTGAGAAACGCCTTAGCCAAAAGGACTGCATCTCCGTGGCGCTCTGCAAGGCCGGGAATCCGCACCACGATCTCGGCTAGCCTGTAAAACAGGTCTTCGCGGAAAGTGCCTTCCCGGATCATCTGCTCAAGATCCTGATGGGTGGCGCATACGATTCTCGTATCGACAGCGATCGTCTTTCGCCCGCCGATCCGTTCAATCGTGCGTTCCTGCAAGAAACGCAGCAGCTTCACCTGCAACGGAAGGGGAATATCGCCAACCTCATCGAGAAAGAGCGTGCCGCCATTGGCGCTTTCGATCTTGCCCTCTGTCGTTTTGACCGCCCCAGTGAACGCACCCTTCTCGTGGCCGAAAAGCTCACTCTCCAGGAGATTTTCCGGGATCGCTGCGCAGTTAATCGCGACGAAGGGCTTGTCAGCCCGGTTGCTCGTATCGTGCAGACCCTGGGCGAGGAGTTCCTTACCGGTACCACTCGCGCCCAGAAGCATGACGGAAACGGAGGTAGAGGCAACGCGCTCAATCGTACGTGCGACCTTCACCATCTCCGGTGCACCCGTGATCAGGCGGCCCAGCACCGTTTTGTCTTCACTGGCGTTGGCGACAAGCCGCCGATTTTCGCTTTCAATGGCGTGCAGGTTGAATGCTCGGCGGACAATCAGGCCGAGCGCGTCGATATCCACCGGCTTTTGATAAAAGTCGTAGGCACCACGTTCGATGGCTCGCAGAGCGCTCTCGCGTGCACCATGCCCGCTCGCAACGATCACCTTTGTATCGGGCTTGAGCTCCATGATTGCATCGAGCACGGCAAAGCCTTCGGTGATCCCGTCAGGATCAGGCGGCAATCCAAGGTCGAGCGTCACGACTGCTGGAGCTTCACTACGCAGCGCCGCAATCGCGCTGTCGCGGTCACCGGCGATGACGACATCAAAATCCTCATACGCCCATTTTAGCTGAGCCTGGAGGCCTTCGTCGTCCTCGATCACTAGTAGTGTTGGTTTCTTGTCAGCCATCATGCGACCTTTTTGTTCTTGGGCTGGGATTTGGTTGCGGCTGTACCCGCGTATCCGTTCGCGCGGGAAAGCAGGCTTGCGGTTTCAGCAACGGGCAGCTTGGCAACGAAGCGCGTGCCGATCCCTTCACGCGATTCAACTGCCAGTCGGCCACCCATCGCCTTGATCATCTCGCGGGCTTCAAGAGCGCCAATCCCGAAGCCTCCCTGTTTCGAGGAGATAAACGGCTTGAACAGACCGGTGCGCACGAATTCGGGCGACATGCCTTCGCCTGAATCGATGATCTCGATCTGTCCCGTGATGCCATCGCTGCTCACGCTGAGGTGGACTGCATCGGTCGGTCCGCTTGCATCCACCGCATTTTGCACAATGTGCACCAAAGCTTGTTCCAGGCTTTCAGGATCGGCCAGCACTTCAACCGTCTCAGCTTGCGTTACCAGAACCGGATGAGCGCTTTTAAAACGCCGTTCGAGGTCACGCGCCAGCACACTCAGATTAATCGGGCGAAGCGTATTGGCCGACTGACCGCCATACCGCCCCAGACGAGCCAGCAATGCGTTGAGCTTTTCCGAGGAGTTGCGAAGCGTCACCAGCATGTCCGCGCGAAATTCAGGATTGTCGGCGTGCTTTTGTGCGTTGCCGGAAAGCAGGGAGAGCTGGCTCGCAAGGTTCTTGATGTCATGCATTACGAACGCCATGCGCCGGTTGAATTCATCAAATCGGCTCGCATCCATCAGCGCCTGCTGTCCCGCCTGCTCGGCAAGATAGCTCGCGAGCTGCTGGCCTACGACGCGCAGCAGATCGAAGTCTTCCCAATCAAGGCGGCGTTCGATGCGCGGCCGCGCCAGTACAATCGCTCCGACAAGCCGGTCGAAGTGTATCAAGGGCACGAGCGCCCAGGCATCTTCTGCTTCGATCAGCCATCCGGGCACATGTTCGAGCTCACCGACATGATCGATGCCAGCCCGTGCTTCCCCGAGATCGAGAATGTGATTGTGCTGCTCTAGCAAGCCGGCAAGTGCGAAGTCTGTCGCTTGCGCAGGAACTTCGAGAGTAGGCCAATTCCAGCGAGCCGAGAGTTCGAGACGGGCTTCCTCATCGGGCACCAGCAACAGGCCCGCAGGACTGTCAGTGATGTCTGCTATGGCCTTCAATGCACGCTGATGAAAGCTCGAATTGCCGCTCGATTTCTGGCTGACCGTCTGTGTGAAGCGCAACCATTCTTCGCGGTAATCATAGCGATGCTGGAACAGGTGCTTGGCGGCTGTAACTCTGAACCATCCGCGCATGCGCTCCGACGGAAGCCAAAGCACTGCGGCCAAGACCGCAAGCACCAAGAACAACGCCTGGCTCGCCCGCGCAATGTCGCCGCCAAGCAGGGCAAGCCCTCGGGTGACGACGATCATCATTGACAGGTAGCTGCCGATGACAAGCAGGGAGAGAGTCTGGAAAGTTACCGCACGCGATGGGCGAAACTGGAGCCCCGCACTGGTTGCATTGGCTCCCATCGCGAGCGCAATCGCGAACAGCCCGGTGACTATCCCCCGCGCCGACACAAGGAATGTCGGCATCTCTGCGGCAAGATAGGCGACAGTGAAGAGATTGAGATCGTAGGCGAAGATACCGGCAAGCGCGATGCCGCTCCACCGGATAATCTGGCGCGAGACGTTGGCAGCGCTGGCATAAAGGTTATGCAGCAGCACCAGCGCACCCACCGCCACGAGCATGTTAAGGAGCGTGCCAATCTCGAAGATGACAAGCTGTATCTGCTCATATTCGGAGGTCTGTGAACCCACGAAGAGAAGCACAGGCTGAAGCATCTGGACAAGCACGAGCGACGCGATGACCGGCCTGATTGGCCTCATGCTTTCATCTCTGCCATCTGCGGCGAAGAGACGGAAGATGACGTCAATCAATGCAAGATTGCGGGCTGTAGCTGCCAGCTCGGCTTCAGGCGCGCCTGGTCCGAAGACCACGCTGACAACGCACCATATGGCCGTAAGCGCGGACGCGGCGAGTACCGCTTTGCGGTCAGGGCGCGACACATCGCCAAAGCGTGCGATCCACAGCCCGGAACCGCAGGCCATGACCGCCCCGATCAAATAGCACAGGGCAGTCACGCTGTTCAGGACAGATGAAAGCCCCTCCATTACCGCGCCCCATCAGGCCAGAGGACGACCCGAACCGTTTGCAGCAGGACAACGAAGTCGAGGAAAGGCGTGTAATTCTTGGCGTAGTAGAGATCGTATTCGAGCTTCTTGCGGCTATCCTCGGTCGAGGCGCCATACGGGTAATTGATCTGTGCCCAGCCCGTAATGCCCGGCTTCACCATATGGCGTTCACCATAGAACGGGATCTGTTCCTGAAGTTCATCGACAAAGGTCGGCACTTCAGGACGCGGTCCCACGAAGCTCATCTCGCCTTTGAGCACGCTCCAGGTCTGCGGCAGTTCGTCGATACGGACTTTGCGAATGAAGCGGCCAACGCGTGTGATCCGGCTGTCATTCTTCTCGGCCCATTTTGCCCCGTCTTTTTCAGCGTCGACGCGCATGGAACGTAGCTTGATAAGATAGAATGGTTGTCCAAACAGTCCGACCCGCTCCTGTCGGAAGAAGGCGGGCCCCTTGCTGTCCAGCTTCACGATGATTGCGAACACAGCGATGATGGGTGCGGTGAGCAAAAGCAGGATCAGGCTTGCGACAATGTCGAACACGCGTTTGACCGCGCTTGAGAACATGCGTCCGCTGGAAAAACCGTCGGAGAAGATCAGCCAACTGGGATTGACCGTATCGAGATCGACCCGGCCGGTTTCACGTTCGAGGAAACTCGAAAAGTCGTTGACATGCACACCCTTTGTTTTGATGCGCAAAAGGTCATTGAGAGGCAGCGAATTGCGGCGTTCCTGCAGCGCGAGAACGACCTCGCTCACGCCAAGGTTTTCAACGAATCGGCCAAGATCGTGAATCGCCTCGCGCGCAATCGCTTCTTCGACCGCCCGCTCCGGCTCGCCCATCGCGATATAGGAGACGATGGCGAAACCCGCTTCCGGTTTCTCTGACAGTTTGCGCAGCCGCTGCGCCCTGTCGCCTGCGCCGAGCACCATAACCCTTCGGCGAAATGCACTCGAACCAAGGAAGCTGTTGAGCAACAGCCGGTCGGCAACCAGTACGAGAACCGCAAAGCCCATGGCGTAGAGCAAGGTCGAGCGCCAGAAAGTCTCGCCCGGCAATATCCAGTCAATCGTAGCAAGCGCAATGATGCCGAGACTGATCGCAACCAGCAGTCGCGCTCCGGCAAACCTGAGCGATCGAAGGGCGTAAGGTCCGTACACTCCGACGGAAATCATCGCGAGCCATACAACCGAAGCGGACCCCAGCAACGGGATCCAGCGCGACTCAATCGGGTCCAGCTCCATCCCGATCTGCGATGCACGAACCTGCCATGCCAGCTCTCCAGCTAGCACCAGAAGGGCAAAGTCCAGCAGGCCGAGCAGGATCACGGCGTGAGGAATATAGTGCTTGAACAAGCGGATCATCGCGTTGCGAAACCTTCAGAGGGGGTCTGGTGCGATGATCTCTTTAAGCGCCAGAGCTTAAGTGTCGGTAAACTTTACAACGCCTTTGGAAGCCGCGTAATACCTTGGATAGTAGCGGTTAACAACACGTAAGCCTCTGAGCTCAAGCCTCATTTTGGAGTGACAGTCTTGCAGGTGCGGGTGTTAGGCAATCGGCACGGCCGCAGCGCGGACAGCCAACGCCGAGTGGCACGGCGTCAAGCGGGTCGAGCGATACGCCGCGCGCTTGTGCCAATTCGCCTGCGAAGCGTGCTTCCAATCCCAGGACGATGGCGCGGCGCGCCGAACAGGCCGCACCGTCGACCTCAACCGTTCGCACAATTGTGAACCAGTGCCGCGGCACCGCCTCACCCTCTCCGAAAGTCACCGCTTGCGTCAGCATCGACCCACGGCTTTCAAACGCTGCATAGGGCGCCCAGGCAGGCCAGCGCGCACCATCAAGTGGATAAGCTGCACCGCTTGCGCCCGCAGTGAAATGAACCATCCGCCCGGTTCGCCCAAACCGCGCGCTGAAGAATGGCAAGCCGCGTTCACCCACGCGTTGAAGGGTCGTGAGACGCTGTGCGAGCTGATCGAAGCTGACCGAGAAGCGCCGGCCTAAAATCGGCAAATCGTACCCTGTCTGCTCGCAGGCCCTAAGAAAACGCCTGTATGGCATGAGGAAAGCCGATGCGACGTAATCCGTCACGTGCTCACGAAAGCGCTCACGAGCCTCCGGTGACGTCAGATTGGCCCCCGCGACCACGGTCTCGATTCCATCGCGCTGCTCCAGCGTCGCAATCTGCCGCGCGATCTGGAAGCGGCGCGCAGCCCCGCCCAGCATCTCGGAAAGCTGCAACTGACGCGCATGGAGGTCGAGCCGGTGAACGAGGCCGGGAACAACCTCCGAAGGCAGCACACGCACACTGAGGCGATGTTTCTCACGAAGGCGCTCAATCAAAGCGGCACTTATGTCATCACGCGACAGACGCAGTTCGTCTGCCAGGCTCTCCGCCGCGTGATCGAGATCGGCAAAGTGGTTCTGCCAACGCTCCACCGCACGGCGCGCTTCACCGATTGGATCTTCCGCTCGCTCAGCATCGGGGTGCGAATTGTCATAGAGCCGTGCAAATGCGGCTGCGGCCTGCGGTGCGGCAGCTAGGAACTCCTGCACCTCCTCCCGGTCAATCCCAAGATCGGTGAACCTCTTGTCAGCCATGCGCCGTGCCAGACCATCGACACCGCCGATCGCTTCATCCTCGCGAAGGTCGCGCGGATCGAAGTCGAACCTTTCGATCACCTGCACCAGCACCCTTGCCGAGAGCGGCCTCTGGTTCCGTTCGATCAGATTGAGGTAACTCGGCGAGATGCCAAGTGATGCGGCCATAGCCGCCTGTGTGAGGCCTTCGCGCTTGCGCAAGCGGCGCAGCGATGGGCCGGCGAGGAGTGTGCTTTCTGCCATGGCGTCTTTGTAAATATGTTTACACCATTACACAAGGATTGCCCGATTTCACCTCATACAGACACGAAATTCTGTAACTTTTCCTGTTGCGCTGCACTGCACCATGCCATTGCGCTTCTTGTCACATTCCTCCCCTCGACACAGGAGACCTCTCATGACGTACCAGAATACCATCGCCCAAATGCAGAGCGTTATCGAAGCAAACGGCCCAAGCTGGGGCGCCATCGACGCCGAAGCGACTGCCCGCATGGCAATCCAGAACCGCTTTCCTACCGGCCTCGATATCGCCAAGTACACCGCGAAGATCATGCGCGCTGACATGGAAGCCTACGACGCTGACCCCGCCAATTACACCCAGTCGCTTGGCTGCTGGCACGGTTTTATTGCGCAGCAGAAGATGATCTCGATCAAGAAGCACTTCGGCTCCACCAAGCGCCGCTATCTTTACTTGTCGGGCTGGATGGTCGCCGCTCTGCGCAGCGAGTTCGGTCCCCTTCCTGACCAGTCGATGCACGAGAAGACGACCGTGCCTGAGACCATCGAAGAGCTCTACACCTTCCTCAAGCAGGCGGACGCTCGTGAACTTGGCATGATGTTCCGCGAACTCGACGCTGCGCGCGATGCGGGTGACGAGGTCAAGGCGAAGGACATCCAGAACCAGATCGACAATTACGAAACCCACGTCGTTCCGATCATCGCCGACATCGACGCCGGTTTCGGTAACGCCGAGGCGACTTACCTGCTCGCCAAGAAGATGATCGAGGCAGGTGCCTGCGCTCTCCAGATCGAGAACCAGGTTTCGGATGAGAAGCAATGCGGCCACCAAGATGGCAAGGTCACCGTTCCTCACGAAGACTTCCTCCAGAAGATCCGCGCGATCCGCCACGCCTTCCTCGAGATGGGCGTCGAAGACGGCGTCATCGTTGCGCGCACCGACTCGCTCGGCGCTGGCCTCACCAAGCAGATCGCCTACTCGACGCAGGCTGGCGATCTGGGCGACCAGTACAACAGCTTCCTCGATTGCGACGAGGTCGATCCGGCCAACATCACCAACGGCCAGGTCTTCATCAGCCGCGACGGCAAGCTGATGGCCCCCAAGCGCCTTCCTTCGAACCTCTTCCAGTTCCGTTCGGGCACTGGCGAAGATCGCTGCGTCCTCGACTGCATCACCTCGCTTCAGAACGGCGCGGACCTGCTGTGGATCGAGACCGAGAAGCCGCATGTCGAGCAGATCGCGGGCATGGTCGACCGCGTTCGCGAGGTCATTCCTAATGCCAAGCTCGTCTACAACAACTCGCCTTCGTTCAACTGGACGCTCAACTTCCGCCAGCAGGTCTATGACGCCTATGCCGAAGCGGGCAAGGACGTGTCGGCTTACGATCGCGACAGGCTGATGAGCATCGACTATGACGGCACCGAACTCGCCATCGAAGCCGATGAGAAGATCCGCACCTTCCAGGCCGACGCTGCAAAGCGCGCTGGCATCTTCCACCACCTCATCACGCTGCCGACCTACCACACCGCGGCGCTCAGCACGGACAACCTTGCCAAGCGCTACTTCGGTGAGGAAGGCATGCTTGGCTACGTCCTTAACGTTCAGCGTGAAGAGATCCGCCAGGGCATCGCCTGCGTGAAGCACCAGAACATGGCCGGCTCCGACATCGGCGATGATCACAAGGAGTACTTCGCCGGTGAAGCCGCTCTCAAGGCTGGCGGCAAGGACAACACCATGAACCAGTTCGAGGCTGCCTGATGGCAGCCTTAGGGAACCAGTTCGAATCTGCATAAGCAGTAGCGAAGAACAGAGGTATCCCGCGAGGCCGGCAAAGACTGGCCTTGCGGGAACCGAACACAACCTTCATTAGCTGTATCACCATAACCCGGGTTCAAGCGGGCCAAGTGAGAGAGACCAGATGAGCGATACCGATACCACGAGCAAAGAACCGTCACGCGCCCGCGCGCTGCTTTCGACCGCCGACATGAAGCTTCTTCGTCGCGCACTTGAAAGCCACGCTCGCGGCACCGAAGACCGTGACGAGCTCGCCAAGATCAACGCTTTGCATCACCGGCTCGGGACTTACGTCCCCAACGCCGAGTAGGAAAGCGCTTTCGGCCACTTGCGCCAGCGCGCGCTAGGTCGACTCAATACCTTCACCAATTCTCCTGGGGAGGAGAACACGGCCACCGAGAGGGATTCGTCCCGCTTGGTGGCCGTAATGCGTTCAGCTTGCGCACCCGCATCCGCGGGCGCGTCTTCGCTAGACGCGCAGCAGAGCTGCACCCGATGCGGGCGGGCAGTCGCCCTTGCGGCCGCTCGCGCAGCCGGTCGAACTCTACCCTCCGCTCTTCGGCATCAGGTCAAGCGTTGCTGCCGTAAGCGCTTCGGTTGCGGTGGCGATCACCACTTCGGCATCGGGCGCCCAGAAGGGTGAATGCAGGCTTGGCAGTTCGACCTCGCCGCGCTCTGAGGCGAGGTATTGGTCCATCGGCACACCGCCAACCCAGAAGATCAGCGATTCCACCGTCTCGGGATCGGCGCGGTAGAACTGGCCGAAGTCCTCGCCGCCCATCACGCTTGGCGTTTCGCGCACGCGGTCGCCAAAGCGCTCTTTCAATCCTGCCATCACGTTCTCGGTGAATTCGGGCGTGTTGTAGGTCGAGGGGGTGTACGGATCCTGCACCGTCACCGTCGGAAGCTTGTCTTCCGGCATGCCCGCCGCCATCGCTTCGCCTCGCGCGATCCGTTCGATCCCTTCGAGCAGAGCAGCGCGCACTTCGTCGGTGTAGCTGCGCACGGTGATCTGCAAGCGCGCTTCATCGCTGATGATGTTGTGCTTGGAACCAGCGCGGAAGCTGCCAACCGTCACCACGGCAGGGTCCAGCGGGCTGATCTCGCGGCTCACAAGCGTTTGCAGCCGCGTGACCACATGCGCGCCGATCACCACCGGGTCGATCGTGGTGTGCGGATAGGCTCCGTGCCCACCGATACCGGGAATGACCACATCGACGCTGTCGACATTGGCGAGCGCATAGCCCTTCGAATAGCCGATGAAGCCCGCAGGCGCCTGTGCCGCATCGTGGAAGGCGAGCACGTAGTCAGGCTTGGGGAAGCGTTCGTAGAGGCCGTCTTCCAGCATCGCGAGAGCGCCCTCGCCCGTTTCCTCTGCCGGCTGGAGGATCATGACGAGCGTGCCCGACCATTGATCCTTGCGCTCGGCCAGCAGCTGCGCCGCGCCGACCCATGCGGCCATGTGCGTGTCGTGGCCGCAGGCGTGCATGACGCCGGTTTCGACGCCAGTCGCCGGAACAGCCGTGCGCGTCGAGGCATATGGCAAGCCGGTCTGCTCAACCACCGGTAGGCCGTCCATGTCCGCGCGCAGCATCACGACCGGACCCGGCCCGTTTTCCATGACGGCAACGACGCCGGTCTGCCCGACACCCTCGGTCACTTCAAAGCCGAGTGCGCGCGCCCGCTCTGCCAGTTTGGCTGCAGTTTCGAACTCCTGGAAGCTCAGTTCGGGATTGGCGTGGAGGTCTTTGTAGAGCTCAAACAGGCCCGGCATGTCTTCCATAACGGCTGTGCGAAGCTCGTCCGCGCCCGCTTCCATATGGGCCTCGGCGAACGCAGGTGACGCGCTCATCGATAGCGCCATTGCCATCGCTGCGCCTGCCATCAGATGCTTCATCATGTCGGTCTTTCCCCTCTTCTGAGCCATTTCCTACAATCCAAGCGTTTTGAGGCACTTGGTTGAGAAGTGGACCGCATGTTACACGGTCCTGGCGGTAAAAACTGTGCCTCGCCGCGTGGGCCCCAAAAACCATCCAAAAACCACTCGGAGCGCGTGCGATTACCATGCCTCGACGCTGCCATATTCCCTTCGGGTAGGAAAGCGGTCCACTCAGTCCGGTCGCCTACAATCCGTAGCTGAGCACCAGCAAGATCGACAGCGTCGTCACCATGATCATCACCAGCGGCACACCCGTTCTGATGTAGTCGCCAAACTCATACTTGCCCTCAGCCATGATCAGCATGTTGGTCTGGTACGCGATCGGGGTCGCATAGCAGAGGTTGCAGCCGAACAGCACTGCGAGCACCAGCGGTTCAGGCGGAAGGCCCAATTGCGCCGCGATGCTGAACGCGATCGGCGTGCCCACGGTCGCCGCAGTCGCATTGGAGGCAAAATTGGTTAGCACCGTCACAAACGCCATAATCGCTGCGAGCACCAGCGCAGGGGGCAGATAGGCAAGGCCAAGCGACAGGGCCTCTCCCAACCATGCCGCCGCGCCGCTTTCATCGATGAAGCGTCCGATGGTGATACTGGCGGCGACCAGCACGATCACCTGTCCCGACAACGCCCTCCCTACCCGGTCGAACTTCACGCAGCCGGTCACGAACATCAGGATTGCGCCAGCCAGCGCGGATATCGCAATCGGGAAGATACCGACCGCAGCGGTGGTGACCGAAAAGCCCATGATCGCAGCGGAAAGCAGCGCTTTCGACCGGCGCGGCAATTCGCGCGCGCCCTCGAGCATCAGGAGGCTGTCGGCAAGGGCAAAGGCCTGAAGGTCTGCTTCGATCCCCATGACCAGCAGCACATCGCCTTCCTTGATGCGAAGGTCGCCGCCGTCGGAATACTGATCCTGCTCGCCCAGCAGGCGCTGGGGCCGGTGGATGCCGAGCACGGCGACCGAATAAAGGTCAGCGATGCCCGAAGATGGCAGGGTCCGCGTGATGAGGCGCGAATCTGCCGTGACGGTCATTTCGACGACCATCACGTCCTCGCTCTTCGCCGATGCGGTGCGCTTGATCCGGTCGAGCACCCAGCTTGGCGCGAGTTCGCCCTTCAGCTCGCGCGTTGCATCTTCAAGCGCCTCGTGCGTGCCTGATATATGGATGCGCTGTTGCGGCTGCATCGGGCCGACAGGGGGATTGTGAAAGGTGATGGCCGAGGGAAGCTTGTCGCGAACTTCGGAAAGCTCCACCCCTGCCAGCATCGACTGGCTGCCGACGCGAAGGCGCGTGTGGAACATGCGGGCACCGGCCTGCGCCTGTGCGGTGTTGTCCTTGAGCAGACGCGGCATGACGAGCCACATGTAAGGCAGAGCCACGAGGCAGGCGACGAGCACGATCGGGGTAAAGTCGAACACCCCGATCTCGCGCATGCCAAGGTCCATCGCGATCGAGACGACGAGGATATTGGTCGAGGTGCCGATAGTCGTCGCCAGCCCGCCGATAAGCGAGGCCGCGTTCAAGGGCATGAGCGTCTTGGATGTCGGCAAAGCGCCCCTGCTGGCCAGCGCTGCAAAGATCGGGATCATCAATACCAGAACCGGCGTGTTGTTGACGAACATCGACAGGACCAGCGCGATGATGAGCGAGACCAGGAGGCCAAGTTGCAGGTTAAACTTGAACACCCGCTCCAGAATGCGCGCGGCGGGTTCGAGAGCGCCGGTCACGACCAGCCCCCTGCCCATGATCATAAGCGCGCAAATGGTGATCAGCGCGTAATGCCCGAAGCCTCCGAATGCGAGCGCGAGGCCATCAATTGGGCGCGCATCGCCAATGGGGAAGAAATAGAGGCCAACCGCGATGACCGCGATGGTGAGAAGCGAGACGATCTCGATGCTCATGCGACCGCGTACAAAGCCGATAAACATCAGGATGGTGACGGCCATTGCCGCCATGGCGTGATAGGATGGTGCTTCCAGCATGGCGTCGTTGGCGCTCGTGTCCCAATAAGCGGGCAAGTTTGCAAGTGTTTTGATTGGTGGAGCGTTAAGATTAGCGCGGCGTCGGTCCAAAACCGAACAGGCTGAGCTGCTGCCCGCTCACTTGCCGGGCGAGCTTTGCATCCTCGCGGTCGCGCGGATCGTTGAATGGGGCAAGCGCGCGCCCCTGCACCAACCAGGATGCGCCGAACGCGCCGAGGATCATTGCCTCGGCCCAGAACGTCATGTTGTTGTCGAACCACCACGGCACGGCAAGCAAGCCTGCAACCGCAATGCTGATCGCCCCAAGCGCGATGATGACGCCCGAGGTTACGTAAATCGCATTGCGGCGAAGTTTTGCGGGGCTTGCGACTTTGCGGCCACTGGCATCGTCGACGGGAATCTTGGTGAAGACGAACAGGCAGAAGAAGGAAAGGATCGCGAACAATATCCCCGCTGCCACCGCATGGACCCAATACCCGATGATCGGATAGCGCACCGCCTGCACAGCGCAGCTGCGATCGCTCGCCAGCTCCTCGCAGCCGATGATCCAGCCATTCATCGGGACGAAAGCGACCATCAGCGCGGCGAGCCCCGCAAGCGTCGCCAGCTGCGCGACCTTGGGCGTCCACCCACGATAGGCCATCAACAGCGCTCCGATCGCGACAAGACAACCCACGAAGAAATCGCCGAGCAGGATCACTTCGTAGTAATATTCGGAAAGCGCGACGCGGAACCGGCCCAGCGCATAGCCGCCAAACCCGAGCACAACCGGCATGGCGAAGGCAATGAACCCGACCACGCGCGCCAGACGCCTCTGATCAAAGCGCAGCTTGGGATCGCTCGCGTAAGGGTAATTTGCCGGAGGCTGGTAGCGCGAGGGTCCGGTTTCGAATGGGGTTTCCATGCGGGTCAACTCCCAAAACCAATTCCGCGCTCAACCAGCGAAGCGGTAGCGCAACGAAAAATGGTGCCCCTGGCCCGACTCGAACGGGCACTCCCGAAGGAAAGCGATTTTGAGTCGCTCGCGTCTACCAATTCCACCACAGGGGCACCCGCGCTTTCGCGGAATGCGGGCTGTTAGCGAGGTGCGACGAAGCTGGCAAGCACTGGAAACCGCGCGGGACGCCGCAAGGGCGACTGCCCGCCCGCAGCGACGCGGCCTTCAGGTCGCAAGAGCGAGGAAAACGCACCCCGGATGGGGGTGCACAAAAAATTAACGCAAGCTTCCCGCGAGGATCTTGTGCAGCTTTGAATGCAGGGTGTCGTTGGCAGCGAGGACCTGCTTCGAGTGGATCGGTTCCGAACGGCCGCGGAAGTCGCTGACAAAGCCGCCCGCTTCGCGCACCAGCAGGCATCCGGCAGCAGTATCCCAGTCGTTGAGACCGCTTTCCCAGAACCCGTCGAAACGCCCTTGCGCGACATAGGCAAGATCGAGCGAGGCTGTGCCAAAGCGTCGGATACCGGCGACTTCAGGACCGATTGCGCCGAAAATGCGGCTCCACTCGGCGAAGTCGCCATGACCCTGAAACGGGATGCCGGTCGCAACCAGCGCGTCGGACAGTCCACGCCGCGAGGAAACCCGCAGACGCGCATCCTGAAGCCATGCGCCGCGCGTTTTCTCCGCCCAGTAGGTCGCGTCCTGAATGACGTCATAGACCACGCCAGCAGTCACTTCGCCCCAGCCTTTGCCGTCAAGCCTTGGTTCCTGCACCGCAATGCTGATCGCGAAATGCGGAATGCCGTGAAGGAAGTTGGACGTCCCGTCGAGCGGGTCGATGATCCAGCGCGGCTTGCCTTCATCGCCTTCGATGATGCCCGCCTCTTCCAGAACGAAGCCCCAGCCCGGACGCGCCGCGCGGAGTTCGTCATACAGCGTGCGTTCGGCACGCATGTCGGCTTTGGATACGAAGTCGGCAGGGCCCTTGCGGCTCACCTGCAGGTGTTCGACTTCGCCGAAATCGCGCCGCAAACGGCCGCCCGCCTTGCGCGCGGCGCGTTCCATGACGCGGATAAGACCTGAAAACATGCTCATGAGAAGTTAGCCGGCCTTCCCGACATAGGATTGCTCGTAAACGTCGACGATGATCCGCGTGCCGCTTTCGATGTGCGGCGGGACCATGATACGAACGCCGTTGTCGAGCACGGCGGGCTTGTAGCTGGAGGAGGCCGTCTGCCCCTTCACCACCGCATCGGCTTCGACGATTTCCGCTTCGATCTGCGCGGGCAGTTCGACCGAGATCGGCTTTTCTTCCCACAGCTCAAGCTGCACCTGCATCCCGTCCTGAAGGAACGGGCGCGCATCGCCAAGGAGGTCGTTGGGCAGGTTGATCTGCTCGTAGGTGCCCGTGTCCATGAAGACGAGCATGTCGCCGTCTTCGTAAAGGAACTGGTATTCCTGCGTATCGAGGCGCACCTTCTCGACCGTATCGGCGCTGCGGAAGCGCACGTTGGTTTTGCGGCCATCCTGCAGGTTCTTCATTTCGACCTGCATGTAGGCACCGCCCTTGCCGGGCTGGGTGTGCTGAATCTTAGCGACTTTCCAGATGCCGCCTTCATATTCGAGGATGTTGCCGGGACGAATGTCGACGCCGCTGATCTTCATGGGAATAACTCTTTTGTAGGTGGGAGGCGCGAGCGCATATGGGCAGGCGCTGCCGGAAATCAAAGCGCGCCAATAGCCGCTTGCGCCAGACTCGGCAAGCGCGCCCCTGCTCCCCGCGATCAAGGCGCGGTTTCCTATGGTTAATCGCGTGGTAAAGCGCGCTGCGCGATGGTAAGACATGCGCTCAAAGGGATCACGCTAAACCATGAAAACCTCTCATGTCCTTATCCTGACCGCGACCGCGGTGATCGTCGCCGCGTCCGTGCCCGCGACCGGGCGTCAGGACAACGCACCACCAGCGACCGAGGCCGCGCCGCTTCCATCGGGCGGTATGCTGCGCACGATGCCGCTTGGCGACTATCAATGCGCGCTGCCCGGCGATGCCGGTGCAGGGGCCTATGTCGAAGTCGAAGCGGAGAATTTCCGCATATCCACCGCGTCGCGCTATTTCAGCATGGACGGCGATGGGACATACATCATGCGCGGGGATGAACTGACCTTCACTCGCGGCCCCAAAAAGGGCGAGCGTTTTCTGCGCGTGGGCGACAATCAGTTGCGTAAGCTCGACAACGAAGGAAAGCGCAGCACCCTGCTGTGCACCAGGACCCAGGATCGCCGCTAGGCCGCTTCGATCGCTTCTGCGAAGGCTTTGACGGCGGCGGCCTCGTCCCCGTTCCAGACGCTGCCCGATACTGCCAGGAAGTCCGCACCCGCTTTGACCAGCGGCGCGCAATTGTCCGGTGTAATCCCTCCGATCGCGACGACCGGGATTTCAAATATCTTCACCCACCATTCGATAATGCCGGGCGTCGGGCGCTGCGCATCGCCCTTGTCTTTGGTGGTGCTTTCGTAAAACGCCCCGAATGCGACATAGTCAGCACCAGCCTCGCCAGCTTCCATCGCGAGGTGCCTTGAGGCGTGGCAAGTCACGCCGATCTGAGCATCGCGGCCAAGCACTTCGCGCGCTTCTTTCGGATCGCCGTCATCCTGCCCCAAATGCACGCCGTCGGCCTTCAGCCGGTTCGCGAGCGGAACCGAATCGTTGACGATGAACGCGACCTCGTGGCGAGCACAAATCGCCATCAGCGGCTCTGCAAGCCGCGCCGCCTCATGCTGATCGACACCCTTCACGCGAAACTGGAACGCCGTGACGAGACCCTTTCCTGCCTCAAGCGCGCGTTCGAGCCGTGTGGGAAAGTCACCGTCCACTTGCGCGGGCGAAATCAGGTAAAGCTGGGTGGATACGTCAGTCATGCGGCGCCTGATAGCGTCTGATTGTGCCTGCGCCAATCCGGCTAACTGTCCACCAGCGGCACAGGCCGATTTTGCTGTCCGTCGCGCGCACGAAACCATGGTATACGAAACGTTAAAGGAGACCCACTTCGATGCGGTTCAAACCAGTTCTCTCACGTCTTGCATTTGTCGCGCTTGGCGCCCTCGCCTTCAGCAGCGCACCCGCGCAGGCACAGGTTTCACGGGCCGACGATGTGGCCTTTTTCCAGGAAGCTCAGGTCGGACCGCTTCAAGTGACACCGTTCGGCGTCGTGCGTGACCAGCGCTGCGCCGATGCGCGCTTCTGTTTTCGGCCCGAAGACATGCGCGTCTCAGTGATCGTGCGAGAGCGCGGCCTTCCCTATGAGATCGTGCTGCGGCTGGGACAGCCGGTTGCGGCTCCGGGCGGATTTCTCGTCCTGCGCGATCCGGGCACGCGCCCACGTGAGCGCGGCGCGCTTCATCTGCGCGAATATGCGCTCGATATCGAGTTCATACCCGCGCCGCCTCGTACTCGCACTCGAACCGGGCCAGCGCCTTTGCCCCGGCCCTGACACGGGTCAGACCAGCACGCTGGCTTTCTGGATCTTGTCGATCGCTCCGCTCAGTGCGGAGTTGAATTCGTCATCCGACTGATCCTTGCGCAAATCCTGCAACAGGCCGCGGCTGAAGCTTGCAATCATGCCCGGATTCTTGGCGAGCTGGTCGCAGGCATCATCGGTCGAATAGCCGCCCGAAAGCGCAACGACGCGCAGCACCTTGGGGTGCTCGGTCAGAGTGGTGTAATGGCCGGGGCGCTTGGGGATCGACAGCTTGAGCATGACCTGACGCCCTTCGGGAAGCGCATCGAGGCCCTTCTGGATTTCGGCCAGCAGGATGTCCTCACCTTCGGCACGGTCATCGGCGTTGATGTCATATTCCGGCTCAAGCATCGGCATAAGGCCCGCTTCCGCGATCTGGTAGCCGACCGAGAATTGCTGGGCGACGACAGCAGCGATGCCTTCCGCGTCAGCCGACTTGATGACCGAGCGCATCTTGGTGCCGAACATGCCTTTCGCTACCGATTTTTCGAGCAACGCGGGAAGCTTGTCCATCGGCTTCATCATCTGAACGCCATTGGCTTCGTCCATCAGGCCCTGATCGACCTTGATGAACGGGACGATCCCGCGCTCTTTCAGCGCATCGGCAGTCGGCTTGCCGTCCACCTCGCCGTCCATCGTCCTTTCGAACAGGATCGCGCCGATGACCTTGCCGCTGGAAAAGCAGGGGGACGTGATTACGCGCGAACGCATGGCGTGAATGCGGGCGAACATTTCCTCGTCGCCTGACCATTCCGTGTCCTCCACGCCATATCCACGCAGCGCCTTGGGAGTGGAGCCGCCCGACTGATCGAGCGCTGCGATAAAGCCTTCGCCAGTGGCGATCTTGGCAGTCATTTCCTGAGTGTTCATGGCGTGAGGGCGCCTTTCCTGCTGGTTGTTTTGTGCTGTTTCTAGCGGGCCTTAACGCTCGCTCGCACGAGCCGCAACAGCCCGAATTCAGCGCTTTGTGAACTTGCGGATAATCCCTGTGAAGCTGAAAACCGGATGGCTGTCGGCGGTGATCATCCCGCGTACGAAAATCGTCTTCCCCCCGCCCCGCGTCACTTCGCCGCGCGCTTCCATAAGCGCGCCGGGTCCAGCCGAGCCGAGAAAGTCGCCCGAGAGGTTCATCGTCACGCCATTGCTGCCAGAAAGCTCATCCGTCGCGATGGCGAACAGCGCGAAATCGGCAAAGGTCATAAGGCACCCGCCATGCATGAAGCCTGCCCCGTTCATGTGGCGATCCTCTGCGCGGAATGCGGAAACGAACGATCCATCCTCCTCGCGCTTCATGAAGAACGGGCCGGAGCGGGTCTCGAACGGGTCGCTGTTCCAATGGTGCCAACCGGCAAATTCGCCCTCTCCATTGAGGACGGCGCTGCCATAGGCTTCGGTTCCCTGAATACCTTCGCTCATCGATCAGTTCCCGCCGCGCGCCTTGGGACCAGCGATAAGGTTGATCGCGATCGAAATGCGCGTGCCGTTCCCATAAAAAGCGCGCACGGAATGTTGCAGCCAGCTGGGGAACATCACGATCAGGCCGGTATGCGGGCGAACCATCGGCTCATTGTTCTGCAATCCGCCATCCACATCCTTAAAGCGCAGGTCCGGCACGGTCATTCGCACCATCGGCATGCGCGGATCGAGAAGCTGGAGTTCGCCGCCAAGCCCTGCGTCGGGGTCACCTTCATACCCATCGTCGATATAGGCAACCGCAGACCAGAAGCTGCCGGGATGGGTGTGATACTGGTTGGCGTTGCCCCTGGTCGACACATTGGCCCACATCTCCGGAACCCAGCCATATTCGCGGCCCTGATCCGCGCCGACATTGATCATCGCCGCATCGGCCATATCCATGGCCTTCAGAGCCAGCGCGCGCGCCGCTTCGCCGCCCCATTCGAGCATCTTCGTGTTCGAATGCCAGCCGCCGATATTGGAGATTTGCACCCCGTCCTCATCGCGCGCTTTTTCCGCGATGATGAGGTTCTTGAGATGCGAGATACCTTCTGCACTGCGCAGCGTGTCGATGACGAAGGGGGTCGAGAAGAGATGCCGTGTTTCTGCCATATGCGTGCCCCTTACCGCATCAGCGCCACAATTGCAGGGCGAGGATAGCGTCGGAGAGCTGGCTGTTGTTCTCCGCCGGCGCAATGCTGCGCTCCGCGAGTTTCCAGCGCCGCCGGACCGTACCCTTGCGCCACAGATCGGTAATCAGGAAGTTTCCGGTCCAACGCCGGGCTCCGATCGACAGATCAAGTTCCGCATGGCCGGTGAACCACGCCGTCTTGCCGTAAGCGCGCGCGGTGACTTCGTGAAAACGGAACGCGTCGCATCGAAGGCCCCGTTCAAGCCCTGCGATGAAGCTGGGCCGGTCCAGCAATACCGGCGGCGCGGTGCCGAACATCATTAGGCAATCGGCCTGCACGAGGTTTCTGATTTCTCCAGCCGACTGATGCAGCCACGCGCGCATCAGGCGATTTTCGAGGACCTCGATGCTGTCCTGAACTTCAGCCATCGGCACGTTCAAGCGCAGCAACGCCCGGCAGCTGCTTGCCTTCCATCCATTCGAGGAACGCGCCGCCTGCCGTCGACAGGTAGGTCACGTCATCGGTCACACCAGCCTGGGCGAGCGCAGCAACGGTGTCGCCTCCACCAGCGACACTGGTGAGCGATCCTTCCTGAGTGAGCGCAGCCGCATGGCGTGCAAGCGCAACGGTGGCGGTATCGAAAGGCTCGGTCTCAAATGCGCCAAGCGGCCCGTTCCAGACCAGCGTTCGGCAGGTCTTGAGCACATCGGCAAGCGCCTCGGTCGCCTGAGGGCCGATGTCGAGGATCATTTCGTCGCTAGCAACCTCGTGGACGTTGCAGGTGCGAAGGCTTGGCGGGTTTGCGGCAAATTCCTTGGCGACGACCACGTCGTAAGGCAGGTGCACGGTGCAGCCTGCGTGGTCGGCCTCATCCATGATTTTCGAAGCGGTGTCCGTCAGGTCATGCTCGCACAGCGACTTGCCCACATCGACGCCGCGCGCGGCGAGAAACGTGTTCGCCATGCCGCCGCCGATGATGAGATGCTGGACGCGGCCAACCAGATTTTCCAGCACGGCAAGCTTGGTCGAGACCTTCGCCCCGCCGACGACCGCCGCAACCGGCGCTTCGGGATCGCCCAGCGCCGCGTCGAGCGCCTTGAGTTCCTTCTCCATCGCGCGGCCCGCATAGGAGGGCAGGAAATGCGTTATGCCTTCCGTGCTCGCATGGGCGCGGTGCGCGGTGGAGAAGGCGTCGTTCACATAGAAATCGCCATGCACCGCGATGGCTTGCGCGAAGTTGGGGTCATTGCCCTCCTCGCCCGGCCAAAAGCGGGTGTTGTCGAGAAGGCCAATATCGCCATCGCGCAGGATACCGATGCTCTGCGCCACGACAGGTCCGTGGACCTCGGGAATGAACATCAGCTCCTTATCGAGCACCTTTTCGACATCGCCCACGACCATGCTGGTCGAAAGCACGCTCGAACGCTGACCCTTGGGACGCCCGAAATGCGCGAGCAAGAGCACTTTCGCGCCCTTGTCGGCGAGTTCGAGAATGGTCTGCTTCACCGCTTCCACACGGGTCAGGTCGGTGGCCGAACCATCCTTCATCGGAAGGTTCAAATCGACCCGGACGAGCGCGACCTTGCCGGTCACGTCACCAAGATCATCGAGCGTCTTGAATGCCGTCATATCGCGCTCATCCCGTCAGTTCGTTTCAATCAGAGAAACTTTGCCATCACGCCCGCAGTGTCGATCATGCGGTTCGAGAAGCCCCATTCGTTGTCGTACCAGCTGACCACGCGGGCAAGCTTGCCTTCCATCACGCTGGTTTCGAGGCTGTCGACAGTCGAGCTGGCGGGCTGGTGGTTGAAGTCGCTCGAGACCAGCGGCTGGTCGGTGTATTCGAGAACGCCCTTCATCGGACCTTCGGCAGCTGCCTTGAGAGCTTCATTCAGCTCATCGGCGCTGGTGTCGCGGCCCGGCGTGAAGACGAGGTCGACGAGGCTGACATTGGGCGTGGGCACGCGCACGCTCGATCCGTCGAGCTTGCCGGCGAGTTCGGGCAGGACCAGACCGACCGCGCGGGCTGCGCCGGTGGTGGTCGGAATCATGTTCTGCGCCCCGCCGCGCGCACGGCGCATGTCCGAGTGCATCTGGTCCAGCATACGCTGATCGTTGGTGTAGGAGTGGATCGTGGTCATGAAACCGCGCTCGATCCCGACCGTGTCGTTCAGCACCTTGGCAACGGGCGACAGGCAGTTGGTGGTGCAGCTTGCGTTCGAGACGATCACGTCCTCGGCAGTCAACGTCTCGTGGTTTACGCCGTAAACGATGGTGGCCGACACGTTCTTGGCGGGTGCCGAGATAAGCACCCGCTTTGCGCCCGCTTTGAGGTGGGGTTCAGCGGCCTCGTGGCTCTGGAAGAAGCCGGTGCATTCCAGCACGATGTCGACGCCCTGGTCGCCATGCGGGAGATTACCCGGATCTCGCTCAGACGTGACCGCGATGCTCTTGCCGTTCACGACCATTGCGCCGCCCCCATCATCCTTGGCAGCGACTTCGACCGTGCCGGGGAAACGGCCATGGGTGGAATCGTATTGGAACAGCAGCGCGTTCGACTTTGTATCTGCAAGGTCGTTGATCGAAACGAGCTCAAGGTCGTGATCGTCACGCTCAAGGATTGCGCGTGCGACAAGGCGTCCAATACGGCCGAAACCGTTGATGGCGACTTTGGTGGCCATGTGAGAAACTCCTGCTTAGTTGTTCAATTTGTTCTGAATTTGGGGGACGATTGCGCCCGCCGTGAAACCGAAATGGGCAAACAGATCGCCCGCCGGAGCCGAAGCGCCGAAGCTTTCCATGCCGATATTGAGACCGCCGCGACCTGTGTAGCGCTCCCAGCCGAGGGTCGAACCCGCCTCAATCGAAACGATCAGCGTGTCGTGAGGCAACAGGTCGGCCTTGTAGGCTTCATCCTGCGCATCGAAGAGCTCGGTGCACGGCATGGAGACGACATCCACCCCGACGCCTGCCTCTTCAAGCTGATCAGCGCATTCCATCGCGAGCGCGACTTCGCTGCCGCTGGCGACGATCACGACACGGCGATCCGCGCCTGCGCTGCGAAGGCGATAGCCGCCCTTGGCGCAGCGGTTCGCCTCGCCCGTCCATTGTTCATCACCCTCGCCGCGCAATTGCGGGAGACCTTGCCGCGTCAGGGCCAGCACTGACGGCGTTTCCTCTGCCTTCAACGCAAGCGCCCAGCACTCCGCCGTTTCGATCGTGTCGCACGGGCGGAAGGTGTAGAGGTTCGGTATCAGGCGCAGGCTCATCACCTGTTCGACCGGCTGGTGCGTCGGACCATCTTCGCCAAGGCCGATGCTGTCATGGGTCATGACATAGATCGCCTGCGTTTTCTGGAGCGCGGAAAGGCGGATTGCGTTGCGGCAATAGTCCGAAAAGATCAGGAACGTCCCGCCATAAGGCACAACGCCGCCATGCAACGCCATGCCGTTCATCGCGGCAGCCATTCCGAACTCGCGAATACCGTAATAGACGTAGCGGCCCGAATAATCGTCCGCGCTCATCGGCAGGGTCGATGGCGTCTTGGTGTTGTTCGAGCCCGTGAGGTCTGCCGAACCACCGATCATCTGCGGCAAGCTTTCCGTGAGGGGGCCAAGGGCCATCTCGCTTGCCTTGCGGGTCGCGGCCTTTTGCGGCTCTGCGGCGAGCGTGCGGATATGTTGCTGGATGGCTGTATCGACCGCCTCGGCAACGCCCGCCAGCTGGCTATCGAAAGCATCGCGTTCGGGCGATTCGCTCAGTCGCCGCTCCCATTCGCCGTGTTCATGGCGACCGCGCTCGGCGGTCTTGCGCCAATCGACGAGGATTTCCTGCGGCACCTTGAAAGGCTCCGCTTCCCAGCCAAGCATATCGCGCGCAGCGGCCACTTCGTCCGGGCCGAGCGGTGCGCCATGCGTGGCGCTGGTGCCCTGTTTGTTCGGAGCGCCCTTTCCGATGATGGTCTTGCACGCTACCAGCGAGGGGCGTGGATCGGCCTTGGCTTCTTCGAGTGCGCGCTCAATATCGTCGAAATCGTGGCCGTCGCACGACACGACATGCCAACCGGTCGCTTCGTAGCGGGCCTTGACGTTCTCGCTGGTGGAAAGGTCCGTCGCACCGTCGATGGTGATCGCGTTGTCGTCCCACAGCACGATCAGTCGGCCCAGGTTCAGGTGCCCGGCAAGTCCGATTGCTTCGTGGTTGATCCCTTCCATAAGACAACCGTCGCCCGCGACCACCCAGGTGCGATGGTCGACAAGATCGTCACCGAAATTCGCATTAAGGTGCCGTTCGGCCATGGCCATGCCAACCGCCATAGCGAGCCCCTGACCAAGCGGGCCGGTGGTGCATTCGATGCCTTCGATGAGGAAGTTTTCCGGGTGGCCCGCACAAGGGCTGCCCAGCTGGCGGAAATTGGCGATCTCCTCCATCGTCGGACGTGCGTAGCCCGACAGGTGGAGCAGCGAATAGATCAGCATCGAGCCGTGACCTGCCGACAGAACGAAACGGTCGCGGTCTGCCCAGTCGGGGCGGCCCGGATCGAATTTCAGATGCCGGTCGAACAGCACGGTCGCGACATCCGCCATGCCCATCGGCATACCGGGGTGTCCCGAATTTGCGGCCTGCACCGCGTCCATTGAGAGCGCACGGATGGCGTTTGCCATCGGCTGAAGGCGGGCGGCGTCGAGGGTCATGCTCGGTCAGGCTCCTGCTGGCGCGGGGTTGAATGCGCGCTCTATAGCTTTTGGGCGCTGTTCTATGGGCTGCGATTCGGGCCCCTTTCCCAGCGCGGATTGCCATTGCCGAGCCATGTGGTGAGGTCAACACTTGCCGCCTTGCGCTCCCCAAAGTGTTTGTTTGCGCAATGGACTCAAGAGCACTTATCAACAGGGTGCCCCAAGGCTTTGCGAATGTGGGCATTCTTGGTAAATTCCGGTCCACCATGAGTGCAGCCCGGATCGAACAGGCGATGACCCGCCTTAATGCCGCGATGGAGCGGATTGACGCCGCGCGTGCGGAAATCGAACAGCGCGGTGGCGACAGCGCCGATGAAAGGGCGAATGACGCGGGCGGATCGCAGCGCGTCATGGCGCTGGTCAACGCGCACGAAAAGCTGCGCGAGGAAGTCGCCGACACAATCGGCCAGATCGACAGCCTGATCGAGGAGCTTGAGGCGTGAGCCAGGTCAAGATCAAGGTCGGCCCACGCACATATTCGATTGCCTGTGGCCCCGGTGACGAGGAAAAAGTCGAAGCTTTCGGGAAGCTTATCGATGAAAACTACGCCAAGCTTGGGACGGCGCGCGCACCGCAGGAAGCCGACAATCTCGTCTTTGCCGCCCTGTTCATGGCCGATGAGCTCGACGAGGCAAAAGAGAAGGCAGCCAATGCCAAGGGCGAGCTTGCCGAATTGCGGATCGAACTTCAGCGTGCCCGTGACGACGCGGCGAACGCCTTGAAGAAAGCTGCGTCCGACAACGAAAACGACAAGGAGCGCAGCGGCTCGGCCAAGGCGGAAATGCGCGCGCAAATCGCGACCCTTCGCAAGGCCGAAGAACGCGCCCGCAAAGAAAATCTCGCTCTCAAGGCGAGAGTCGCGGAATTCGAGGAACGCGAGAAGCATCAGCACGATCTTTTTGGCGGTCCCGCAGAGGACGCCGCGCACTCCGCAGCGCTCGCGGAAAAGCTCGAAGCCCTGGCGGCACGGGCTGAAGCGACTGCGAACGCGCTTGAAGGCCAGTCGACCACACACTAAATGACGCGATGGCGGGGCTGCCCGGCACGAGCCACAGAAAATCCCTGAGGCTATAAGCAATCCAAGGGAGCTGTCCCTGCTTTGGTCCACCAGTTCGGCTGTGGGACCGGAGTAAACGGCGCCCACCTGACGTTTTAGGCGTCAGAGGATTTCCCGGCACCGACCCATGGTGGTCCCGTCATTTTGCTATCTGCAGCGCATTCGCTCTGCGATTTCCTCGCTCACACGGCCTGACGGCCGCGTCGCTGCGGGCGGGCGGTCGCCCTTGCGATCCTTCTGGCCGATCAGCGCCAACAGGCCCGCTACAAGTCGTGACCACCAAAGCAGAGCTTCGCAAAGCCCTTAGAAAAGCGCGCCGTGAGCATGTCGCCGCTCAGCCGGACGCCGTGCGGGCGCTGTTGTTCCATCGCCCCCCTGCCCCGCTTCTGGCGAAACTCAGCGAAAAGGCGGTGATCGGGCTTTATCACGCGACCGGGGCCGAAGCGCCTGCGGCTGGCTATGCGCGTTTTTTTCACGAGGCGGGGCACACAATAGCATTGCCCCATTTCGCGACCGAAAGCTCGCCCATGGAGTTTCGCGCTCATACCGAGCCCCACGGTGAAAGCGACCTTGAGGACGGGCCATTCGGTATCAGGCAACCGGCACAATCCGCGCCGCTCATCTCTCCTGACGTTCTGTTCGTACCTCTGGTCGGCTTTACCGACGATCTTGCACGTCTCGGCCAGGGCGGAGGGCATTATGACCGCTGGCTCGCCGCCAACCCCGGCAGGATTGCAATCGGCCTCGCCTGGGACGTGCAATTGTGCGAAGAGCTACCGACCGAGCCGCATGATATCGCGCTCGATGCGGTTGTGACCCCAACTCGAATCTACGGACTGAATTGATGCGTGAGACCCCGACCTGGCGTATTCCTATCGGCATTTTTGGCCTGTTTGTGGCGCTCATCATCTACGGCGTACTGATCGCGGTATACCTCGCAGACATCCTCGCGACATGGCCCGGATGGGCGCAGACCGTGACCTACGTGACCCTTGGCGTCATCTGGCTTTTGCCGCTCAAACGCTTTCTGATCTGGATGGAAACCGGAAAATGGGGCGTCAGCCGCGAGGTCGATCAGGACCCGGCTTAAGGGTTTGTACAGGCATAGACGCCTTTGACAGGTCTTGCGGCTGGCAATAGCGTTGCTGCCGGATGCGGGAGAAGCATTTATGCAAGGTCTGGCCTGTTGGAAACTGGCGCTTGGCGTGGGGCTTATCGTTGCTGCTCCTGTTGCTTATGCTCAATCGCAATCCAGCGCCGAAGAAAAGCTCGCTCACGTGGAAGAGGTCGCGGCGCAGCGCACCTATTTCTGCCGCGTGAAACCGCGCACTTCCAGCACCAGCGAAACAAGCATCGCGCTTGATTTCGAGTTCGGTGACAGCTCACAAATCGAAGCGCGCATGGTCGTGACCGGGCGCGTGTCGGGCGCACCCGTGAGCGCCCGGATGCGCTGGCGAGGCACAACCGCGACGTCAGGCGAAGAGGCGGTCATCAGCCTCACAGAGGTCTACAATTACGAAGCCGACCCCTTGCCGGGCGATGCCGAGTGGAGCGATCCCGATGGCGACCTCATCACATTGAACATCGTCGACACCCAGCGCAGAGGATCGCAGGCCTTCGTTCTAGCGGGGACGCAGGAAACAGAGCTTGGGACCAACGATCTTCGGTGTCTGCCGGGCCGCAAGCGAACCGGATAAGCGCTGTCCTCCCATTGCCAGCTTACGGACAAGTGCCTAGCCTCCTCCTTTGAGAGAGGGATTTGAATGGCATCAACCGCTGAGGGCGTAGCGCCGGCGCCTGCCGACAAACCGCCTGTCGCGCTCAAACTGGCGCATGGTTTCGGCTCGGTCGCGTTCGGTGTGAAGAATGGCGGCTTCGACTATTTCCTTCTGCTTTTCTACGGCACCGTCATCGGCTTGGAGCCCGGACTGGTCGGGCTCGCGATTTTTATCGCGCTTGTGTTCGATGCGATCTCGGATCCTATCGTGGGGTATTGGTCCGACAATCTTCGATCACGCTGGGGGCGAAGGCATCCCTTCATGTACGCAGCCGCTCTCCCGGTGGGGCTGAGCTATTTCCTTTTGTGGAGCCCGCCTGATCTCTCGCAAATGGGGCTGTTCTTGTACCTCACAGTTCTTGCGGTCACGATCAGGACTTTCATCACCTTCTATGAAACGCCCTCCAGCGCGCTGCTGCCAGAACTGTCGCGCGACTATGAAGAGCGCACGAGCATTCAAGCCTATCGCCTGTTCTTTGGATGGGTGGGCGGCAACGCGATGAGCGTCCTGATGTTCGGCGTGCTGCTGACCGGCCCGTTGGGGATGCGCGATCCGGAGGGCTTTCGCACCTATGGCGTCGTCGCGAGCGTGCTGATGGTGGCGGCTATCCTTGTTTCCGCAATCGGCACGCATCATCGCATTCCAACATTCAGCAAGCCGAGCCCAAATCCCGATCCATTCAGCTTACGCCGCGTCGTTCGCGAGATGCTCGAAATTCTGAGCGAGCGCAGCTTCATCGCGCTGTTCGTTGCGACGGTAATCTTCTCGATCGCGCTCGGCGTGAACACCTCGCTTGCCTTTCTGATGCTCAATTATTTCTGGGGCTTCAGCGAGTTTCAGATCTTCATCTGGACGACGACCGTTTTCATATCGGCGGCGATGTCGTTCTTTATCGCGCCATTCGCGGTGCGCAGGCTTGGCAAGAAACGCGCGACGATCATGCTCGGGCTGCTTACCTTCACGATCCAGCCCTTGCCGGTCTTGCTGCGGCTGGTGGACCTGATGCCGGAAAATGGTGACCCGATCCTGTTCCCGATCATGCTGGCGGTGAATATCCTCGATCTGGCGCTCATCATCTCAGTGCAGACCGTGTCCTATTCGATGATCGCGGACCTTGTTGAATCAAACCAGGTCAAGACCGGCAGGCGAAATGAAGGCGTCTATTATGCAGCGATGACGTTCACGCGGAAGACTACGCAAGGGCTCGGCGTGCTGTCTGCGGGCGTCATCCTGTCCTTGATCGCCTTTCCCGAAGGCGCGGAGCCTTCGGCTGTTCCTCAAGACACGCTCTGGCAGCTCGGCGCTTTTTACGCGCCCACGCTGCTTATACTGTGGATGGCGGCCCTCTATTGCCTGTCGCGTTACAAGATCGACAAGGCGCAGCATGAGGCGAACCTGGCCGCGCTGGCAAAGGCAAGTGAGGGCTGATCGGCTCGCGAGGCTTTACAGACCTCGACGAACTTCCCCCGGTCAACCAGCGGCAGCCTGTGTTTAGGCAAAAGAAAACCCCCGCAAGACAGATGTCTTCGGGGGGCTCTCAATGTCCCAAGTGGCGCGAGTGACGGGACTCGAACCCGCGACCCTCGGCGTGACAGGCCGATACTCTAACCAACTGAGCTACACCCGCGCATCTTGCGGCGTTAGCGCCCTTGGGAGACGCGCCACTAAGGCAGACCAGCAGGGCTGTCAACGCCCGTTTGGCCTTCGATGACGCTTTTTTTTCGTCCTCAATCAGACAGCAGCAAAACCGGTGTCTCGATCAGCTTCTTCACGTCCTGAATAAAGCTGGCCGCATCATATCCATCCACCACTCGGTGGTCGCAGGAGATCGAGATATTCATCAGCTTGCGCTTCTCAACGCGCTCTGCGCCCTGCCCGTCGGAGACGAACATCGGGCGCTCGATAATGCGGTTGGGACCGATGATGGCGACTTCCGGGCGGTTGATGACCGGGGTGGTCGCAACACCGCCAAGCGGTCCGAGCGACGTGACCGTGATCGTCGAGCCTGAGAGCTCTTCCGATTTCGCCGATCCATCACGCGCAGCATTCGCCAGACGCCCGATCTCGGTCGCCAGCTGCCACAGATTGCGCGCCTGCGCATCGCGAATGACCGGGACCATCAGACCGTTGTCGGTCTGGGTCGCCATACCCATGTGCACGCTGCCGTGGCGGGTGACGACATTGGCCTCGTCATCGTAGCGCGCATTGATCATCGGATAATCCGGGATCAGCTTGCAGAACGCCGTGATCAGCAGCGGCAGCATCGTCAGTTTCGGCCGATCGCCGCGCGCGCTGTTGAGATCGGCGCGCATGGCTTCCAGTGCAGTGACGTCGCATTCCTCGACATAGGTGAAATGCGGAATGTTGCGCTTGGCCGCGCTCATGTTCTGAGCGATGCGCTTGCGAAGGCCGATCACCTTGATCGGCTCGTCCTCGCGGGTGCGACCGGCAGGCGAGAAACCACCGCCGGAATTGTAAGCGATGAACTGGTCCAGATCGCCGTGACGCACGCGGCCATCGTCGGCTGGCTTAACCTGCGACAGATCGACACCGAGCTCTTTAGCGCGCTGGCGCACGGCGGGCGATGCGAGAACCTTCGCCGCTGATGCAGCAGGCTCGGGTGCGGGTGTCGGCGTGGGTACAGGAGCCGGTGCAGGCTTGAGCTCAGGCTCGGGCGTTACGGTCGGTTCCGGCATGGGCTTGCACGGCTCTTCGGGCTCGGCCACGGGTTCAGGCGCAGGCTCAGGAGCAGCCTCTTCCTCAACCTCATCAGTCACTTCGCCTTCGACCTCGATCACCAGCAGCATTGCACCGACCGAGATTACATCGCCGACTTCGCCGGCAACCTCGATGACCTTGCCATCGACCGGGCTTTCGATGTCGATCGTTGCCTTGTCGGTCATCACGTCGACGAGATGCTGGTCCTCGGCAACGGTATCGCCGACCTTGACCAGCCATTCGACGATCTCCGCCTCGGCCACGCCTTCGCCCACATCGGGCATGTTGAAAGTGAACTTCGCCATATGCGTTTAGTCCTTGAGGATTTTGTCGATGGCCTCGCCGATGCGGACAGGACCGGGGAAATAGGCCCATTCGAGGCTGTGCGGATAAGGGGTGTCGAAACCGGTCACGCGCTCGACCGGGGCTTCGAGGTGATAGAAACAACGCTCGGTCACAAGCGCCGAGAGTTCAGCGCCAAAACCGCTGGTGCGGGTCGCTTCGTGAACGATCAGACAGCGCCCGGTTTTCCTGACCGATTGCTCGATTGCTTCGATGTCGAGCGGGACAAGCGTGCGCAGGTCGAGGATGTCGGCATAAACGCCTTTTTCACGGCACACGGCCTCCGCCACATGAACCATCGTGCCGTAGGCGAGCACGGTTAGCGCCTCGCCCTCTTGCACGGTGCGCGCCTTGCCAAGCGGGATCTTGTAATAGCCTTCCGGCACCACAGAATCCTTGTGCTTCTTCCAAGGCTCAACAGGCTTGTCGTAGAAACCGGAAAACGGGCCGTTATAAATACGCTTGGGCTCGAAAAAGATCACCGGATCGTTATCTTCGATACAGCTGATAAGCAGGCCCTTCGCATCATAGGGCGTCGACGGGATGACCGTCTTGAGGCCCGACACGTGCGTGAAGATGCTTTCGGGCGATTGCGAGTGCGTCTGCCCACCGAAAATGCCGCCACCGAAAGGCGAGCGCACCGTCATTGGAGCGATGTATTCGGTCGCCGAGCGATAGCGCAGACGGGCTGCTTCTGAGATCAGCTGGTCGAGGCCGGGATAGATGTAGTCGGCAAACTGAATTTCCGGGACAGGACGCAGGCCATAAGCCCCCATCCCCACGGCGACACCGATGATCCCGCATTCGGAAATCGGCGTGTCGAACACGCGGGTCTTGCCGTGCTTTTCCTGAAGTCCGGCGGTGCAGCGGAACACGCCGCCGAAATAGCCGACATCCTCGCCCATCACGATGACGTCGTCGTCACGCTCAAGCATGATGTCGAGCGCTTCGTTGATCGCCTCGATCATGTTGATCCGGCGTTCGGTCGTTTCGGCAACCGGATCGGCGGTTTGGGTCTCAGCGCTCATTTGCCCGCTCCATCCTTGGGGTGGCTATCGGGCCACTTGATCTTACGCTCTCGCGTCGCCTGCTCGGCCTGTTCCTTGAGATGCCACGGCAGCTCTTCGAAAACGTCTTCGAACATGGTGTGGAACGGGTGGTGGAGGCCGTGGCCGAGGATGCCATTCTTCTCGGCTTCCTTGGTGGTCTTCTTGACCAGTTCGGCGGCTTCTAGGTCCATCTTTTCCTGACGCTCCTCATCCCACTCACCGATCGCGATGAGGTGGTTCTTCAAGCGCATGACGGGATCACCCAGCGGCCATTCCTCACGCTCTTGCGCAGAGCGATATCCGGAGGGATCGTCAGAGGTTGAGTGACCTTCGGCGCGGTAGGTGAAGTATTCGATCAGCGTGGGCCCCTGATTGGCTCTCGCGCGGTTGGCCGCCCACTGCTGCGCTGCGAAGCATGCGAGCGCGTCGTTACCGTCCACGCGCAGGCCCGCAAGACCATATCCAAGAGCGCGTGCAGCAAAGGTGGTGCGTTCGGACCCTGCGAAACCCGAAAAGCTCGAAATTGCCCATTGGTTGTTTATCACGTTGAGGATCACGGGTGCGTTATAAACTGTCGCAAAGGTGCAGGCCGAATGGAAATCACCTTCCGCAGTCGAGCCCTCGCCCACCCAGGTCGCCGCGATACGGCTGTCGCCCTTGATCGCGCTCGCCATTGCCCAGCCCACGGCCTGCGGGGTCTGCGTGGCTAGGTTCCCGGAGATCGAGAAGAACGAATGCTCGCGGCTCGAATACATGATCGGCAGCTGGCGGCCCTTCAGCTTGTCGCCCTTGTTCGAATAGATCTGGTTGATCATCTCGATCAGCGGGTAACCGCGCGCGATCAGGATGCCCTGCTGGCGGTAGCTTGGGAACACCATGTCGTCCGATGCCAACGCCATGGCAGCAGAAATGCTGGTCGCCTCTTCGCCGGTGCACTTCATGTAGAACGACGTCTTGCCCTGACGCTGACCGCGGAACATGCGCTCATCGAAAGCGCGCGTCAGAGCCATGTGGCCAAGCATCGTGCGCAGGGTTTCAGGATCGAGTTTCGGATCCCACGGCCCATGCGCCTTGTTGTCATCGCCCAGAACGCGGACGAGCCCATAGGCCAGGTCCTTCATGTCCTCTGGCTTGGCGCCTTCATCAGGGCGCGGCTGTGCACCGGCTTCGGGAATATCGACATCGGAAAAATTGACCGGGTCGCCTGGGCGCGAGCGAGGCTCTGGCACGTGCAGAGCGAGCGCGGGGCGGTTGTCTCCGGTCGGGGACGGATTGTCGGCCGCATCGGCCATAGATTTGCTCTCCCAAGAACAGTTTCAGAAGGGCAGCTATGTCAGCTAAATGCGGCGGTCAAGCGGCGGCAATCAGACCGCAACAGGAGCCTTGATCGGAGGCAGCGGCGCGTAATCATCGACCCGGAAATCCTCGATTTTGTAGTCGAAAATTGTTTCGGGCTTTCTTGTGATTACCAGACGCGGGTTACCGGCTGGCTCGCGGGTCAATTGTTCTTCGATCAGATGCGCGTGATTTAAATAGAGGTGAACGTCCCCGCCCATCCAGACGAGCTCACCCGGCTCGAAGCCGGTCTGCTGCGCCATCATTCGGGTCAGCAGCGCCGCCGACCACAGGTTGAACGGAAGGCCCAGCGCGACATCGCAACTGCGTTGATAAAGCAGGCAATTGAGGCGATTGCCTGCAACGTGGAATTGATAGGTCTTGTGACACGGCGGCAGCGCCATGCGGTCAAGCTCGGCTACATTCCAGCCTTCGATAATGTGGCGCCGACTGCCCGGATTGTTGCGCAGGCTCTCGACGACCTCAGCGACCTGATTGATCCCCTCGCCCTTCTCGTAGAGGCCATCCTTGCGATAACGATAGGTCGGCCAATCGACCCACTGCTTTCCATAGACCGGGCCAAGATCGCCCCAGCGCGCCGCGAATGCTTCATCATCGGCAATGCGTTGGACGAAGTCCTCAAGACTGATGTCGTCGCCCGTCTCGCGCACATAGTTGGCATGAGGCCACTCGTTCCAGATCTTCACGCCCTGAAACACCAGCGGGCGGATATTCGTCTCCCCGGTCAGGAACCACAGCATCTCGCGCGTGGCGGTCTTCCAGTAGACGCGCTTGGTCGTGAGCAGCGGCATTGCGCCATCGGCAAGGTCGTATCGGAGCATGGCACCAGCGATTGAGCGCGTGCCCGTGCCCGTGCGATCCATCCGCTCGCTTCCGCGTTCCCAGATCTCGCGCATGAGATTGAGGTATTGCCATTCAGGGTGAGCGGGCTCGGTTAGCTTGGTTGGAATCGACTGGGAGGCCATGAGCCAATCTATAGGGTGCAAAAGTGCGCTTGCCACCTGCGCTATCCACACCTATAGGCACGCGCCTTGCTTCCGCGCCGCTGGATCGAATCCAGTGTCTCGCGCACACGGTCGGGGAGTAGCTCAGCCTGGTAGAGCACTGTCTTCGGGAGGCAGGGGCCGGAGGTTCGAATCCTCTCTCCCCGACCATTTCATCGGTATTAGGTAGCAAAAGCATTAAATTGGGATTCTGCGAAATCCAGTGCTCTTAGCGGTTTCTCACCTTACTAGGCATCTGCGAACCGAGGCTTTGTAAAGGAAATGGAAGCTCACTCCGCACTGAATTCGATCAGTCGGGCATTCCGCCTGCCGCACGGATTCCGGCTAGCAGGCCCATCCGAAAGTCTGTCTGGCCTAGCGGCGTCAATGGAGCCATAGGAGCCATCGGGACCATTACCATATCTCCAGCGATTGCCTTGTAGCCTTCGACAAACCCGTCCTCGAACGACTCATTGATTGCCATAATGTTCTCCTCAGGATCGGCTGATCACTCATATCCAGCACCAGATATAACTCCTAACCATTCCGGCGGCGTCGCTTTTTCCTATCGGCCTTGTCCTTCTCGACCGGATAAACTTGGTGCTCCTCATCCCACCAAAGGGGCCTCAAGAGGTGCCCACTCTTGATGCACCAAACTCGATTTTTTCCTGCCAGCCTCAGGGACAGCAACTCATCGAGATCATCTCTCTCAATTTCAACAAGTCGACTCTTAGCTTCATCGCAAAGCTTCTCAGTTGCAATTGGATGGGAGCCGCCTGCTGTGATCTCATTCCAATTCTTCGACTCAAATTCACATAACTTTAGCATCACCTCACGGAATTTTTGATCCGGCTGGATGTCCCAAGCGAATGGACCGGCTTTATCCGTCTGGCCGAACCTCCATGCGAGCGGATGCCCATCCTCAAAGTGATGTTCGCGGATGACAGGACTTTTAACCGGCGCGGGATGAGCCCCAAATTTGGCCTTTTTATCGCGCTTTCGAGCCACAGAAATCAGAGATTGCCGTAAAATTCAGCCATCGAAGCGTGCGAAATCACGCGGTTGCTGCGCACGCCATCTGGCAACCCGCGCCGTGCATTCCGCCAAGGGTCTTCTTTGTGAGTGAGATCGCTCAGCCAATGAGCCCTTTTGTTCCCATAGTGCTTCAAGATGGCGTCTACAGTCTCACGCTCGTCTTTTGTGAGCGCTTTTGCGTCGCCCTTAGGCTCTCTTGAGACAGTAAATTGCCCCTGATGCTCGAAGTATAAATCTGGGCACACAGGACCATTGGCCCAAGCCTCGATCCTCTCATCGAAAAGAGGGCTTTCATCCCACACAAGCGACCATGCTTGTGAATAATACACAAGCTTTTGAAGCTTCATGGCCGTCATAGGCCCAGCTTTCTTCAAAATGTATGCGGACACGTCGAATACGTCAGCCATGTTCGCCTCCATTCGTTCTAGCCTTGTTCCAAAGGGTGATTAGCAATAAGTCTCACGCTCTTCAAGCAAACACCAAGAGCGGCCAAGTTTTAACTTCGCAACTGACTTCTGCGAAGTTTACATGACATTGGCTGAAATGTCAAGGTGCGGCCAAATTCGATTATGGATTACTGGCATTCCTGATGTCGGCGCGGTCACGTCGCCGGTCTTTACCAGCAACCACACCAAGAGGCTGGCGGCCGCTTGCCGTGCGCCGTTGAGCGGTGTTTTTCCGGCGCTTGTGGGAATTTGGACTCACAGTGTTCTACAAATGTCCCCTTGACCATCTGGGTCCGATTGGCGCAATTCGCATATAGGTTAACCAGTTAGGAGCCGGAAGCATGTTTCAGCTTGGAGACGTTGTTCAACTAAAGTCGGGCGGTCCCCGGATGACTGTAGAAGAAATCGATCAAGGTGAGGGTTACGATCTCGTTGGCTGTGTTTGGTTTGAAAAGCACACTGCGCACAGGCAGACGTTCAATCCGGCTTTGCTGGTTAAGGCTGGGTCAGGGTTCGCGATGGCGTAAGCCACTATAGTGGAACGCTAGGCGGAAGCCTCGCTACTCTCGCTTACCTCCTCAAACTCAAGCCTTGGCGCAAGCTCGTTCATCGCATAGTGAACAAACTGCTTCCCAAGCTCCGTTAGTTCATACGGGTCTTCGTCATCAAAGGCCGATTTCATTGTCCCGCCTCCGGAGCCGCGTGATCTCCCACGAGAGGGCTTTTTTAGAAAATTGCCCTCATAGTCGGTCGGACGGTGTTGGCGCACTACTCCGCCAGTGCTTAGATCACGTATCAGCATTCGATACAGGTCTGCATCAGCTGAGTTTTCCGCCACCAGCGGACGGCCAAGATTCCGCCAGATTTGGCCTCTGCTCACTCCTTCATTCTGATAAATTTGTCCGATCACCTCGAAGTGAAAATCTGAGTATAGAGCGATCCAATCTATAAAAAGGCTGACTACATCGTCTGAGACCAACCTTGTTGCGGCTGCATTCGAAAGGATGTTACGAATTTTCTCTCGCTTCTTCTCAGAATCTATTGAAGACCAATTTCGAAAGCTTTTCTTCAACAGGCTTTGGAACTCATCAGATTCAACCCGTTTCAGCGTCTCCTCGTCCTGCATATCGAGACGGGCGATAATCTCGGTGATCGTCCTTCCCTTCTCGCGCAGTTCGTCCTCAAGCATCTGCACCCATTGGCGCAACATATTGTTTGCGTGTTCCTGCTCCTTCTCACTCCAAGCCGCCGCAGCGGCAGCAAGAAAGCCGCCCAGAAATGGGATTAGGCCCGACGCAGCGCTCATGCCTGCGCGTGCGATTTTTCCCGTGTCTTCATTGATCGCCATACTTCATTCCTAAGACGCAGCCCTAGAATGAGTAAGTCATGCCTGCCGCTTGCTCTACTTAGAGGAATTTGAAGTTGTGGGTAAATTCATTGTCAATGCCGCCACATCACACCCCATCGCACGACACAGCCTGACCAGTGAGACGAACGTCAGGTTGTGCTCGCCGCGCTCGATCCGGCCGACATAGCTGCGGTCCAGTCCGGCCTCATTGGCCAATCCCTCCTGTGACAGACCGAGTTCGCGTCGCTTGGCGCGGATGCGTTGGCCTAGGATGTCGAGATAAGGGTCCACACCGCCAGATCGCGGCAGGAAGGAGTATCAGTCCACGGTTTATGAATCCCGCTGTTAACCTTTTGAAGCTATCCGATGCTTCGAAAGGAAAACGGAAATGCATAATGCGATCAAAGGCGCTGGAATTGGCATCATTTGTCTATGTGTCTATTTCGGCATCACTTCGGTCGGGTCAGTCAGCCTGCCATCAGATCGCAAAGCAAGCGACCAGAGCGATCCAGTTGTCGAGGAGGTTGCCGTCGCGCAAACCGAGCCTGCGCCAACCACCCCACTCGAACAGGCCATCATCCATGCCTTCTCCGGAGACAAACAGCGCTCGCCAGAAGAGCAACAGAAATGGCTCCAATCGGTGGACTACGTAAGCGCTTCGATCAACGTGAAGGGCTATCTCTGCGCTGCACCAATCGAGTCAGCAAAAGTTGATGCAGACCACTATGGGATTGGCTGCATCACCAATCGCGACGGGACTGGTCGCTCGAACTATCTGGTGAACTTCCGAAATGGTAATGTGCAGCCGATCTGATGCTCTGGTTCATTGGCCTACTCATTCTGGCTGCGATCGTGAGCAAGGGCGCTCGTGATCTGATCAAAGGCCTTATGACGCTCGTTCTTGGAGGCCTCTTCCTGCTTGTCGGATGTGCGATCGTCTAGGCCTCGATCGCGCATTGTATCCTGCTCGTAGCGATCATCACCCGCCGACAAACACCATCCTCATCGGCACTCGCCAAGTGACCGACAAGGTATCGTGTCTCTCCAGCCTTCTCGGCAAGGTCATCAACGGTGCTTATCGGCAAGTCGAGCGTGATGGGCGTTGCCTGACCCATCAGATGGATGGTGAACGTGGTCACTATGCGGCGTCCTTGTAGCGCTGCCAGTAGCCCTTCCATTGGCGCGACACGGGATGGTGCGATGTGATCCGCAGAAGCTCCTCGTAGTTCTCGTTTGCCGGGAAGCGACGCCGGTCCTCTCGCCACGAGATTTCGTTGGCGTAGTTGTGCAAGTAGGTTCCTGCGAAGTGATGGTGGATGCCGATCTCAGCGCGCCGTAGCCTTGCAAAATATGACTCCGCCCAGTTCGTGCAGGCGTCACCTTCCGAATACCGCTTGGAGTGGTTGACCTTTACCAGCTTATAGCGCGCTGCAAGCCGGTTATATTCGACAGCATCGTCTGTGTAGATGATGCTGCCGGGCTCGATGAACTCAGGGGCTTTGTGCGCTGCCTCGCTCTCTGAACAGACCAGAGCGCGGCTTCGACCTCCCCGTTCTCGGAAGATCACGACGCATTTGCGCTTTCCCTGTTCTCTTACCAACCGGCGTCTGTCCTGCCGCAATGGGAAGCTGTTCTTCGGCTTTATGTAGCCGCCGAAATACGCGCCATCGATTTCGACTTGCCCCCGAAGCGTGCCTTCGTGCTGACTGGTCGCGATCGCCTCTCGAAGCTTATGACACCAGACAAACGCCGTCTTGTATTGCACTTCAAGCTCTTGGCTCATGTCGATTGCATTGAAGTTCTTCTTCGCTTGAGACTGGTATGCGACGAGCAGGAGAAGATCGCGGAATGGAAGCTTATGGCTTGCGAAAACCGTGTCGGAAGTTGCCGAAAAGTCTCGACCGCACACCTTGGACTTACAGCGCCACTTTCTCCGGGTAGGAATCGAGTAGACCTCCTTGTGCCCACACCACGGGCAGAAGGGTTCACCGTCGTTCTCTTCGAAACGCACGGCACAGAACTCGGCAAAGGCCTCGTCCTCCGTGAGGCGCTGGATACGCTTTTTGCTCAGCGATCTCGCCTGTTTCGAGAGAAGAAAATGCTGCGACTTTACCTCCATTGCGAAAGTTGCAGCGGAGAAAGAATGCAGATTTTCGAGGAATTACAACAGTTTTATTTTACAAATTTAGTTTTCGAGGATTCTCTAGCGCTCGCGTGATTAACGGATCAGCGCTTTCCAAATTTAGTTCTTAACGCAAGCTTTCAAATCGGGAATCAAGCGCCATTTCTTCGCATATTCGGAGGTCGATTCGACCAGATCGCCTTCGTGTTTCGCGAAGTAGCCACCAACTGAGTTGGTCACCCGGTCCAAGGTTACTCTGTCATCTGTCGCGATGCTCTTGGCCTCAAGCATCTTGATTGCGATCTCACGAGGGCGCATCCAGCGATCTTCCTCACGAAGCACTTCGAGCGCTCGTCGGCCAAGTTCACCATTCGCAAATGGACTACGCCACTTGCCCTTTTTGCGCGGCTTGACCTTATTTTGCCAATCCGGATGGTTTTCGGTGATGATTTGTTCTGCACCATCGATCAGCCTGACAAGCTTCGCTCGGCGCTTTTGAAGCTCTTTGAGATTGTCCATGCCGTCCATGATCATCTGGATCGTGGCATCGATCTCTTCGAGTTCGCCCATGTAGGACGCAATCTGGTTCTCCAGACCCGCTTTTACGTTCGTAGTTCCCATGCGGCCTAGGTAGGGGCTAGCGAGCCGATACGCTTTGTGCGTTTGCTACCTAATACCGCATTTCATTCTTGCAATTGTCAGACGATCCGGTCGGCCACCAGGCCGAGCGCGATTGTCAGCAGACCGAGCCCCACCGACAATTGCACTCTCAGCTGCATGAAATCCTTCGCAGCAAAGCCCAGCCAACGGTCGACCAGCGGAGACAACAGGATCAGCGCGCCCAGATAAAGCAGCGCTGGCCCGGGCCAATCCCATCCAAAGCTCCACGGCAGGAAAAGCGCGACCGCGATCAGGCTGGGCATGACTGAGATAAGGTACGCGCCCGCCCCGCCCCTGCCGCTGGCGATGGCTTGCCCCCACCAAACGCCGCCAAGAAAGCTGAAGATCGCAGCCGCGTAAGCAAACCCTCCAGCCAGGGCGGTGTAGGCATATTCATGTCCGGTGGCTGCCAGCGCTACGCAGATGATCTGCGGCAGGAGGCCTGCATAGCCAAGCCAGCGCGATGCCGGGGTTAACGAAGCTGTGTTGTCCATTATGTCGTCCGGTTTCTCAGTCTTGCGGCCCTAAGCCAATTGGGTCACTCGTGTGAACCATGGATATGTTCGATCTTTCAGGCCGCGTGGCCATCGTCACCGGAGGCAATTCCGGCATTGGCCTTTCCATGGCAAAAGGTCTCGCCAAGGCGGGAGCGGATGTCGCGATCTGGGCCAGAGATACGCGCAAGAGTGCCTCCGCGGTTTCAGAGCTGGATAAACTGGGCGGCGGCCGGGTCGCGGCTTTTGCATGTGACGTCGCCGAAGAAGCAACCATTGAAGCGGCCATGAAGGCGACGCTCGATGCGTTTGGCCGCGTCGATACTGCATTTGCGAATGCCGGACGATCCGGCGCGGGCAGCCGTATTCCCGATATCACGGCAGAAGGCTGGGACGCGACCATGGCTGTCAATACGCGCGGAGCGGCGCTGACCTACAAACACGTCTCGCGCCATATGATCGAGCGCGCCGAAAGTGGGGATCCGGGCGGCAAGCTCATCGTCACCTCTTCGGACCAGTCGATCATGGGAGTGAACAAAAGCTCCGATTACGCCGCGTCGAAAGCGGCAGTAAACGGGCTGACACGGGGGGCCGCATTCGAACTCGCCCGATATGGGATCACCGCCAATGCGCTTCTCTTCGGGTTCTATGAAACGCCGCTGACCGCCGCTGCCAATCCGAAATTCGGGGAGTGGATTGCAAAGCGCGTTCCGCTGGGCCGGTTTGGAGATCACGCGGGACTGGAAGGACTGGCTGTCTTCTTCGCATCGCCGCACAGCGATTACATTACGGGCCAGTCGCTGCCGGTCGACGGGGGCCTGTGCATCAGCTGAAGATCAATACACCTCGCCAAGCGATTGGTTCCATTTCTTTTTGTTGGAACAATATGGCGTTCCGAAGGGTAAGATAAGCGTAACCAAGGCGAGACAATCGCCGCACACGCAAATCTAGGAGCCCCACCCATGATGGAACTTATCGCACTTATCGCCACTATTCTTCTTCCGCCGCTCGGCGTTGCACTGAAGAAGGGTGTTGGAACAGACTTTCTGATCAATCTCGTGCTGACTCTTCTGTTCTTTGTACCGGGTCTTATCCACGCGATCTATGTGAACTACATCGCTGGTGGAACGCGCGCATCGATCGCCTAATCCAGATCTGACTTCGGTCAGCAACATGACCTGACAGACGGCCTCGCCACATTAGTGTCGAGGCCGTTTCTGCATTTGCGGCAACCTTCGCCGGGTACGCGGCGTAGCTTCCCATGATTGTTTTTCTGGGCTTTCAACCCGCAGACCCTATCTAGAGCGCCATGCCAGACGACAGCTTCGAAAATTCGCCAAAGACCCGCGCCGACAGGAACAGGGAACGCGCCGTACCATCGGGCCGGATCGCCCGCTTTGGGACTTTCGGCAGGCTCGTCGGCGGAGTTGCCGGCGGTATGGCTGCTGAAGGAGCGCGTCGGCTGACGAGCGGAGAACCGATAAATCCGCGCGATCTGATCCTTACGCCCGGCAATGTAAAGCGCATGACCGACCGTCTCTCGCACCTTCGCGGCGCGGCGATGAAGATGGGGCAGATGATCAGCATGGATGCGGGCGACCTTCTTCCGCCGGAGATGTCCGAGATTCTCGCGCGCCTTCGCGATCAGGCCAACTTCATGCCGACAAAGCAGCTGGACGGCGTGCTCAAGGCCGAATGGGGCAATGACTGGCGACGCCAGTTCAAATGGTTCAACCCTCGCCCTATCGCGGCGGCCAGCATCGGTCAGGTGCACAAGGCGATGACCCGCGATGGTGAGGAACTGGCTATCAAGGTCCAGTATCCCGGCGTTGCCAAGAGCATCGACAGTGATGTCGACAACGTGATGACGCTTCTCAGGGTTGCGGGCTTCGCTCCGCCAGAGCTTGAGATCGACAAGCTTCTGGCGGTGGCAAAGAAACAGCTTCATGAGGAAGCCGATTATCAGCGCGAGGGCGAGCAGATGGAGCTCTACCGCCGCACTCTCGAAGGGGAAGCAGGCTTCGTCGTGCCGCGTCTTCACGAAGGTCTGACGCGCGGTTCGATCCTCGCGATGAGTTTCGAAGACGGCGTTTCAATCGAGCGGCTCGACCAGGAAACGCCTGGGCGCCGCGATGAGGTCATGACCCGGCTCATGAAACTGGTGGCGCGCGAACTGTTCGAGTTCGGGATCATGCAGACAGACCCCAATTTCGCAAACTACCGCTTTCGCCGTGAGACGGGCGAGATCGTCCTTCTGGATTTCGGCGCATCCCGTCCGGTCGATCCCGTGGTTGCCAATGGCTATCGCAAGATGTTGATAGCCGGACTTGCAGGCGACCGGGACGAAGTCGTCAGGGCGACGATCGACTCGGGCTTCATGATGCCGATCGTCTACGAAAAGCACCCCGAGCGCGTTGAGCGCATGGTCGATATCGTAATCGGTGAAATGCGCGAGGACAAACCGTTCGACTTTGGCGACCGCGCGTTCGTCCCACTGCTTCGCGACGAGGGTTGGGAAATCGCGCAGGACAAGGACACATGGGCCTTCCCCCCGATCGAGACGCTGTTCGTCCAGCGCAAAGTATCGGGCACCGCCCTGCTGGGCGCGAAGCTCAAGGCTCAGGTCAATGTGAGGCAGATGGTCGAGGAAGTGCTCGGGTCGACCGAGCCCTTCCCCGTTCCAGCCTGATCACTCTGCAAGCTGCGCCGCGATCCAGCGATCGACGTGCCCTTCGAGCACGTCCAGCGGGATCGAGCCATTCTCAAGCACCGTATCGTGGAAGTCGCGCAGGGAGAAATCGGCACCCAACGCATCCTCCGCGCGCTGGCGTAACTCGCGGATCTTGAGTTCGCCCACCTTGTAGGCGAGCGCCTGACCCGGCCAGGTCATGTAGCGGTTGACCTCTGCATCGATATTGCCCGGCGAGAGCGCCGTGTTATCGAGCATGTATTCAACCGCGCGCTGCTTGCTCCAACCCTTCGAATGAAGCCCGGTATCGACCACCAATCGTGTCGCGCGCCACATCTCGTATGACAGGCGCCCCATCTGCTTGGCGGGAGTGTCGTAGAGGCCCATCTCGATCCCGAGGCGTTCGGAATAAAGCCCCCACCCTTCTACGAACGCGGTGAAGAAGGTGCCGTTGGCGCGCAGCGGATGGATATCGAGTTCCTGCTGGATAGCGATCTGCAAATGGTGCCCCGGCACCGCTTCGTGAACGCCCAGCGCGGGCAATTCCCAAAGCGGGCGTTGATCGAGCTCAGTGGTGTTGATCCGGTAGATGCCAGCCGAACCGGTTTCCAACGAGCCCGGTTCGTAATACGCCGTGGTGTTGCCCGGTGCCTGTGCCGCAGGGATGGGCGAAACAGTGTAGGGATTACGCGGCAGACGGCCGAAAAGTTCGGGCATGAACCCGTCAATGTGCTTCGCGAGGGCGGCGACGTAACGGACGTATTCATCCTCATCGGTCATGTAGTATTGCGGATCGGTGCGCAGATGTTCGATAAAGGCTTCGCGCGTGTCGAACCCTGCCTGGGCGGCCACTTCTTCCATCTCGGCGCGAATGCGCGCGACTTCGGAGAGGCCGAGCTGGTGCACTTCGTCAGCGGTCATGCCGGTCGTGGTAAAGCTGCGCACTCGGTAGTCGTAATACGCCTCCCCACCCGGCGTCGCGGAAACGCCGGGAACGCCGTCACGGCAATTGGGCGCGTATTCGTCGGTGTAGAACGTCAGGAACTCGCGATAGGACGGCACAACCGTTCCGGTGATCGCCGCGCGCGCACGCTGTTTCAGATCGTCCCACACCTCGTCGCTGAACGCGGCTGGCTTGTCCCCTGCAAACGGGCCCCAAAACGGGGTCTGAGTGGGGTCATCGACGATCAGTTGCCCGATCCGGGCATCCAGCCCTTGCATCGGCTCACACGGCTGCGTCAGCCCTTTTTCCACAGCAAGACGGCTGCGCGCGATGCCATCGTCATTCACCTGACCATAGGCGTTCAAGCGCGAGATGTAGCTCTCGTAATCTGCCAGAGTGAAGAAGGGCGATCCGTTCGGAAGCGAGGCGAAACTGCTGAACCAGCCCCCGCGATTGGTGAAGAGGATATAGAAATCATGCTCATGTTCACCCGCAGCGACCGCGTCGGCAAGGCTTGACCTGATCACTCCGAAATCGACCATGAGTTCGGGCGAAAATCCAGTTGTATCAATAGCATCAAGCTGCTCCACAAAGGCGCGCGCTTCCTCGATCGAACGGATATGGGCCTCCAGCGACCAATCCCCCAGCTTGCCATCGCCGCGCCGGTCGCCAACGCTGGTCGCAAGTTGAGGGTTGTTGTCGAGCCGCCATTCCCAGACCTCTTCGCGCACAGCCTCGTAATCTTCGACAGGGCCGGCAAATAAAGGCGAAAGGGGCAAGGCTGTTGCAAGCAATGCAATCAAGAATTTGGAGGACATGGATTTAAACCCTTTTTCAGCATTATGTTTATTGCGTTGCGAGAAAGTCTTAACGTAGAGAGCGCCTATGGGACGGGTCGATAACCACGTTCCCCGGGTGCTTTTTGTGTGTCTTGGGAATATTTGCCGCTCTCCGATGGCGGAAGGTGCGCTGCGCGAAGCCGCGGCCGCTGCTGGCATCGAGTTGCACGTGGATTCTGTCGGCACCGCTTCCTATCATATCGGCGAACACCCCGACCCCCGCGCTATTGCCACGGCTCAATCGCACGGTGTCGATATCTCTGGCGTTCTCGGTCGGCAATTGACCGAGGCAGATTTTCACGACTTCACCCATATCTTTGCCCTCGATAAAGCGAATCTGGCCGGGATCAAGGCGCGCGAACCCAAGCATGGTACGGCGCGTGTGAGTCTCCTGCTCGACCTTGTGCCGGGCCGCGAGGGAGAGCCTGTGCCTGATCCCTATTATGGCGACGAAGACGGCTTCGAGGAATGCTGGCAGACGATCAATGAGGCAGTCGAGGCGCTGATCGAGAAGCTTGGCTATCACACCGCCTGAGATGTTGGAGATCTGCGCGTTCGTCCCGCGAACCGATACTGCGCATAGACGAGCATGACCGCGCCAAGCAGCACCGGTCCAGCCACCAGCAAGGGATCGGGCAGGTCGTAAAACCCGGCGGTTTCAAACTCGACGAGCGGTGCGCGCAGCACGATGACGAATGCCCAGATCATACGTGCCAGATGCCTCCCCACGCGCAATCTGGCACGATCATGCTGGCGAAGGTGCCAATTGATGTCCCCGCCAAGCAGGATCAACGGGACGAGCAGTACCACGACCGGACCGATAGGAGGCACTAGGCCCGACATCACGTTAGGCAGGGCAATTGCCAGGAACGCGGCAACGGCAGCCACCTCGATCACGCTGAGCGCGACCTCTGCGCTGCGCACATTTGCGCTCGACGGCTTGAGCGCCAGCCAAGCCGTGATCACAGCGTAGGACGACGTCACTGCATTGAGCGCGAGCGGCGCAATAAACTCCCTTGCCAGCATCACCAATGCCGTCACGCCGATCAGCAAGACCGATGCGATGCAAACCTGACCTGCGCGAATATGCAGCCGGCTTCCCTTGGTCGCAAAAAATGCGACCAATGCCGCCACAAACCAGATCGCGCCGACGATCATGTGTCCCTGATATTCGACAAGCGAGTATGGCACCGGATCGAAAAAATCGATCGGATCGGGCGCGAACAATTGTGTAGCCATGCTTGTCCCTCCCCCCAAAGGCGGCTGGAGCCTATCATTCTTGCTGGTTGCGGACAAATCAACGCGATGCGCCGCCTACCCGCCTCGCAGCAATTGCACGCCCCAGTCGCGTTCGAACAAGTAGAGCAGAACCCGCGCCGCCTCTCCGCGCTCGGAGGTCAGCCCTCCATCGCGCTCGATCAGGAGCCTTGCATCTGCATGCGCTGCGGGGAGCAGCTTTTGCACTTGCTCCAGATTGGCGGTCCGGAACGCGGCCTCTCCCGATTGGCGCGTGCCGAGCAATTCGCCGCCGCCGCGCAGTTCAAGGTCCTCTTCGGCAATCCGGAACCCGTCCTGCGTTTCGCGCATCAGGGCTAGCCGCTTGCGGCCCGTCTCGCTGAGTTCGCCGCCGCGCAGCAGAAGGCAGACGGATTTCTCGCTGCCCCGCCCCACGCGTCCGCGCAATTGGTGAAGCTGTGCTAACCCAAATCGTTCAGCCTGTTCGATGACCATCAAGGTTGCCGAGGGGACATCGACCCCGACCTCGATCACAGTTGTCGCGACAAGCAGCTTTGCCTCGCCCCCGGCGAAGCGCTCCATATTCGCATCCTTCACCTCTGGACGCAGCTGGCCGTGGACGAGGACCACATCGTCACCGAAACGCTCCTTAAGCGACGCATAGCGCGCCTCGGCAGCAGCAATGTCGGCGGTTTCGCTGTCACGGACCATCGGGCAGACCCAATAGGCCTGTTGTCCCGAAGCCAGATGCCGTTCGACCCCCGCCACGACATCCTCCATCCGGTCCTGCGCGACGACGCGCGTGTCGATCGCCTGCCTGCCGGGTGGGAGTTCATCAAGCCTGCTCACGTCCATTTCGCCATATTGGGCAAGTGTAAGGCTGCGCGGGATCGGCGTTGCAGTCATGGCAAGGGTGTGCGGTGCGCGTTTCCCTTTTGCGGCGAGAGACAAGCGCTGTTGCACACCGAAGCGATGCTGTTCGTCGATCACCACGAGCGCAAGGTCATTGTAGGTCACGCTGTCCTGAAAGATCGCATGTGTGCCGACGAGGATATCGATATCCCCGCCGATCAGGCTCATCAGCAGCCCTTCACGCTCCCGGCCCTTCGCACGGCCTGTCAGCAGCGCGACTTCGGCCCCGGTGGGCGCAGCCATTTTGCGCAGCGTTTCGAAATGCTGGCGAGCGAGGATTTCGGTCGGTGCCAGCAGCGCCGCCTGCTTTCCTGCCTCGACGGCGATCAGCATGGCTTCCAAGGCTACAACCGTCTTGCCCGCGCCCACGTCTCCTTGCAGCAGGCGGAGCATGGGCGCTTCTTGTTGCAAGTCCCCTTCGATCTCAGCAACCGACCGTTTCTGGGCACCGGTCATTTCGAAAGGCAGGTCGAGCCTGTCCCTCAAGCTCCGGTCACCTCGAAGCGGCTGCCCCCGCTTGCGCCGCCCGTCCGCGCGCACCAGCAGCAGAGCCAGGCTGTTGGCGAGCAATTCGTCATATGCCAGCCGATCTCTCGCCTTTTCGTGACTGCCCTTGTGCGCGAGGTGCAGCGCATCGTTCCACTGCGGCCAGCCCTCCCTTTCGAACTGCCCCGGCTCGATCCATTCGGGCAGCGATGGCAACCGCTCAAGCGACTGCGCGACAAGACCCGCGACGCGGGGTTGTGTGAGACCTTCCGAAAGAGCGTAGACCGGCTCATTCAGGCGCGCGAGATGGGCTGCGGAATCCGTCTCGACATGGTCAGGATGCACGATCTGGAGCATGTCGCCATACCGATCAAGCCGCCCTGCCACCCAGCGTTTTTCCCCGACCGGCAGTTGTTTCTTCGCCGTGTAGGAGGCGCGACCGAAGTACGTGAGCGCGCAGATATTGCCGATCTCGTCCTGCGCCATGACCCGATAAGGCCCACGACCGGGATTGCGCGCTGACCGGTGCTCGGTCGCGGTCAGCGCGACGATCACCTGCTCGCCCTCCGCACCATCATCAAGATTCGCAATCGCGCGCCGCGTCACGAACCGTTCGGGAAGATGGTAGGCGAGATCCTTGACCCTGGTGAGACCCAGCTTTTCCAACGGTTTCGAAAGCTTGGGCCCGACGCCGTCGAGCGTCTGGCTTTCCGCAAACAGGGGATTGAGAATATCGGGGCGCATCTCGCACAAGCCTATACGATCTTGAACGTCTTGTGCGAGTGCCTTAACGCTCAGGCATGTCCGATATGCCCACCTTAGAAACCCGTCTCGCCCGTGCCAAATTTCGTGCTTGGCATCGTGGCACTCGCGAAGCGGACTACATGATCGGCGGCTATTTCGATCGCTATCATGCGGAATGGGGCGAGCAGGAAATGGGCTGGTTCGAAGACCTGCTTGCCGAAGACGACGTCGATGTCATGGCATGGGGACTTCAGACTCAACCCGTGCCAGAGCGTTTTCAGGGCGAGATGATCGATAAGATGCAGCGTCTCGACTACGTCGACATCCCCAGCTAGGGCCGCGGCGTATCTCAATTCCTGCGACAGCGCAGGAACCGCTAGCTTCACCAAACGCTGTAAAACACATGCCCGATCTCAACCGCATTCTCGCGGCCAAAGCCCCGCTGACCCTGTCGTCGCTGCCCCGCGGCGCGCAGCCGCTTGTTCTGAGCGATCTGGCGCGTGCCGCCAGGCAACGCGCCGTATTCATCGCGCCCGACGATGCTGCGATGCGATCGGTCGCGGAAGCCGCACGGTTTTTTGCGCCAGAGATCGAGGTGCTCGAATTCCCGGCCTGGGACTGTTTGCCATACGACCGCGCATCGCCCGCTTTGTCGGTAAGCGCTGCACGCCTGTCTGCGCTGTTCCGTTTGCAACACCCGTCAAGCGGGTCGCAATTGCTGGTGACGACGGTCAATGCAGTGCTTCAGCGCGTGCTGACGCCATTCCGCATCCGCGAGAGTGTGCGCGGATTTAAACCGGGAACCACGATCGGCCACGAAAGCCTCGCCGCGCTGCTGACCCGACAGGGCTACACCCGCACAGACACGGTTGTCGATCACGGCGAATTCGCGGTGCGAGGATCGATTGTCGACATCTTCCCTTCATCGCTCGACGAAGGATTGCGGCTCGATTTCTTTGGGGATGAGCTTGAAAGCCTTCGCTTGTTCGACCCCTCGACCCAGCGTTCGACAGGCCGGCTAAAGGATCACCTGCTGCTGCCAGCATCCGAAGCGCTGATCGACGACGAATCGATCAAGCGTTTTCGCAGCCGGTATCGCGAGAAATTCGGAGCTGCCGCAACGCAGGACCCGCTTTATGAAGCGGTCAGCGACGGGCGGCGGCTTGCGGGAATGGAACATTGGCTGCCGCTGTTCGAAGAACGGCTCGCGACCTTGTTCGATCACTTGAGCGACGAAGATGTGGTGGTCATTGATCAAGCCGCGCTTGGCGCTGCTGAAGAACGCCTGTCCGACATCAAGGACTATCACGACCAGCGCGGCCGCGTGGCGAGCGAGAAGACCGGATCGTATCGCCCTCTCGCAACCGATGCGCTTTATCTCACAGAGGGCGAATGTCAGAACGCGCTGGCAAATGCTCCGGCGCACCGTGCCAGCGTTTTCGCCGCGCCCGAAGCGGAAGCGGTGCTGGACTTCGGCTTCAAGGCTGCGCGTGACTTCTCGCCCGAACGGGCACGTGGCGACAATGTCTACGAAGCGGCGGCCAAGCATTTTAAGTCCATCGCCAAGGACGGTCGAAAGCCGCTTTTCGCCGCCTATTCGACCGGCAGCGCGAAACGCATTTCCTCGATCCTGGAAGAAGCGGGCGCGCCCGCCGTGCTGGCCGATAACTGGCAGGAAGCGCAGGGCTTTGCTGCCAAGGGTCAGACAGCGGCCATGGTCCTGCCGCTCGACACCGGCTTTGCCAACGACAATCTCGAAGTCCTGACCGAACAGGACGTGCTTGGCGACCGGCTGGTTCGTCGCAAGAAGAAGCGCAAGGATTCCGACGCTTTTCTCGCCGAACTTCAGGCGCTCTCGCGCGGCGATCTCGTCGTCCATGTCGAGCATGGCATCGGCAAATATCTGGGCCTTGAACCCGTTGCTGTCGGCAAGAGCCAGCATGACTGCGTCACGCTCGAATACAAGGGCGGCGACAAGCTCTATATTCCGGTCGAGAACCTCGAAGTTCTCTCGCGCTATGGTTCGTCTGAGGAAACCGTACCGCTCGACCGTTTGGGCGGCGAGGCATGGCAGAAACGCCGCGCCAAACTGAAAGAGCGTATCACCGCAATCGCTGGCGAATTGATGAAGGTCGCCGCCGAGCGAGCACTCAAGAAGGCGCCCCGTTTCGAGGCCGAGGACGCAAGCTTCAATCAGTTCGTCGATCGCTTCCCATGGGAGGAAACCGACGATCAGGACGCGGCCATCGCCGATGTCCTGCGCGACCTTGAAAGCGGCAAGCCGATGGACAGGCTGGTCTGCGGCGATGTCGGCTTTGGCAAGACGGAAGTCGCCCTGCGCGCAGCCTTTGTCGCGGCGATGAGCGGCAAACAAGTTGCGATCGTTGCCCCGACCACCCTGCTCGCCCGCCAGCATTACGAGAACTTCACACAGCGGTTCGAGGGCTTCCCCTTAAAGATTGGCCGTCTGTCGCGTCTCGTCTCGTCCAAGGAGACTGCCGAGACCCGAGAGGGACTGGCCAACGGTACAGTCGACCTCGTGGTCGGCACCCACGCCATCCTCTCGAAATCGACCGAGTTCAAGGATCTCGGCCTGGTCATCGTCGACGAGGAACAGCGCTTTGGAGTGACGCACAAGGAGAAGCTCAAGCAGCTGCGCTCGGACGTGCACATGCTTACGCTGACTGCGACACCGATCCCGCGCACCTTGCAGATGGCGATGACTGGCCTACGCGAGCTGTCCACGATCCAGACCCCTCCCGTCGACCGCCTCGCCGTGCGCACCTACGTGATGGAATGGGACGACATGGTGATGCGCGAGGCGCTGCTGCGCGAACATCATCGCGGTGGGCAGAGCTTTATCGTCGTGCCGCGCATATCCGACATGGCCGAGGTCGAGGAATGGCTTCGCGAACACGTGCCCGAAGTTAAAGCGATCAGCGCCCACGGCCAGATGGGAGCCGCTGAAATCGAGCAGCGCATGAGCGCCTTCTACGACCGCAAATACGAAGTCCTGCTGTCGACCACCATCGTCGAATCGGGCCTAGATCTGCCTAGCGCCAATACGATCATCATCCACCGCGCCGACCGGTTCGGCCTTGCCCAGCTTTACCAGCTGCGTGGACGTGTTGGCCGGTCAAAGCTGCGCGCCTACGCCTATCTCACCTACGAGAAAGACGTCCAGCTGTCCGAAATCGCGGAAAAGCGTCTCAAGGTTCTGGGTGACCTCGATAGCCTTGGTGCGGGCTTCCAGCTTGCCAGCCATGACTTGGACATTCGCGGTGCGGGGAACCTGCTCGGCGACGAACAGTCGGGCCATATCCGCGAAGTCGGCTTCGAACTCTACCAGTCGATGCTTGAAGACGCGATCCTCGCAGCAAAGGCGGGCGAGATGGGGCTTGAGAAAGCGCAGGATGCTTTCTCACCTCAGATCACGGTCGATGCCCCGATCATGATCCCGGAAGATTACGTCCCCGACCTTGCGGTGCGCATGGCGCTGTACCGCCGTCTCAATCAGGCGCAGGACAAGGCCGAGATCGAAAGCCTTGCTGCGGAAATGATCGACCGCTTCGGCGACCTGCCGCAACCCACCAAGAACCTCGTTCGGCTGATCGAGATCAAGCATCAGGCCATCGAGGCGAACATCGCCAAGATCGATGTAGGCGCGCGCGGCACACTGGTGACGTTCCACAAGGACGACTTCCCCGATGGACCGGGCCTCATCGCCTATGTCGATCGCTTGAAAGACACAGCAAAGCTGCGCCCGGACATGAAGCTGGTGATCAATCGTGCGTGGGGCGATCCGGCAAGCCGCCTGAACGGACTATTTCAGCTGACCAAGGGCCTCAGCGGGATCGCGCGCAGGGCGAAGAAGCGCGAGAAGCAGGCCGCCTAGCTGAACAAGTGCGAGATCAGGTTGTAGCGCACACCCGAGGTCGTTTCCTGAACCTCGTGCAAAAGCGATGACGAGAAGACCATCGCCGTGCCCGCAGGCACGCGATATCCTTTCCGACTGAACTCCTCGAAAGTTATTTCACCGCCTTCATATTCATCGTTGAGGCTCATCGACAAAGCAAAGCGGCGATGCGCGCCGGGTGGGTCGACATTGTCGCGGTGCCCCATCGCGATGCCTTCACGCTTGCCGACATAGCGGGCGATATGCAGGTCCTCGCGGCGGGTCACGTCGTATGCGAACGCTTTCTTGATCATGGGCGTGACCCTGCCGAAGATCCGCTCATCCAGGAATCTCAGCGTGTTGGAGTCCTTGATTATCAGGTCCACCCGATCCTGCCGGTTGTGGTCGTAGACGGGAACCTTGTAATTGCCCGCGACCTCTCCCGGCTGCGGCTTGCGAACCATGAAGGGCGTTTGCGTCTCAACCGATTTGACCAGGTTGCCGCATTCTTCCGGCGACAGAACGTTTGGGACGATAAGGATCGGCGCGTGAGGCGGGCTCCACCGCGCTTCCTCTGCTACCTGCGAATTTTCCAGTACACTCATGATCGTATCCAGCGTTGAGCCTATATCGTTGTCGAGATCGAAGAAGGCACGGATTTGCCTGAATGGCGTGACCAGAACGAGCCTCGCAGTCCGGTCATGCCCCTTGTGCAGCCCGTATGATGCAAAGAGCGCTCCCGAGGGATCCCCAGCGACTGGCCACGCAAACCCCGTCGCGCGTTTCAGTGCCTTGTTTCTGATCGCATCCGCGGATGAACTGACCGCGAGCAGCGTCGCATTGGCCGCATCGAGCCGGTCTTCAAGATCAGCCAGCGCGCGCAAAAGCGTCTGCGTCTGGTCGCTTTCAGGATCGCTCAGGAAGGCAAGCAACAGGTAATGACCGGACAGGTGATCATCAGCCAGACCGATCTTTCGTCCATGTTCATCGCGCGTCTCAAACGGCATCGCGAGAGCGCCCGGCCATAAGGGCTGGACATAAGGCCGAATGGAAGGCGCGGCGATCGCGTAGGACGGACGGTTGTCGGACATCTGTCTTGCAGCTTCACGCAAACAGGCAGGAGGTCAATGACGAGGGTGGCTGCAATTGTGAAATCATGGCGTTGCGGGGCGAGGCATCAGCCGTGGCCCTGCCCACGCGCGGTGCGCGACAAAGCGATGACGTCGTCGATTTTCATCGGCTGCGCACGCAGGAAGCCCTGCCAGTAATCGCATCCTTCCGCCTTGATCGTTGCGCGCTGGACATCGTTTTCAATGCCTTCGGCATAGATCGAAAGTTCAAGCGCCTTGGCGAGCGCCATGATCGCGCGCAGCACCGCAAGCGCTTTCGTATCGCCCGGAATGCCATCGACCATGATCTTGTCGAGTTTGATCGCGTCTAGCGGAAGCGCACGCAGATAATGAAAATTGCAGAAACCTGCGCCGAAATCATCGAGCGCAGTGCGAAAGCCCAATGCGCGCAGTGCCTTCAGTGCCGCTGAAGCCTGCTCGATATTGCGGACGAGCAAATCCTCGGTGATTTCGAGCATCAGGCGTTCCGGTCCGACCTCGCTTTTGGCGATGATCTCCGCAAAGTCGGCAGCAAAGCGCGGATCGCCCAGTTCTTCGGGCGTGATATTCAGCGAAATGGTAAGATCGCGTGGCCAGCTTGCAGCATCTTCCAGCGCTCTTGCAACCACATGCCGCGACAGGGGCGCAACCAGAGCCGCACGTTCGGCAATCGCAAACAGATCGCGCGCACCGATTTCGCCGAGCGAAGGATGCTGCCAACGAGAGAGCGCTTCCGCGCCAACGACCGCGCCCGTTCGGCAGGAGAATTGCGGCTGGAACAACACTTCGATCTCGCGACGGTCCAGCGCGCGCAGCAAGTCTTGCTCAAGAGCCGATGCCTTCACGCCAGGCAGATTGCCCGGCGAGCCCCCCCGTAGTGAGCCAGCCCCTTTTGTCCCCGTCGATGTGCGCCCGTTATTCATGCGGCTCCTTTATGCCCGCATTTCGCCAAAATCGCTCCCCAATTGCAATCCGCCCGAATTTGGAACATCAGGATAACTCATTAGTGCCTTTGGGGGGCGCGCTGCCAGCGTAGCATGGACTAGTAAACGCTTAGGCAAGCCTGATTTTTCGCGAATTTGTGCGGAGAGCGTGTATGGGGACTGCAGTGGACATCGACACCAATGGCAGCCGCTCGGGCGATGGCCCTGTGCGAGGCAATTTCGAGAAAGTGGCCCTCGTCGCATCCGATTCGCCGCGCGCGCAGGAAGCCTATTCGATGCTGTGGGCACAGCGCGACTGGTGCGCGATGGAGGATGCCGACGCCGTCGTCGTCCTGGGTGGAGATGGTTTCATGCTGCAAACCCTGCATTCGATGATGGATTCAGGGCGCATCGTACCAGCTTATGGCATGAACCGTGGCACGGTCGGCTTCCTCATGAACCGCTATGACATGTCGAAACCCGTCATGGACCGGCTCAACATTGCGCGCGCAAAGACAATCACGCCGCTTTGCATCACCGCCGTCACACAGGCTGGCGAAAAGCATGAGATGTACGCGATCAACGAATTGTCTCTGCTTCGTGAAACGCGCCAGACAGCGAAGCTTGAAGTGACGGTCGGAAGCCGCGTTCGTATCAAACAACTCGTGGGCGACGGCGTCCTCGTCGCGACCCCTGCCGGTTCCACTGCTTACAACCTGTCGGCCAATGGGCCTATCCTGCCGCTCGACAGCGCGATGCTGGCTCTCACTCCGATCAGTCCGTTTCGTCCCCGTCGCTGGCGCGGCGCAGTGCTGCCCGATGAGATGCGGATCAAGTTCAGGGTTCTCGAGCCAGTCAAACGCCCGGTTGCAGCGGTCGCAGACCAAAAGGAATTGCGCGACATCGCAGAGGTCACAATCGAGATCGCACACGATTGCGATCTGGAACTGCTCTTCGATCCCGGCCAGTCGCTTGCCGAACGTATCGTGGCTGAACAGTTTGCGGTCGATTGAAAGATCAGGCCGCCAAAGGCTCGAAAACGCAATTTCACCCCTTGCAATGCTAGCCGTGCCTGAATATAGGCTCGCCTCCGCTTCCCTCCATACCGCTTGGGAAGCTGCTCCCCGATAGCTCAGCGGTAGAGTAGGTGACTGTTAATCACTTGGTCGTTGGTTCGAATCCAACTCGGGGAGCCATTTTCCACCCATCTTCGAAATCTCGTCCTTGGACAGGGTCAATTCCGCCGTGCTAGCACGCTTGCGGAATGTATTTTTTTGGGAGGAATACATGGGGACTTTAGGACTTGCTGCGGCATCGCCGATCTTTGTGATGCTGATGGCTGGCAGTATCGATCAGGATACGCGGGATCATTTCGACAAGATCGCTCAATCGGTGTCGATGGCGCCGACATGCAGACAGCATGACTTCGTCGTCGATGACGCAGGCATCAATGACTGGAAAACCCGCGCGGTCGCGATGGCTGTCGCAGGCGGCATGAGCGAGCCTGATGCGCAGGCACTTTTGCAGGAAACGATCGACGAAGAGTACGAAGACACCAAGGAAATGTTCGAGGAAGCGCGCCGCACTGTACGCACGCGCGACCAGTCCGAACGCTTCAATCGCCGCATGAAAAAGACGTGCGAGAAACTGGCAGACCACGAATTGTCGGGCGCCTACTTCACTGAAGGTTGATGCGCTCAGCGCCGGGGGCGACGTCGAGGCGCGTCAGACCCCGGCCAGCAGCCGAACGCCGACAATTCCGACCAGCGCCGCCGTTAGCCAGCGGATCCACCTGAGTGGAAGGATGCGCACGGCCATAAGACTGCCGATCTGCCCGCCAATCACCACGGCAATAAGCAATGGCAGAGCATCGACCATTGCGCCGCCGAACATGGCGGGTCCGTTCTTGGCAAGGTGACCAACGAGGCCAAACAGCGAATTGACTAGGATGAACAGGCTCGCAGTTGCCGCGATCGCACGCGCATCGCGCCAGCGGGTAAGGTGAAGCAACGGCGCGAGGAAGATACCTCCTCCGATGCCGACGAGGCCTGCGAGAAACCCGATCGGTACAACGACAAAAGGAATCGCCTTTGCAAAGCGCGTCGGCGCGCCTGCATCGACCTCACGCACAGGGATCAGCATCGTCAAGGCCGTCAACACAAGGCTAGCTCCAAGGAGGAGCAAGAAGGCTGAGCGGTCGATGGGCATCAGCCCGCCGAGAAAAGCCGCAGGAGCCGCCAGCGCCGTGAGCGCCAAAGCGCCTTTCCACGGGGTCACCCCGGCGCGAGCAAAACGGAAGGTTGCGCCCGTCACGACGACGATATTGCAGGCAAGGCTGACAAGCGGGAGCACCCGGTAATCCAGCCCCGCCAGCGCAAGCAGCGCCGAATAGGTCGAACCCCCGCCAAAACCTACGCTCGCATATAGCAGCGCAGTGACGAAAAATCCCGCGGCCAGCAGAAGGATTAACGGCACTGCGCCTCGCCCCCCTGCCCGCCAGCGACCGGTGCTGAGACGCCAGTCTTATGCAGTGCGAACCGCGCCCGCAGTGGCTGCACCGTGGCAGTGTTTGTACTTGTTACCCGAACCGCATGGGCAAGGTGCATTGCGGCTGATTTCCATGCCGGCATAGGGGTTGTCGGTCTGAGAACCGCCCGGCCCGAATGCAGCCCTCGACGAACCGGCGAGCGAGCCGAACAGTTCGGGCCGGTCTTCGGAGCCGTCGCCATCGTTGGAATTGTCCAATCCGGTGAGCGGGTCGATATGACCGGTAAGGAAATCGGGCAGATCGGGAAGGGCCGCAGGCTCTGGCTGCTGAATGCGCAGCTCGGACTTGAACAGAAGCTTGGTCACGTCCTCGCGCAGAGTTTCAAGCATTGTCTCGAAGAGAGCGAAGGCTTCCTGTTTGTATTCGTTGATCGGCTGCTTCTGGGCGATGCCGCGCATCCAGATCACCTGCCGCAGCGCATCGAGCGTGGCGAGGTGTTCTTTCCAGTGATAATCGAGCTGTTCGAGAAGCAGCTGCTTTTCGACGCGGCGCCAGATATCAGCATCGTACTTCTCGACCTTGGCCGCCATCATCTCGTCGGTTTGAGCACGAATGCGCTCTTCCATGATCTCCTGCTCGACTTGATCTTCTTCAAGCCATTCATCGATCGGAGGATTGATCCCGAAGACCTCTTCAAGCTTTTCCTTGAGCCCTTCGACGTTCCACTGTTCCGGATAGGAACCGACCGGGCAGTTCGAATAGATGATCGAGCTGATCGAATCGTGACGCATATCGACCACGACGTCGTCGACCGCCTCTGAGTCCATGATTTCAGCGCGCTGTTCGTAGATGACCTTGCGCTGGTCATTCATCACGTCATCATATTGCACGACCTGCTTACGCGTGTCGTAATTGCGTGCCTCGACCTTCTTCTGCGCCGTCTCAATGGCCTTTGAGAGCCACTTGGACCCGATTGCCTCGCCATCCTCCAGGTTCGAATTCATCATCTTGGCGAACAGAGTGTCCGGGCCGAAGATGCGCAAAAGGTCATCTTCAAGGCAAAGGTAGAAGCGCGAAAGGCCAGGGTCGCCCTGACGGCCCGAACGACCGCGCAGCTGGTTGTCGATACGGCGAGATTCGTGACGTTCGGTACCCAGCACGAACAACCCGCCCGCTTCGAGCACCTTGGCTTTTTCCGCGGCGACCTCTTCCTTGATCCGCGTGATCTCGGCGTCCTTGCGCAGGCCGTCTTCCATCTCGCTCAGCTCGTCGTCGATACGGAAATCGACGTTACCACCCAGCTGAATGTCGGTACCGCGACCGGCCATGTTGGTGGCAATGGTAACCGCCCCAAGGCGGCCCGCCTGCGCCACGATATGCGCTTCACGTTCGTGCTGGCGGGCATTGAGTACCTCGTGCTTCACGCCTTCCTTGTCCAGGAACTGGCTGAGCAATTCGGATTTCTCAATCGAAACAGTGCCGACGAGGATCGGCTGACCACGCTCGGAATGTTCTTTGATCGTTTTGGCGATAGCTGCGAACTTATCCAGCGTGTTCTTGTAGAATTCGTCTTCCTCGTCGATGCGCTGGACCGGCACATTGGTCGGGATGTCGACGACATTGACCTTGTAGATATCCCAGAATTCCGCCGCTTCGGTCGCAGCCGTACCGGTCATGCCCGACAGCTTGGGGTACATGCGGAAATAGTTCTGGAAAGTGATCGAGGCCATGGTCTGGTTCTCAGGCTCGATCTTGACGCCTTCCTTCGCCTCGACCGCCTGGTGCAGGCCGTTCGACCAGCGGCGGCCATCCATCATGCGGCCGGTGAACTCGTCGATGATGACTACCTTGTCGTCCTTCACGATGTAGTGATCGTCGCGCTTGAACATGTGCACCGCGCGCAGCGCCTGATCGAGGTGGTGTACCACCTGCGTGTTCTCGACATCGTAGAGATTGTCGGTTTCGAGCAACCCCTTGTCCATCAGCAGCTGCTCGACCTGGTCCAGTCCGTTTTCGTTCAATTGGATGTTCTTGGTCTTCTCATCCTTGTCGTACCAGTCTTCCGGAATCTCCTTCGCAACCTCGTCGAGAGCGACATAGAGATCGGATTTGTCTTCAGTCGGACCGGAGATGATCAGCGGCGTGCGCGCTTCGTCGATCAGGATCGAGTCCACTTCATCGACGATGGCGAAGTTAAACGGGCGCTGCGTCATCGCCTTGCGCTCATGCTTCATGTTGTCGCGCAGATAATCGAAGCCGAATTCGTTGTTGGTGCCGTAAGTGATGTCGGCGTTGTAAGCGTCCCGCTTGGCCGCCTCGGGCATGTTGGGGACGATCACGCCGACCGTTAGGCCAAGCCACGTATAAAGCTGCCCCATCCATTCCGCGTCGCGGCGGGCGAGGTAATCGTTGACCGTGACGACGTGGACCCCCTTGCCCTCGATCGCGTTGAGGTAAACCCCAAGCGTCGCCATCAGGGTCTTGCCCTCACCCGTGCGCATTTCTGCGATCTCGCCGCGCTGAAGTACGATCCCGCCGATCAGCTGTACGTCAAAGTGGCGCATGCCCAGCACGCGCACCGAAGCTTCGCGGACCGTTGCGAAAGCTTCGGGCAGGATGTCCTCGAGCGTGGAGCCGCTGTCGAGCTGCGCCCGGAACTTGTCCGTCTGAGCTTTGAGCGCTTCGTCAGAAAGCTCCTGAATCATCGGCTCAAGCGCGTTGATCTTGTCGACGATCTTGCCCAGCGACTTGACGTAGCGATCATTCGAAGAGCCGAACACAGATTTGACGATTTTATTGAACATGGGAGAGGTCTTGCCTTTGGCTTTTGTTTCTTAAGTCGCGCCTCACCACGGGGCGGGAGCGAAAATATTGCGGATATGTCAGGGAGTTTCGCGCAACCCTACGGCGCGCGTTACGATAGAAATTCTTGAAGGCGCGCTATTCCAGCGCGCGGTCTCCGCCGAGGAAAATGCTCGGGCGCAGCCAGCTTGGGAACCACGTCCAAGTGCGCTTACGCTCACGCTTGGGACGGGCCGCTTCGCGGTTTTCTGCTTCGGAGGCGCATGAGCAATTCTCGCTCGTCTGGCTTTCGGACGCGTTGGCGACCGAGCGCGCATTCTGCACGTTCGATTGGACCTCGCCAGCGTGCGCAGGCGCAGAAAGCGCGGCGATGCCGGTGAACAGTGCGAACAACGCAATAAGATGACGAGCCATCATGCGCCTCCCGACATAATGCATCTGTTCGTTGGCGTCCACCTTCCCGCCTAATTTTTAGCACTGCTATAACAAAGATTGAGGCGTTTACTCGGCAAGGGCGCACTTCTAAGGCTGCGGGCCATGGAACTTGAACGCTCTCCTCTTGCCCTGCCCTTTCCCGAAATGCGCTCAATCGCAGGCGTAAAGCTGCGCGTTGCGAAAGCTCGCTATAAGGAATGGGATCGCTGCGACCTGACTTTCGTCGAACTGTCCGAAGGCACAGCGGTTGCGGGAGTATTTACCCAAAGCGCCTGTGCATCGACCGAAGTCGAATTTGGCCGCGAACAGGTCAAGGCAGGCAAAGCGCGCGCACTCGTAGTCAATGCCGGCAATTCAAATGCGTTCACCGGCCACCGCGGACGTGAGGCCGTTGAGCAGATCATGTCGCAGGTGTCTGAGGGATTGGCATGCGCTCCGGGCGAAGTGTTCGTCTCATCGACTGGCGTAATCGGAGTGCCACTTCCCAAGGATCGCGCTCGAGAGGGTGTTGATGCTGCCCTGAAAGCCGACGAATGCGGATGGGAAGATGCAGCCGACGCAATTGGCACAACTGACACATTCGCCAAAGGTGCGCATGCCTCTGCGATGATTGGCGATACCCGCGTCGAGATCGCAGGGATCATCAAGGGTTCGGGCATGATCGCGCCCGACATGGCCACCATGCTTGGCTATGTTTTCACCGATGCCAATGTCGCTCCCGATTTCCTCCAAACGCTTTTGGAAGAGGCGAACTCGCGAACGTACAGCTGCATCACCGTTGATGGCGACACCTCGACCAGCGATACGGTGCTGTCCTTTGCAACAGGCAAAGCTGGCAACGCCTGCATCGAAAACTGGTACAGCCCGGGCGCGGATGCCTTTGCCGCTGCATTTCATGATGTTCACCGCCAGCTTGCGCAACTTGTCGTGCGCGATGGCGAAGGGGCGACCAAGTTTATCAACGTGCGCGTGATTGGTGCGGCCAGCGATGAAAGCGCGCGGCGTGTCGGTCTTTCGATCGCAAACTCGCCACTCGTAAAGACCGCCATCGCGGGCGAGGATGCCAATTGGGGCCGCATCGTCATGGCTGTGGGAAAAGCAGGCGAACCAGCCGACCGTGACAGGCTGTCGATAGGGTTCGGCGGCATCTGGGCCGCACGCAATGGTCTCCCGGTAGATGACTATGACGAGGCTCCGGTCACACAGCACCTCAAAGGTGACGACATAGACATCGAAGTCGATCTTGGCATGGGTGACGGTCGCGCCACTGTTTGGACGTGCGACCTTACCCACGGCTACATCTCAATCAACGCGGACTATCGTTCGTGAGAGGGCGCTCATGAGCCAGTTTTCTCCGCTGGACGCCGAAATCCGCGACCTCCTGCGCTTCGCTGCGCAGCGTTCGATGCTGCCGCGTTATCGCGCGCTTCGCGAGGACGAGGTCGAGATGAAGGGTGAGGACGATCCGGTCACGGTTGTCGACCGCGAAGTGGAAGAGTTTCTGACCGAAGCGCTCACGCGGCTTGCTCCCGATGTCGCGGTTGTCGGAGAAGAGGCGGTTGCAGCCGACGCCAAAGTGATGGAGCGACTTGCCGGCCCATGCTGGATCATCGACCCGCTCGATGGCACGGCCAACTTCGCAAGCGGCGAGGGTCATTTCGGAATCATGGTTGCGCTTGCCGATGCCGGCGAAGCCGTCGCTGGCTGGATCTACGATCCGGTTCGCGATCGGCTGTGCCATTCAAAGAAGGGCGAAGGCGCATTCATTGACGGCGAGAGGGTCTTCGCCAAGGTATCTGGCGAAACTCCGCCTAATTTAGCCGCGATGAAGGGGTTTATGCCCGATGCGCAGCGCGCCCTATTCGAAGCCGAAATTGAGCCGCACTATGCGATCGTCAAAGCCCCGCGCGCGGCATGTGAACAATATCCTCTCGTCGCTTTCGGCGGGCATGACCTGGCGATTTACGAACGCACCCTGCCCTGGGATCACGCAGCGGGCTGCCTGTTTCTGAACGAAGCAGGTGGCGCGTGCCTGCGTCGCGACGGTTCGCCCTACCGCGTTGACGATGGCCGAAAAGGCATGATCGGAAGCGCCAATCGCGTATTGTTCGATGATCTTGCCGAAAGGCTGATCAAGGCGGGCTATATGCCTGCCGACGCGTAGCTCGATCACGGGGCTTCAGAATCAGCAAGGCGCAAGCTCTCGTCTGAGCGAGAACCTGCGCCTTGATGCTTGTCTGCCGCTGAACGCAGTCAGAACGCCTGATCTTTAAAGCTCGCTTTCGATCCAGTCTTTCAGCTGGCTCTTGGGAGCAGCCCCGACCTTGCGGGCGACGGCTTCGCCGTTCTTGAAGAGAACCATCAAAGGGATAGACTGCACGCCCATTTCAGCGGGAATTCCGGTGTTCTCCATGATGTCCATCTTGGCGATAGTGACCTGCTCGCCAAGCTCGTTGCTGATCTCTTCAAGAGCAGGTGCAATCATTTTGCACGGGCCGCACCAATCGGCCCAGAAATCGACCAGAACGGGCTTGTCGCTCTCGAGCACATCGCTCTTGAAGCTCTCATCGGTGACATTGACGGTTGCCATAATGGCTTCTCCTGAAAGTGTGTCTTTGCCCTTCTTACATCCGGGCCTTGGGTTGGGTTCAATTTAAGCGGGTTTGTAGCTCACTCAAGAGCGAGCGGGGCATAGTTATCCTGTGCTTCGCCCAATGATCGCTTGTGATCGGCAAGTGTAACCTTCGGTATCTCGATCAGTGTGGTGTTGTGGGTATAGAGCACCGCTGCACGCACATCGCGTCCTGGGTAGATCGCTTCAAGCGCGCTGGCATAGGCGGCCATCTGGCGAAGCGTTGCGCGCGGAACTTCGTCGAGGCTTTCGGGCGGACGGCGTGTCGTTTTAAGATCTACGACGGTCACCGCCTCTTCGGTCACGAGTAATCGATCCACAGTGCCTGCCACCACGATCCCATCGACCTGCGCTGCGAGTGGAATCTCCGCCAGAGCATCTGCGCTGAACAATTCTGCGAAGCCGGGTTCTGACAAGACAGCCAGAGAGCTTGTCAGCATCTCCTCCCTTGTTTTCTCGTCCAGATCGTCCGCCTGCCGCACCAACCAGCTGCGCGCAGCAGCTTCACGCTCAGCATCAGCGATGTCGGGCAGGCGTTCGAGCAAGCGGTGGATCAGCGTGCCGCGCCGCGCCGCGATTGCAGCGACTTCGGGCGCCAGCGGCGGGTCAGCGGCCCGATCTTCGGCCGCGCTGCTTGGCGCCAGTGGCTTTGGAGGGCGCGGCTCTGGTCCTACCGGTGTTGTCGCCCAGCTTGGCAGCGGCTCTCTGGCTATCTCATGGGGTGCAGTGTCGCTGCCCACAAGCGGCTCTGCTCGCGCGCCCCATTCGCGCCTTGCGCCCCAGACGCTGTCTTCGAGCAGAGGCGTATCGAAAACCGGAGCGAGCCGCGCATACCAGCTGTCATCGTGAGGCTCGCCTTTTTTTGCCTGCCTGGGGCCAAGCGATCCGCCGATGAACAAGGCTTCTTCTGCCCGGGTCATCGCAACATAGAGCAGTCGCCAATGCTCCTGCATCTGCGCGAGCGACGCGTGCTCCGCAGCCTCGCGCACTGGCCCTACTCGCTCGTCCTTGGACAGGGATGGCAGCGGCACGCTGCGCGCGGCGTCACCGGGATTGTCCAGCGGGTCGTCTGCCAGCTCAAGCGCACCACCCTGGCCCGGCTCGCCGGTTGCATCGGCCAGAATAACGATCGGGGCTTGCAACCCTTTGGACCCGTGCACCGTCATCACGCGGACCTGCCCGGTGGCTTCATCCGCGTCACGTTTCAACTCGCCCTCGCCCGCATCGAACCATTCGATGAAACCCGCGAGGCTCGGCGCATGCGCGCTTTCGAATGCAAACGCTGCGTTCACCAGTTCATCGATCGGATCGTTTGCCTCGTTCCCAAGCCGGGCGACCAGTTCCCGGCGCGCTTGCCACGGTCCTGTCAGCATCCAGGCAAGCAACATTTGCGGCGTCTCAAAATCAGCCCTCGCCAGCAGTTCGCGCAGCTTGTCGACTGTCTGAACGACGAAGGCGGCATCGTGCTTGCGCAGATGGTCCCAAAGTCGTTTGCCCGGATCGCGCGGCACATATTGAAGGAGGTCGTCTTGCGTCCATCCGATGAGCGGTGAGGCCAGCAGATTGGCAAGGCTGAGATCATCGAGCGGCTGCGCTGCAAATCGCACGGCCGCCATCAAATCCTTGACCGCGAGAGGAGCACCGAGCCTGAGGCGGTCTACCCCGGCTACGGCCACACCCTTGGCATGAAGCTTTGCGACGATCTGCGTCGCAAGATCCTTTCGGCGGCGTACCAGCACCATGATATCGCCCTCGCTCGCATGACGCCGCTTGCCTTTTTCGAGCACGAACGGCTCTTCCTCGCTCACCCAGAGGCGAACTTGCTCTGCGATCTTTTCGGCAAGGCGCGTGTCATGTGCGGGGAGCCAGTCGCGGTCATCATCCTCGTCCGGGTCATCGGCTGAGCCCATTACGGGGTTCCAGAGCGTGACCAGTCCGGGCTTATCTGAGCCGACATGGTCAGCGGGCGCGTCGCTCAGTCCGAATGCCTCATGTCCAAGCGTCTCGATCACTTGGTTGACGAAATCGAGCACCGGTAACGAGGTTCGGTATGAACGGCCCAGATCGAGTTCGTTCCACGTCGGCAAGCGGCGTTTTTCACGCAGTTCGCCAGCATGCGCCCGCGCATCGTCGATGCGGGCCTTCACGTTTTGCTTGGCACGCTCGAAATTGTCCGGGCTCGTGCCCTGAAATCCGAAGATCGCCTGCTTGTAATCGCCGACGGTGAAGATCGTTCGCACCTTGTCCCCGCGCGCGCCCTCGCCTGCGAAGAAATCGTCGATCAGCGCAAAGACGATATCCCATTGCGAGGAATTCGTATCCTGTGCCTCATCGATCAGTATATGATCGAAACTGCGATCAAGCTTGTAGCGGATCCAGTCCGATGCCGCGCTGTTTCCAAGCAGGATTGCGGCCTTGCGAATGAGGTCGTCGAAATCAAGATATCCCTCGCGCGCCTTGGCTTCGTCCCATCGGATCGCGAAAGCCCTGCCCACTTCCAGCGCCGGGGTAAGAAAGTCAGCAAGAGCAAGCAGAGCGCGGCGCTCGGCAATCATGGCAACCGCATCTGCAACGTCCTGCTGCCATTCCGGCAAGCGCGGCTCTTCACGCGACGGCTTATCCATCTTGCGTGGATCGCCATCCTTCTTGAGCACGGTTTCAAACACTCCGCCCAGCGCTTCTGGACGAGCGGCAAAATCGAGCGAAAGCCAGCGCTGAATGAACTCGGCTGTTTCGGCGCCTTTCTTCGCGCTCCAACTCTGCATGAGCGGCAGCATCGCGCGTAACTGATCGTCAGGAAAGATATCGGGGTGAAGGCCCTCGACTGCCCAGCCCTCATCCGCATCCGAAGGCATGTCCAGCAAGCGCAGCACACGCGTGCGCATAGGTTTTTGCCACGCGCCCTTGCCCGACCATAGCTCTGCCGCGCCAGCACAGCGCATCAGCCAGCCACGCAGCGCGTCAGGGTCCTTGAGCCGGCTGAAATCAGCGACCGCTTGGGCAAACTCCGGGTCGCCTTCAGTGAGCAATTCTGCCAGCACTTCTCGCGCGAGCAATTCACGCTCCCGGTCTTCCATCGGCCTTGCGCCGGGAGTGAGGTCAGCTTCTTCTGGAAAGTTGCCCAGCAGCCACTGCGAAAACGCGTGGATGGTATCGATCCTCAGCCCACCGCCGGGGCAATCGAGAACGCTTGCAAACAGCGTGCGCGCACGGGCCAGCGTTTCGGGGTCGAAATCCGCCCCAAGATATTTGAGCTCGGTCGCAAGCGCGCCTGCCTCAAGCCTTACCCACCGTGCCAAAACCGCATTGATGCGATTGGCCATCTCGGCAGCGCCTGCCTTGGTGAAAGTGAGGCACAGGATCTGCGAAGGCTCTACACCTGGCGTCAGAAGCAATCGCAGCACGCGTGCCGACAAAACCTGCGTCTTGCCTGTTCCGGCAGAGGCAGAAAGCCACACGTTATCGCGCGGATTGGCTGCACCAAGCTGGTTCTCGGCAAGAGGGAATACCTTGCCGCTCAAGACGCCCCCTCCCCGTCTTCGCCAAGTCGCACAATCCATTCTTCGAGGCGCATGAGCTGGTCGTAATCGGAATAACCGGGGTAATCCGGGTTCTCTTTCGCCGTGAAGGGCGCGTCGCCAAGGATGTACTTGTTTATCGCGGTACTCAGGAACTCTTCGTGCGTGGGCAGAAACTTCTCCGGGGTCAGTCCTTTTTGGCGCGGTGTCATTTTCAGTGGGATCGACTGATAGCCGAACTCGCCATCGTCCTTCGAACGTCCAAGCGACCAATATTCGTAGGTCGCGACCTCGCCGGAAAGCTTGCCTTTCTCGAAAGCCCCGTCGCGCGCGATCAGGCCCAGGATGCCCATTTGCAGTGCGTAACCTGCTTCAACCTGCGAGGCGGAAGCTGGCCCGCCGGTCTTGTAGTCCACTACCACAAGTTGCCCGTCCGCACACCTGTCGATCCGGTCGGCGCGGCCGCTCACGGTGATACCGTCGACCACCATCTCGCCTTTCGTTTCGGTGACGAGCACCGTGCGGCCATCTCTGGCTGCCTCATCGACCCACTGCTCAAACCGCTCCATCGCCGCAATGAGCCGCGGCTGCCATAGGCCTTTGAAAAGAGGGTGAACCTTGGCCTCTGCAAACATGCGTTCAGCAAAAGGAGCGATTTCAAGCGACGGGTTCGCCTCGCGCGCTTTGTGCCATGCATCGAGAATGTCGTGTACCAGCGTGCCTCGCAATGCAGGATCGCCAAATGGATCGGCAGCCAGAGGATCAAGGCGGCGCAGGCTCAGAATCTCCTGAGCGTAAAACTGGTACGGATCGCCCAGCAATCGGTCGATCGCGGTCGCGCTAATTCGGACTTTCCGCTGTGCGGCTGACGGCTTGGGGCGAGGACGCGGATAGTTGGGCGCAGGTTCTGGTTCGCGGTCGAGTAGTGGAAGTATCGCAGGTGTACGGTCGTCGCGATGCCTGTCGGCCAATTCTCCCAACAGCGCTTCGACGCGAAGGATAAAGCGCGAAGGTAGGGTCGGCCCGTCCGCGTCGCGCAGTGAGCGACTGAGGACGACCTCCGGTGCGCCCATCGCGCCAGCAAGATCGTGAGCTGACAGCCCGATCCGAAACTCAGCGCCCGGTACACCCAGCACCCGCAGGACGCCCGGTGCTAGCAAGGCATCCGAGCCGGGAGCTTGCGGCCAGCTGCCTTCATTCAACCCAGCACAAATCACAAGGTCAGCCCTCGCCATGCGCGATTCGAGCAGACCGAGTATGGCGACCCGCGGGTGACCACCATAAGGCGGTCGAACGGCCACTTCGTCCATGCGATCGCGCAGTATGCTTGCGATGTCGGAAGGCGAAACGGAGGTCGAAATTTCTCGCGCGTGGTGCCGCAAATCTTCCAGCATACGGGAGAGCGCTCGACCATCCTCGGCTGCCCAGACCGCTTCTGCGGCAAGTCGTTCAGCGCTTGCAGCCAGCAGATCGAGCGATTGTGCCAGAGTTATGGCTTCAGGGAGATCGACCAGTGGCGAGAGGATGGTCTCGACTTCCCCAAACCAATCGACCACGCCAGCTTCACGCGCAATCTGGCGGAGCGGTTCAAGACCCGGCGCCGGTGTTGGCCCGCGCAAGGCGCGGTCGAACTTCCGCACGTTGCGCAGCCATTGCCGACGCGCCTCATCGTCGCCGCGCTGAACCAGGGGATGCGCGATCAGGGCGGCCACGCTGGCAGGCGCAAGACCGTGCGACATGATGTCTGCCAGCAGGCCGATCAGCCTTCCTGCCGGAGTGAGCGAGAGCGCCCGACCCGCAGAATCGTCAGCGCCGATGTTCCAGCGCTCAAGGTGCTGCGTAACCCTGCGAGCCAGACTGCGATCTGCCGTTACCACGGCAATCCGCTTGGTCGGCTCGTCGAGAGCCTCTCGAACCAGAAGTGCGATGGCCTGCGCTTCCTCTTCGGAAGTAGCGCTGGTCAACAGTCGCACCCCGGCAAGCCGGCGTTTTTCAGGGCCAAGGTCGACCCATGATCGGCTCGCCTTGGGCGGAAGGAATAGCGAACTGATCGCCTGACTTCGCGCTGGATCGGCTGCGGTGATGCCGCGTCGATGCCAGGCTTTCACCTCCGCGCGGGCTATCCCCATGCGCTGAAGCAGGAGCTTCAAATGGTATTGCGGATGAGTGAGTGCATCCGACTGTCCGAACACCTCTCCACCGGGTTCCGGCGTCGCCCCGGCGCGTCCGAGTTCGTCCCAAGCTTCATCGGGCAGTTTGAGGTCAAGGTCGGGCAGGATCACTGCGCCGTTGGGCAAATGCGCAATGGCACGCAACATCCGCGCAAGAGCGGGTGATGCGCTGGTCACACCTGCAGCGATTAGCGGGGTACCAGGCGGAGCCGCGCGCCAACGCTTTGTCGCTCGATCAAAAAGAAGATTGCGCCGTGTCGCGGCGTCCACATGTCCCGTCTCTTCAAGTCTGGATCGCCAGCGCGCCTGAACCCGTGCGAAGAGCCGCAGAGAGTCCTGCCAATGGCCTGACAAATCCCCAAGCATATCAAGCACCGCATCGCTGGTGAGATCCTCAGGCTCCTTGCCCTCCACGAGCAATCGATCCATCGTACGCGCGATTTCGCTGGCAAGCCGTATTCGCGCCGCCCCGGGCAAAGGTGATTTGCCGAGGCCCGCACGTTCTTCTTCGACAAGCCGCGCAAGTTCGAGCAGTCGCCTTGTGGGTTCGACCGCCGGTGGAATGTCGCTCGCACCGAGCGGATCGAGCAACGCTCCAAGGCTTTCGTCGAGGTTTAGATCGCCAACTGTCACCATGCGCGGCATAAGCATGCCTGCGCGATCGTTTTCTCCGCACCAACGGATAAATGCCTCACTCATGGTGCGCGCCGCACGGCTGCTGGGAACCAGCAGCGTCAGCCTTGCAAGGCCGAGTCCTTCTTCCTCATATCGAGGCACCAATCCAGCAACCAGCGCATCCGCGAAGCCACGATGCGCTGCGATGGAATACACCTGCGGTTTGCCCGCATCACCCACGCTTTAAGGCATCTTCGGTTGGTGCGATCGCCTGCGGCGTCCCGACTTCGAACCACAAGCCCGTGAACGAAAGGCCGAACAATCGACCTTCCTCAATGGCGCGGTTCCACAGGATGTTGGTAGAGAACTTGCCCTGTGGCGCATCGCGAAGCAGGCGATGCGACACAAGCTGGATTCCAGTGTAAATGAACGGCGCGATCCGCCCTTGTCTGCGCCGTGAAAGGCGACCGACCGGGTCCATGTAAAAATCGCCCGGCCCGTCGAAGTTCACCGCGCGCGCGTGGCTTACCACCAGCAACAAAGCGTCCATCTCGTCCGGATTCCAGCGGGCCGACAAATCGGCGAAGGCATCGCGTGGGCCGTCGATCCAGATGTTGTCGGCGTTAAGGCAGAAAAACGGGTCGGGCAGGTTCCCCTGAGCCTTGACCATTCCGCCGCCGGTTTCGAGCAGTTCTTCGCGTTCATCGGAGATCGAGACCTTCGGCAAAGAGCGCTCTACGACATGCGCTTCGAGCGCGTCGGCGAGATAGTGAACATTGACGACCGCTCTCGCGACGCCGTTTTCGGCAAGTCGATCAAGCGCGTGGTCAACCAATGGCTTTCCAGCCACCCTGACAAGCGGTTTCGGCTGTGAAGCAGTGAGCGGGCGCATCCGCTTGCCAAGCCCGGCGGCCATAACCATTGCCGTATCGCTTGCGAGGGCCGGCTTATCGCTCATGCTATTGTTCCCCCACCCTTTTCACGCAGATCCTCAGGGATATTGGATGCAAACCATTTTGCAACCGGTTCGAGCGCGGGATGCTTCAGATCGCGCTCCATCGCATGCCACACGCGCGGGATCATGGCGAGATAGCGCGGTTTGCCATCGCGCTTGTAAAGGCGCGTGAAAATGCCAACGATCTTGGCATTCCGCTGAGCGCCGAGCAGCGCGTAATCGGCGAGGAAGTCCGCGTTCCCTCCCGCTTTGTCCAGATATCGCTCGAGCATCGCGGCTTCGAGCTTTTCCGACACGTCTCGCCGAGCATCCTGCAGCAGCGACACAAGATCGTAAGCCCTGTGCCCGGCAAGCGCGTCCTGAAAATCGATTAGCCCCTGAGGCGCATGATCGAAGGGGCTTCCAAGAAGCATGATATTCTCGGCATGGTAATCGCGCAGGACCGTCACCCCATCGCCCTGACGCGCAATCAAGGGCGCAAGAGCCGTCTGCCATGCTGCATCGTAGCCGTCTGTGTCGACCTCAAGTCCCGCCGCCGGTGCATACCACTCTGTCAACAGGCCAGTTTCGCGCAGGTAGACCGGCAAATCGTATGCCGGGAACGGACCGGGTGGAAGATCGTGCAGCGCGACAAGTGCATCAATGGCCTGCTCGTATGCTGCCTGCTCACCCTCAGGATGATCGTCGAGCCAATCTCGCATGCGATCATTGCCGAAATCCTCGGTCAGGATCCAGCCTTGGCCTGCGTCTTCAGCGAGTATCGCAGGCGCACGCATCCCATGCTGTGTCAGCCACGACGCGACTTTCAGGAAAGGCTTCGGATCCTCTTCGGGCGGAGGAGCGTGCATGAGCATTGCGGTCTCACCGCTGTTGCGGCGCAAGCGGAAATAGCGGCGGAAGGATGCATCGCCGGGGATCGGTTCGATGGCGGCATCGCTCCATCCTGCACGTGCGACAAAATCCTCAAGACCTTCAGGCAATTCAATCATGGCATCCGCCCTAGCCAATCCGCTCCTGCGCGAGCAATCGCAATCCTGCCTGTTCCCTGGGTTTCCAACAGGATAGAAAGACACGCTGGATCATGAGAAAAGCCCCCGGCATGAGAGGGCCATTCGGCCAGCAGAACGGCCCCTTCGCGATAATCGTCGAGACCGATTTCCTCGACTTCGCTCGGGTCGTCGAGCCGGTAGAAGTCGGCATGAGCGACCGGCAGCCGCAAGGACGGCGGATCGTAAGTCTCGATGATCGTAAAAGTCGGCGACGGGACTTCGCCTTCATAACCCAGCGCTGCAATGATGGCGCGGGCCAGCGTCGTCTTCCCAGCACCAAGGCCACCCTCTAGCGCGACGATATCTCCCGGCCTGACCTTTGCGGCGATGCGCGCACCGAAGGCTTCCATCGCTGCGAGGTCTGGGAGTTGGTCACGCTGCTCATCATTCATGGCAAAGTTACCACGGCCCTGGTGCCGACATCTTTCTTGCTGCTGAGATCAAGCGAACCGCCATGCGCCTCGATCAACTGACGCGCCAACCGGATACCAAGCCCGCTTCCTTCGCTGACCTCGGTTTCGTCCGCGCTCAACGTTCCTTCCGCGCGGGCCAGTTCGTCGGGTGTCATCCCCTTGCCATTGTCACTGATCGTGATCTTGCCCCGCCAGGTATCGTCCTCAGACGGCTTCGGCAGTTCGATAGTGATCTTACCGCCCTTCGGCGTTGCCTCGATCGCGTTGTCGAGCAAATGACCAAGCGCACGAGCCAGTTGTCGCGGATCAGCTTCCACCACGCGTCCGCGCCTGCCTTTGAGATCGAGGCCAAGGCCCGCACCGATGATTGCCTGCTCACGCTCCCGCACAAGCTTTGTCAGGAATGCGAGAAGGTCCATTTCCTCCTTCTCGATCGGAAGCAGGCCCGCCTCGCTTTGCGAGAGGTCGAGGACGTTTTCGACTTGCTCGGTGAGACGTTCGACCGATGAAAGGATCGCGTCCACATATTCGCTTGCATTGTCGCCCAGTTCTCCCGCTGCGCCGCTCTTGAGAAGTTCGGCAAATCCGCCAATCGAAGTGAGCGGCGTGCGGAATTCATAAGACATGTTCGCAAGAAAGCGCGCCTTGACCGCATCTGCCTCTTCGAGCGCAACCGCGCGCTCGCGCAGGGCTTGCTCCGCCTTTTGAGAATCGGTGATGTCGAGGACGGTGAGCAACCCATTACCATCCGGCAACGGAATGCCTGCAAAGCGCAGCGTCCTGCCATCGGCGAGCACGACCTGCCCTTCCTTCTCGCGCCGGTCGAGTGTCGCAGCGCGGACAATAGCGCCGATCTTTTCTGCCTCTCCGGGTTTGCGCAAATTCTTCCCGATGGCCTCAAGCAGCACTTCGGCGCTTGGATGCGTGTCGAGAAATTCGCTTTCGAGGCCCCACATCCCGCCGAAACTGCGGTTCCATAGCTGAACCGAACCATCGGGAGCGAAGATCGCAAGCGCTTCGAACAAGCTGTCGAGCGTTGCCGTACGCGTGCGCAGCAGCGTGTCGCGTGTTGCCGACAGGGCGAGGCTCTCGGTCCGATCCTCTGCGATCATGACCAGCCCGCCATCTGGCATAGGTTGTGCGACGATCCGCAAATGAACCCCGCCCGTCAGCGGCCAGTTTTCTTCGACCGCTTCAGAGGCGTCGAACCATGCGCGGTGCTCGCGGCGCCATTCGGGGAAGTCGCGCACCTCGGGCGTGCTGCCATGCTCGCGTGCGTCGGAAAGGAACTGCTCGAATGATACGCGCCCTTCCGCCACTTCTGCGGTGATGCCGAAAAGTCGGCGGAATGGTCGGTTCGCAAAGGCGAGCTTTTCTTCCGAGGTGAACTGAGCCACACCGACGGAAAGCTGGTCAAGCATCGCACGCTGTGCGTCGCGAAAGGCGCGAAATTCGCGCGTGACCTGCTGTTGCTCCTCAATGTCCATCGCGTATCCGGCAACGCCATCGCGCCCGAGCGGCAGATCCGTGACACGCACGCTGCGACGCGAGCCATCTATCGTGACGGCGGCGTCTCGCTGGGTCTCTTTCTGTGCTTCAAAGGCTTTCCTCGCGATATGCGCTGGCGATTCTCCGCCGCTCGCTTCGAGAAGCTCGATCTGGTCGTCGACAACCGCTTCGAGGCTACCCGCTCCCACCGCCTCGACATAAGCGTGATTGGCCAACATCAGCTTCATTTCAGGGTCGCGGAACCACATCGGCATTGGCGCTGCTTCAATGAGACCGATCAGGGCTGCGAAATCGGCCTGTGCTGCGCTCGCGCTTTCGCGAAACTTGGCGAGTTGGGTTTCGCTGTTGGTGAAGTCGAACACCCAGACAATCGCTGCGCCGCCTGGCGAGACCTGTGGGTCGGCAAGCGTTCCTTGCAATGCCAAGGTCTTGCGAGATCCTGGCGGGGCGAGCGACATCTCGAAAGGTGCTGCGCTTTTCTGTGTCAGGCGCACCTTTTCCCACAGCTCTTCGACCTGCGCCTTCGACAGGCCTGCATCGCCTTCGCCCTCAAGCTCGCTCAGATATTTCGGCATCGCGTCGAGACCGAGCCAGCGCGCAAGCCTCTCGGGCGCCTCGATCCGTCCATCGACCCGCACGAGCAGCGGGATCGAAGGCGCAGCATCCAGAAGGCTCTGCATTCGCTTCAATGAGGTTTGCAGCGCCTTGGTGCGCCGCGTTTTCGTCCCCGCCCGCAGTACCAGCACGGCAGCAGCCACTGTCCAGGCAGCGAGCACCAGCGCGATTCCAACAAGAGCGAGAGGGGAAAATTCCATTTGTCTCAGCTATGCCGGAGCAAGCCTGCATGCAACTGCGCCGCACACGAAAAGCCCCCGCAATTTCGCTGAATTGCGGGGGCTTTCGCGATCAGGTGATACGGATCAGTAGCGATAGTGATCCGGCTTGAACGGCCCCTCAGCCGGAACGCCGATGTAATCGGCCTGCTTCTGGCTCAGCTTGGACAGTTGCACGCCGAGCTTATCAAGGTGAAGCGCAGCAACTTTTTCATCGAGGTGCTTGGGCAGGACATAGACGTCGTTCTCATACTCGTCCGACTTGGTGAAAAGTTCGATCTGGGCGAGCGTCTGGTTGGTGAAGCTCGCGCTCATCACAAAGCTCGGGTGGCCGGTGGCGCAGCCGAGGTTGACGAGGCGACCCTTGGCAAGGATCAGCAGGTTCTTGCCGTCGGGCAACGTGACCATGTCCGTGCCTTCCTTGATCTCTTTCCACTCATAATTGTCGAGCGCGGAAATCTGGATCTCGCTGTCGAAGTGGCCGATGTTGCAGACAATCGCCATGTTCTTCATCGACTTCATGTGTTCGCCGGTGATCACATCTTCATTGCCGGTCGCGGTGACGAAAATGTCGGCGCGCTTGCAGCCTTCTTCCATGGTCACGACTTCGTAGCCGTCCATCGCGGCTTGCAGAGCGCAAATCGGGTCGATTTCAGTGACCATGACGCGCGCCCCGCCATCGCGCAGCGATGCAGCCGAGCCCTTACCCACGTCGCCATAACCGGCAACGCAGGCCACTTTGCCAGCGAGCATCACGTCAGTGGCGCGGCGGATTGCGTCGACGAGCGATTCCTTGCAGCCATAGAGGTTGTCGAATTTCGACTTTGTAACGCTATCGTTCACGTTGATCGCCGGGAAAGGCAGCTTGCCCTGCTTTGCGATCTGATAAAGGCGCATCACGCCGGTCGTGGTCTCTTCCGAAACACCTTTGATGTTCTTCACCGAACGCGTGAGGTAACCGGGCTTTGCCTTCACGAACGCCTTGAGCGCACGCTGGAACTCGATTTCTTCCGCATTTGCAGGCGCCGGCAGTTCTTCGCCTGCCTCGACGCGAGCGCCCCACAGAGCGAACATCGTCGCGTCACCACCGTCGTCGAGGATCATGTTGGCCGTCAGGTCAGGATCAGCTTCGCTCGACCAGTCGAAAATCCGGCCGACATAGTCCCAGTAATCCGCAAGCGTTTCGCCCTTGATAGCGAAAACCGGAATGCCCTGATCGGCGATCGCCGCAGCTGCGTGATCCTGTGTCGAGAAGATGTTGCAAGTCGCCCAGCGCACTTCAGCACCGAGGGCCACCAGCGTTTCGATCAGGACGGCGGTCTGGATCGTCATATGAAGCGATCCGGTAATGCGTGCACCTTTGAGCGGCTGCGCTGCGCCATATTCGTCACGAAGGGCCATGAGACCCGGCATTTCAGTTTCGGCAATGGCGATCTCGTCGCGGCCGTATTGCGCGAGCGAGATGTCCTTGATGATGTGTTCCTGAGCGGGGGCGAGCGTTGCCATGGTTGTGCTTCCTGTATTCGAGTTTCGAAGCGGGCCATCGCCCGGCTTGCGTTATGGCGCAGGCCATAGCGCCCTCGATTGGACTCGGCAACTCAATATAAAGTTTTCTTTATATCCTGATATGCCCCTTTTCGTATCTCGTAGGAGGTGGCCGCAGTTCACGTCACGTGCCGTCTACGTCGATCAGTCCCGCCATCGTATACGACAATCGAGGCGCGGATATCGACGCTGACGGTACCGCGACTTTCGACGCGGGGACTTCACTGCCGACGGCAAGGTCCGCCGCCTCTGCAAGCAGTACTTCATCCGAATGTTTTCCAAGGCTTCGCGCGAGCGCGCCGAGTTGCGCACAGTTCATCCATGGGTGGCCATCGCCATATCTGTTGGCGATCTGCACTCCTATTCGGTCCAGAGCCCTTGCCCCACCTCCGCCAGACCCACCTGCAAGCGATCGCTGCAAGGTCGCTCCCGCACGGTTCAATGTGGCCAGATGAGACGATGCGAAACGCTGATACTCCGCACGGAAGTCATCGCGCCCATTGCGGCACCGCAAGGATGAAACCATGAGCATGATGTCGAGCGTGCGCAGCTTGTGCGCCTCCCCTGCATCTGACTGAGCAAGAGCAGGTGTGCCCGAAACAGCCATTATCAATCCAACCAAGCCAATAACACCAAGTTTAATCCGCGCACCCATCGCTCATTCTCCTGCAAATACACCCGTCCGTGCGTCACAGGATTGAGCGAGACGTTTACCCTCTTCCAAACACGCTTGGTAAACCGATCCTAACCATCGCATGCCCCGGAAAATCAGGCGTTGTGGTGGGCAATCAAGCGCCTATATCTGGCCTCTAACGATCCCCTGACTTGTCCCTAAGGGTGAGTCCGTAAACCATGATGGAGACTACAATGACGATTTCGGTTGGCGACAAGATCCCTGAGGTCACCATGGTCAAAGCGACCGCCGAAGGACCGCAGCAGGTCTCTTCATCGGACTATTTCGCAGGCAAGAAAGTCGCGCTTTTTTCAGTACCAGGCGCGTTTACGCCGACTTGCTCTGCCAAGCACCTGCCCGGTTTTGTTGAAAAGGCCGGTGACCTCAAAGCCAAGGGCGTCGATGAAATTGTCGGCACTGCGGTAAACGATGCATTCGTCATGGGCGCATGGAACAACGCAGCCGGTTCCGACGAAATTACAATGCTGGCCGACGGCAATGCCGAATTCGCCGAAGCGGTTGGCCTTACGATGGACGGATCGGGTTTCGGCATGGGCAAGCGCGGTCAGCGTTTCTCGATGGTCATCGAAGACGGCACGGTTACGCAGCTGAACGTCGAAGAGCCCGGCGACTTCAAGGTGTCGAGCGCCGAATACATGCTCGGGCAACTCTGATCGCGATCTGGCAGGCGCTGTATGGCGCCTGCCAGCTAATCTGTAGGAAGCGCGTAGGTCACGGTCGACTGCGCGGCTATATTGGTTTCATCGTCCTGCCAGATGCGCACGTCGACCGTTGCCAGCCTTCTGCCCAGTTTGATGATATGTGCATCGGCATAGAAGTCCCGGGCCGCAATTCCTCGCAAGAAACTGATGTTGAGATTGCTGGTCACTGCCATTGGGACAATCCCGATATGCGCGAGGATCACGGCATAGGCCGCCCGGTCGGCAAATGCCATTTGCGTCGGGCCAGACACAATGCCGCCCGGACGAAGCATCGCCGCGCTGACGTCATGCCTCAATCGCATGAAGCCCGCGCGTAGCTCGACGAAATCGTGAAAGTTGCGGTCTTGACCGGGGAACGTCTTGATAAAAAAGTCAGCGAGTTCGTCAGCGGTCAGAACGGGATCGGGAATTCGTGATGCCATTGGTCAGCCATGGCGCGAATCCACGAGCCGCTCAAGATCGCTGATCAAAAACCCATGAGGCTGAGCACTTCCTTACGGCTGCGCGGATCTTCGAGGAAACAGCCCATCATGCGGCTGGTCAGCATCTCGACCTCATGCACCTTCACACCGCGTCCGGTCATGCAGCCATGCTCTGCCTCGATCACCACCGCAACGCCGCGCGGCTCAAGGTTGTCCCAGATACATTCGGCCACCTCTGCGGTGAGACGTTCCTGAACCTGCAGGCGATGGGCAAAGCCATGAAGCACACGCGCGAGCTTCGAAATGCCAACGACCTTCTTGTCAGGCAGGTAAGCAATGTGGGCCTTGCCCGTGATGGGCGCCATGTGGTGCTCGCAATGCGACTGAAAAGGGATGCCTTTCAGCAGGACGATCTCGTCATAACCCCCGACTTCCTCGAAAATGCGGCTCAGGTGAACCGCCGGATCTTCCTTGTTGCCCGCGCAATATTCCAACCATGCGCGACCGACCCGCTTGGGCGTATCGAGCAACCCTTCGCGGGTGGGATCATCGCCCGTCCAGCGGATCAGCGTTCGGATCGCTTCCTGCACATCTTCAGGCACATCTGGCTTATTCAAGGGGTTCTCCGGGTCAAATTCAGCGTGATCATGCACATTCACATAGTTCATGGCTATTCGCTTTCTGCGCGAGCGGGCTGACACGGTGCTCGGCCGACCCTTGTTCCGACATGATCCCAAACGATAGAGCAATGCCTCGCGGCAGCTGCTCGATCTAGATACGACAGCACCGCAGAGAAGGATTAACCCTGCGGCGCATTGATCCGAAGCTCATCTAGGTACGCGTCGCGCGATTGACCACCTTTGGCACAAAAGACAAGGCGCCCCCTGCCTCGCGGCAGAGGACGCCCTTGTCGAAAGCAGCCTGATTATTCCTTGGCGTCTTCAGCCTTTTCAGGCGTCACTTCTGCTTCGGCCTTCTCGGCTTTCTTGCGCTCGTCGAAAGTCTTGGTCATTTCCTTGTCCATCTTTTCGTCGATCTGCTCGGCAAAGTCAGGGAAGTGGTCGTCTTCCTCTTCGTTGATGTGGTGGCGATACCGCTCATCAAACGACTTGAACTTGAGCATCCAGCCCGGCGAGCTCATGTCGGTTGCCGCAAGATCGTTGAGCATTTCGTCGATCTCGTGGTGTTCCGCGACCGAGTGGCGCGTTTCGCCGCTCACCTCGGGATCCGCAAGCATCTCAGAATAGACAGCCTGCTCTTCGGCGGCTGCGTGGCTCTTGAGTTCCTTGGTCAGCTCAGTGAACAAGCGACGGCGCTCCTCGCTGTCGCCTTCAGTCTTGGCGATCTGGTCGAGAAGCTCGCGCTGGCGATTGTGATCGGTTTCCAAGCGTTCGAGGACGGTCGTCTGAGTGTTCATGGTAAATCCTTTCATTCTTACCCTAGCTACACCTGTGACCGGGCCTTTGTTCCGAAATCTTGCCTCATCGACATCACGCACCACATCATATCCATGAGCTGGTCCGAACCCACCGCTGCTGACTTCGAAATCGCCGCTCGCGAAGTTGTCGCGACCTTGCCTGTCGAATTTCGCGAGCAACTGACAGGCGTGGTGCTTCAGGTAAAAGAGTTCGCCGACGCCGAACAGCTGGCATCGGTCGATCTAGAGGATCGGTGGCACCTCAGCGGTCTGTATGAAGGAACGCCGCTAACCGAACAGAGCCAGTGGTCGCCGTCGGAAATGCCTCCGGTAATCAGCCTGTTTCGCCAACCGCTCCTTCGAGAGATGCGCGAAACGGGTGTCGGCTTTGCGGAACTGGTGCGGCACGTCGTCATTCACGAAGCCGGGCACCACTTCGGCTTTTCAGACGACGATATGCATGCGCTTGAGGATATGCCGGAGGATTGAGGCCTGAAGGGCTACGGCCAAGTTCAGCCAAAACCAAAAAAGGGACCGACCCGATTGGGCCAGTCCCTTTCTTGGCGCGCCAGGAAGGATTCGAACCTCCGACCGCCTGATTCGTAGTCAGGTACTCTATCCAGCTGAGCTACTGGCGCGCGGTGAGGGGCGGCACATAAGGGGGTCAGCGCGGCTTGGCAACACTTAGTTTCATGCAAATGCGGATCGACGCACTCAGTCGCCGAAGAGTCGTTCGAAAAGCAGACGATCGAGAGGCGGCTTGTCGAGTTGGGCAATCTCATCACGATCGAACCAATCGACCGCTCCGCCTTCCAACGCTTTGGGATCGCCCTCCCAGGACGCGATTTTGTAAAGCAGTATTACAATGGGATCTGGAGCGCTCGCCTCGGTTGCCTCAGCGAAAGTTACGGCCTCGCACGCGTTTTCGCTGACATCGATGCCAAGCTCTTCCTTCAGTTCGCGAATGATAGATTGTACTGGTATTTCAGAACCTTCTACCTTCCCCCCGGGAAATTCCCATAGGCCGCCATGGTGCTTTTCGTAAGGGCGTCGATGCATAAGCCACGTGCCATCGGGGCGCATGAGCGCTCCAGCGACAACCCAGATAACGCGCGCGCTCATGTCGGATTTTTTTCCACCTGCCCGGTTCGCTTCAATCATTTCTTAACCCCTCAAGCCGATTTTGAGCGCATCAGAAACGTATGGGTGGGTGATCTCATGAAATTGACGACATTCCTCAAGCACATCGGGAACGACAATTCGGGTGCCACCGCCGTTGAATACGGACTGATCGTATCGCTGATCGTGGTTGCCATGATTGCTGCTCTCAATGGCGTCGCCAATGAGACGATCAATATGTGGAGCGATGTCAGCGACACGGCTGAGGAACGAATGGGTGGGTAAAAATTTTGAGGGGTCCGAAATTAGGATTTTCTCAATGCCTCGCATCTAATCCTCGAATGTCCGCCCGGGAAACCAGGCGAACAACGGGTACCGAAGACCAAACCAGGAGACTACACATGAAGTTCTTTAACAAGCTTGCTCGCGACGAACAGGGCGCAACCGCAATTGAATACGGCCTCATCGCTGCTCTGATCGCAGTTGCTGCCGTTGCTGCAATGGGCACCCTCGGTAACACGCTGGCAGACACCTTCTCGCAGGTCGAGTCGGATATGGCTGGCTAAGTCGCAAGACTTACAAAACAAGAAAGCGGCGGGGTTTTCCCCGCCGCTTTTTTTGTGCCTGTCATCCAGGATGCTGCAAAGTAATCCTGGTTGTCCTCAGCGTCCTCGCACCACCAGCTTCACCTTTTGCCCGGCGACGAGCGCGTCGTTCGAACCCAGTGCATTGAGCACCCTGAACCGTTCGACCTGCCCATTATCATAAGCCATGCGGCGCGCGAGCGAGGCGACGGTGTCGCCGCGCTGGACCGTAACCACATCGATTCGACGCGGGATAACCTGAGCCGCTTCCGACTGGCTTATCCGCCGCATCGATTGATACATCGACGTGAAGGTGCTGGAACGCCCAGCAGGCGTGATCGCCGCGAAATGATAGGCGCGATCGGGCGCAAACTCATATGCGAACACGACGACATCGACCTGGCTGTTGCCGTTGTTGACCCGCGCGGTGCCATATGCAGCGGGAATGCCGTTGACCGTCGTGCGCTGAATATCCTGCGGCGCAAGGTTGTTGTTCTGTCCGCCAAGTGCCGAGAATTGCTGGCGAATATAGGTGTTGAGGTCGCCCGAATAAGGAGCGAGCGTAAGCTGCGCCTGTCCACTCTGCCCGTTGATGCTGACTGCCCGCGTTGAGTTCACCATGTAAAACCCCTGCGGCGCGGTGAAGGAAAGCCTCAGATCGGGATGGATGAACCGGCTACCTTCGATCACCCCTTGTTCGGGATCGTCGCCGTAAAGCAGGCCGTCGATGCGGGTCAGGAAGGTGTCGCGATTGGTGACAGAACCCGGAAGGCCTTGGGCAGCGCTGGCAGCGCGCCGAACACGGCTTGCCGGATCAGGGTGGGTCGAAGCCCACTCAGGCACACTTGCATTGTTCTGTCCGCGCAGTCTTGCATCGAGCGTGTTCTGTGCAGCGAGGCTGGCCAGAACGGTCGACATGGCGTTGGGATCATACCCGGCGCGCGTGAGGTACTGAATGCCCAGATCGTCCGCCTCGATCTCTTGCGAGCGTGAGAAGCTGAGGGTCAGCAATTGAGAACCTTGAAGGAAGGTCCGTGACAGCGTGTCGCCAATCGCGCTGTCTCCGAGCAAAACGCCCGAGAGGATTGCGCCAAGGCCACCAAGCAATGAGTTGCGCTGCGCGGCTTGCTGACGCCGCTGGGAATGGCGGGCTGCGACGTGTCCGACCTCGTGTCCGAGCACGCCAGCCAGTTCAGCCTCGTTGTTCATCAGGGTGACGAGCTGACGGGTCGTGTAGATGTAGCCGCCGGGAACGGCAAAAGCATTGTTGACCGGCGAATTCAGCAGGCTGACGGTAAAGCTTTCGCGTGCGTTACCCAGCCCTGATTGAACCGCGATATTCTTGCCGACCTGCTCCACATAAGCGGCTTGCGAGCCACCCATCGCTCCGCCGAACTGCGAGAGCAATTGCGGGTGATACTGTGCGCCCTGCTGCGCTTCGCTGGTGGTGATCGGTGTCGATGCCGAGGGGATCGATCCCCCGCCCATGCATCCGGTCAATGCCAGAGCGAGGGTTGAGGCAAATGCCGCGCGCGGCAAAAACTTGGCGGTTTTCATAGCTATGGCTCCTTGGCGACCACTCGCCGAATTCACGATACGTACCGAATATAATACGCAGGTCGGCCAGTTGGTTCCAAGAGGACCGAAGCTATCCGCCGAGCTGGAGAAACCGTTCTTCGCGCATCTGGATCAGAGCCGCGCTATCTTTCTTCGATAGCGTCTCAAGCTCCTCACTGATTGCCTTGCCCAGCGCCTCGGCCGTAGCGACTGGATCGCGGTGCGCCCCGCCCACCGGTTCTTTCACGATCCGATCGATGACGCCGAGACGTTTGAGATGCTGTGCGGTGATCTTCATCGCCTGCGCCGCCTCTGACGCTTTTTCAGCGGTACGCCAGAGGATCGAGGCACAGCCTTCGGGCGAAATTACGGAATATACGGCATGTTCAAGCATCAACACGCGCTCGGCACTCGCAAGCGCAACAGCGCCGCCCGATCCGCCTTCACCCACCACGACCGAAACCATGGGTACGGGCAAGGCAAGGCACGCTTCTGTCGAGCGCGCGATCGCTTCTGCCTGGCCGCGCTCCTCCGCCTCGATCCCCGGAAAGGCGCCCGAGGTATCCACCAGCGTGACTACAGGCAGTCCAAATCGCCCGGCCAGCTCCATCAGGCGGATCGCCTTGCGATAGCCCTCCGGTTTGCCCATGCCGAAATTGTGACGAATGCGGCTTTGCGTGTCGTTGCCCTTTTCATGCCCGATCAGCATCACCCGGCGACCGTTCAGGGTCGCGAAGCCGCCCAGGATCGCTTCGTCTTCGCCATAGTAGCGATCCCCCCCAAGCGGCATGAAGTCGCTGAAGGCATGTTCGACATAGTCGCGGAAATGCGGCCGCTGCGGATGCCTTGCGACCTGGGTTTTCTGCCACGGGGTTAGCGAAGCATAGGTGCTGGCCAAAAGGTCATTGGCCTTTTCTTCGAGCCGCTCGATCTCAGACGCGACGTCCACCTCGTGGTTCACGTCGAGGCTGCGCATCTCACTGATGCGCTGCTCAAGGCTTGCGACCGGCTTTTCGAACTCGAGATAAGAAATCGTACTGTTTGCCATTATGGTGGGCGCTAGTCCGTACTGGTCGGGCGGGCAAGAGGGTGCCGCGAATTTACAAGTTCGACAAGCCTCGCCGCATCGACGTGAGTGTATATCTGCGTGGTCGCAATATCGGCATGGCCGAGCAGCGTTTGAAGCACGCGAAGGTCAGCTCCGCCCTCCAGCAGATGAGTAGCAAAAGCATGGCGCAAGACGTGGGGGCTGATCCCTGCCGGATCGAGCCCGGCGCGCGCTGCGAGCTCTTTCAGAATCTGGAACAACCGCACGCGCGACAGGTGTTTTCCCCCGCGCGACGGAAACAGGAAACCGCTTGGCGGATCATTTGGCCGCACATTGACCCATGTCGCGAGCGCCTCTTTCGCGCGTTCGCTGACCGGTACCATTCGCGCCTGTCCGCCCTTCCCCCTCACGGTAATGAGTGGCGCATCGCGCGGGACCGAGACGAGCGGGAGGCTTACGAGTTCGGTCGCCCTCAGGCCTGATCCGTAAAGCATCTCAAGCAAAGCCAGCTGCCGGATCGCTATGGGCTTGCCTGAACCCGCTTCAAGTTCGGCGCGCTGAAGCAAGGTCTCCACCGCCTCATGACTCAGCACCTTAGGCAATGGTCGACGCGCTCTGGGGCTGGGAAGCGCGCCCGAGGGATCGTCCTCACGCCAGCCCTCATCCATTGCAAATCCGAAAAACTGGCGAAGGGCCGATGCCTTGCGCGCGACCGTCGCTGGCGCAAGCGCAGCCCATTGTCCGGCGAGCTTCGCCACCGCTGCGCGCGGTGCCTTCTCAAGGTCTCCCAGTGCCTCTTCTGCTCCGTCAAGGTCGCGTCGATAGGCTGCAAGTGTGTTCACTGCGGCCCCTCGCTCGGCGGCAAGCATGTCGAGAAAAGCGCGGGTCGCTGCTGACACAGCGTCCGGCCTCAGCCCCGGGCGACCGCCTCTGCGGCGATCATTCTGGCTTCTGCCTCAAGCCCGACGCGGGTGAGCGCAGAGATGATGTGATAAAGGTGCAGCGGCGTCATCTGCGCCCAACTTTCACCCTGCATTCCGAGACCTGCGAGCAAAGCGACCAAGGCGGCATTCTCGACCTGCGCGGCACGCGAGATCACCTGGCTCCAGCGATTCTGGCGAGCGAAGTCGACATCGACCTCATCTCCCCAACCCGCAATGCCTTGCCCCGGCAGTCGACCAAGTCCGCCAAGGCCGGCGACAAGGAAAGCGGACTTGCGTGCGCCCGCGCTCTCGTCAGCGGACAGAAAGCTCTCGATACCTTGCCTGGACGCAACTTCGGCGTCCGGGTCAGAAAGCGCGATCAGTGCCCATGCAAGGGAGCCTTCTTCGACCAACCCGCTCCATGCTGCCGCGTCGCGGTCGAGACCGGCCGTCAACATTGAGGCGATCAGATCGTCTGCCGCGTACGCGCTTTGCTGCACCGGGGGTATGCGTGCAGCAGCGTAAGCCGTGGCGATCATGCCCGCAAAACCGGGTTCGCCTTCGCCCCAAAGACCTCGCATTGCGTTGATCCGATTGGCCGGATCTGAGGCGACATAGGCGTCGCGCAATCTGGCCGCACGGCCTGCCGCATCTCCGCCGATCCCCTCGATCGAATAGATCTGAGCGTAAAGATCGACCATCGCGCTGGAAGAAAGCACACCCCTGCTCGCGGCTTGCTCCGCATATAGGGCGCGCTCAGCCAGCGGCAGCATAGGCGCGGAGGCGGACGCGAGCTGATAGTAGCCAGCGCCATCACCCGAGAAAGCGTTGTCGATGATCGCTTGAGGAATGTCTTCGCCCACCGCATTCGCGAGGGCGAAGCGCCAGGGGGTAAGGTCCTCGACACCGTCCCAGGAAACGGTCGTGCCGCCGCGCCCTCTGCCCGCAGCACCAGCAAATCGCTGAGCCAGCAAAAGGTCGATTTCGGGCGCGATTTCGCGCGATTGTGCGCTGTTGAGCTGCGACGCGGCAAGCGCGCCCTCGCCAGCATAGGCGTTGCAGATCGCCTGAAGCATGACCCACTGGGGGTCTTCGCGAACCGACCCTTGCAAACGAACAGCCGGACACGCGCCGACGATATCACTGGTCGCGATATAGGCCGTGAGAGCCTGCGAGGTCATCGCAGTGTCCCAGTTGCCGGTATCGACGTCCTGCGCGATCGCCCGTGCGATGGCAAACTCACCCATGCGATTGAGGACGCCGGCGCGCAAAGCTGCGAACTCCACCGGGTCCATGCCGTCAGGGGCGGCAAGTCGGCTCGCAAGGGCCCGCCTCATCAGGATATGACCCCAGCGTGAAACCAGCGGCCCCTTCGTGCCTGCAAGCACCGCTTTGACTAGACTTTCGGGCTGACGCGCGAACGAGCCGACCGGAAAACCGCCTTCCGCTGGCGCCAGCACTCCCACCTGACTGAGCGCGCGGCGCGCGGCAGGTGGGATATCGAATTGCGGCTTGAGCCCGAGCAGATCGTCAAGCTGATCGGTCGAGAGGTCTTCGAGCTCCTCAAGTGTCGGCACGCCAGCTAGCTCGCCTTCGGAAAGCTGCGGCACGAATGGCAGGTCACCGGGAACGGGCGGCGGCGCCACACCGGGAACCGGCGCAGTTCCAGGGGCAGCCGGGGCGGCAGGTGCTGGCGCTGCGGTGGGTAATGCGCTTGGCTGCGCCGATGGAGTCGGCGTCGGAGCCGGATCGTCGAAACCCGGCGGCAGCAGCGACTCAGGGGCTTCCTGAGCGCCAGCCATCGTGATTGCCATTACGCCCCCGGTCGCGCCGGTCAGCGCCAGCGCGGCAGCCCAGCCACCTGCCCTGATTTGCTTTGAGAAGCTCACTGTGCGCCATCCTGTGCGGGTGCCAAAGGCGAGGCAATCGGCTGGCTTATAGGATGAATCGGCTCCTCACCGCCATCGACATAAGCGACGCCAAGCAGAACCAGAACGCCGATCACCGCGTAAATCGGCACACGGCGCGATCGACCAGATGGTCGACCCGAAGGCGGGAAATGCGACGAATGGACCGGTTGATTGGCTCTGCCCATCACTTTGCTCGAAGATTCAGACATGTTGCGTGCGCTCTACCCCAAGTATAGGCCTGCTCGCAATGACTGCCGAGACAGCCCTCACCAAGAGCGACATCGCTCGGATCGCTGGCGCGATCGACAAGCCAATCGTGCTGGTTGGTTTGATGGGTGCCGGGAAATCCACCGTAGGCAGGCGTTTGTCCACGATGCTCAGACGCGATTTCGTCGATGCCGACGACGCCATCGAAGAGGCGGCGCAGCGATCTATCCCGGAAATTTTCGATGAATTCGGTGAAGCCTATTTCCGCGATGGCGAGCGCCGCGTCATTGCACGCCTCATCGAAGAGAACCACGGCGTCATTGCAACTGGCGGCGGCGCGTTTGTCGATCCCGAAACGCGCGCGCTCATTCTGGAGCAGGCGATTGCGGTCTGGATCGACTGCGATATCGATACTCTTGTCGAGCGCACGTCGCGGCGGAACACACGCCCTCTGTTGCGGCAAGGCGACCCCAAAAGGATTCTCAGCGATCTGTTTTCCAAGCGCGAGCCATTCTACAGACAGGCGCAGGTTCGTGTGCTTAGTGAGGACGGTCCTCACAAAGACACCGCTAGCGCTATCATCGAGGCAATAGACGAATGGCTCTGACACAACCCACCGCAATCCGTGTTGAGCTTGGCGGTCGCTCTTACAACGTGCTGGTGGGGCGCGGGCTGCTTGACGATACAGTCGTTCAGGCTCGCGAATTCATCGAACCTTTCGCCGGTCGCCCTGTTCCGATTGTCGCCGACGTCAACGCGCGCAAGTTTCATGGCGAACGCCTCGCAACTTCACTCGCCAGTGAGGGCCACGAGATTTCCTGGTACGACGTCGAGCCAGGCGAAAGTTCGAAGAGCTGGGAGAGCCTTGAGCGGCTGACCGACTGGCTGCTTGACCTCGGGATAACACGCTCTGACCATGTCTTTGCTCTCGGTGGCGGAGTTGTGGGGGACCTTGTTGGCTTCGCCTGCGCGATCCTCAAACGGGGGTGCGGGTTCGTGCAGCTGCCCACGACCCTCCTCTCACAGGTAGACAGCTCGGTTGGCGGAAAAACCGCAATCAACACCCGTTCCGGTAAAAACCTGATCGGCGCATTTCACCAGCCCTCACTCGTGCTCGCAGATACGCAAGCATTGGACACGCTCCCCGATCGTGAGATGCGAGCCGGATATGCAGAAGTCCTCAAATACGGGCTTTTGGGTGACGCGGAATTCTTCGCGTGGCTGGAGACGAATGGCCCCGATGTGCTCGCGCGCAGCCCTGATGCGTTGGCCCGCGCGGTTGCGACGAGTATCGAGGCCAAGGCTCGCATCGTGGCAGAGGACGAGCGCGAAACGTCGGGCAGGCGCGCCTTGCTCAATCTCGGCCACACATTCGGTCACGCGCTGGAGGCGGAAACCGGTTTCTCCGACCGGTTATTGCACGGTGAAGCGGTCGCACTCGGCATGGTTCTCGCAGCGCGATACTCGGCGCGTCGCGGGCAATTGTCGCCGGATGACGCTGATCGAGCAGCAGCCGCCATTGCGGCGACAGGGCTCCCGTCGCAAATCGCGCAGCTGGACATACAAAGCGATGGGGCGACGCTCGTTGATCACATGCGGCATGACAAGAAGATGGAAGCCGCAGGGACGCTGCCTTTCCTTCTGCTTAAGGGGCTTGGCGACGCATACATGGCGCGCGATGTGGATCTCGCCGACGTCGCGGCGTTTCTCGATGAACAGCTGAAGGTGCCAGCATGAGGCGCTTTGTCGACCTTTCCATCCCGATCACCAACGACGTGATTTCCGACCCGGAGGTCATGCGGCCCAAAGTGACCTACATGACGCACGAGGACACCTGGGAACAGATCGCGATGTTCTTCCCAGGCCTCGAGAAAAGCGACCTGCCCGATGGCGAAGGTTGGGCTGTTGAAATGCTCGAGCTGTCAACTCACAACGGCACTCATATGGACGCGCCGTGGCATTATCATTCGACGACGGATGCCGGGGCTACGCCCGCGCCTAGCATCGACGAAGCGCCGCTCGACCGGTTTCTGCGCCCGGGCGTGAAGCTCGATTTCTCGCACTTTCCGCACGGCCATGTGGTGAGCGCTGCCGAGGTGGAGCAGGCCTTCGCCCGGATCGAATACGAGCTTCAGCCACTCGATATCGTGCTCATCCAGTCAGGCGCTGTATACAGAACCGACAACTTCACCGATCAGGGCGTGGGGCTCGGTGCCGAGGCGACCCTCTGGCTGACCGAGCGCGGGGTGGAAGTCGTCGGAACCGACGCATGGAGCTGGGATGCCCCACTCAGCCACACGGCGCGCCGCTGGGCCGAAAAGCGCGACCCATCCATCATCTGGGAAGGCCACAAAGCGGGTCGCATCCGCCCCTACTATCAGATAGAGAAGCTGACCAACCTCGAAAGCCTGCCCCCGCACGGCTTCACCTTGAGCTGTTTTCCGGTGAAGATCGAGCGAGCAAGTGCAGGCTGGATCCGCGCCGTCGCAATTATCGAGGACTGATGGCCCGCGTAATTATCCTCAATGGCGTCAGCAGCGCCGGCAAGTCATCACTGGCGCGTGCCATTCAGGAGAAAGCGGATCGGACTTTCCTCCATATAGAAATGGACGCGTTCATTTCGTTTCTCCCGAATGGCCATGAGTTCAGGTCGGAATGGTTTGAAGTCCAGAAAATCTCAGGCGGGTCCTCGATTCTACCGCACATCGTCAACGGCCCGCGCGGCGAAGCATTGCTGAGCGTCATGCGCCAGTTCGTCTACAACGCTGCGGACAAGGGACTCGACGTGGTCGTCGATGAGGTATGCCATGCGAGAGAGGTCCGCGAATACCGAGAGGGCTTGACCGATCACAATCTCACAGTCGTGCAGGTCCACGCCCCCTTGGACGTCGTCGCGGCGCGTGAGAAAGCCCGCGGCGATCGCTTGATCGGGCTCGGAAAAGAACAATCAAGCCATCTGCACGACGGCATCGACTACGATGAAGTGGTAGACACGAGTTCGGGCCCTGCGCACCAACTAGCCGCGCTACTTCTCAACCGGATCGCGACATGACCTAGCTGGCCGTGCGTTCGGGCAACTTCGTGACCTTCGGTGCGACGCGCACCACCGCTGCGGTGTCGCCTTCGATCATCACGTCGTGCTCGGCGAACAGACGTTCGATCTGAGCGCGATTCTCTAGAATCGTGTGTGCGATGCCGGGTGCAAGGCTCTCACCTTCGCCAATCTGACCAAGCATCGCTGCAAGATCGCTCTCGGTCGCTTCACGCGCCGATTTGAAGAAATGGCCCTTGCGGTCGAAGTAGCCAGTGCCTTTTTGTGCCACAACAATTCCCTTCAAGGTTCGAAATTCCGGATCAAGGTCGACTCGAATTGCAAAGTCGACAGGACAGATCGTCCTTGAAGAGCACGCTTCGCGCCAGCTTGTTAAGGATAATAACCCGTCAAAACATGATATTCGTCGGATCGATACAAAAAATCCGAACGAATAGATTGCCTCGAAAGTATAAAGTTGCCGACACTTCTAAGATTGTGAGCCGACCAGAATGGGTGCGCGACTCATTCCAGTTCGAGAATCACCGCATCCACCGCCAGGCTTTCGCCTTCAGCAGCGTTGATCTTCGCGATCACGCCCTCTTTCTCAGCCCGAAGGATGTTTTCCATCTTCATCGCCTCAACCGTAGCAAGCGGCTGACCGGGCTGGACTTCTTCGCCCTCGCTGACATGAAGCTTCATCAACATGCCTGGCATCGGGCAGATCAGCATCTTTGAAAGATCAGGCGGCTGCTTCTCGATCATCCGGCTTTCATGCTCGGCGAGTCGTGCTGGCAGTACGAGGGCTTCGTGCGAAGCTCCGCGCGTTGTCATCCGCCAGCGCACACCGATCCGATCGATCTGCACGACCATTTCGTTGTCACCGGTGACATGGGCAAATGTCTCACCGACTTCCCAATCCCACGTGCCGTTGAAACGCTGGCCATCGACCGTGCCACCGCCTTCTTCGAGCATTACGTCGAATGACTGACCATCAATCTTCACCGTCCAGTGAGACGGGGGATTGTCGGTCCCGTTAAGCTGGCCAGAGATGCGCCGCGCGCGCACCTGCTGCGTGAATTCGGCCCCCGCAAACAAGCCGGCCAGCTGGCGCAGCCATTCTTCGCTGGCAGGCGCGCCTTCGAAACCTTCGGGATATTCTTCGGCGATGAAACCGGTCGTCAGATCGCCTGATCGGAAGCGCGGATGCTGCATGATTGCCGACAGAAAATCGACGTTGTGGCCGAGCCCGACAATGCGGAACCGGTCGAGCGCTTCGATCTGAAGGTCAGCGGCTTGTTCGCGCGTGGGTGCCCAGGTGATAAGCTTGGCGATCATCGGATCGTAGAACATCGAGACTTCGCCGCCTTCGAAGACGCCATCGTCGACACGTACGCTGCCATCACCGCGCGCAACGCCGCGGCGTGGTTTGCCAGCGACCTCACCATCATCTGTCCATCCCGGTACGGGAGGCGAGTATTCAACGAGGCGCCCCGTCGAAGGGAGGAACCCGCGATACGGGTCTTCGGCATAGACGCGGTTTTCTATAGACCAGCCATCGATGCCGATGTCGTCCTGAGTGAGTTCAAGCTTTTCGCCGGCCGCCACGCGGATCATCTGCTCGACAAGATCGACCCCGGTGATGGCTTCGGTCACGGGATGCTCGACTTGCAGGCGCGTGTTCATCTCAAGGAAGTAAAAGCTCTCACCGGTCTTATCTGCGCCGCTGACAATCAGCTCTACCGTCCCGGCGGAGTGGTAATCAACCGCTCGCGCAAGCGCGACGCACTGCTCGCCCATCGCCTTGCGCATCTTGTCCGTGACGAAAGGTGACGGCGCTTCTTCGACCACCTTCTGGTGGCGCCGCTGGATCGAGCATTCCCGCTCATTGAGGTAGAGGATGTTCCCGTGCTTATCGCCGAGGATCTGAATTTCGATGTGGCGCGGGTTTTCGATGAATTTCTCGATGAAGACGCGATCGTCGCCAAAGGAATTCAATCCTTCGCGCTTCGTCGCCTCGAACCCTTCGCGCACGTCTTTCTCAGACCAGGCGAGACGCATGCCCTTGCCCCCGCCGCCAGCCGAAGCCTTCATCATCACCGGGTAGGTGATCTCGTTCGCAATCTCGACAGCGTGCTCGGTATCGCGGATTTCGCCGATATGGCCGGGCACGACATTCACGCCCGCTTTTTCAGCAAGCTTCTTGGATTCGATCTTGTCGCCCATGGCCGCGATTGCGCCGGGAGGCGGACCGATGAACGCGATGTTTTCCGCTTCGAGAGCTTCTACAAAGCTCGCCCGTTCCGACAGGAAGCCATAACCTGGATGCACCGCCTCGGCGCCTGTTTCCTTGCACGCCGCGATGATCTTTTCAGGAAGCAGATAGCTTTCAGCCGCAGGCGACGGTCCAATGTGGACCGCTTCGTCCGCCATGCGCACAAAGGGCGCGTTGCGATCAGCGTCGGAGTACACCGCGACAGTCGCGATTCCCATCTTGCGAGCGGTCTGAATGACGCGGCAGGCGATCTCACCGCGATTGGCAATCAGGATTTTCGAAAACAAAGGAGGCCTCCGTGGGCGGTAAAGCGTTGCAAAGCCTATGCCGCCCCAAAAGGCCCGTATCAACCTGCCTTATGTGGGTAAGCTCGGTATCGTCGCGCCAGTATGCGGGAGCCGATCGGCGTATCGGACCAGAGCATCGGCATAGGCGGGAGCGCCGCGCCTGTCGCCTTCACCCGCGACGAGGCTTTTCGCCGCCTCGGCCAGTCTCGAGATGTTATCGGGAGAAAGCGCCGCGAGCGGTTCGACATAAATACCGATGGTAAACAGAATCGCTCCGGTTTCCGGCAGCCTTCGCAACGTCTGGCGTTCGGATCGGACGAACAAGGTCTCACCCGCATTGGCAGGCGTTACATCTGCGAAAGCCTCCACCGCAGGACGCTGTTCGAGCCAGCGGCGATCACCGGTTGCGGCAATGAACCAGTTGCACCTTCCATAGATGGTGCCCGGCTTCAACGTTTCCATGAACCGATCGACGCCGGTTGCCAGTTGCTCTTCATACCCCGCGATAGGCGCATGAAGCGCACGCAAGGGTAGACCGATCTTGTCCGCAGGGCGCCAGTCGGAGGGCCACGCCACGGCCGCCCCGATCAGGCGATACTGGTCGTCCTTTTCACGCTTGGTGAGGAGGCACATGTCCTCATGCGAGCCGAGCGCTGCCCCAGCAAGCCCGCCGTCGACGCCCAGCATCGCGGCCAACTCGCTCCCTGGCTCTTCGGCCTCCGGCGTCAGTTGCACCCCTTCAGGCCATTCGGCAAAGGCGATGCGCCTCGACCCCAGATCAGGGTCCGATTGAAGCCATTGCTCTTCGGTCAGGCGGACCAGCCCCATGCGCAACTGCCCTCCCCCCCGCGCTCGCGGAAGAAGCGAATCGACCGAGAAGCCCAGCGACATGTCCCTATGCCGGTTCGCTCACCTTGCAGCCGCGTGCGGGCTCCTCACCCTGAAGCGCCGTAAGGCCGAGTTTTGCAAACAGTGCGCCATCGCTGTCATCGCCCGCATTGGGTGCAGTTAGCAGTTTGTCGCCGGTGAAGATCGAGTTCGCGCCGGCAAGGAAGCAAAGCGCCTGCGTCGCCTCACTCATGCTCTCGCGGCCTGCAGAGAGGCGGACCATGCTCATGGGCATGGTTATGCGCGCGACAGCGACCGTACGGACGAATTCGATATCGTCGATCTTGGCGAGCGGCGTGTCGGCAAGCATATCGCCTAGCACCGTGCCCTTTACCGGCACCAGCGCGTTGACGGGTACGCTTTCGGGATGCGCGGGCAGAGTGGCAAGAGTGTGGATGAAACCGACGCGGTCATCGCGCGCCTCACCCATGCCCACAATTCCTCCGCTGCAAACGTTTATCCCTGCGCTGCGCACGTGGTCGAGCGTGTCGAGGCGGCACTGAAAATCGCGTGTCGAGATGACCCGCTCGTAATATTCCGGGCTGCTGTCGATATTGTGGTTGTAATAATCGAGCCCCGCCTCGGCGAGCATTTCGGCCTGATGGGGCTTCAGCATGCCCAGCGTCATGCAGGTCTCCAGCCCCATGTCGCGCACGCCTTTAACGATTTCGACGATCGCAGGCATGTCGCGATCCTTGGGCTTGCGCCACGCCGCGCCCATGCAGAAGCGCTGGGACCCAGCATCCTTGGCCTGTGCTGCGCGCTGAAGCACTGCCTGCACGTCCATGAGCTTGGTCGCTTCGACCCCGCTGTCCGCCTTCACCGATTGCGAGCAATAGCCGCAATCCTCCGGGCACCCGCCGGTCTTGATCGAGAGCAGCGTGCAGAGCTGGATCTGCTCAGGCGGATGGTTCTCGCGATGAACACTTGCCGCGCGGAAGAGCAGCTCAGTGAAAGGCAGATCGAACAGGTCCGCGATCTCGTCGCGGGTCCAGTCGGTGCGGATAGTGGTCATTTAGTTTCTCCCACTTCGCTGCATTCGACAACGAAGCCATATTCCTCGAGCCAGTCGGCATCGGTCGGTAACAGGAATTGCAGCGCATCGGCCAGCAGCTGATGCATCGTATTGGCGTGGCGCACGTGGCTGCTCCGGCGGTCGGCGAAGCAAACAGCATCGCCCGCAGCGTTCACGAACCGCAGTGCGCCTTCTTCTGTCGCGCCGCCTTCATCGGCGAGCGAAAGGAAAAGCGGAGGGCGCATAATAGGAGGCTCACCGGAAAGCTTACGCGAGAGGCTTTGATTGTCCCACTGCAAGCTCGGTGAAAGCGCCGCGTATGCGTCGAATGCTTCAGGACGCGTCATCCATGTTTCGGCAACAAAATGTCCTGCAGCGCTTTCGCCAACAAGGATCGCGGTACCGTTTTCGCGGTAGCGAGCACGAACCATGGGCATGACATCGTCGATCAGCCATTGACGAAAAGCGTCAGCCTCGCCTGCGGTCGGATAACGCTCCCGCTCCTGAGGCGAAGCGCTGGGCGGTAGCAATTCGCGCTGGCGGTCCACAGTCTCAACCCCGATGATGATGGCCGGCTGGCTGCGTCCCCAAAGCTGGTTCCAGGTGTGAATTCCGTGCGCAAGATAGATATCCTGAGCCTCGCCCCCGTCCAGAACGAACACTAGCGGATATGCGTTGTCGCTCTCTTCGTAGTCGAGCGGCAGCAGCACGTTGATGCGGCGTTCAGAATCGTGAGTGGTAACGACATGAGCTTCGCCCAGCGAGATGGGCGATGGCTCCTCGGCGATGAGCGGACCAGCGAGTACCAGCGCGGCGAATGCCGCAAAACGCGAAAGTCTCACTCCGCCGCCTCATCAAGCCCTTCGCCAAGTGGCGGCATGTTGTGGCCGAGCAGTGTGAGAATGTCCGCCGCACATTCGACCACGTTTGAGCCGGGACCGTAGATGCCTTGCACCCCCGCCTCGCGCAGGAAGTCGTAATCTTGCGGCGGGATTACGCCGCCGGCGGTGACCTTGATGTCGCCGCGTCCGGCATCCCTTAGCAAGCGGATCAGCTCTGGGATCAGCGTCTTGTGTCCTGCGGCAAGGCTCGACGCTCCGATCACGTCGACATTGGCTGCAAGCGCCATGTCGCGCGTTTCTTCAGGTGTCTGGAACAGCGGGCCGGAGATCACCTCGAAACCCATGTCGGTGAACGCGCTGGCGATCACATTCGCGCCGCGATCGTGGCCGTCCTGACCCATCTTCGCGACCATTATTTTCGGCTTGCGGCCCAGCCTGCGCTCAACCGCATCGACACCATCGGTCACCTGCGCCCAACGGCGGTCGAATTCGTAGGCGCTCTTGTAAACGCCGCTGACCGGCTTTGGCGTCGCATCGTGGCGGCCGAAAGCCTTTTCCATCGCCATTGAAATTTCGCCCAAAGTGGCATCGGCGCGCGCGGCCTCGACAGCCTTGGCGAGCAAGTTCACTTCGCCCTTGGCTTCCATTTCGGCGATCCTGGAGGGAGGCAGCGGAATGCCCCGCTCGTCACGCCCGTCACCCAGCGCTGCACGTGCTGCGACCGGATCAGTCTGAGCCGCCTCGGTCAGCGCTGTGAGCGCGGCCTGACAAGCTGCCTCATCGCGGCCAGCGCGCACTTTCTCGATCCGCGCAATCTGGCTCTTGCGCACCTTCGCGTTGTCGATGTCGAGCGTGTCAATCGGGTCTTCTTCGTCCTTACGATACTTGTTGACGCCGACGATTACGGTTTGGCCCTGATCGACCATGGTCTGCTTTTCCGCGGCGGCGCGTTCGATAGCCGCCTTGGGAGCACCGGTCGCAACATAAGCGGTCATCCCGCCTGCCTCATCGACCACGGCGATCAGCTTCTCCGCTTCCTCGACCAGCGTCGCGGTCAACGCCTCGATGTAATGCGAGCCGCCCAGCGGATCGACGACATTGGTAATCCCGCTTTCCTCCTGGAGCACCAGCTGCGTGTTGCGCGCAATGCGCGCGGAGAAGTCGGTGGGGAGCGCGATGGCTTCATCGAGAGCGTTGGTGTGCAGGCTCTGCGTGCCGCCCAAAGTTGCTGCCATTGCTTCGATCGTGGTGCGGATCACGTTGTTGTAGGGGTCCTGCTCCTGCAGCGATACACCGCTCGTCTGGCAGTGCGTGCGGAGCATCTTGGAACGCTCGCTCTTTGCGCCAAGCCCGTCCATCACGCGGTACCAGAGCGTACGCGCAGCGCGCAGCTTGGCGATCTCCATGAAGAAGTTCATTCCGATGCCGAAGAAGAAAGATAGGCGCCCGGCGAAGGCATCAATATCGAGCCCCGTTTCCATCGCGCGCACGGCATATTCCTTGCCATCAGCAATCGTGAAGGCAAGCTCCTGAACCGCCGTCGCTCCGGCCTCGTGCATGTGATAGCCCGAGATTGAAATGCTGTTGAATTTCGGCATGTTGGCCGAGGTATATGCGATGATGTCAGAAACAATCCGCATGCTCGGTTCGGGCGGATAGATATATGTGTTGCGGACCATGAACTCCTTGAGGATGTCGTTCTGGATGGTCCCCGAAAGCTTGTCCTGAGAGACGCCGGAACGCTCTGCCGAGACGATGTAGAACGCGAGCACCGGGATCACCGCGCCATTCATGGTCATCGACACGCTCATGGTGTCGAGCGGAATCTGATCGAACAGGATTTCCATGTCCGCGACCGTGTCAATCGCAACGCCGGCCTTTCCGACATCGCCGACAACGCGCGGATGGTCGCTGTCATAGCCACGGTGCGTGGCGAGATCGAAGGCAACGCTCAGCCCTTTCTGCCCCATGGCAAGGTTGCGGCGGTAGAATGCGTTCGATTCCTCGGCAGTCGAAAAGCCCGCATATTGCCGGATCGTCCACGGGCGACCCGCATACATGCTTGCCTTTACTCCGCGCGTGAACGGAGCAAAGCCGGGCAGGCCAGGATCGAAGTCCACATGGTCTTCAGCGGTGTAAAGCGGCTTGATCTCGAAGCCTTCTGGCGTTTGCCAGGTGAGGTCACGGCCCTTGCTTTCTTTGTCAGCGAGAGCCTTCCAGTCGGCGGGGGTCGGCGGCAAGTCGTTCGTGTCAGTCATGCGTGATCTCTAAGCACAAACAACACGCCAACGAAAGCTGGTGTGATGAGAGCGACAGGAAAGGAAAAGCGGTCAGAAGGAAAGCTCAGGCGCCTTTGAAAACAGCCTTGCGCTTTTCAAGGAACGCCATGCCGCCTTCCCTCGCATCGTCGGAGGCCCCGGCGATGCGCTGCGCTTCCGCTTCGGCGAGGAGCACATCGTTCACCCCGCCATCGAGCGCGGTCATGATGTTACGCTTGATCTGGCGATAGGAAACGGTCGGGCCATTGGCGAGCTTATCGGCGAGCGCGCGCGCTTCGTCCATCAGCAGTTCGTCATCAACGCATTTGTAGATGAGGCCCCATTCCTCTGCCTCGCCCCCGCTGATCTTTTCGCCCAGCATCATCATCCGGGTCGCGCGCGCGCGGCCAATGGCGCGGGCGAGCATCCAGGTTGAGCCCCCATCGGGCACAAGGCCGATATTGACGAAAGCCTGAAGGAAATAGGCACTCTTGCTCGCAATCGTGAAGTCCGCTGCGAGTGCGAGCGAGCACCCGACGCCAGCCGCCGGTCCGTTGACCGCGCAGATCACGGGAACATCGGCGCGCAGCAGCTGGTTGATCGCAGGGTTGTAATGATGAAGCAGCGCCTCGTGGCTACCGCCCTTGGAATCGCTCGACCGGGCCGACAGGTCCGCGCCAGAGCAGAAACCTTTCCCCTCGCCCGTGATCAGCACGCAGCGCGCGTCACCCAAGTCATAGAACACCTGCGTGATCTCGTCCGCCATCTGCGGCGGCATGGCGTTGAGGCGTTCAGGACGGTTGAGCGTGATCGTGGTTAGCGGGCCGTCAGCTTCGACGCGGATGGTTTCATAGGTCACTTGTCTCTCTCCCAAGCGCATTGGTTTGCGTTTCGATTGGCAACGCTTTGCCCAAACGTAGCGCTTGAGACAAGTCCGCTACGACGCGCTTAGGCAATCGCGCGTCAGGTCACATCAGTTAGACCAGTGCGCGCCTTCCTTGGGTGTTTCCATGATCTCGGTGAGCATGCCCTGCATATCCTTGGGATGCAGGAAGAAGATCGGAGTGCCATGCGCCCCGATGCGCGTGGGGCCGAGGATGCGTTTGCCCAAGCACTCGAATTCGGCGCGCGCTTCCTCGATATCGGGCACTTCGAAACAGACATGATGCTGCCCGCCCAGCGGGTTCTTGGCGAGGAAGTTGTTGATCGCGCTGTCGGGTCCGAGTGGTTCGATGAGCTCGAGCTGCGTGCCGTTCATCCCGCTGTCGGTGGGCGTGTCGACGAAGCAGACCTTTACGCCCTGCTCGGGCAGGTCGAAGGGCTCGTGAATATGCGTCGCGCCGAGCGTATCGCGGTAATGCGCGATGGAGTCGGTGATGGAGGGGGTGGCGATGCCGATATGGTTGAGGCGGCCTAGTTTCATGCTTTATCTCGTAATTCATGCGACGGCTGGAATCCAGCCTGCGACATCAATGTTTGGACTCCGGCCTTCGCCGAGGTGAACACTTCGTTCCGTGCGGCTCAGATCGATTAAGTCTCGGCCTCGCTACAGTTCGCTTCGCACGCTTCGCCCTCACCAACCTGCTGCAAGGTCGCTGCAAATGCGAAAGCCAATGCGGCGAGGCTGACTATCAGCGTAATCCACCAGCCAAATACAAAAACGACCCCATCTCGACGCGACAAGCCTGTCGCCGATCCGCCCGGATCGAAAGCGAACATTTTTCCAGTCTGCCAGCCTCTGAAGCACTGCCAAAGCCCAAGGAATCCCGCGAGCGCTGGAAGAAGGATAAAGACCAATTCCATGGTCACAACGGAATATTGTCATGCTTCTTCCAAGGATTCTCAAGCTGCTTCGTCCGCAGCTTCCTTAGCCCCAGCGCGACCCTACGCCGGGTCGCATGCGGGTGGATCACCTCGTCAATATAGCCACGGCTCGCCGCCACGAACGGGTTCGCGAACCGCTCCTCATATTCCGCTGTTTTCTCGGCGATCTTTTCCGGATCGTCACGGTCCTGGCGGAAGATGATTTCCACCGCGCCCTTCGCGCCCATCACCGCGATCTCAGCCGTGGGCCAAGCGTAGTTCAAATCGCCGCGAAGGTGCTTTGACGCCATCACGTCGTAGGCGCCGCCATAGGCCTTGCGGGTGATGACGGTGATCTTGGGCACGGTCGCCTCGGCATAGGCGAAGAGCAGTTTTGCGCCGTGCTTGATGATGCCGCCCAGCTCCTGCGCGGTGCCGGGCAGGAAGCCGGGGACGTCGACGAAGGTCACAATCGGAATCTCGAACGCATCGCAGAAGCGCACAAAGCGCGCGGCCTTCTTGGAAGAAGCAATATCGAGCACGCCCGCGAGCACCATCGGCTGGTTCGCGACCACGCCGACCGTGCGCCCCTCGACCCGGCCAAAGCCGCAGATGATATTCGCGGCGTGCGCTGGCTGGATCTCGAAGAAATCGCCCTCGTCCAGCGTTTTCCGGATCACCTCGTGCATATCATAGGGCTGGTTGGCGTTGTCGGGGATGATCGTGTCGAGGCTCGGCTCCTCGCGGTCCCACGGATCGTTCGTAGGAAGCTCGGGCACTTCCTCGCGGTTCGACAGCGGCAGGTAGTTGAAGAAATCGCGCGTCGCGAGCAGCGTCTCAATGTCGTTTTCATACGCTATGTCGGCAACGCTCGTCTTGGTGGTGTGAGTGATCGCGCCGCCCAATTCCTCTTGCGTCACCTCTTCATTGGTGACGGTCTTTACCACTTCGGGGCCGGTGACGAACATGTAGGAGCTGTCCTTCACCATGAAGATGAAGTCGGTCATCGCGGGGCTGTAAACCGCTCCGCCCGCACAAGGCCCCATAATAAGGCTGATCTGCGGAATGACGCCCGATGCGAGGACATTGCGCTGGAAAACCTCGGCATAACCGCCCAGCGACGCCACGCCTTCCTGAATGCGCGCGCCGCCGGAATCGTTGAGGCCGATGACCGGTGCGCCGACCTTCATCGCGGTGTCCATCACCTTGCAGATTTTCTCCGCATGGCGTTTCGACAGCGATCCGCCGAAGACCGTGAAATCCTGGCTGAAAACGTAAACCAGCCGCCCGTTGATCGTGCCCGATCCGGTGACAACGCCGTCGCCCGGAATCTTCTGGCTTTCCATGCCGAAGTCGACGCAATCGTGTTCGACATAGGTGTCGATTTCTTCGAAGCTGTTTTCGTCGAGCAGCACGTCGAGCCGTTCGCGCGCGGTGAGCTTACCCTTGGCGTGCTGCGCATCGATCCGCTTTTGCCCGCCGCCCATCCGGGCAGCTTCACGGCGGCGTTCCATTTCGGCGATATTGGCTGACATTCGAGGCCTGTCCCTGGTGTGTTATTGGATTTGTGGTGGGTCGTTGCCGCAGCGACGCGGCAGCGTCAATCGTTCAGCAACGAAGCGGAACGTTCACACTTTCACCACCCCATGCTCAATCAGGCTCTTCGCGCAGTCGATCACGCTTTCTTGGGCTGGCCGCGTCTCCCATCGAAGCCGTTCCTTCGTATGGCTGACATCGCAGTGACGGCTCTTGCCAAGCTCACTCTTGATGGAACGGACGCCTTCATTGAACAGGCTCAGAATGTGGACGAGGAAGTTGGGCATGACCTTGGTCGGCACCTTCTTCGTGTGCTTGGCAGGCAATCCTTCCTTGAGCATTCTCGCGACATCGATGAATTTGTAGAAGCGGCCAGCAGCCAGAAAACGCTCTCCACCCAGCCCCGGCTCCTCAAGGCATTTGACGTGTAGCTCCGCCGTGTCGCGGGTGTCGACGATGGCAAAGCCCAAGTCCGGCGCCATCGGAACTTCGCCAGAGAGCAATTGTCGCACTGCCTCTACCGAGGGGCTGAAATCGGGATCATCGACAGGGCCAAGCACCATCGAGGGATTGACCGAGACGAACTCCATATCGCCGCCATGCTCCGTCACCCAGTCGCGCGCGGCGCGTTCCGCGATCGTTTTTGATTTGATGTAAGGATAAATGTCCGGGTGCGTGATGTCGGTCCAGTCGGCTTCACTGACCGTGTATTCCTTTTCATTGCGGCCATAGGCTACCGCTGCCATCGAGCTGGTCTGGACGAAGCGCTTGACCCCCGCTTCCTTGGCAAAGCGAAGGGCGCGCAATGTTCCTTCGCGAGCAGGCACGATCATCTCGTTTTCGTCCTTCGGGGTCGATGCGGCGATTGGCGATGCGACATGCGCGACATGTGAACATCCGGCGATCGCCTCTGCCCAGCCGTCATCGGACATAAGTTCAGCTTCGAACACTTTGACCCTGGTTTCGTCCGGATCGCTAAGACGCTGGCGCAGCTTCGCCTCGCTCCTTGCCTTGTTGCGCACAGTCGTATGAACGGTCCAGTCGCGCGCCAGCAACTGGCGGATCAATTCGCCTGCGATGTAGCCGGTTCCCCCGGTTACGAGTACAGTCTTAGTCACGGCGAATGCTCTCCCTGTTCTGTTCTTTCGCAAGGGTAGTCACATGCGTTTCAACTCGCAACTTTGCTCAGCCTTATGAAAAGGTTCGACATCTGTGTGATCGGGGCCGGCATTGCGGGTCTTTCGCTCGCAGCAAGGCTTGCGCATCGGGCCAGCGTTGCGGTTATCGAGGGGGAGAGCGCGCCCGGCTATCACGCTTCGGGACGCAGCGTCGCATTCGCGCATTTCGGTTTGGGCGAACGCGTTGTTCGCACACTCACGGCGCTAAGTCTTGATGACCTCAAGGCCCGTCCGGCAGACGACCGCGCAGCGCCAGCCGAAGTGCACCCTGCCCTCCACATCGCCTCACAACGCGAGGTCCCGAGGCTCGATGCTCTCGAAGATGTCCACCGTGCATTCGGATGCGATTATGTACGAATGTCAGGTGGTGAGGCCGTTCGATACGCGCCCGCTCTCAGAACTGGACCTGACTATTGTTACTCCGCCATTCTCGATCGCGGCGCACTGAAATTGGATGCGGATGCGATACTTCAGGGGCACGCTCGAGATATTCGGGCGATGGGCGGAGAGCTGAACCTGGGTGCCAGCGTAAACTCCATTGCGCGATCCGGTGAAGACTGGGTGATCGACACCGCCGCGAGCACCTTCACATCGCGCATTCTCGTCAACGCCGCGGGTGCATGGGCGGACGAGATTGCGAACATGGCGGGTGCAAGTCCCATCGGGATCGAACCGCGCCGCCGAACCGTAATCTCATTCCCCGGCCCTCACGGCACCGATCTGTCGCAATGGCCCTTTGTCAAGACCGTGGGCGACGGATTTTACATGCTTCCCGAAGGCACAGGTCAATTGCTCGCCTCGCCCATGGATGAAGGTGCCAGCGCGCCATGCGATGCGGCGCCGGAAGAGATCGACATCGCGACCATTGCCGAGCGCATAGAGCAATCGACCAAACTGACCGTCAGCCGGATCTCGCATTCATGGGCTGGGCTCAGAAGCTTCGTTCGCGATGAGCTTCCCGTCGTCGGCTTCGCGAAAGATGCGCCCGGCTTCTTCTGGTGCGCTGGACAGGGAGGGGCCGGTTTCCAGACCTCGCCCGCGCTTTCACGCATTGGTGAGTTGCTGGTCCTGCGCGAAGATTGGCCGGAAGAGCTCGAAGCGAAGGGACTCAACCCTTCGCTTTTTGCACCATCGCGGCTCGGCGCGTGATCCTCACCTGAGGAGGACGAGTTCCTCGGCCACGGTCGGATGAATGGCGGTCGTCGCGTCGAAATCGGCTTTGGTCATGCCCGCTTTCACCGCAACGGCGGCAGCCTGCATGATTTCGGGCGAGTCCGGACCGATCATATGAATGCCGAGAATTTTCCCGTTGGCATCATCGCAGATCATCTTGATGAGACTGCGCTCATTACGCTGGGCGACGACATTCTTCATCGGGCGGAAGTCGGAAGTGTAAACCGCAACCTTGCCGTACTGGTCCTTCGCTTCGCGTTCATTCAGGCCGACCGAACAAATCGGCGGATGGCTGAAAACCGCACTTGGGATGCATGAGTGGTCAACGCTGTATGGCTCGCCCGGACCAAACAGGCTGTCGGCAAAGGCCTGGCCTTCGCGGATCGCCACCGGGGTCAGCTGCACCCGGTCGGTAACGTCGCCAACGGCGTAGATGTAATCAACATTGGTCTTCGAAAATTCATCGACCTTGATTTCGCCCCTGTCGCCAAGTTCGACACCGACATTATCGAGGCCAAGCCCCGTTGTGTTGGGGACGCGTCCAGTAGCAGCCATGACGAGATCGAACTCGCGTTCTTCGTGATTGGTCATCTTGACCGCGAAGGTGCCATCCTCGTTTTTCCTCACGTATTCGAATTCCGCATGGAAACAGAATTCAATGCCCTTGGTCAGCGAAATCTGCATCAGGCGGTCGCGCAGGGCGAAATCATACTGGCGCAAGATCACGTCCGAGCGGTTTGCGACCACGACCTTGCAACCGAACTCGTTAAAGATGCCCGCAAATTCGTTCGCGATGTAGCCGCCGCCTGCGATCAATATGCGCGGCGGGATTTCGTCGAGGTGAAATGCCTCATTCGAGGTGATGCAGTGCTCGCTTCCTTCAAATTCGGGGACATGCGGCCACGCGCCAGTCGCGATAAGGATGTATTTGGCGGTAACCACCTTGCCGCTTGCGAGCGTGATTTCATGATCGCCGGTAATTTCCGCGCGCTCATGAAAGATGGTGACGTCGTGCTTGTCGAGCGTGTCGGTGTAGACGCTCTCGATGCGTGAGACGTCTTTCATGACGTGGTCGCGCAGCTTGATCCAGTCGAAGCTCTTGCCTTCGATGGTCCAGCCGAAATGCGTCGCGTCTTCAAGGTCTTCAGCAAACTGCGCGCCGTAGACCAGCATTTTCTTGGGGACGCATCCGCGAATGACGCAGGTACCACCGACGCGGTGCTCCTCTGCTGCTGCAACGCGCGCGCCATGGGCTGCGGCAACACGGCTGGCACGCGTGCCGCCCGAACCTATGCCGATTGTAAAAAGGTCGAAGTCGTATTCTTGGTCAGCCATGCTTGCTCCTATCGCGTTAAGGGTGCCTATGACTGCGTTCGATGAACGCCGCAACCGCGTTACTCGCAAGCGGACCGGTTATGCTTTGAGCAGGAAAAGCTTAGCTTTCGAGGAAGCGCCCATAATCGCGCAGAAGCTCGAAGGCTTTCATGTTTTCAAGCGTAATGCGGCTCTCGTCAGTGATCCCCGTCAGGCGATAAATCAGCCGAAGGATCGCCTTTTGCTGGGTTTCAGATATGCCCACGAGACTGATCAGCATGTCAGGATTGTCATGCTCCAGCTCGTCAAACAGCATCGCGACATTCATCGGGTCAAAGCCGAAGCCGAGAAAACCCAGCCTTTTGCCGCGCGACATCTCGGCGCGCAGATAAGACTGGAACTGGCGCGAGGTTGCTCTTTGGCTGGCTGTGAATATCCGTTTTGACAGGCTGACGATGTTTTCTGGTCGCTCATCGCCCCAGCTTACGCTAGTCTCTTCCCCCTGCCACGGCAGCCGTCCTGCAACGCCATAGGGATGAACGATGCGAAGCCGCCCGGCCACCAGCTCGCACGCTTCCTCGTAAGTCATGCCGAACGCTCGCTGCACCACCCAAGGCAGGTAATGCTCGATGGCGCGGTCGTAATTGAAGCACACGATCGACAGCTTCTCGAAACACTCTTCCGCCTTTGCGCGCGGAACGCCTTTGACGATCAGTTGTCCCAGCTGGAACAGCCAGTTCTCGGTCCCTCGGAGCGGCAATTCATCAGCGGCGCGCGGTTCGATGGCAAGCGTCGACTTCGATTCTGCCTGCAACGTGTAATAGATGATTGCGATCTTTCCCGCGGCCAGCACCGCAGGATCATGACCGTACTGCTCGAGGATCGCGTCGATCGAAGTGGACACCAATGTCGCTTCGCGAATTGCCGTTGCACCTGCGACCAGCTCGTCATAGCTCAGACCGATCTCTTCCGAGATTTGTTCGAACAGATGCGCCAGACTTACAAGATCGCGCGATTTGACCTCTGAATCGAGCCGCTCGAATTCGTACCCGGCCGCAATCTTCGCGAGAAGATCCGGCCCGTCGGGCATTTCGATCTCGCGGTTCGCTCCGGCCCCGATGATCAAGGTGGTATCGGTACGGATCATAGCGCGATTGGGTCCCTTCTGGCGGTGAGCCGCCAGTTAGGAGCCGCATGCTTAATTTTCGCTTAGGTTTGTCTCAGGGATCAGCGATTTTTCGCGCCGAGTGAAAGGCTCAGCCGTTCGCCGATTGAGCCCGCCCGCTGCCGCCGCCCGGTGAACCGCGACGACCGCGCCGACCGGGACCACCGCTGCGGCGGGAGTTACCATTCGGATTGCCGCCGGGACGCCCGGAAGGCCGGCCTTTGCGCGAAGGGTGCTTGCCACCTGGCTTCTTGGGCTTGGAAGAACCGTCACCTGCAGGCTTTCCTGCCGATGCGCCGGCAGGCTTGGGCCTGATTTTTTTTGCCGAAACGCGTGTCGCGCCGCGCGGCTCTGGCTTGGTCGGGCCGACCCCTTCGACCACGGCGCGGAAGTTTTCCGGCAGGCTGAGACGGTCGAGCTCTGCGCCGGTCGTTTTGCGAATATCCTTGAGATACGCGCGCTCGTCCTCGGCGCAAAAGGCGATTGCGACCCCGTCCTTGCCCGCACGTGCCGTGCGCCCGATGCGGTGGACATATTGTTCCGGCACGTTGGGCAGCTCGTAATTAAGAACGTGACTAACGCCGGGAATGTCGATCCCGCGCGCCGCAACATCGGTCGCCACGAGGATCATGGTCTTGCCACGACGAAACTCGTCGAGCGCCCGCTGGCGTTGAGGCTGCGATTTGTTGCCGTGGATCGCATTTGCCGGGATTCCGGCGCGGCTCAGCTTCTTTACGACGCGGTCGGCGCCGTGTTTCGTTCGGGTAAAGATGAGGATGCGCTCAAATTCGCCGGGCACCTTGTGACGGCCTGACAGAATAAGCTCGAGGAGCGACTGCTTTTCGTCCTGCTGCACCATGAAAAGGTACTGGTCGATCCGCTCTGCCGTCGTGCTTTCAGGCGTGACGGAGACCTGCACCGGATTGTTGCAATAGCCGCTGACGAGTTCCTTGATCGCCTTGGGCATGGTCGCGCTGAAGAAAAGCGTCTGTCGTTCTTTGGGCACCAACTGGCTGATGCGGCGCAGCGCATGGACGAAGCCCAGGTCGAGCATCTGGTCAGCCTCGTCTAGAACGAGCACTTCGACCGAGCCGAGGTTGAACGCCTTCTGGTCGATCAGATCGAGCAACCGGCCCGGCGTTGCAATCAGGATGTCGGTCCCGCGATGCAGCTTGTTACGATCCTTGTTGACGCTGGTTCCGCCAACGATCGACTGCACCTTAAGGCCGGCAAGCGCGCCATATTCCTTGGCGCTCACAGCGATCTGAGAGACGAGTTCGCGCGTGGGTGCAAGCACAAGCATGCGGCACGACTTGAATGGGATGCGATTGTCGGCTTCGCGCAGGCGATCAATGCTGGGAAGCATGAACGCGGCTGTCTTGCCGGTGCCGGTCTGCGCGATGCCGAGCAGGTCGCGGCCTTCGAGGACAGGCGGAATGGCCTGCTCCTGAATGGGAGTAGGAGTAGAATAGCCCTTGAGGTCAAGAGCCTGGAGTACGGGCTGTGAAAGCCCGAGATCAGAAAACTGGGTCATTGAGACTCGCAATAATATGCGACACGCATGCCGGATCGGCATGCGGGAGCGCGGGGTTGGTAACCACCCGCGTGAATTGGGGAGCTTTAAAGACTTGGTCGAGGCGCTGCCGGGGCGGATGAATTCATAGCCGCCGCTTCACGCGGGCACAAAAGCGCCTCGTGTTGGTGCGCCAAATGGGCGCGCGCCGCCACAATGTCAAAGCAATTGTGCTCTAGGGGCGATTACTCGCCTTCAAGACGATTGCGAACGTCCATGTACGAAATGCGCGAGACATAGCTGCCTTCGACAGGAGCGCCCGCAGCGTTGTGGGCAGGTTCGAACATGTGATGCTCGCTCAGCACATCGCACAGCCTGTCGCTGACCCGGCGCATGCGAAACTCCTCGGTGATCTCGCAATCCGTCACTTCGCCAGCCGCATCGACGGTCAGCTTGTAAGCGAGATGCGAACGCCAAACGCGCATGCGGCGCGAGGTTTTCATCAGTTCCCAGTCGCCGGTCCATTCCTTCAATCGCACTGGGGTAGCTTCACCCGCAGCAACTGAGGCAGCCTGTGCACCGGTTTCATCGCCATCGGCCTTCGCAAGCGCTGCAGGTGTAAGCGTAAGGGCAGCGGTTGCTGCAGACAGCGCGAGGAGACGGTTCATGGGGCGGACCTTTGGTTAATCGGAAAGGGGTTGCGACAGAACTGCGAAAATACGCAGAATTTGTGAAAGTGCAAATATGACTCAGATGCTGCGCCGCAGCGTAATTAGTTTGCCGCAAGACGATCAATCTGAGAATTATCGATCCATCGCGTGACTTAAAGCGTCGTGAATCGCGAAAATCATGCCATCGCACTTTTCAGATATGACAATCACATGTCAGGCATGATGTAGCGGAGCCACACAAACGCTCCGCAATCCAATGAGTTCATCTATATGCGGGTTTATCTGAACAAGATGTGAAGCGAGCTGAGGCGCTCGCTCGTTCAACCGCCCAGCCCCGCTGCCTCCATCAAAGCCATGGTGCTCGCATCGAAATCGCCTTCCCCGCTGTCGATTGCTTTTGCCATCGCCTTGCCAAGCTCCACCCCGAACTGGTCGAACGGGTTGATCCCCATCAGCACTGCATTGGCAAAGGTGCGGTGTTCGTGAAAGGCGATCAGCGCGCCAAGAGCAGCTGCATCCAGATCATCCAGCAGGAACATGGCGCTAGGCCGGTCTCCGGGGTAATTGCGCGCTGGATCATCCGACGATTTGCCCGCCATCAGCGCCGCCCCTTGCGCGAGGCAGTTCATCAGCAGGCTCGAATGATGCGCAGGATCGAGCTCGTCTCCCGGAGCGATCGAGGCGATGAAGTCAACCGGGACCAGATGCGTGCCTTGGTGCAACAGCTGGAAGACCGCATGTTGCGCATCGGTCCCAACCCCGCCCCAGGTGATCGGCGCGGTTGGCCCGCTTACTGGTTGACCATCTACCGTCACGCTTTTCCCGTTCGATTCCATTTCAAGCTGCTGGAGATAATCGGGAAGCAGAGCGAGGCGTTCGTCATAGGCAAAGACAGCGCGTGTCTGACACCCACGAATGCGCGCGTAGTAAAGGTCGCCGAAAGCCGCGAGGAGCGGACCATTGGCACGCCCTTCACTCTCGCGGAAATGCGTGTCCATCGCCTGCGCGCCGGCCAGCATCGCGCTGAAATCCTCCATCCCAACGGCAAGCGCGACGGGAAAGCCGATGCTGGACCACAAGGAGTAGCGCCCGCCTACGCTTTCGGGAAACGGCAGGATGCGCGTTTCGTCGACGCCCCACTCAACCGCGCGTTCCGGATTGGCGGTCAGTGCGATGACGCGTCCGCTGGGATCGCTCACCCCATTGTCGGCCAGCCACTTAAGGGCGCTCGCCGCGTTAGTCATGGTCTCTGTTGTCGTGAAGGTCTTCGACGCGACGGCGATCAGAGACGTTGCAGGATCGCACCGCGCAAAGGCCTGTTCGAGCGCAAGTCCGTCGATGTTCGACACTACGTTCACATCGACCAGCTTGAGATCGCGGGTGAGCGCATCAACCGCAAGATCAGGACCAAGCGCCGAACCGCCGATACCGATATGAATGAGGTGGTTGACCTCGCCCAGCGCTCCTTGATGGATCGCTTCGACCAGCATGCCCATGCGTGCGAGAAGCGCCTCGGCTTCCTCGACATCGCTTTCGCGCCCGCTGCCGCGCATGGCGCCATGGGTTGCTGGTCGCCCCTCGGTCGGGTTGACGATACCGCCCCCGAACAGGGCATCGCGTGCAGCATTGAAACCTGCCGTCTCAGACAAGTCCTCGAATAGGTCGAGCGCTGCGTCGGTCAGGTGCGTTTTCGACCAGTCGAGCAGCATGCCGACTTTACCAAGTTCGCCCAGATCGAATTCGAGCTTCTGACTGAGTTTCGAAACACGGGCCTCATCTGCACTGAACAGGTCCGCAAGTGTTTCCTTGGGCAGCGCTGCGAGCCGGTCCCAAGCATCTGCGATACACGATTGATCAGTCATCGGGCCATGTTCCTTCGATAGTCGTTTGCACGGGTCTGTTGCGTTTCTTCGCACACACCCCCTAGGCGGGACAGGACCTCGCGAGTAAGGGGGTCCGTGATGGATGTTAAGACCCAATCTGACGGCAGCGCCGCCATGCAGTCTCAAAGCAGCTCTTCGCAAGAAGAACGCAAGGAGACGCCGGCCAGTTTCGCCCTTTTCCTTCTGAAGCTTCTGCTTGCGGTACTGATGTTCCGCATCTTCGTGTTTTCACCTTTCTCGATCCCTTCCGAAAGCATGGTGCCGCGCCTGATCAACGGCGATTACCTGCTCGCCGCGAAATGGTCTTACGGCTATTCGAACAATTCGCTGCCCATGGATGTCGAGATCTTCCCGGGACGCATTTTCGCCAGCGAGCCCGAGCGCGGCGATATTGCGATCTTCAAGCATCCTGTCGATGGCACCGACTACATCAAGCGCGTCATTGCCCTGCCCGGGGATTCTGTAGCGGTCGTGGACGGACAAATCCTCCTGAACGGCGAACTCATTCCGCGCGAACCCCTTGCCGATTTCGAGATTGAAATCTCGCCGAATACGGGCTGCGCCTGGGGCGGCGAACAACGCGTCAACGAAGAGGGCGTGGCGATTTGCAGCTACACCCGGTTCCGCGAAACCCTCCCCGGTGGCCCCAGCTACGAAGTGCTCGATTTCGGCACCACTCCGGCTGACGATTTTGCGCCCAAGATCATCCCCGAAGGTCACATGTTCGTGCTGGGCGACAATCGCGACAACTCACGCGACAGCCGTTTCGAAGCGCGCGCTGGCGATGCCGTTGGGATCGTCCCTCAAGAAAACCTTGTTGGCGAGGCAACGATCATCATGTGGTCGACCGACGGAAGCGCGGAATGGATCAAGCCGTGGACATGGTTCACCGCTGCTCGCTGGGGCCGGATTGGCGGTACGCTGTGAGTGCGCTTCCGCCCGAGACCCATGAATGGCTCGGCACGATCGGCTTCGAGGTCAAGGAAGGCTCGATGTGGCTGGAGGCGCTGACCCATGGCAGCTTCAACTCCACCCACACCGCAACCAGCCAGCCTGAAGCCGATTATCAGCGTCTGGAATTCCTCGGTGACAGGGTGCTGGGCCTGTCGGTCGCAAGCTGGCTGTTCCGGTCGAGCGATCGCAGCAAGGAGGGCCAGCTTTCGCAGCGCCTCAACGCGCTCGTGAGCGGGGCGACCTGCGCGCGCATCGCCCGCACGATCGGCCTTTCCGATCACATCCGGTTGGGAAAGCAGGCGCGCGAGGATGGCGGATCGGACAGCGACAATATCCTTGGCGATGTGATGGAAGCGCTCATTGGCGCGAGCTTCCTCGACAACGGTTTCGATGCGACCCGCGCGATTATCCTGAACCTGTGGGAGCACGAACTCGCCGGTGATGCCGGCAAGGCAAAACATCCCAAGAGCGCATTGCAGGAATGGGCCGCAGGCAATCGCCGCGCCATGCCGCAATATGACGTGATCGACCGCTCAGGCCCCGATCACGCAGCGCGCTTCACAGTGCGGGTCAGCATTCACAGGGTCGGTGAGGCAGAAGGCGTCGCGACCAGCAAACACGAGGCGGAAAAACTCGCCGCCGCAGAATTTCTGGAGAAATACGGGTGAGCGAGATGCAGACCCCTACCCGCTGCGGCGTGGTGGCCGTAATCGGCGCGCCCAATGCGGGCAAATCGACGCTGGTGAACCAATTGGTCGGCCAGAAGGTCGCGATCACCAGCGCCAAGGCGCAAACGACGCGCGCACGCATGCTCGGCATCGCATTGCACGGGCCGGTTCAGATGATTCTCGTCGATACGCCGGGTATCTTCGCGCCCAAGCGCCGCCTCGACCGTGCGATGGTCAGTGCCGCTTGGGAAGGCGCGGAAAGCGCCGATGCTGTTCTTCTGATCGTGGACCCGATCAAACAGCGCCGACACGAGCTTGAACCGCTGCTCGAAGCGCTCGAACAGCGGCCGGAGCGCAAGATCCTCGTGCTCAACAAGGTCGACAGGGCGAAGAAAGAACCCCTGCTCGAACTCGCACAGGAAATGTCGCAGCGCATCGAGTTTGAAGAGATTTTCTTCGTGTCGGCACTCACCGGAGACGGCGTTGCCGAGATGAAAGAGGCACTGGCAGAGCGGATGCCCGAAGGCGTGTGGATGTATCCGGAAGACCAGGTTTCCGACGCATCGGAACGTCTGCTGGCCGCAGAAATCACGCGCGAGCAGCTTTACCAGCAGCTCCACGAAGAGCTGCCCTATGACAGCGCGGTTCGCCCCGAACAGTACAAGACGCGCCCAGACGGCAGCCTCGAAATCCACCAGCAAATCGTCGTCGCCCGCGAAACCCAGCGCGGCATCGTGCTCGGCAAGGGCGGACAAAAGATCAAGGCCATCGGCGAAGCTGCGCGCAAGGAACTGAGCGAACTTCTGGGGCTCAAGGTGCACCTGTTCCTTCACGTGAAGGTGCTGGAGAACTGGTCCGAGGACAAGGAAGTGTTCGAGGAAATGGGGCTGGATTGGGTGCGGTGATGCGAACACGATAGCGTCAAAGCTAGATGAACATAAAACTGAACGCAGATAGGCATTACAGTTTGGTGAAAATGAACAAGACTTCCGCGCAAATTCTTCGCTCTGTCTTTCCTTAGGCACATCCCAACGAGATTACAATTTTTTCCATTTGCATTCAAAAGGATAGCGCCACTAATCTTATTCGAGGCAATTAAGAGGAGAAAATGATGTTTAAGGTGTTGGCTGCAGCGACGCTGGTTTCGTCAAGTATTGTTGTTCATACGACACCAGCTGTGGCGACTGGAAATTGCTTCTCGACTTATTTTGATGAAGTGGCTGCTTGCTCGCAAAACACGCAATGTGAGAATGCTGCAGGTGCACGACTTATGGCATGCCTGGCAGCCGAAAACGATCCGCCTTGCGCGGGAGAAAACGATCCAAAGTGTCGGACCTAGCAATTTAACGAAGGGCTGCTCCCGCAAGCACGATCCGGATTGCGGGAGCGGCCACCTATTGTTGGCATCGGTGCCGTTTAACTCTTCGTGCGCTGACGGCAAGCAGACAAACCGACGTGAAAACTATCCAGAATGGTGATGTAACCATTTTCTAATCCTGCACACCTCAAATGTGACGTGGATTTTTTCGAAGCAGTGGTCGAAAATACGAATTGCGCGGCCTCACCCTCGCTCCAGCTTCTCCAGCTTTGCCTTCAATCCGGCCTCGTCGAACGGTTTGACGATGTAGTCATCCGCGCCTGCCTTGATGCCGGCGTGCACGTCTGCGGCCTTGTTCTTGGAGGTGCAGAAGATCACTACGGGCGCCTTGGGCGTGGGGATGGCGCGCAGGTTCTTCACGAACTCAAGTCCGTCCATCTCCGGCATGTCCCAATCGGTCAGCACGATATGCGGCATCGACTTCTTGCACCGGGCAAGCGCTTCGAGGCCGTCCTGCGCTTCCACGGGAACGTAGCCTAGGCTCTTGGCGATCTTGCTTGAAACCTTGCGGATGACGCGGCTGTCATCGACGATCAGGCAGACCTTCTGCGCAGCGCGCTGCGCTTGTTCCGGCCCGGCGCCATCGCGCATCGCCTTTGCGGCGCGCACCACGGCGTCGATGTCATCGGCTTCGTCGCCCTGCTGCCCGGTCTGCTTGCCCGTGACCGGGTCGATCAGGTCCTTCACGTCTTCGGGCGTGTCGATGGGCTCGCCATCGGGCACATTGGTCCCGCGCGCTTCCTCGGCTTTCGCTCTGGCCTCTTCCCTTGCCTGCTGCTTGTGCGGGCCGGTCGTGCGTTTGATCAGATTTTGAATGGTTCTGCCTCCCGTGCGAGCGAAGCGAATGCGTCTTCGCCGTGCAGGTCATGGGAAGCGTCCTCATCGAACGCCTCCTGATTTTTGCCGACATCATCGCCGCCCACGGCTTCACCGGGCGTCATGCAGACATGCAGATAAGGCATCCAGATGTCGCCATATTCGGCTTTCTGGTACCATACGTCGAGCACGTCATAGCTCGCCCACATCCCGTCGGGTTCGCGCAGGCGCAAGCCTTCTCCGATCCGGGGCACCGCAGCAAAGCGGAGGCGTTCCTGAGTCTGGTGAGTCTCGTTCTGAACTTCGATTTCGATCACGGCATTGGTCCCTGGTCTAGGGACTCGTGATAGGCAGCAATGATAAATGATTTACCAACGCGGGTGACGATTATGTTTGCGCAACCCGCGCTGGTACCGGCCCGCTCATTCAGCCGTCGGTTTTCGCCGCCGCCTTCTTCTTGGCCGGCGCCTTTTTTGCCGCCGTTTTCTTGGGTGCTGCCTTCTTCTTCGGCGCAGCTTTCTTGCGGCCTTTCTTCTTGGCAGGGCCCTTAGCCGCGCGCGCGTCGATCAGTTCGATGGCCTGGGCCGCCTCGATATCTTCGGGCTTGATATCCTTGGGGATCGTCGCGTTAGTGGTGCCATCGGTCACATATGGGCCATAGCGGCCCGGCATGACCTTAATCTCGCCGCCGCTGGTGGGGTGTTCGCCCAGCGTCTTGATCGGTTCCGCCTTGGCCCGCCCTCGCCCCTTTCGCTCAGCCGCTTCGGCGAGCAGCATGACCGCGGCGTTCATGCCGGTGTCGAAAACGTCCTGCGTGGTCTTGAGATTGGCATATTTGCCATCGTGGCGCAGATAAGGGCCATAGCGACCGATTGCGGCCTCGATCTCTTTGCCGGTTTCTGGGTGGGCACCGATGATACGCGGCAGGTCAAGCAGCCTGATCGCCCATTCGAGGTCGAAATCGTCGACATCCTTGGGGATCGAGGCGCGTTGTTTTTTCTCGTCGACTTCCATCTCGACATAGGGGCCGAAGCGGCCTGACTTGCGATGGATGTCCGCGCCGGTTTCGGGGTGCTGGCCCATGACGCCGTCCTGCACCGCATCGTCTCCGTCCTCGCGTGGAGGGCCGAAACCGCGGGTGAACTTGCACTCGGGGTAATTTGCACACGCGATGAAAGCGCCATTGCGGCCACCGCGAAGCGCGAGCCTGCCACCCGAACGCCCTTCGGCATCGCAAAGCGGGCAATAGCGTGCATCCTTGCCGTCCTCACGCGGGGGGAAGAGGTAATCGGAGAGATATTCGTCGAGCACTTCGGTCACTTCCGAAGGCATTTTCTCCATGACCTCGTCAGCCTTGGGCTTGAAGTCTGCCCAGAACTTGGCGAGCAATTCCTTGTAATCCTCGCGCCCGTCGGAGACCGTGTCGAGTTCATCTTCCATGCCCGCCGTGAAATCGTAAGCGACATAGGTCGGGAAGAATCGTTCGAGGAAGGCGGTCAGCAGGCGGCCCGATTCCTCAGCGAAAAACCGGTTCTTTTCCATGCGCACGTAATCGCGATCGCGTAGAGTCTGAATGGTCGAGGCGTAAGTCGAAGGACGCCCGATACCAAGCTCTTCGAGGCGCTTGACCAACGAAGCTTCGGAAAAACGAGGCGGTGGCTGCGTGAAATGCTGGGTAGCCTCCACTCCGGTCTTCGCAGGCACATCGCCTTTCTTGAGCACGGGCAGGATGCCGTCCTCGTCATCGTCCTGATCGTCGAGGCCTTCCTGATAGATCGCGAAATAGCCGGGGAATACGACGACCTGACCGGTGGCGCGAAGTTCGTGCTGGCCGGTGGCATCGCGCAGGGTGACGGTCGTGCGTTCAAGCTGTGCGGTGGACATCTGGCTCGCCATGGCGCGCTTCCAGATCAGCGAATAGAGCTTCGCCTCATCGCCGCTGCCCGCGCGATCGCGGCTGAAATTGGTCGGACGGATCGCTTCGTGCGCTTCCTGAGCATTCTTGGCCTTGGTGCTGTAAAAGCGCGGTTTTTCGGGAAGGTAGGCGGCATCGAATTTCTCGCCGATGGCGTCGCGGCAGGCGTTGATCGCGCCCGGATCCATCTGCACCCCGTCGGTACGCATGTAAGTGATCGCGCCTGCCTCATAAAGCGACTGGGCAAGCCGCATCGTGTGGCTGGCGGAAAAGCCGAGTTTGCGCGCGGCCTCCTGCTGCATGGTCGACGTGGTGAACGGAGGCGCGGGATTACGCTTGAGCGGCTTTTTCTCGACATCCTCGACCGTGAAGCGCCCGCCTTCGACGGCGGCTTTCGCTTCCATCGCGATGCCTTCGGCCCCGAGCGAGAGCTTCTCCAGCTTTTCACCCTTGTAGCGCACAAGACGCGCATCGAAAGCGGTTCCGTCTTGCTCCAGATGAGCGAGAACCGACCAGTATTCGTCGGGCCTGAAGGCTTCGATCTCACGCTCGCGGTCGACGATGAGGCGTAGTGCCACGGATTGCACACGGCCAGCCGATTTTGCACCCGGCAGCTTGCGCCACAGGACGGGCGAGAGCGTAAAGCCGAACAGATAATCGAGCGCGCGGCGTCCCAGATAGGCGTCGATCAGCGGCTGATCGAGTTCGCGCGGAGACTTCATCGCCTCGGTAACGGCAGATTTGGTGATCGAGTTGAAGGTGACGCGGTCTACCTTGGTCGGCAGCGCCTTGCGCTTCTTCAGGAGTTCCTGAACGTGCCAGCTGATCGCCTCGCCCTCGCGGTCGGGGTCAGTCGCGAGCACGAGGCGCGATGCGCCCTTGGCGGCATCCGCGATTTCTTTGAAACGGCTCTGCTTGTCGCGGTAAAGCTCCCAATCCATGGCGAAGTCTTCGTCCGGGCGCACGCTGCCATCCTTGGGCGGCAGGTCGCGGACGTGACCGTAGCTTGCGAGCACCTTGAAATCGGAGCCCAGATATTTCTCGATAGTTTTCGCCTTGGCGGGCGATTCAACAATGACAAGCTGCATGAGAGAGGTCGAATTTCCTTACACGTGTACGTACGCGCGAGAGTGGGGTCGGGTTTCGGGCCGCGTCAAGTAGGTTTGGAAGCGCAATGCGGCAAGCCCTGCCAAGCGACTGTCACACTTCATGTGAGGCGCACCGCCCCGCCATCCCCGCGCTCGACTTCGCCGCTGAGCTCCATTTCGAGAAGGGCCATATGAACCGCTGCGGCACTTGCGCCTGATTGGCGGATCAGCTCGTCCACGCCGATGGGTGCGGTGGTGAGCAGGCGAGTGATCGCCTCGCTCTCATCGCCGGATGCCAGACCTTCGCCCCATTGCAGCTTGCTGAGTTCGGCGTAGTCGAACCGGCTCATGTCTTCCGCAACCCGATAGGTTGAACGCGGCGCGCCGGTGAAGGTCTGGAGCAATTCGGCCACCTCTTCAGGCGTCGAGACCAGCACCGCCCCGTCGCGGATCAGCTGGTTGCAGCCGTGCGAGCGAGTATCGAGCGGGGAGCCGGGGATCGCCATGACCTCCCTGCCCGCCTCGCCTGCAAGCCGCGCGGTGATGAGCGTACCGGACTTGGGCGCGGCTTCGACCACGAGAGTTCCCGAAGCGAGCCCGGCGATGATGCGGTTGCGGCTTGGGAAATGGCGCCCGCGCGGTTCGGTGCCGGGAGGCTGTTCGGCAATGAGCAGGCCTTCATTTGCGATACGCTCCTGCAAATCGGTGTGCTGCGGCGGATAGGCGATGTCGATCCCGCTCGCGATGACGCCGATCGTTCGCGGAAACGCCCCTTCGTGCGCCGCGCCGTCGATCCCTCTTGCCAGACCGCTCACCACGGTAAAGCCGGCATCCGCCAATTCGCTGCTGAAGTCGCGCGCCAGCCTGGTCGCTGCCGCAGAAGCGTTGCGTGCGCCCACGATTGCGACGCAGGGCTGCGATGCGAGATCGAGCCGGCCCCGGCAGGTCAGGATCGGAGGCGCGCTTTCCAGCTCGCCGAGAAGTGCGGGATAGTCTGGCTGGTCATGGAACAGGTACTGCGCGCCCGCCTTGCGCACGCTGGCGATTTCACGCTCGATCCGTTCGGGCGGCGCGGGCCGATAGGAGGTCTTGCCACGCAAGGTGATGTTCGGCAGCGCCTCAAGCGCCTCCTGAGCCGTCCCGAACCGCGCAAGCAGCTGGCGATAGCTTACCGGCCCGATGTTAGGCGAACGAAGCAGGCGGATGCGAGCAAACGCCTCCGTCTGGCTGAGCCCCGGCCTGGACTGCTGCGGCTGCGACCCTTCGCTCTCCATCAGATGAGCCGCGCCATCATTTCTTGCCGCCGATTTTGGGTTCTTCACCCTTCATCAGCCGCCCGATATTTTCGCGGTGGAGATAGATGATCAGGCCGGCAATCGCGGCGAGAACCGGGAAAAATTCCGGGTATCCGAACAAAGGCGCAGCGGCAGCGGCGGCGACCACCGCGCTCATCCCGGCAAGCGACGAGATGCGGAAAATCGCCAGCATCGAGAGCCAGATGATCGCGTAGGCTCCGCCAATCGCCCATGCGAGACCGAAGCTAACGCCCGCATTGGTCGCAACGCCTTTTCCGCCCTTGAAGCCGAGCCAGACCGGGAAGCAGTGGCCCAGCACGGCGCCGCCCGCGGCGAATGCCTTGGCAACCTCGCCTGTTTCCCCTGCCCAGATCATCCCGGCGGCGAAGACCGGCGCGAATCCTTTCAACAGATCCAGCAACAGCGTTCCTGCGGCCAGCCCCTTGTTACCGGTGCGCAGCACATTGGTCGCACCGATATTGCCGCTACCGATGTTGCGCACATCGCCAAGGCCAGCGGCGCGCGTCAGCAAAAGTCCGAAAGGTATCGAGCCTGACAGGTACCCAAGCAGGGCAGCAAGTAGCGGTTCCACAAAGTTCTCCCAGCGCCGCGATCCCAGCGCCCGCATGATCCACAAGGTTTGACCTTGCTCTAAAAGTAAGTACGGCGCGTCGGCAAGCATTGCGACGCTAATGGGCGAACGGAAAACGTCATTTTGAACCCATCCTCCCCTATCCTGCTGTTCGACAGCGGCGTTGGCGGGCTGACGGTGCATGCCGCTGTCCGCAAACTGTTGCCCGATGCGCCGATCATCTACGCGGCCGATCTCGACGGTCTGCCTTATGGCACCAAGTCGGAAGCCGAGATTGCGGCCCGCGTTGCCGGACTGCTCGGCCGGATGAGCGAGCGATATCAGCCGCGCCTCGTCTGCATCGCCTGCAACACCGCCTCCACAATCGCTCTGGGCATGGTGCGCGACGTGCTCGAAGTGCCGATCGTGGGAACGGTACCCGCGATCAAGCCGGCCTCCGCGATCACGAAGACCGGCACGATCGGCCTGCTGGGTACTCAGGCGACCGTGCGGCAGGCTTATGTCGACAATCTCGAAGCCGAGTTCGCCGCCGACAAGCGCCTGCTGCGGCATGGCGCGAGCGGACTGGTCCGCGCGGCAGAGGCCAAGCTTCGGGGCGCGCCGATAGATCGCGACGCCATCCGATCCGCCGTTCAGACGCTTCGCGCGATGGACGGCGGGGACCAGATCGACACGGTCGTTCTCGCCTGCACCCACTTCCCGCTCTTGACCGAAGAACTGGGCGAAGAATTTGGCGGCGGCGTGACTTTCGTCGACGGGGCGGAGGGAATCGCCAGGCGGATCGCGCACCTTACCCAAGGGCAGGCATTCGATTCGTCAGCACCCAGTTTTGCCGTCAGCACCGGGGATCTCGGCGAGTTCGAAGCGCTCTCTGGCACCCTTAGCGCTTACGGGATCGACGAATTGCGCGCTTTCTAGGCCGATGATTACCTGCAAATCACTCGCAAAGATCGCGGTTTTCTTGTGAGCGAGGATTGCTACATAGGGGGCCTCGAAACATTTGGGCCATCGGGGGGTTGTATGGTCTGCACGTGTTTGGGTTTTGGACGTCAAGAGCCCGGTCAACGGGTCGTCCTGAAACTTCGGGGGCTGTTTGCGCAGTCCTCCTAAAGAGCAGAGCGACAGTGAATTACGACCAGATTTTCGATTCCGCGATCGACCGCCTTCACGAAGAAGGTCGCTACCGCGTGTTCATCGACATCATGCGCAACAAGGGTGCCTATCCCAATGCGCGGTGCTTCCACGGCCATAACGGTCCAAAGCCGATCACCGTTTGGTGCTCGAACGACTATTTGTGCATGGGCCAGCACGATGTCGTGATCGGCGCTATGGAAGAAGCGCTGCACGATGTCGGCGCGGGCTCGGGCGGTACGCGCAATATCGGCGGTAACACGCATCTGCATGTCGAGCTTGAAAAGGAACTGGCAGAGCTTCACGGCAAGGACGGTGCCCTGCTGTTCACCTCGGGCTACGTTTCGAACGATGCAACGCTTTCGACGCTGGCCAAATTGCTTCCGGGCTGCGTGATCTTTTCCGATGAACTGAACCACGCCAGCATGATCGCCGGTATCCGCAATTCGGGCTGTGAAAAGCGCGTTTTCCGTCACAACGACATCGCCCATCTCGAACAGCTGCTCGCAGCCGAGGACGCCGACACGCCCAAGGTCATCGCTTTCGAAAGCGTCTATTCGATGGACGGCGACGTTGCTCCGATCCACGCGATTTGCGACCTTGCGGAGAAGTACAACGCGCTGACCTATATCGACGAAGTTCACGCGGTCGGCATGTATGGCGATCATGGCGGCGGCATTTCGGAACGCGACAATGCGGCGGACCGGATCGACATCATCGAAGGGACGCTGGGCAAGGCGTTCGGCGTGATGGGCGGCTATATCGCCGCTGACAAGCGCGTGATCGACTGCATCCGCTCCTACGCGCCGGGCTTCATCTTCACGACCTCGCTTTCGCCGGTGCTGGTCGCGGGCGTGCTCGCTTCGGTCAAGCACCTCAAGAAATCCAATGTAGAGCGCAACGCGCAGCAACAGGCCGCCGCGACGCTCAAACTGAAGTTCGCCGAGGCAGGCCTGCCGGTGATGGACAGCGTCACGCATATCGTCCCGCTGATGGTCGGCGATCCGGTGCGCGCCAAGAAAATCAGCGACATCCTGCTTGCCGAATACGGCGTCTATGTTCAGCCGATCAACTTCCCCACTGTGCCGCGCGGCACGGAACGCCTGCGCTTCACCCCCGGCCCGCATCATACCGAAGAGATGATGAGCGAGCTGACCGAGGCGCTGGTCGAAATCTGGGACCGGCTTGAAATGGAGCTGGCGCAGGCAGCCTGAACGTAGCGTCCTTTGCGCGGCGCGCTTGCTGCGCTAGCTCTCCTGACTGAACAGAATCGGGAGAGACAAGTTGGGTGGAAACGTTGACCAGAAGTATGACGAGGTGGTGCTCGGTCGGCGTTCGATCCGGGGCTATCTCGACAAGCCTGTTCCGCGTGAGCTGATCGAGGAAGTGCTGGAGATGGCGATGCGCTCGCCCTCCTCGATGAACACCCAGCCCTATCACTTCCACGTCATCACCGGCGAACCGCTGGACCGCATCCGCAAGGGCAACACCGAGCGCATCCTCGCGGGCGAGCCAGACAGCCGCGAGTTTCGCAAGGGCCATCCATTCGAGGGCGTTCACCGCGACCGTCAGGTGGGCTGCGCGATCCAGTTGTTCGAAGCCATGGGCATTGGCCGGGACGACAAGGAAAAGCGCCAGGACTGGGTCCTGCGCGGCTTTCGCCAGTTCGATGCGCCCGTTTGCGTGATCATCACCTACGACAAAGAATTGTCCGACGCCGACGACACCGTATTCGATTGCGGCGCGGTCACCACCGCGCTCGTCAACGCTGCATGGTCGCGCGGGCTTGGCTGCGTGATCAACTCGCAAGGGATCATGCAATCACCAGTCGTGCGCGAACATGCGAGCATTCCCGACGATCAGGTCATCATGAAAGCGGTCGCCCTGGGCTGGCCGGACGAGGACTTCCCGGCAAACCCGGTCAAGATCACGCGGCGCAGCGTGGATGAAGCGGCGCGGTTCGTGGGGTTTGATTAGGGCACTTTTACCCATCACAGCCCGAAATGTTGGAACAGCGGCCTGCCAGTTGGCAGTGCGCCGATTGTCACGCCCCGCTGCATTGGCGAGACTTGAATTTCCAAGCAGACCGTCATACCTGATGATGATACGGTATAACATCTAAAGGCCCGCAAGCCCCATGTCCTTGCTTCTCGACCGCAGCGCCCGTTTCTCTAACGACGCGCAAATCCTCGGCGATATCCGCGAAAGCAGCTGCAATCTTGCGGTCTGGAAACGCGCGCCCCTGCCCCAAGCGGCAGATTTCGTGAATGAAATGAAGCCGGATCTCCGTTTCACCGAAAAAGTTTCGGCGATGAAGCGGACACTGACAGAACAATTGTATTCTGGTGGAGCAGCGCGAAGCCCGATCTGCAGGGCAGTGGTTGAGGACGTGGCGATGCTTGCTCACAAGTTCAGCGCGATCGCTGACGTCGACGCGCTCGATTTGCGGTTGGTGGTGGTCACCAATGACGCCTGCCGCAAATTTCACGCGGACTACGTTTCAACGCGGCTCATCACGACCTATTTCGGGACGGGAACTCAGTGGCTTGACGATCAAGAGGTCGAGCGCTTGCGGGCCGGAGAGGAGCCGCGCACGATAAACAGTCTGGCAACGGGCGATGTCGGTGTCTTCAAGGGCAAGCTTGCAACCAACAAGCCGGCGATCCACCGGTCCCCGCCAATCAGCGCGACAGGTGAGAAGCGGCTTCTGCTGGTTCTGAACCCGGCAAGAGGCGACTGAAGTGTCCGCTACCGCCTCCTATGACCGTGCGGCTGCGGCCCTGAGCCTGGCTTGCATCGTACATTGCGTCGCGCTTCCGATCATCGCGGTCACGTTGCCTTTCGTTGCGGGCATGGCAGAGACCGAATGGGTGCATTGGCTGCTAACCGGGTTGGCCATCGCAGCGTCAGTCACCGTAATCGCGAAGGCTCCGTCCGCGCGAAGCCTCACCTTTTTGGTGCCTGTGCTCTCAGGCATGGCGTTTATCGCAGGGGCATTGCTGGCCGAGCCATTCGGCATCGACGCGACCGTACCGACGCTTGTCGGTGGTTTGCTGATGGCGTCAGCACATATATGGCGGCTCAGGCGGCACGGCTGAGCACTCTCGCCTAACGCAAGCTCACCACATTATCGCTCGCTTCGCGCTGGCGGCTGCCGTCGAACAGGCTCATCATCGGTTCGTCTTCGACAATCACGATTTCCGCGTCGCCAAAGCCGTTGAAGCCGGTCTTCATAGCCGCGCCGTATGCGCCAAGCATGCCGATCTCGATAAAGTCGCCGGCTTGGATGTCTCCGGGAAGCGGGAACGGCCCCGCCATGTAGTCCGCATCGTCGCAGGTCGGGCCGTAAAACGCGAAATCCTCAACCGCATCGCGCAAGTCATCTTCGAGCGCGTTTACCGGAAAGCGCCATGAGACATGGGCCGCGTCATACAGCGCGCCGTATGCGCCATCGTTGATGTAAAGCTCATTCCCGCGGCGCTTTTCGACGCGCACGATCATGCTCGAATATTCCGCGCACAGCGCCCGGCCCGGCTCGCACCACAGCTCTGCGTTATAGGCGATGGGGAGCGCGTAGAAGTGCTGGTGAATGATCGCGAAATAGTCTTCGAGCGGGGGCGGCTCCATACCCGGATAAATGCTCGGGAAACCGCCGCCCACGTCGATCATGTCGATCACGACCGACGCCTCTGCGATGGCGGCGCGGGTGCGGTCGAGCGCTTGCACGAAAGCAAACGGCGTCATCGCCTGGCTGCCCACATGGAAGCAAACGCCCAGCCAGTCGCAATGCTGGCGGCAGGCCTGAAGTAGTTGCGGCGCTTCGAGCAGGTCGCAGCCGAACTTGCTCGCAAGCGAAAGCTCCGAATATTCCGACGACACGCGCAGGCGCACGCACAGGCGCAGATCGGTCGCAGGCTCGCCCGTTTCAGGGTCGGAGCAGGCTTCGACGATCTTCTCCAGCTCTTCGATTGTATCGAGGCTGAAAGTCTTTACGCCATGCTCATGATACGCCTCGGCAATGGCGCGGCGGCGCTTGATCGGGTGCATGAAGCACAGATTCGCATCAGGCAGCAGCCCGCGCACAAGGCGCACCTCGGCAATCGACGCGACATCGTAATGCGTCACGCCTGCATCCCACAGGACTTCGATCAGATCGGGAGCGGGGTTCGCCTTGACTGCGTAGAGAACCTTGCCAGGAAAATTCTCGACAAAATACTTCGCCGCTCGCCGCGCTGCGTGCGGGCGGTTGAGGATGACTGGTTCTTCGGGCTCAAGCGCCCGTGCTACAGCCTTGGCGTCAGGAAATGTGCGCAACTCAAGGGACCCCCTAAGGTTCAGTGTTCAACCAAACGGTTCGAGGCTGCCTTGCGGTACGTCCCTTGGGGCAGCGGAAGCGCGCATATAGTCACGATGCGCGGATTCGCAAACAAAATGTGTGAGGAAAGCGAAGGTTCCTTCCGATTTCAGAAAGCGACGCCCGGCACCTGATCGACCGTGCCGCGCTCTGAATCGTCGAGCTTGTTGAAATCGGCTTCCTGAAAGCCGAGGGCGCCTGCAAACAGAACCGCCGGAAAGCTCTCACGCGCTGTGTTGAAGCGCGACACCGCTGCGTTGAGGGCGCGGCGCGCGGCGGCAAGCTTGTCTTCGATATCGGCCAGCTCGCGCTGGAGTTCCTGAAAATTGGCGGACGCTTTGAGGTCAGGATAGGCTTCACCCAGCGCCAGCAGATTGTCGAGCGCGACCCGCAGACCCTGCTCGCTACCGCTGTCGGGGTTGCCCTTGACCGCAACATTGCGTGCCTGGATCACCGCTTCGAGCGTGTCACTCTCATGCCCGGCATAACCTTTGACCGTCTCGACGAGGTTGGGAATGAGATCGTGCCGCTGCCGCAATTGGGCGTCAATATCGGCGGTTCCCTGACGCACATTCTGCCTCAGCCCGACGAGATTGTTATAGATCGCAACGACTATCACCGCGATCAGCGCAAGTACGCCCAACGCTACCCAACCGAACATTTCCATTGTCCACCCCTCCTTTACCGGGCAGGGTTATAGTAGCGAGGGAAGGTTAAAGAAAAGGGCAGTTTTCTGCCGTTCGAGGGGGTTATGCAGGCGGACATCCAGCGGCTTCTTGATGGCGAGCTTGGCCAATGGCTGGCTGAGCAAGAAGCCGTGCGCGCCGAAGCGAAGGCGAAGGCTCGCGATCGCTGGTTTTATGGTGCGCTGATTTGCCTGCCGCTTTTCGGCGTCATGTGGTTCCTCCCGGTAATCGCGTGGAATTTCAAAATCTTCATCGCCGTTGCCGCTTGCGGCGCTGCCTATGCCTGGGGTTATGCCGTAATCGCCGAGGCCAAGAAAAACGTGAAGGTCGGGATCAATTCCGCGATCGCGGCCGACCTTGGCATTCGATACGATCACGAAGTTTCGCCCGGATGGGAATACGATACCGCCCGCAAATTCTCGCTTCTCCCGTCAAGCGACCGCAGGAATTTTGAAGATCGCTGGTTCGGAGAGCTCTCCGGCCACCGGTTCAACCTCTATGAAGCGCACCTCGAAGAACGGCGTGGGTCAGGAAAGAACAGGCGCTGGGTCACGGTTTTTCGCGGGGCTATCATCGACATGGGGTTCGGGCGCGATTTCCATTCGACCACCCTCCTCCAGCGCAAAGGCAAGCACAAGAAGTGGTGGGGCTTTGGCGGCAGGGCCGACCATGTAACCTTCGATGGCCACCGGCTCGATTTCGTCGATCAGGTCCATCCCGATTTCGAAGACGTATTCGAGGTTTACAGCGACGACCAGGTCGAAGCACGCGTGCTCATCCACCCTTCCTATGTCGAGCACCTTCTGGAGCTTGAGCGGGTCTTTGGCGGTGATGCCGTGCGCGCGGTGTTCAGCGCGGGCGAACTGGTCATCGTGGTCGAAAGCGGCAATCTGTTCGAGAGCGGCACGATGAACGCGCGCGACGACCGCGCCAAGGTCGCACAGGCTGCCGAACAATTCGGCGCGATGGCGCGGCTGGCGCTTGCGATCAATCAGAACGAACGCGGGCGTGTGATGATTTCTGAAGGCTAAAGCGTAAGCCGCTTCGGTAGCACGGGGCTGCGAGCGTCAGCTAAGCCGGTCGCGAAAATCCTCGTATTCGAAGCGTTTCACGCATTCCAGCGCGTCAGTGTCGCTGTCCCACAGCCAGATGCTGGGCAGCGGGACGCCGTTAAACGTGTTGGTCTTCACCATCGAATAATGCGCCTGATCGAGGAAAGCGAAACGCGCGCCCGGATCGGCAGGGACCGGCAGGCGATAATCGCCGATCACGTCGCCCGCGAGGCAGGACGGGCCGCCAAGCCGGATCGGTATCTGCTCCTCATCCGCCAGCTCGCCCAGCATGGCCGGACGGTATGGCGCTTCCAGAACGTCGGGCATGTGGCAGGTCGCGCTGATATCAGTGATACCGATCGGCACATCGTTGAAGCCCGTGTCGAGCAGCGTTCCGACAAGGATACCCGCATCCAGCGCCACCGCTTCGCCCGGTTCGATGATAATCTCTGCGCCTGTATCCTCGGCTGCGTCACGGAGGAATTCGACCAAGTCGTCGCGCTCGTAATCGGCGCGGGTGATGTGGTGGCCGCCGCCCATGTTGATCCACTTGAGCTGACCGAAATAGGGTTCGATCACGTCAAACACGCGGTCCCATGTCTGGCGCAGCGGTTCGAAAGTCTGCTCGCACAGATTGTGGAAGTGAATGCCCTCGACGCCTTCCATATGCTCTTCGGTGAGCTGGTCGATCGGGAAGCCAAGCCGCGATCCGGGTGCGCTCGGATCGTATTTGGGCACCTCTCCGGTCGCGACCATGGGATTGAGCCTCAGCCCAACCGAAAAGTCGCCGCCCGTCAGGTGCGCCTGGTCCAGGATCAACGCGGCGCGCTGCATCTGGGCGGGCGAATTGAAGATCACATGCTCGGACAAACGGCAGATTTCTTCCAGATCCTCCGGTTTGAATGCCGCAGAATATGTCGCGATCTCGCCGTCGTAGAATTCGCTCGCCAGCCGCGCTTCCCAAAGGCCACTGGTCGAGACCCCATCGAGATATTCGCCCATGATCGGTGCGACCGACCACATCGAAAAGGCTTTGAGCGCCGCAAAAACCTTGATCGATGCGCCATCCGTTGCCGCTGCATCGCGGATATCGGCGAGGATCTGGCAGTTTGCGCGAATCTTGGCCGCATCGACCACGAAAGAGGGGCTGTCGACGCGGGAGAGATCGAAATGGGCGAACGCGCCCGGATTGCCGGCTTTAGTTTCCATGGCCGCCCAGATAGGCGTGCATGGCCTCGCGCGCTAGTCGGTTAGCGCGAGCGATGTGGCCCGCATGAACGCTTCTTCTACACCATCGCCAAAGCAGACCAAAGCGATGCGGTCGAAAGCGTCGGGCCGTGCGCGCACTTCGTCAATCACGGTCGCCGCCGCGATCTCGGCCGCCATGGCGACGGGATAGCCGAAGATACCGGTCGAGATGGCAGGGATTGCAATGTCGCGCGCTCCTACCTTGCTCGCCTGATCGAGCGATTGGCGGTAGCAGCTGGCAAGCAATTCCGGCTCACCGTTGTCACCGCCGTTCCAGACCGGCCCGACCGTGTGAATGATGTGCTTGGCAGGCAGGTTATAGCCCTTGGTAGTCTTGGCCTGCCCGGTCTTGCAACCGCCCAGCAATCGGCATTCGTGCACGAGGTCGGGGCCCGCGGCTCGGTGGATTGCGCCGTCGACGCCTCCGCCACCCAGAAGAGAGGAATTCGCAGCGTTGACGATGGCATCGCATGCCATCTGGGTGATGTCCCCGAGCACCACTTCAATCAATGTCGACCCGATCTGCGGCATCAGTCCACCCCTTGCTGCCAGCCTTACCGCCTAACGCAAACATGTGCTGCGGTCCAACGTGTAATAGGCAACCGGGGATTGACTAATCGTTGCCTTGGACGGCTCCCAAATCCAACGCCTCGAGACCCGAAAGCACGTCCTGGCTGCAGGGTGTATCGCCGCGATGGACTATGCGGATGCGGTTCGGCTGGGCTCGGCCCCGATTTGCCTCATCAGCCTGAGCGTTGTCGCTGGTGCGCGTTCCCAGCCCTCATAGGCGTGGAGCAGGTTGTTCGCGGCAAGCAAGACCTGCGTGCGCCCGGCGTCGCCGAGGCGCGATGCATCGCTGCGCGCAAGGGCAAGCGTTGCCCAATCGGTTTCCTCGCGTTGCGCCGCATTGCGCAGGTCGCCTGCGACAAGGCCGAGAAACTCGTAGGATTCCGCAAGCTGCGCGGGCAGGTATTTGCGCGTTTGCGCCGCCAGCGCCCCGTCCCAGGCGGTCAATTCGCCCGCGCCCTTGGGTGGATGGCTGGTGAAGACACCCTCGCGAAGCGGCTGACCTGCCTCAACCGAAGCGATAATCTCGCGAAGATTGACGGTTATACACTCCGCTTGCAGACCGCGCTGGATGAGGCTGGTTCCGACATTGTCGAGCTGTCGGTTCAGCGCTGTCCGGCTCGCCTCGAAATTCGCGCGCGCCTGCTGCGCCTGAAAGCGCTCTTGCAGCATTTGCGCGGCGAGAACGCCCAGCAGCACGACGACGAATTCGAATACGAAGATCGCGGCCCATTTCGGGCCATCGAGTTCGCCGAGACGGTGTCGCAGGAGCGTGAACACGTAATGCGGCCTGCGATCAGAAGTCGACCGGCCCGTCCATTTCCTTCACCTGCCACGGCAGACCGTGTTCGTTCAGCATGTCCATGAAGGGGTCGGGGTCCATTTCTTCCATGTTGAAGACGCCGTCTCCTACCCACTTGCCGGTTACCATCATCGCAGCGCCGATCATGGCAGGCACGCCGGTCGTGTAGCTCACCGCCTGGTTGCCGGTTTCCTCATATGCCGCCTCATGCGAGCAGATGTTGTTGATGTAGAACGTCTTTTCACCCGATCCATCGAGCGCTTCGCCGGTTGCAATCACGCCGATATTGGTATTGCCCTTGGTCGTTTCGCCCAGCGTTTCGGGCTTGGGCAGAACGGCGGCGAGGAATTGCAGCGGGATGATCTCGCGGCCCTGATATTTGACCGGATCAATCCGCGTCATGCCGACATTCTGGAGGACGGTGAGATGCTTGATGTATTCATCGCCGAAGGTCATCCAGAAACGCGCGCGCTCAATCTCCGGGTTGAATTTGGTCAGGCTCTCAAGCTCCTCGTGATACATCATGTAGGCGTTTTTCTCGCCCACCCCTTCGAAGTCGAACGTGATCTTCTCGCCCATCGCGGGGGTCTCGACAAACTCGCCGTTTTCCCAGTGGCGAGCTGGCGCGGTCACTTCGCGGATGTTGATTTCAGGGTTGAAGTTGGTCGCGAACGCTTGTCCATGGTCGCCGCCATTGCAATCGAGAATGTCGAGCTGGCGAATGGTCTTCAGCTTGTGCTTCTTGAGCCACATGGTGAAAACGGATGTGACGCCCGGATCGAAGCCCGAACCGAGCAGCGCCATCAGCCCCGCTTCCTTGAAGCGGTCGTGATAGGCCCACTGCCACTTATATTCGAACTTCGCCTCGTCCTTTGGCTCGTAATTGGCGGTGTCGAGGTAATCGACGCCCGCAGCAAGGCAGGCATCCATGATCGGCAAATCCTGATAAGGAAGCGCGAGGTTCACGACGAGGCTCGCTTCGACCTTCTTGATAAGGTTGATCATCGCCGGGACTTCTTCGGCGTCGATCTCGTAGGTGGCGATGTCGACCCCGGTGCGATCCTTTACGCTGGCAGCGATCGCATCGCATTTCGACTTGGTGCGGCTCGCCAAGTGGATGTCGGGGAAGATATCCGCATTCATCGCCATTTTGTGAACGCACACACTGCTGACACCGCCAGCGCCGATTACCAGAACTTTGGACATGAGAGTTTCACCTCTTGGAATTGATTCTTGGATGGCTCCTTAGGGCAATGAGCGCAGAGCCTCAACGAAGGCGCCCATTTCCTACCGCGCCGCTATCGGGCATAGCGCTGGCATGGCATTACGGTTCCCAACATTCTTGAAAAGCGTAAAGCGTCAAACGCCCGCAAATCCGGGAGTTTTATTAGCTCTTGGACCGTGTAACATGCGGTCCATGTTAGGGTGTATCATGGGAGCGATTGCGCAATGAGCGGACCACGCAAACCGACTCGCGAAGGCGTGCTGGCAGCAGCCGAAAGCATTGCCGCGATCCTGCCACCAACGCCGCTCCTTTCGGTCGAGATTGCGGGTAAGCGCGCCTTCGTCAAAGCGGAGAACCTGCAACCCGTCGGCGCGTTCAAGATCAGGGGCGGCTGGTGGCGGCTGTCATCGCTCTCGGACGAAGAACGCGAAGGCGGCGTTGTCGCGGTTTCCTCAGGCAATCATGCGCAGGGCGTTGCGTGGGCAGCGAAACGGTTGGGGATCAAGGCGACCATCGTGATGCCGCGCGATGCTCCTGAAGTGAAGCTGGCCAACACCCGCGCACTCGGGGCCGAAGTCGTGCTTTACAACCGTCCCGGCGAAGATCGCGACGAAGTTGCCGCGCGGCTGATCGAGGCGAAGGGCGGAACGCTGGTCCATGCTTTCGGCGACCCATGGGTGATCGAAGGGCAAGGAAGCGCCGGGATCGAGGCGCAGGCACAGCTTGGCCACTCCCCTTCCCGCTTCATCGTGTGTTGCGGCGGCGGCGGGCTTGCGGCGGGACTTGCGCTCGCCTGCCCCGATGCGGCGGTGCATGTGGTCGAACCGGAAGGCTGGGACATGGTGGGACGCGCGCTCGCGACAGGCGAAGTCGTGAGCGCAGCCGACGATGCGCCAAGCACGATCTGCGATGCTCTGCAGCCAACGGCAACGAAGCAGATCAACCTCGACGTTCTCAAGGGACGGGCCGAGCCGGGCGTCACCGTGACCGACGACGAGGTGCGCGAGGCGCAGCGCTGGGCCTTTGCGAACTTGCGCATGGTGATCGAACCGGGCGGCGCTGCCGCGCTTGCCGCCGCGCTGGCGGGAAAGGTGCCGGTCGATGAAGGAACCGTCATCATGCTCACCGGCGGCAATGCCGACCCCGCACGATTTGCGCAGACCATCCTTGCCGGAGTATAGGATGCCGTAGCGGCCTTGCGATCTGTGGAAACCGTCACACAAGCGACATGCGCCGATCATAAACACCCCTCACCATCCCTCACGAGGCCAATTCCCATGAACGCTCAACCCAAACGGATCATCGAAGACGCGGTGGTGCGAAAGGACGCAAGCACGAAGGACAAGCTGCTCGACAAGGCCTTCGCGCTCGCCTTCAACGGCCTCGTCTACGCGCAGATCTGGGAAGACCCGGTGTGCGACATGGAGGGCCTCGCGATCGAGCCCGACAGCCGCGTGATGAGCATCGCGAGCGGCAGCTGCAATGCGCTCTCCTACCTCACCGCGAACCCGGCGAGCGTGACGGCAGTCGACCTCAACCGCGCTCACGTCGCGCTGGGTCAGCTCAAGATCACGGCGATCAAGCACCTGCCCAATTACGAACGCTTCCACCGCTTCTTCGCGCATGCCGATCACAAGGAGAACAAGGCGGTTTACAAGGAGATGATCGCGCCGCATCTCGACACTGAAAGCCGCAAGTACTGGGAAAAGCGCGACATTCGCGGGCGGCGGCGGATCAGCTACTTCACCAAGGGGCTGTATCGCCGCGGCCTGCTCGGCAACTTCATCGGCCTCGCTCACCTGTTCGCCAAGCTCTACAAGATTGACCTCACCAAGCTGCTCAAAGCCGAGACGATCGAGGAGCAGCGCCGGGTGTTCGAGACAGAGCTCGCGCCGGTCTTCGACAAACGCTTCATTCGCTGGCTGACCGATCAGCCCGCCTCGCTGTTCGGCCTTGGTATCCCCCCTGCGCAATTCGACGAACTTGCAGGCGATGAACGCATGGCGGAGGTGCTGCGGCGGCGGCTCGAAAAGCTCGCCTGCGATTTCGAGATCAAGGACAACTACTTCGCATGGCAGGCCTTCGGTCGCGGCTATGACCGCGCCGAGGACGCGCCGCTGCCGCCATATCTCCAGCGCAAGAACTGGGAGGCGATGCGCGAGCGGATCGACCGGCTCGATGTCGTGCGCGCCAACATGGTGCAGTGGATTGGCGACCGCGACGAAGCCTCGATGGACCGCTTCGTGCTGCTCGATGCGCAGGACTGGATGAACAACGCGCAGCTCGACGAACTGTGGGGGAGGATCACCCGCGCCTCGCGTCCCGGTGCCCGCGTGCTGTTCCGCACTGCGGCCGAACCGACCATGCTTCCGGGCCGTCTCGACGATGCGATCCTGTCCCGGTGGCGCTATCTCGAAGGGCAGTCCGCTGACCTCACCGCTACCGACCGGTCGTCGATCTATGGCGGCGTGCACGTTTACGAGCTCGCCTGATGGACGCGCAGACGGCCTCTCCCTCCCACAGCGCGCTGATGGACAGCGTCTACAAGGGGCAGCGCCACATCTATGACGTCACCCGCAAATACTACCTGTTCGGGCGCGATACGCTGATCGAAGGGTTGGATGCAGGGGCGGGAATGCGCGTGCTCGAAGTAGCCTGCGGGACGGGGCGCAACCTTGCCAAGATCGGCAAGGCGTGGCCGGGGGTGCAGCTCTACGGGCTCGATATCTCAAGTGAGATGCTCAAGAATGCGCGCAAGGCGCTGGGTGCGAATGCCAGGCTGGGCCTTGGCGATGCCTGCAGTTTCGATGCGGACGAGACGTTCGAGGAGGCCGGTTTGAGCGAGAAAGGCTTCGACAGGATCGTGCTGTCCTACTCGCTCTCGATGATCCCGGACTGGGAGGGCGCTTTGGCACACGCAGCGGATCGTCTGGCGCCGGGCGGCGAGCTGCATGTGGTCGATTTCGGCGACCTTACCGGCCTGCCCGGACCGCTCGAAGGCATGCTGCACAAGTGGCTTGCCCGGTTCCACGTCCAAACGCGCCGCGATCTTCCCGAAACCGCAAGGCGGATCGCGGATGCGCGCGGGATGGAGCTCATCTCAAAGCGCGGCAAGCTCGGCTACTTCCAGCTTCACGTGCTCAAGGCCCCGCGCACAGCCTCCTGACCAGTTGCGTTTGACAATCGACCTGCGCTCTCGCAGTTAGGCGTCAAGAGAGAGAGGAAGGGGATCGCTCGCAATGCAAGCCCAAATGCTCGCGCCTGCCGCCGTACTCGTGGTGTGGACGCTGATCGTACTGTTCTGGATCATCCCATACCGCTTTGGCGCCATCGCGAAGGTCGAGGACAAGTCGAAGCTGCCCAGCAAGACCGGGGTTCGCGGTTCGGATCTCGAAGGCGTGATCCCGGACAAAGCCAACTGGCCCGCGCACAATCACACCCACCTGCACGAACAGCCGACGCTGTTCTACGCGGTCAGCCTCATCCTCGCGGTGGTCGGTGCAGGCGCGCTCGATGTGATGCTGGCGTGGATCTATGTCGGCATCAGGATCGTGCATTCGCTGTGGCAAATCCTGGTGAACAAGATCCCGGTGCGGATCCTGCTCTTCTTCGCCAGCACGACGGTGCTCATCATCCTCGCGATCCGCGCGTTAATGGCGACGGCCTTCGCCGACCCCAGCCTTGCACCTCAGTAAGACCTAGCCGAAAGATACGAGATGATTGGAATGGAAATCCTGCAACCGACCATCGCGCTGATGATCTGGACGATGATCATCTGGGCATGGATGTACGCATCGCGCATCCCCGCGATGGCGAAAGCCGAAATTGCGCCCGACGATGCGCAGATGGTCGGCCTGCTCGACCAGAAGCTTCCGCGCGAGGTTCAGTGGAAAGCGCACAATTACAACCATCTGCATGAGCAGCCCACGGTGTTCTACGCGGTTGCGATCGTGCTCGCACTGCTTGGCGAAGGCGGCGGTGCGAATGCGTTTCTGGCGTGGATCTATGTCGGCCTGCGTGTCGTTCACAGCGTCGTGCAAGTCACCGCGAACAAGGTGATGGTGCGCTTCGTGCTGTTCGCCCTGTCGAGCGTCGTCCTGATTACGCTGATCGCCAAAGCGGCGTTCGTCGCGTTCGCTTGAGGATGTAAAACCTGGGGGCGGAGTAGGACCTACTCCGCCGCTTCGGCCTCTTTCGCGTCTTCCATCGTCGCGAGGAAACGCTCGCCATCAAGCGCGGCCATGCACCCCATTCCTGCTGCAGTGACTGCCTGACGGTATACGTGATCGGTCACATCGCCAGCAGCAAAGACACCCGGAATGACGGTCTTGGGCGTACCCGGCTCGGTATCGAGATAGCCGCTTTCGTCCATCGGTAGCTTGCCCTTGAACAGCTCGGTCGCAGGCGCGTGGCCGATGGCGACGAACGCACCGTCCACTTCGAGCGTCGAGGTTTCGCCGGTCTGCGTATCCTTGAGCACGAGATGCGACAGAGCACCGTTCTCGCCCGCTTCGAAGCTCTCGACGGTCTTGTTCCAGAGGGTCGATATCTTGGGGCTCTTGAACAGACGATCCTGCAGGATCTTCTCCGAGCGCAATTCGTCGCGGCGGTGGATCAGTGTGACGTCGTCGGAGTGGTTGGTGAGGTAGAGCGCCTCTTCCACTGCGGTGTTCCCGCCGCCGATCACCGCGACCTTCTTGCCGCGATAGAAGAAGCCGTCGCAGGTTGCACAAGCCGAAACGCCCTTGCCGCCGAGCTCCTGCTCACCGGGAACGCCAAGCCACTTGGCCTGAGCGCCCGTCGCAATCACGATCGTGTCGGCGATGTACTCATCGCCGCTGTCACCGACTGCGCGGAAAGGCGAGCCGCCTTCAAGATCGACGCTGGTGATGATGTCATACATCATGCGCGTGCCGACATGCTCGGCCTGCGCCTTCATCTCTTCCATCAACCATGGGCCCTGCACCACGTCGCGAAAGCCGGGATAGTTCTCTACATCGGTGGTGATCGTAAGCTGGCCGCCGGGCTGAAGACCCTGAACGACAATCGGTTCAAGCATGGCGCGCGCGGCATAGATCGCTGCGGAATAGCCAGCAGGGCCGGAGCCGATGATGAGCATCTTGGTGTGATGAGTAGCCATGTGTCGTCTCTTCAATTCTGGTCGTTCATTAACGTGCGATATGGGGCCGCCCTAAAGGCTTGTCACGTCAGGAACCGCGCCCTGAGGCGAGCTTTCCTTGTGTCATCCACACCTAAGCTATTCGCAAGATACGCATCGATGCTGCCATGGTCACGAGTGACCTCTGACCAGTATCGCTCAATATACTCCTCGCGCACGCCCATCAGGTTGCGGATCGCCTCGGGCTCGATCGCCCCATAGTGCGCTTCCATACGCGGGAGCGATTGGCGTTCGAGAACGTGCTGCGTGGGTGCATCATTGGTGCGCATAAACTCGGCGACGACGTCATCCTTATGAGCGCCCAGCACATGCAACAGCAGGCTCGCGGCAATCCCGGTCCGGTCCTTTCCGGCGAAGCAATGAACAAGGCTACCGCCCTCACGCTCGTCCAAAGCGCGGAAATAGCGCGAGAACATGTCGATCATCGCCGGATTGACCGGCATGCGGGTGTAAACAGAAAGCATCCTCTGGCGTGCTTTCTCCGCCGTCATATCATCCTTGTCCCATCCGCCCTCATGCGGAGGCGAACTGGTGGTTTCACCTTCGAAGGCGATTACGTCCGCGCCGAACTGACCGTGCCGCCGACACGGAAAACTGGAGCGCTCGCTTATCCCGCGAAGGTCGATGATGGTTCGGATACCGAGGTTCTGGATCGTCTCCAGATCGCTGTCTGTCGCCTCCATATGCTGACCCGAGCGAAACAGCAGGCCCCGTTTCACACGGGTGCCGTTCGCCGCCGAATACCCGCCATAATCGCGCAGATTGTGGATACCATCGGTGGGCAGGAAGGGTTCAAGCTTGGTCTCGCGAATCATAGGCACCCGTCTGGCAGCGCACCCGCCGTGGAGCAACAGCGCGCGGACAGGGGGTGTAGGTATTGGTGCGGAGGGGACGCCAAAGATGGCTTTGAATCAGTGTGGTTAAAGCAATCCACATCCTCTGAGCGCGGTCGTCCAACGACCCGAAGCAACCAATGGCCCTTGGAAGAATGGCTTACATACTGATCGCAGATGATGACGAACTGATCGCCGAACTCGCCTCGCAGGTCCTGATTGATGCAGGGCACGCATGCGGCTGGGTAACGAGCGGAGAAGAATGCTGGGCTCTTTTGCAGCGAAAGCGCCCGGACATCCTGTTGCTCGACCAGGACATGCCCGGCATTTCGGGGGTCAGCCTGCTGCGAAAGCTGAGGCAGTCTGAAGACTATTACGACCTGCCGGTGATCATGTTCACCGCGATGAGCGGCGCAGACGACGAGACGCAGGCGATTTACGCAGGCGCAAACGATTACATTCGAAAGCCGTTCGACCCTCGCGGTCTCACCAGTCGTATCCAGCATATCCTGTCGAAACGCCGGGACCAGCCACGGCATCTCGATCTGAAGACGTATCTTGCACGAAATTCCGGCTTGACGGACGAGGATCGGCAGCCGGCCCGGCGGTCGCTCTGACACTAATCGGCGGCAAGGTCCGTGCAGTAGCGCTGCGTCCAGTCGCGCACATCATCGTCACGCACCGTACCGATCATGGCATCGTAGCGCCTCTTGCGCTCGTCACGAGGCATGTCGAGCGCCTTGCGGATTGCGCCAGCGAGTGCATCAGGGCTGTGCGGATTGACGAGCACGGCACCCTCTCCGTCACACCCAAGCTGATGCGCCGCCCCTGCGAATTCTGACAAGACAAGCACACCCGGATCGTCCGGATCCTGTGCCGCGACATATTCCTTGGCGACCAGATTCATTCCATCGCGCAAAGGCGTGACCAGTCCGATCTTGGCGGCTCGGAAGAAGCCATAAAGCTCGGCATGCGAGTAACCTCGGTTCACATAGCGGATCGGGACGATATCGACCTCGCTGCGCGCACCGTTGATCTGGCCTGTCTTTTGCTCAAGCAGACCGCGAATGTGCTGATAACTCTGCACATCTTCACGGCTCGGCGGCGCGATCTGGATGAAAACGAGATCGCGCGTACGCTCGGGATGTTCGTCGAAGAACCTGCCGATACCGTCTATGCGTTCGGGCAGGCCTTTCGAATAATCCAGCCGATCGACCCCGATCATCGCCGTGCGATGCCGGGTGGAGGCGAGCAGCCGCTGGCCTGCATTGCGCGCTTCGCCCGTATCGCCCTGCGCCTGGAAGTGCTCCCAGTCGATACCGATGGGGTAAGCGCGCGCTATGGTCTGGCGGCCCTCGTGCGTGATCCGGCCTGTTTCCCGGTTAACCTCGGCTCCCAACTCGGTCTCGCAATAATGGACAAAGCTCGAAAGCCATTCATTCGTCTGAAAACCGATGAGATCGTATGACAGCATCGTGCGCACAAGCCGCTCATGGAAGGGCAGCGAGGTCAGCAGGCGTGTCGGAGGCCACGGAGTGTGCAGAAAGAACCCGATCCGGTTCTTGACCCCGCGTGAGCGAAGACGCTCGCCGAGCGGGATCAGGTGGTAATCGTGCACCCAGACCAGATCGTCTTCCTCGATGAGCGGCATGACGCTTTCAGCGAAGCGATCATTGACCCGCTCATACCCTTCACCGGTTCGGTTTTCGAAGCGGGCAAGGTCGATGCGATAATGGAACAGCGGCCACAACGTCGAGTTGGCATATCCATTGTAATACTCGCCCACGTCGCGAGGTGACAGATCAATGGTTGCTGTCGTGACGCCGTCATTGCGCTGAAGGTCCATGTTGCCGGTGCGATCTTCGCTTTCCTGACCAGACCAGCCGAACCAAACACCCCCGCGATCTTTCAGTGCCGCATTAAGTGCGCCAGCCAAACCGCCCTGCGCTCCTGCTACACCGCGCGCCTTTGGCACGGCGACGCGGTTTGAGATGACGACCAGACGGGATTGGGCATTCGCTATCGGACTTCACTCCATGATTTGGACAACAGCCCAGCGCAATTGATTACACCAACCAGCGAATAGGTCTGCGGAAAGTTCCCCCAAAGCTCACCTGTCTCGTAATCGAGATCCTCGCTGAGCAAGCCGGATTTCGTCGTATGGCTTAGCATGGTGCAGAACAAAGTGCGCGCTTCGTCGTCGCGCCCGGCAAGGTGCAGCGCCTCGATCAGCCAGAACGTGCACACGTTGAACGCCGTCTCGGGTGCGCCGAAATCGTCTTCGGCTGCATAGCGCAGCATGTGATCGCCGCGCCGTAGATGCTCCTCCACGGCAGCGAACGTTTGCTGAAAGCGATCGTTGTCGGGTGAGAGAAAGCGCAGCTCGACCATCTGCAGCAGGCTGGCGTCGAGGTAATCGCTTTCAAAACTCGCGCCGTAATGGCCGCCCTCGCCGTTTTCCTTCCACGCCTTTTCTTCGATCTTGCCCCGGATCGCATCGGCCCGTTCGCGCCAGATCTGGGCGCGGTCCTGCTTGCCTATATGGTGAGCGACATTTGCCAGCCTATCGCAAGCGGCCCAGCACATGACGGCGGAGTAGGTGTGCACTTCCTGACGCGTGCGAAATTCCCACAGCCCTGCGTCAGGCTGATCGTGCATCGCCCAGGCCATCTTGCCGACCTGCTCCAGATTCTCGAAATCATGCTCCGTGGCTGGCCGCAGAAGGCGTTGGTCGAAGAAGCCCTGCACACTGGGCAGCACGATCTGGCCGTAACAATCGTATTGCACCTGCTTGTAGGCCGCATTGCCGCGCCGCACAGGTCCCATGCCGCGATATCCAGCGAGGTACGACGCGGTTGTTTCGTCCAGCTCGCTTTCGCCCATCACCGAATAGAGCGGCTGTATCTGCCCACCTTTCGCCCCGTCCACGATGTTGCGCAGATAGGCGAGATATTTCTCCATCACGTCGAGCGCGCCGAGGCGGTTGAGCGCCTGGATCGTGTAATAGGAATCGCGGATCCAGCAATAACGATAATCCCAGTTGCGCTCTGAATGCGCAGCCTCCGGGATCGATGTGGTGAGAGCCGCGACAATCGCGCCGGTTTCTTCGTGCTGGCACAGCTTGAGGGTGATCGCACAGCGGATGACCTCCTCCTGCCACTCAAGCGGAATGGCGAGCATGCGAACCCAGTTCTGCCAATATTTGCGCGTCGATTGCTCCATGGAACGGACCTGCTCGCGCAAGTTGCCAACAAAGGGTTCATCAGGGCCGAGAAAGAAGTGCGTATCATCCTCGATCCGGAAAGTGCGCCCTTCCTGAATGTATCCAACCGGTGCATCGGTCGAGAGGCGAAGACTGGTCGCTCCGGTAAGGAAGCGAATGTGGTTCGTGCCGTGGGTGGTGTCGGCGATGCCTGCGCCGTAATTCTTGGTCGGTTTCAAGACGACTTTGATGCGCGGGGTTCCGCTTATCGGTCGCACGATACGGACATAGGCAACCGGGCGATACATCCTGCCCGAGCGTTCAAACCGCGGGCAGAAGTCGAGTATTTCCACCGCGCTCCCGTCCTTTGCCTCAAGCGTAGTCAAAAGATGCGGCGTGTTGCGAATGTAGCGCTGGCTGGCCGAGCATTGGCCTTCAAGCTCAAAGCGCCAGATGCCTGCGTCGCGCTGCTCCCCATTCAGAAGCGCTGAGAACACCGGATCACCATCCACGCGCGGAACGCAACCCCAGACCAGCGCCCCTGTTTCGTCAATCAGGCCAGAGACCTGGCAATTGCCGATGGGCCAAAGCTCAAGTGAGGAAGTGTGCGTCAATCTGCTAAAGCTCCAGCCATTCGTGAACCATCGTTACTGTTTTGAGCCGGTACGTCGCGCAGGTTTCTTCGCGATCTCCGACCAATATACCCGCCCCGCCCAGCGCATCGCAGACCTTGAAGCCTGCTTCATCGGTGAGGTCATCTCCGACGAAGATCGGGCGGGATCCGGCGAAAGGCGCTGTTTGCATGAGAGCCGAAACAGCCGCCCCCTTGTTTGCATCGCCCGCTACAAGCTCAACCACGCATTTCCCGCTCTGCGCCGCCCAACCGTGTTCGGCAGCCAGCGTTTCGGCAAATTCGTGAGCGCGCGCACCCTTGTCCGGATTGCGCCTGTAATGCAGCGCGCCGCCATGGGGTTTGTGTTCGTAATCGAGCCCTTCGCTAACAGCGAATTCGCGCAGGCGCTGCTCGATCTCAGGGGGGATTTGTGCCGGGCCATTGCCCAAAGCTTCCCCGCCTCCGGTCCTGATATCTGAGCCGTGCGAACCTGCCATTGCCACAGACAACGGACCGGTATGACGCTCGATATCTGTGATTGATCGACCGCTGACGACCGCACAGCGTCCTTCAAGACGGCCAGAAAGCCGCGCAAGCCGCTCCGCCAGATCGGACAGCGGCTCAATGGCATCGGGCCCCTCGGCCAGTTCTACGAGGGTCCCATCAAAATCGAGGAAAAGCGAGGTATCTTGCCCCTTGAGCAGGGTCGCGAGCGACGGCGGCGCTCCCAGAGCAAGGGCTGACTGCATGAGCGCTTGTGTACTGCCTCAGGCTGCATGGTCAACATCCTTGCTGCAATGCAGCAAGGTGTGCGCAGCTATCGGACTTCGAACCTTACAACGAGGGTGAAATTCCCACCGGCAGCAAAGGCGCCATTGGGCCGGACCCTAAAATCGGTGACGGCGCCGTCGCAACCAAGCCCGTCGTCGACAGGAGTGTAATTGAAACTTGCTCCGTCATCGTTGGAGAACTCTACGTCGTCGGTCGTCGATGCGAGACTTGCGAAGGAGTAGGTCAGGTCGGAGTTCCCGCTGGGATCGTTGAAGATGACCGGCCCGCCGGCTCGGTCAATCAAGCATAGTTTTGCATCTGCCGGACCATCGTCCCAGACAGTGACGGTATCGACATCGGTCGCGCTGCCGCCGGTATTGGTTACGGTGATGAGATATTCGATCGTCGCGCCGGGGATCGCTTTGGGGTTGGTTGTTCCGTTCACCGGGTCCGCGATCACGGAACTGACCTTGCTCACGTTCAACGTCGTGAACGGATCGCACACGGTGATATCGTGAATTCCGATGCCTTGTTGACCAGGGTCCGCAGGCGCAGTCGAATGGTTGCCATAGCGCAGTATGATCGTATCGACGGTGCCTGTGAACGTGACCACGACGTTGCCCAGCGCCTCGCTCGAACCCGAAGCAAGGTCGCCGATCGCGACATTGCCACTGATGAAGTTGGTGTTGCCGTTCGTAAGCTGCGCGGCGACGGGCGCGCCGCCATTGGAACCCACCACTTCCAGCCTGTCCGCAAACTGGTTCGTGCCAAAGTCGACATCAAAGACGGTGAACTGCAAACCGGTGAAAGTGCGTGGCAGCGTGATGACGACTTCGACTTCGCCTGTGCGATTGGCCTGGTTTGCGAGAAGGGTCAGACTGTCTTCGGCCGGAACCAGTCCGCCTTCGAACGTATTGGTGACGGTTGGTGACTGGCCGCCAAATGCCGCGTTGTTGACATAAGCCCCGTCATTGCTGAGCTGGAAGCGCACGTCGCCAAAGCTCGCAAATGCATAGGTGTTGTCGGTCGATCCCTCTGCCCAGCCAGTGATACCATCCCAGTCAAACACGGATTGACCCGCCGGGCATGCCAACACCGGCGGAACGCCGGGAGACCGGCCACTTTGCACAGTGAAAGTTGCGCTGGCATAATCGTCTTCTGAGGTGACGCCGTTATTCGGTGTTGAATCTCGGTCGGCCACACTCGACGCGATAATTTCTGCGACGTTGGTTAGTGTCGATCCGGCTGCCGCGGACACTGTGCCAGTGATCGTGAGCGTGGCCGTCTCTCCCGGTGCGAGAGTTCCCACCGACCATTGATTGTTGCCGGTGTTGAACGAGCCATCCCCAGTCGAGCTTGAAAAGGTGAAGCCTGCGGGGAATGTTTCCTGGACCACTACGTTTTCAGCGGTGCGAAGAGAGTTTGAATTGTTTGTGGCAATCAGACGCCACACGGCGGTCCCTCCCTGCACGGGCGGAGAGCCGACCAGAGCTTTGGTGAGAGAAAGGTCGGCGCCCGGGGTCGAGTACAAGAAGTCAGAGATACCCATGAATTGACCGACAGGGTCACCGGCACCGGTGTAGCTGAAATACACGATCTGAATGCGCTGAACGTTCTGTGTTCCAAAATCGAAATTGATGTTCCCGTCAGTCGCGGCCGTGGCCGATCCTGCCGTTCCCCGCCATCCGTTTACGGTCGCATCATTAGTTCGGCTGACCGAAGTCCCGAGCGTCCAGAAAGCATTATTGGTCGCTGCGTTGGTGAATGCACCGCTGTTGTCGTCGTCATAATAGACCTCAACCGCATCAGCGAAGCTACCAAAGTCGATGTCGCCTAGCGAGAACGTCAGATCCTTCACCGCTTCGCTCAAGGTGATAGTGATGGTGATCTTGTCATTCGGATCGAATTGCGAATTGTCGAAGCTCACCAGCAGCGGCGAGGCGGCGCCGCCGATGGTGCCGTCGAAATAGCTCACGAATGTGGGTGAGAAAGCGGGATTGAATGTGCTGGGCGCGACAGAGTTGCTCGACCAGGTGATCGTCGCAGTGTTTCCGTCCGAACCGGTCGCGGTGGTCCCGCTGAGTAACGACCCCTGGCTTACAACACCCGCATCTGCCCAGTCGATATCGGCATTCTGCGCATGGGCCGGAACCGCCAGCACAAGGTTCGCTGCCAGAATGACGAGCGCGAGCAGAGCAAATGAGCGTTGTCCGGCGAACACTTTTCCAAGCATACGCAGGACATAGCGGGTGATGGTAAACACCTCGTTTACCATGGTGTGAAGATCAATGGCCCGCGCAGTCATCGCCCGAGCCCCAGAAAATCGAACGTGTCGGTGTCGAACTTGAAGCGAACGGCAGCGAAGACACCCTTGTCGGTGTTGCGAGCGGCTGAGAAATCGCCGTCACGGAAGCCCTCGACGTTGTATCCCACGGTAAGAAGCATTCCTTCTACCGGCACGAAACCGACCGTCGGGCCGTAAGCAAAGCTGGTTACGTCGTCGTCGAGGTTGGTCCTGACGGTGGCACTTGCTCCGATCTCGAACCGCTCACCCAATCCGATGCGCGCGTCTGCGCCAACAAGTATCGTGGTGCCGGAAAACTCGGTGCCTTCAAACTCATCGAAATTGTAACGTCCCCCGACAAACAGCGTGTATTCATCGCGGCGCGTTTCCTCTTCAATGCCGAATTCGTTGAGATCGAAACCGCGCGGGCTCCAGTTCGTGCTCCAGCTGGCTACAAGACGGCGCGAGGTTGCATCGCCGTCCACGATCAGCGCGGTGCGCCCTGCACCGGCTCCGCCCAGCCCGCTCGCCTGTCCTGCGATGCCGCCGGTAATGTCGTCGCTGCGGAACTCGAGCTTGCCGAGCATCGCGAATTCCGATGCGTCCGGTCGATGAGCGAAAGCGATGGCTGCATCGACAATCTGAGTTGTCGCGCCAAATTCGTCCTCTGCGCGCGTCCAGGTTGCGCCCGAACCGACGATGCTGCCTTCGCCCAGCTGACGGATCGCGCCGAGGGTTGCACCCATGCGCTCGGCGAGTTCACCGTCACGATATTCGCCGCGTCCGGTTACGCTCCAGCGACCCTTTCGCCATGCACCGCCAAGGGTGAGGGCGGTGAAATCCTCAAACTGAAGATTGCCCGTAAGCTGCCCGCCCGTCGCCAGCGGCTGTTGCGGGTTGACGAGATCGTTTGCCGACGGGGCACCGTTCAACGTGCGGTTGCCATCGACTGTCGCATCAAGCGAAAACTCGGAGCTAACTTGCCATGTCTGCGCGAGGCCGAAGGCGGCAAAGGTGCGATTGCCCAGCTCGTTGATGCTTTCCTGCCCGACCGACGTGACGATCTGGCCGCCCTGCCACGGTGTCACTTCGAGACCGCCGCGTAGCTGGCGCGCGTTGAATTCAGCACCGTCGGCGATCTCGTAGGTTCCGATCAGCCGGACATTTTGTGTAAGCGCATATCGAGCGCTCAACCGGTGACGCGCCGGCAGATCCGCGCTTTCCGCATCATTAAGTGCGAGCGCGGTTGCTGCTGAAAGTTCAAGCGTGTTGTTTAACAAGCGCTGGGTCACACCTGCTTCAACCACGGTCGAGGTGTTCGTGCTGCCATCCGCGAGACGGTCGTTAAAGTGGCTGAGGCCGAGGCGCAGATCGGTGCGCTGACGGGTCAGATTGATCTGGCCCTGCGCAGCGCGGCGGCGCGACGTGTCGGTCAGGCTGTCATCCTGCCACGCGCTGCCAAGCAGACTGAGGTTATCGTTCAGCAACACGCGGCCATCGACACCGATCTTGCGGCGGCCCAGCTCTGCGCCGTTCTGCTGGCCAATGCCGTAATCCGCGTCCAGCTGATGAGCGTAGGCGAGGATGTCCAGCTTGCCCGTTTGATGCTGTACTTCGGCCAGCCAGCCGTTCGCGCTCTCTCCGTCGCGGCGGCTCATGGCAAGCTCGCCGCGAACCTCGGTGCCAGTGCCAATCCGAGCGCGCAGATCAAGCGTGCCGATATCCGTGCGCGCACCTTCGCCCTTGTCGGTGATCGCATTGGCGCCGAGGCGGATGTTGCCATCATTGCTGGTCCAGTCGGCCCGAACGCCCGCATTCAGCTCAGACTGGCCAAGCCCATCAGTCTCGTATTCGACGATGATGAATTGGGGGTTGAGGCTGTCGTCGCGGCTCAGAACCGGACGCGCAAAGGTAATCGTGCCGGACAGAAGGTCGATGTCGTAATCGATGAAGCGCGTGAGGCGAGTGGACGAAACGATCAGCTCCGAACGGAACCTGTCACGCACTTCGAGGGTAACGCGCTCGCTGTTGGCAAGGATGCGGCGGCTTTCGAGCTGGTAGGGGCCGGTAATGCCCTGCCCCTGTATCTCATCACGCTGGAGCCGGGTCGAAATCTCGGCGGCGAAAGCATTTGCCTTCACCTGTCCAAATCGCGCTTCGCCGCGCACGCCTGTTGCGGTGCGATTGTATCGCGCGAGGCGGGTCTGGTCGAACGCGGTCTCGAAGTCGCCATAGAGCGCGTAAAACGTCGCTGTCTCGATCCGGACGTACAGCTTCTCGCGGCTCGCTGCATCGAAACGGCGCGACGAGGCGTCGGCAAAGACGGTATAGTATGCCTGAGGGTCAATCGTGCCGAGTACCCGCTGGTCCTCGCGCTGTTTGGCGCTGTCATAGGCCAGCGTCATCAGGAACTTACCGAGCACGCGTCCCTTGGCGTAGAGCGCGACGCGCGCGTCATCGCCAAGGTCGCTGTCGAAGCGGCCCGTGCGCTGCATGTTGTCCGCAACGCTGCGTGCGCCTGCAGTGCCCTCGGCCAGCCCGACGATAGTCCAGTCGATGTCCCCCGGCTCGATCCACGCGTCAAGCTGCTGGGCGCGGACAAGCTCGCCATCGTTGAATTCGAAGTCCAGACGCAGCGAACCGCTGACCATGGTCGGAGCAAGCTCGATCTTCGCGATGCCGTCAGTCCCCTCGACAACCCAGCGCGCAGCCGTGGGAGCAAAACCGGTCAGTTGGTTGAGCTGCTGACGGTCGAGCGCCTCAGCGCTCTCGTAAGGTGCGTTGAGCTGGAAATTGCCGGACACACCTTCGCGCAGCGGGCGATTGTTGCGGTCGAGTACCCGGATCGCAACGACAGGGCGGGTGCGACCGTCGGCGATGAGGTTGGACTGCTCCGGGACCAGTTCGACCCGCGTTGGCGTGGTGGTGAAGAACACCTCGCGAGTGAAGGTCTTGGACACCTCGCCAAAGGAGTTGATGATGTTGGCTTCAAGGACGGTGCGCTCGTCTTCCAGCACGATCCCGCGCCAGGTGCTGACCGCGAACCGGCCCGTATCTGGATTCACCGTGCCGTCAAATGCAAGCGGGCTGACTTCCTTGCCATCAACCTTGAGCACGACCGTCTGGCCCCGGCGGTGACGGATTGCCACGCGGATCGCCGGAGCGCGCGGATTCGCCGTCAGACCCGGCGTCAGGAAGCCGTCCTCGCCATCACCAAGCGCGATCCAGTCGGTATTGGGCGCGTAAGTGGGCGCAGCGCTTTCAGCAGCCTGCGCCGTGCTTTCAGGAACTCCGGCTTCGACCAGAATGCCAGCGTCGAGAGGCTGGTCATCGTCATTCAGTCCGCCCGCGATGGAATTGACCGCGCGAGCCGTTGCGCCGTTCGGACGGGTCTCGGCAAACTGGGCGTTTTCTTCGATGCCGCCTTCGGGAACGATTGCATGAAAATCAGCAACGACAAGGCTACCACCCTGCCCGATGACAAAACGTGACATTGCGCTGCCGGCATTGCGGGTCGAACGATGGCAGTCGACGAGTTCAGCGCCCTCTGGCAGCGTCATGCGCGATACCGCGACGACGTGCGTGCCAGGCACCACCCCTTCAAAGTGATAGCGACCGTCCGCATCGGTGATCGCGTAACTGCCATCTTCCATGACCACGCGCACGCCGGGAATGCCGCGGCGTGGGTCGCTGCGCGTGTCGCGAACCGAACATGGTCCGGCGGTGATCCGGCCGATGACTGTCATGCGATCGGCAATGCTGTCGCGTTCGATATCGACGACGGCGCTGGCACGCGCGACGCGGCCTAGCGAGTCGGTCGTGACCGCCTCGTTGATTGCGCGCCCCGGAGGTGCATCGGGAAGAACCGACATGGCATACGTCACCCGCCGCGATGCGCCGCCCGGTAGATCGCCGAGCGCGATGCTCAATGAACGACCGTCGGGCGCGATGGTGACTTCATCAGAGACCTCTGCTCCGTCTATGCGGATAGTGTCGCGGCGCAAGCGAAGCGACCGCGAAGGCGTGTCGGTCAGCACGACATTGCGCTTGGGACGCGACGGGTCTGCATTTGTCGCAGTGATGGCGTAGAAAACCACATCACCGGGCTGTGCGCGGTCGCGCGACGCAGCCTTGTCCAGGCCAATTTCAAGACTTGGTCGATCGAGCGGAACATCGACCTGAACCGGCGTGGGATCATCAAGCACGAAGCTGCCGCCGAACGACGCATCGAGAATGATGTAGCTTCCCCCATCCGGGGCGGTTAGCTGCGCAAGATCAGCCGGGCTGACAACCGAGGGTGCCGAGTATGGCTCGGGCGGTTCAATCTCGAGCCTGTAGGTGCCCAAGAACGTCAGAGGGAACCAGAACTCGCCAGGCCCCATCTCGGTGATACGGCCTGCGCCATCGACGATCGCTTCTCCTGAAATCACGCTTGAAGGCCAAGCAGTGGTGCCATCTTCTGCAAAAACGGTCGCCGGTTGGCCAGTGAGTGCATCGACAAGCGTGACGCGAGCACCATCCACTGGCTCGCCCGTTTCGCTGTCGAAAACCGTGCCGAACGGATCGGCCAGAACTTCGACCGCAGTTTCGATGATGACATCGTCCTGCCCCGGCAAACTGGCGGCAATGGAGATCGACGCGCCATCGGCAATGCTGAGACGGCAATCGCCCTCCGTTGGAGCAGGCGGCATGCGAACTGTGTCGATCTGACCGACAAACACACCCGTATTCGGCCCAGTTTCGAAAACGATTTCGGTTTCCCGATCGCCGGTCGACGTGGTGATGGTGATAGAGAGCTGGTCAACGTCATTGGGATTCCGGTTCGCCGCCAGCGCAGTGACTTCGAACAGAAGGGTCTGACCTGCTCGCACGGTGTCGGTCACTTCGACCATACCTTCGCGGGGGGTCAGCGGCACATTCGAAGTCGCGTTTGAACCATCGCCTTGGGCCGACTGGCCTACCGCGCTGCACAAGGGTGCCCGGAAGTTCAGCTCGACGCTGCCCTGAGGTGCCGGGCGGAACGCGCGGATTTCCGGCGGTGGCAAGGTGACGTCGAACGTGACCTCGTTTGACGATGTTCTGACGGACCTTCCACGCAAGAGCCAACTGGCTTCTGCGATATTGGTAACCGTGCCGATAACTTCGGCGTCGGTCTTCGATTCCTGTGCGAATGCCCCCTCTCCAGACACGCCGAAGGGCAGCAGCACTAACAGAAGTGCTGCTGCCAGACGCCTCATGAGAGAGGGGGCTACACGCAAAGCCAGAATTCCGGTTCGATCTTAGTTGATCGTCACGCGGAAATAGACTGCACGCGTTTCGCCGGCCGCGATATCGAGCAGGTCGCCCGAGATCAGGTCGAGACCGCCAGTACCGCCGGTAGCGGTGAAGGTCGCGTCGCCGCTTGCTTCGCCATCGGTGCCGCTGGGGACGGTGCAGGTTGCAACGTCATCAGCTGTGCTGGCCGTGCCCTGATCGTTGATCGACGCCGTCGCGTTGACGAAGATGCCGAAATCGTTCTCGGTAAAGGTCACATCGGCAGGCAGGTCATCGGCCACGTTGACTGCCGAAGCAGTCGCAGCGCCCGATGCGTTCGAAACCGCGATGCAATACTGGATCACGGCACCGGGAATTGCCTTGGGGTTGGTCGTGTTGTTGACCGGATCGCTGATGATCGTGCTAGACTTGACGACAGTGATGTTCGCCCCTGCGACCAGGATCTGTGCCTGGTCAGAGAACGCGCCATCGCCATCGATCTCTTCGCCGGTTCCGCCATTGCCATCGGCAAGGACGGTGTCGACGCCATCGGTGTTAGCGCCATCATCGTTATCGATGTTCGCGCCAAGCGTGCCGACAGTGCCAGCTTCGTGAGCATCGGCAACGAGAGCAACATCAAAGGTGTTGGTGTTGATCGCGTCGAGCGAAATGTCAGAGACGACGAGAACCGAAATGGTCTCCGTACCACTGCCATCATCTGCGGCCACCTCATCGAGGAACGTCACAGCGCCAGCGGTAATCTCGTCCGCATCAAGCTGTCCGTCACCGTCAAGGTCGATGTATATCTCAAAGGCGGAGATGTCGGCTGCGTCTCCGGTACCACCGGTGAGGATGGCCGAAAGATCGAGGTCGACCGTGGCGTTCGACAGGTTCGTCACATCAAATGCGAGGACAACATCGTCTTCACCTGGCGAAACCGAAGTCGGTGATACGCCGTTGAAGCTGACATTGACGTCGATACGCCGGTCAACGGTGAAGGTGTCGCTTGCGGTGACTTCGGTCTGCGGCTCGTTGCCGACTTCGAAGGTCACGGTGACGTTGTTGGTGATGCTGCTGCCAGCATTTGTACCGACCGCGAGGGCCGGTGTGCTGGTCATGGCAATAAGCGCCGACGCGCTCACCGCCCCCAGCAACTGGGTGCTTCTTTTCATGTTTGTGGTCCTTTGCGTGTGGCCCCGCGACATTCACTCCGCCCGCGGGACGTGGCGGTTATCTTCCGTTTCCCGACGGAAGAATCCGTGTGTCGCGTGTCAGCGGATGATGGCTGGGTATTCGACCCGGCCGTTTTCACCCGGTGCCACGCTGGAAAGGGTCCAGCGCACGTGAGTAACATCGGCATGACCTGCCGCGCGTGTCGCTCCATTCTCGCCTGAGACAGTGAGCTCGCTCAGAGCGCCCCAGGTCCCTCCGCCATCGACCGATACCGTCAGCGCAGGGTCTGCATCCCCTGCAAGGCGAACAGCGGCCGGAACGGCATTGGTAACGACAAAGTTCTCGACCGCTTCATCGCCGGTGTTGGCGTATTCGGTCGTAAAGATCAGGCGATCGCCAGGAACGATCACGTCCGGCTCCACCAGGCGGGTCACAGGATTGCCAGCTGCATCCATGGATGTTTCGACAGCCTTTACATCGCCGTTAAGCGTGACCGGGCTCTGGCCCTGCGCGAAAACGGGAGCTGCCAATGGAACGGTTGCGAATGCCAGGAGAAAGGCGACCCTTTTGGTAATGTTTTTCATTGCTTTGTTTCCCCAACCCCAAGTTGAATCAGTCGATCGTCACGTCAAACGTGATCTGGTGAATTGTGCCCCCCGCGACCGTGCCGAGATCGACGGAGATGCCGTCGGCATCGGAAGCATCGCCTGCGTCATCGCCGGGCGCATCGGTGAGCGCGTTCCCGTCGAGCGCGAGCGTGCCCTCGGCGTAGGTCGTGCCGTCCGGGATGGCGTCGGTAACGACAAGAGCGTCGACCGAACCACTTCCGTTTATGGCGGCGGTAATCGTGAAGGTGGCGACCGTGCCCGGCACTGCGCTGTCGCCGCCGAACGGATCGACCAGGCTGACTGCCTTGTCGAGATCGACGGTGGTGATCCCTGCGATCAGCGAGCCGACCGCTGTGCTGCTGGCGCCGGTGGCCCCGACGATCGCATCGCCGCCATTCACGCCCTGCCCATCAAAGCTCGTGCCAGGAGCACCGGTGCCGGTAACGGCATCGGCGGTAAGCTCGACATTGCTCTCCTCCGCGTCGGAGACGCCATCGGGAACAGTCACGATCACGAACACGGTGATCGCTTCATCGGCTGCAAGTTCTGCTGTGGTTTCTGGCGCTGTCAGGATTTCATCGACGCCCGGATCGTAGGTGCCGTTGCCGTTGGTATCGATCGCGATGCTTTCGACCACGGTCTCGAACTCGTTGCCTGTCACGACCGGGTTGGCCGTCAGGACGAAAGCCTCGGGACCATTGCCCTGGTTGGTGACTTCGAAAGTCAAGATCGCTTCACCCGGCGACGCGCCCACCGCCCCGCTATCGAGCGAGGTGACAGTCACATCGAGAAGTTCGTCAACTCGGACCTGGACGGTGTTCGAATCGACCGTCTTGGTCCCTTCTCCGTCCTCGTAGGTAGCGCTTGCAGTGTTCTCGATCAGCGTGCCTGCACTCACTCCCTCCGCCAAAGCGGGCGACGAGATAGTAAACGCAGCCACGATGCTCGTGGCGAAGAGCGGTTTTATGAGAGCCTGTGTATTCATAGCTAGGGCGAATACTCAGGAATGGTTATCAACCCGTTAGCAAACTCCCCAGAAATCGCGGTTTTCCGGGGAATTGTAGCCAAATCTCAGGCGGGGTTAATGGTGAACGGACGGACATACTGACCAAATGGTAAGGAACAGCCGATTTCGTGCTTAACGTAAGTCGCGATAAACCGTGCAATTCCAATCGCGCCGGGTTCTGCCAATTTGACTTGCCAGCGCATATCTTCGCATATCCCTCGAAATGTCTGGCGAGAGGGAAACACGATAGAATCATGCGCAATCTTTCGACAATGACGGCCACGCTATCGATTGGCGTCAGCACGCTTAGCGCTCTTTGTCTCTCGCCATCTCTCGCTCACGCCCAGACGACGATTGGAATGAGTGAGACGGAGCAATCGACCCCGCAACTGCCACCGATACTATCCGCGCGTGAGCGTTCCGAAGTCGTCGATCGCATACTTGCCGAACGCCTCGATACCGTCATCCCACGGATCATGCGCGAGCAAGGGGTCGATCTCTGGCTGCTTATGGCGCGAGAATATTTTGAAGAACCAGTGATCGCGACAATGCTCGACGCGAAGAGCATGGCGGCCCGGCGCCGCACGATCCTGATTTTTCACGATCTGGGCGAGGGTCAGCCCATAGAGCGGATGACGGTGAGCCGTTACGGGCTTGGCGGATTGTTCGAGCCGGCATGGGAGCCTGAGGAACAACCTGACCAGTGGCAGGCCGTGGCTGACATCATCGCGGAGCGCGATCCAGAGACGATCGCAATCAACTATTCCGATCTGAGCGCGTTTGGCGATGGCATGACGCTCAGCCAATATCGCCTATTTATGAATGCGTTACCGAGCGAACTTCATGAACGTGTCAAGTCCGGTGAAACACTCGCTATTCGCTGGCTGGAGACACGAATTCCTGCCGAGATGGAAATCTATCCCAGCGTGGTGCGGACCGCTCATGCGGTGATCGCACAGGCCTTTTCTCGCGATGTCATAACCCCCGGTGTTACGACGGCCGACGACGTTCGGTGGTGGTATCGGGACCGGCTGCTTGAGCTTGGGCTCACCCCATGGTTTCATCCTTCGGTTGCGATCCAGCGCGAAGGGGAAGACGGCATGCTGCGCGGCGAAGTGGTCATCCAACCTGGCGATCTGCTCTGGACCGATTTCGGCACCACCTATCTGCGCCTCAACACCGATACGCAGCACCTCGCCTACGTTCTGAAACCCGGTGAGACACAGGCGCCAGAGGGCCTTCGCGCCGGCCTCGCCAACAGCAACCGAGTGCAGGACATCTTGCGCTCACACTTCGAGGTTGGCCTTTCCGGCAATGAAGTGCTGGCCCGCGCACGCGCTCAGGCCATCAGCGAGGGGTTGGATCCGTCAATCTACACGCATCCGATCGGGTATCACGGCCACGGAGCGGGAACGGCGATTGGCTTCTGGGACAACCAGAATGGCGATCCGCGCGGCGATTACACAATCCACCCGGAGACCGCGTGGTCGATCGAGCTCACCTCGTATGCCGAAGTTCCTGAGTGGGACGGCCAGCGCGTCGACTTCAGAACCGAGGAGGACGCCTATTTCGACGGTGAGACTGTTCGATTTCTCGATGGACGCCAGACCGAGATCACGCTGATCCCTTCAGGCTAGCGCGCCTCGAGCAAAGCAAGCAGCGCGAAGCTCGCCAGCCAATGTTCGCCCATGTAATCGCCGGCCACATGGGGCATCGCAGCGACCATGTGTTCATGCGCGCGGTCACGCAGGAGAGGCGGTGCCGCCTCTCCCAGCGCCTTCGCCAGACCGAGCAAACACCATGCGCGGCTCAGATTGAGGCCATCAAGGTGGGCAATCTTCCCATCGCTTCGATCTGACACGGTGACGGGACGACATTCGCGCTTGATCCATCCGTTTTCCAGCACCAACCGGTCAAACCAGGCAGCAAACTGACCGGCGGACATCGCGCGACTTATGAGCAACGCAGCGGTTAGAACCGGGGAAAGGAATTCGTCCCCACCCGGCTCCCATCCAGAATAATTCGATTTGTTTTCAAATGCATTCAGCGTCCACTTATCAATCTCTATAAGCAAGTCACGGTCATGCCGATGTGTCCACTCTCTGGCTAACAGCAGGGCAAAGGACGTGTTGGCATGCGTGCCGACCGTAATCGGGTAGATCAGCAGGGGCAGATAGTCGCGCAAGCGTGCACCAAAGGTACTGGCCAGCGCCGAAAGCCTTTCGCCCCAAGGGCGATCAGTGTGCCGCTCCGCTTCGAGATGGAGGTAAAGCAGCCAGCCCCAGCCATATGGCCGCTCGAAACCGCGCGAAGCCGGACGCTTAAGATAAGCGAGCTCTGCTGCCAGCTTGTCCTCGGTGAACGTGGCATCGGCCAGCGCCGCGATCTCTTGCGCCTCCGGTATCGTCGGGAAAAGCCGCCTCAGGGTGAGCAATGTCCACCAGGAATGGACGCAGGAATGCCAGTCGAAACTACCGTAGAAAACCGGGTGCAGACCGCGCGGCGTGCGCACATCGGCGTCTTCGACCATCACGTGATCGAGCTTGTTCGGATATTCCTGACCCACGTGCGAAAGCGCGATCCGGGAGTATTGGCTGGCAATTGCTTCGGTCAGTTCCATAGCAGGAAAGCTCCCACATAGATGATGATGACGTTGCAAACCCAAAGCGGAATTGCAGTACCAATCTGCTGGCGAATGACGCCGTTCTGATCCTTCAGTTCAAGCAAGGCCGCCGGCACGATATTGAAGTTCGCCGCCATGGGCGTGAGCAAGGTTCCGCAGAAGCCCGCCAGCATTCCAACCGCACCGATAACCGCGGGATTGCCGCCGTACCCTTCGACCAGAAGCGGTATGCCTATCGCTGCGGCCATGACCGGGAAGGCGGCGAATGCGTTCCCCATGATCATCGTGAAAAGCGCCATGCCAAGTGCGAACACGACCACGGTCAAAAACACGCTACCCTCCGGAATGGCGCCACCAGCAAAGCCTCCAATGATCTTGCCAACTCCTGCAAGCGCGAAAACGGCTCCCAGCGCTGCGAGCATTTGCGGAAGGATTGCTGCCCAACCGATTGAATCGAGCAATCTGCGCCCCTCTTCCGCCGGAGCGGTGGGAGGCGCTCGCAGCCACAGCGTCGCGACCACGAGGGCGATCACCACCCCGATGCCAAAAAGGATCAGGGTTTCTCGCCGAGCTTCGAACAAGCCCGTCGCCGACAACGGCGTGTAATTGTAAAGCAGCGTGCCTGCGACAGCTGTGACAGGAACTATCAAGGCCGGAATAAACAATTTGCTTCCGAGCGTTGCCGAGAATTCTTCACGCTCGATCTGAGAAGTCGTCTCGGGGGCGCTACGCGATAGACGTCCGGTGCCAGCGATCGCGACCAATGCCAGAACCAGCACGCCATTAGCAAAGTCATTCAAGTGACTTCCAGCGAAGAAGCTAACCGCAAGAAGCCCCCAGAATGCTGCATTGCCATAACGTCCGTCCTTAAGGCTCAGCAGAGCCCACACTGCGAAGAATGCGCCGGCTAGCCAATAGAGCCACTCGTAAGTGATCATGTGCGCACCCTCCCCAATCGTCGGTCGAGCGCTCTGATCCGCCACGAATGGATGACGAAAGCGCATATCGCGGTCGGTATCGCCCAGACTGAAAGCTCCAGCGGCGTCAGCGGATACCCATAACTCTCAAAAACACCTTGAATCAGTAGTATAGAGGCGATTGCGAAGAAAATATCTTCACCAAAGAACAGACCGACATTGTCGGTCGCCGCAGACATTGCGAGAACCTTTTGCCGATCATCCTCTGTCAGTTCGCCATGCGATTTTTCGGCAGCCGCTTCTGCCATCGGAGCCACCAGCGGGCGGACGGCCTGTGGGTGACCGCCAATGTCTTTCATCCCAAGCGCAGCCGTTATCTGGCGAAACCCCAGATAGATGGTGAGCAGCTTGCCCATAGTTGCCCCGCGCACACTTTCGATCACTGCTCGTGCGCGCTGTTGCAATCCATGGCGCTCGAGTAATCCGATCACCGGGAGAATGATCCATGTGACCGAGATGTAGCGGTTGTCGTTGAAAGCCTTCCCAAGGGCTTCAACCACAGCGACAATATCAAGGCCCGCCAGAAGCCCGGTCGCGACTGCAGATCCCACCACAACCAGAAGCGGATTGAAACGCAGCGCGAAGCCGACCACGACCAGCGCGATGCCCAGCAAGGGCCAATAGTTCACTCGCAGATCTCCCCAAATCCACCGCCACCGGGCGTCAAGATGACAAAGGCGTCGCCTCTTTCCATCTGTGCCGACCCGGTTGCTGACAACTCCTCGCGCGATCTGTCGGCGCGTTCGACCCAGTTGCGCCCGGGCTGAGCGTCCTCTCCCCCGCAAATGCCGCGTGGTGCAACGGCCCGTCTGTTGGCAAGGATATTGGCGCGCATTGCTTCCAGGAAAGTGACGCGTCGCTCGACGCCGTCTCCACCACGATGTTGGCCCTTCCCGCCGGAACCCCGGCGAATTGAAAAACGGTCGAGCCGGACCGGAAGTCGACTTTCAAGAATCTCGGGATCGGTCAGACGGCTGTTGGTCATGTGCGTCTGCACAGCGCTTGTGCCGTCATGGTCTGGTCCAGCGCCAGAACCGCCGCAGATCGTTTCGTAATACTGGTGCTGATCATTCCCAAATGTGAAATTGTTCATCGTGCCTTGGCTCGGTGCGAGCTTGCCCGTGGCAGCGAACAGGGCATCGGTGACAGCCTGGCTGGTTTCGACATTGCCTGCCACCACGGCTGCTCCCGGCTTTGGATTGAGCATTGAACCTTCGGGGACGATCAGATCGACCGGCCTCAAGCAGCCATCGTTCATCGGGATTGCATCATCGATGAGTGTACGCAGGACATAAAGCGCGGCTGCGCGCGTGATCGAGCGTGGAGCGTTGAAATTGTCGGGAAGCTGGGCGGACGTTCCCGTAAAGTCGAACACCGCCGAGCGTGCCTCACGATCGATCCGGATTGCGACCTCGATTACCGCGCCATTGTCCATTGGATAGCGGAAGCTGCCATCTTCAAGGCGGTCGAGCAGACGCCTAACGCTCTCCTCCGCATTGGCGATGACGTGCCCCATATAGGCTGCGACAACCTGCGCTCCTTGATTGTGAGCAGCCGCCGAGAGCAATTCCGCTCCGCGAGTGCAGGCAGCCAATTGCGCTCGCAGATCGGACAGGTTGCGATCAGGATTGCGCGCCGGATAAGTAGCGCCTGCAAGCACGTCGCGCACCTCTACCTCGCGGAAATCCCCTTCGTCGACCATGAGAAGGTTGTCGATCAGGACGCCCTCCTCCTCAATTCTCTGGCTGTCAGGTGGCATTGATCCGGGCGCGATACCGCCAATGTCGGAGTGGTGCCCCCTTGCCGCCACAAAGGCATCCGGTTCGTCGCCTGTGCCATAGAAGACCGGTACGATGACCGTGATGTCAGGCAGATGGGTTCCCCCGCGATAAGGATCGTTAAGCACGTAAGCATCACCGCGCTTGAAGCCGCGTCCGTCGCGCGACTGCCCGCGCGCCTCGATCACGCGTGCAATGCTGTCTCCCATACTGCCCAAATGGACCGGAATATGCGGTGCGTTGGCGATCAGGGCACCTTGCGCATCGAACAGTGCGCATGAGAAGTCGAGCCGCTCCTTGATGTTCACCGAAGTTGCGGTGGATTGGAGAACAACGCCCATCTCCTCTGCAATTGCCATGAAGAGATTGTTGAAAATTTCGAGCCGAACCGGATCGACCGCCGCATCCTTGGCAGTCCCCACCGCGTGCCCGCGCTCAAGTGGTGAAATCCGCGTCAAAACCAGGGTACTGTCGTTGGAGAGACGTGCCTGCCACCCTTCCTCCACAACCGTGGTCGAGCCTGGATCGATGATTAGCGCGGGCCCGTCTACGGTTTCGTCGATGCTGAGAGCCGCTCGCTCGACTGTCCGGCATGTTCCAGACGCTCTTCCAGCGAGTGCGACAGGCCTTACAGGAGCCGCCCCAAGACCGCCTGACATTCCAATAGCCTCAACGCTCAACGCTTCGACGATGATCTGCGCGGCGTCATCGGAATAGCCGAAGCGTTGGCGATGGAGTTTTCGAAAGGCCGCATCCATCGCCGACACGTCCTCGCACGCGATGGTGAGCATGGAATCGCTCCCTTCAAAGCGCAAACGCGCTTGCGGTTCAAAGGCGATTGCATCCTCTTTGATGTCTTGTGCAAGTAAAGCGTCTCGGGCCTCATTCTGGAGGTCCGTCAATTGCCCTGCGAAATTATCGCCAAGCGGTTTCACGAGGCTGACTTCGCGGATCACCTTTACTGGCGCGATGCCGATACCGAACGCCGAAAGCATGCCGGCGAGGGGGTGAACCAGCACCGTTTCCATGCCCAACTCGTCTGCTACCTTGCAGGCATGTTGCCCCCCTGCCCCTCCGAAACAGGCAAGCGCATAGGCCGTGACGTCGTGGCCGCGAGCAACCGAAATCTTTCGAATGGCGTTTGCCATATTGTCGACCGCGATGGCGAGAAAACCTTCGGCGATTTCCTCCATAGGCATCGAAATGGGCATAGACGCCGCGACGTCTGCAAGAGCGGCTCTCGCAGCCACCTGGTCGAGGGGCTCGTCGCCATTGGGTCCAAAGACACTCGGGAAAAAGGCGGGATCGATCCTGCCGAGAACAAGGTTGCAGTCGGTAACCGTCAAGGGGCCGCCCTTGCGATAGCAGGCGGGCCCCGGATCGGCGCCTGCGCTTTCAGGACCGACACGGAAGCGCGCACCATCGAAGCTGCAGATTGAGCCACCGCCAGCCGCGACCGTGTGGATTTGCATCATCGGTGCAGCAACCCGGACGCCTGCAACAACACTGTCGCCGGTCAATTCATACTGGCCAGCATAATGAGCAACGTCAGTGCTGGTGCCGCCCATATCGAAGCCGATGAGTCTGTCATGCCCAAGTGGCCCGGACGCGGCCACCATGCCGACAAAGCCTCCTGCAGGACCCGAAAGGATGGCATCCTTCCCGCGAAACGCGCCGACCTCTGCCAGTCCGCCGTTCGATTGCATGAAGCGAACCCGGTCTGCGCCGGGCAGCTCGGCCTGTAATGTGTCGGTGTAACGCCTCAGAACTGGAGAGAGGTACGCATCAACCACCGTCGTATCGCCGCGCGGGATGAGCTTGATGAGCGGAGCAACTTCGTGGCTTGTCGAGATCTGTTTGAAGCCGAGCTCGCTGGCAATCTTGGAAAGTCGGATCTCATGATCGCGGTACTTCCAGCCATGAAGCAACACGATCGCAATCGCATCGAAACCCGCATCGCGCAGATCGGCGAATTGTTGTCGCGCTTCATCTTCATTGAGAGCGCTGAGCAATTCGCCGTCCACGCCGACGCGCTCGTCGATCTCGAGAACAGTCTGCGCCAGTTGTTCAGGCAGGACGATGTGGCGCGCGAAAATCTCGGGCCGCGCCTGGGTGCCGATCCGAAGCGCGTCGCCGAAACCCTTGGTGATCGCAAGAGCCAGCCGCTCCCCTTTACGCTCCAGAAGAGCGTTCGTTGCGACCGTGGTCCCAATGCGCAGCTCGGCAATAGGTCCAGAGCCATGCTCGACCATCAATCTACGAACCGCCTCACTCGCCGCATCGGCATATCGTTCTGGATTCTCGGAGAGCAGCTTGTCGGTCACCAGTTGGCCACCGGGTGTGATCGCGACAACATCGGTAAAGGTCCCACCCCGATCAATCGCGAATCGCCAAGCGGTCATGCGGGGAAGTATCCTCTACTGATAAGGCAGTACGTTGAGGCTCTTGTGCAGGGGTCGGATCAATGGGTCAAATCGGCAAGCTGACTGCTCCGAAAAGAGGCTGCCAATCAGGTGCGTGTCGGTCCGATAGCTCGCCTGCAATCGATAAAAGTGCGCATCATGCTATCTTGATCAGACCACTGAAAAATGGAACCAAACTTAGCCCCGTTCCTATCCTAAGCACAACCTGACGGGTCACTCACTTGCCCTCCTTGGCTCTCGGAAACGAAGCCAGTGCGAGCGCGATCCCAAGTGAATGGCCCAACCGAATTTAAGAAGGAAACGCACATGACTTCGGCCCCTATTTACTCAAGCAAGCCAGACCGCTGGACCCAACCGCGCCCGCATTGCGATGCGAGCACGAGGTTCCAGAAATACGGACGCATCCAGCCGCTCTATGAGCCGAGCTTCATCGAAAGACTGTTTGGTCTCGATTGATCAGACAAGGCTTCTCGTATCCGAAGCCGCTCTGCGCACCGCCAGTGATCGGAGAGACATTGTGGGCGATGTTCGGCCCCGCCGGAGGCTTGCCAACCGCCTAAACACCATGACAAAAAACAAAGAAAGCGCCGCACCCTTGAACAAAGGGCGCGGCGCTTTCTTTTCTGGTCGGATCGTTGAACGTGCGGCTTACCGCTCGAGATTGATGACGTCTTCGATTTTCCCGCCTTGCTCGATCGTTTCGATAGCTTCGACAAAAATCGCCGCGATCTGGGTCGTATCCTCGGTATTCTCGATGGGCATCTTGAGCTTGCCGTCTTCGATGATATCGCCAAGCACAGACCTTGCCCGCGATACCCGGCTTTTGACTGTGCCGGCAGCGCAGCCCAGGATCTCAGCCGCTTCCTCGTAGGTGTGATCGCCCGGTCCGACCAATAACAGCGCTTCGAGCTGATCGGTCGGCAATTCGGACATCGCGCGTTGTAGATCGGCGAGTGCCATTGATGAATTTTGCGAGGCTGGCATCGAGAGAATATTTTCCGCTGCGCGCTCATCGTATTCGCCGACAAACTTCTTGTTGCGGCGGAGCTGGTTCAACCAGGTGTTGCGAAGGATCGTGAACGCCCAGCTCAGAAAGTTACTGCCCGGCTTAAACTGAGTGCGGGCCGCCCATGCTTTCATGAGCGTTTCCTGCATCAGATCCTCTGCCAGATCCTCGCGCTTGCAAAGACGTACAGCGAAACGTTTGAGCGGAGTTTGAGCCTCGACCATCTGTTTCTTGAATGAGCGTGTCGAGACCGCCTTCTTGCGTTTATTGGTCGATTCCGGCCAGGGATTTCGTGGTTTACCGCGCGTCGCGACATTGGCGTCAGGCAAAGTGCCGTGACTGCGTACCGTTATGTTCGCTGGTGATTTTTGTGGCATTGCTACCTGTCCACTGAGTTGACCTGACATAAGTATCCCTTGATTTGTGAGGCCGGAGGGGGTGGGGGTGGGCTCTCATGGACATAACGGCGACAAGCCCTTGCTGTTCCTGAGTTTTAATCGCTCTTCGCGCCTCCTAAGCAGGTCATGTCAGCTGCCATGATGGTAAGCGACCGTTCCGATTGAATTTCTTCAACGTGACCATTTTTAGAGAAACCGGCGCTTGCCATACCAGTCTGCCAACTTGAACTTGGCCAAAGACACCGCTATTCGGCGCTCAACGCAACCGGAGTGAACGCGCATGAACAACTAAGCTTATCGTTCGTCTTGAAGACAACTTTTGCTTGGGTGTTATCGTGTCTCATATTCATCTCAACGCCGTTTGCGTCGGCGCCGATCCTCAAAATCCACTCTTTCCCCCGCTCTCCGAAAGCATCTCGCACGAGGTCGTTGGCCTGTTCGGGCGCAATGGGTGCGGGAAGAGCACTTTGCTTTCTGCAATCGCTTCCAAACGCGGTCTGGTATCGGGTTCGGTGACGACTGACGGCGCGATCGGCATGATGAAGCAGGGAGCATACAGCAGCGGCATAAGTGTAGCGCAGGCCCTGGCCGTTGCGGACCCGCTATCAATCCTTGAACGCATCGAACGGGGCGAAGCGCAAGGCACAGATCTTGACGATGCCGATTGGGACCTGCCGTCACGTCTTGAAGGCATGTTGTCGCGGGTTGGACTGTCGGACCTCGCTTTGGATCGACCGGCCAATGATCTGAGCGGAGGTCAGCAATGCCGTGTGAAGATTGCCGCTTTGCTGATTGCGCAGCCTGACATCCTCTTGCTCGATGAACCCACCAATGACCTTGATGATGAAGGGCGTGCAATGGTCGCGCAGCTTCTGAAGGATTGGGGCGGACCGGCGCTCGTTGCCAGTCATGATCGGGAATTGCTCGAAGGCATGGATCGCATCGTCGAACTGTCTCCAGCCGGTGCTGTCAGCGTGGGTGGAGGATGGTCGACCTTCAAAGCGCAGCGCGATGCGATCAGAGAAAGAGCCAAGGAAGCGTTAGGACAGGCGGAGCGCGTTGCCAGACAGGCGCGCACTGCTCAGCAAGCGCGAACCGAGCGTCATGCCCAGCGCAGCAAGCAAGGCAGGCAGGGGGCAGCCCGCCGGGATGATTCTAAGCTGGAGATCAACGCGCAAAAGGATCGAGCCGCGAAAACATTGGCACGCAACCTCGCAGTCGGAAAAGACCAGGTCGACCACACCATCGAAGCTCTTTCGAAAGCCGCCGCACAAGTCGAGCGTGTGGTTCCCGTTCGCATCGAGTTGCCAAGCTCGGGGCTGCTTAGTGGGCATGAACTGGTCGATGTCTCAGCCGTTTGCTGCGAGTTCGGAGGCGAGCATGTGTTTGGCCCTCTGAATCTGCGGATCACAGGTCCGCAACGGATCGCGCTCCACGGGCCAAATGGTAGCGGCAAAAGCAGCCTTTTGCGGATCATTTCGGGCAGTTTGACGCCAAGTGCGGGTTTTGTCCGGGCCGATCAGGGTGCGATAGCGGTTCTCGACCAGCATTTATCGCTGCTTGGTGCGCAGGAAACCGCACTCGAAGCGATGAGGCGGCATAATTCGGCTCGCAATGCACAGACCGCTCATGCAGCGCTTGCCCAGTATGGCTTTCGCTCTGAATGGAGCCAGCGCGAAGTGCAGACCTTATCTGGCGGAGAGCGCGTGCGGCTCGCGCTCGCATGCCTTTTCAGCGCACCGGAACCGCCGAAGCTGCTAATCCTGGATGAGCCCACCAACCATCTCGACATTCATGCCGTGGAACTGCTCGAACTGGCGCTGAGTGAATATGACGGCGCTATCCTTTGCGTGTCGCATGATGCCGAGTTTCGCAGGGCCTTGAAATTGGACAAGGTTATCAACCTGACAGCTGAGGATCGAGCGCACACGGATGACCTTCGAAACTGACACGAACCCTTGACGCATGGCCTCTAATTGCATATTTCATGAATTATGCAATTAGAGGCCATGGAAAAGACTGCGCTCAGGGTCAGCGCGCTGCTGAAGCTGCTATCACATCGTGATCGGCTCATGGTGCTGTGCCACTTGTCGCAGGGTGAGATGAGCGCGGGCGATCTTGCAGAGACGCTGGGGCGAAAGGCGCCGGCAATGTCTCAACAACTCGCAGTCCTGCGCCGGGAAGGCATCATCGAAGCACGGCGCGACGGACAGTCGATCTATTACCGCATCGCCGATGAAGATGCGGTCGCAATCATGGGTTTCCTCTATCAACGTTTCTGCGGCGATGATGCGGTTGAGACGCCCGGAACCCCATCAACACAAGAGGTAGCAGTGCCATGAACGTCCCGGACGTCACATCATTCCTCGACACCCAGACCAACAATATCAGTCACGTCGCGACCGACCTCGAAACGGGGTCATGCGCGATCATTGATCCGCTGCTCGACTATGACCAGGCATCTGGCAGAAGCTCGACCCGATCCGCCGACAAGATAGCTGAGCATGTGAAAACGCATGGGCTGACGGTGGAATGGATCATCGACACCCACATTCATGCCGACCACCTTTCGGCGGGTCATTATCTGCGATCCGAACTGGGCGGCAAGCTTGCGATTGGAGAGCATATCTCAGAGGTGCAGAAGGTATTCGGCAAGCTCTTCAATGCGGACGAAGACTTTCGCCTTGATGGCTCGCAATTCGACCACCTCTTTCGCGACGGCGAAACTTACAAAGTCGGAAACATCGATGCCAAAGCCATTCACACTCCGGGTCACACACCTGCATGCATGACACACTTGATTGGCGATGCAGCCTTCGTCGGCGATACGTTGTTCATGCCGGATTACGGCACCGCCCGCTGCGACTTTCCGGGTGGTGATGCGCGGACGCTTTTTCGATCGATCCAGCGCATATTCGAATTGCCCGACGACACACGGATGTTTCTCAACCACGATTACCTTCCCGAAGGGCGGGACGAACTGCGATGGATCTCAAGCGTCGGCGAGCAGCGGCGTAGCAATATCCATGTGCGCGAAGGGATCAGCGAAGATGAATTTGTCGCCATGAGAACGAAGCGGGACGCAACGCTGGCCACGCCGAAACTGATGATCCCATCGGTGCAGGTGAATATGCGCGCCGGGAACTTTCCAGAGCCCGAGAGCAACGGCATCCGTTACATCAAAGTGCCGGTGGATACGCTGTGACCCTGCCGGGATTTCCAAACGCCATGCCTCTCGAAGGCTTCATCGGTGGTTTGATGATCGGGCTTGCCGCCGCGCTGTTGTTGCTTGGCTCGGGAAGGATCGCAGGCATTAGCGGTATCGCAGCGCGCGCCCTCACCCTCAACAAATCGAGCTTGCCACTCTCAGCTGCCTGGCTGTTCCTTGGCGGCCTGTTGATCGGCGCATTTCTCGTGAACGCGTTTGTAGCGCCCATCCAGTCGAACTTTCCCCCATCGATAGCCCTGCTGGTGCTTGGCGGGGTGATCGTTGGCTTTGGGACACGAATGGGGAGCGGGTGCACAAGCGGTCACGGCGTCTGCGGAATGTCGCGTTTGTCACCGCGTTCGCTGACCGCGACTCTCACTTTTATGGTGAGCGGCATGATTGCAGTGGCGCTTGCTAATGCTGCGGGATGGGGATGGTGATGCGGGAAGGATTGATCTCACTCGCCTCTGGCTCCCTTTTCGGCGCAGGCTTGGCGATTTCAGGAATGATGGACCCAAGCCGGGTGCGCGGGTTTCTCGATATTTTTGGCAACTGGGACCCTACGCTCGCCTTCGTGATGGGCGGCGCTGTCGCGGTCATGGCAATTGCGTGGCTGGTTAAGGCACGGATGGCGAAGCCGGCCATGGCTGAGAAATTCAACATTCCCGGCACCCGTACGATTGACCGCAAATTGATTGTCGGAGCCGCGCTGTTCGGTGTTGGCTGGGGCCTTGCCGGCCTGTGCCCCGGCCCTGCTCTTGGTGCACTTGTCATCGAGCCTATGCCCGCCGGAATCTTCGTTCTCAGCATGATCGCGGGAATGGCGATCCACCGCGCGGCAAAGCTCTAGGAACCCATGATTAAGCCGCGCGAACAAGACAGCATGCGAACGAAATTGTCGCGCTATCTTCCGATCCTTGAGTGGGGTCGGGATTACAATCGATCGATCCTGGCCGATGACCTGATGGCAGCGGTGATCGTGACCATCATGCTGATACCCCAAAGCCTAGCTTATGCCTTGCTTGCCGGACTTCCCCCGGTTGTCGGGCTGTATGCCTCCATCCTCCCGCTCATGCTTTACGCGCTGTTTGGAACGAGCCGAACGCTGGCCGTCGGGCCGGTAGCTGTCATTTCGCTGATGACCGCGAGTGCAGCGGGATCGGTCGCGGCGCAGGGGACTGCCGAATATCTCGAGGCGGCGATTACGCTGGCGATGTTGTCCGGCGTCATGCTCGCCATTCTTGGGCTGCTTCGCGCCGGGTTTCTTGCTAATTTGCTGTCGCACCCGGTCATCAGCGGGTTTATTACCGCTTCGGGCATCCTTATCGCGACGAGCCAGATCAAGCACATCCTCGGGGTCGACGCAGGGGGCGATAACTGGCCGGCAATGCTAGGGTCGCTGGCTTTGGCGATTGGCGATACCAATGGCTGGACGCTCGCCGTCGGCATCCCTGCGACCCTTTTTCTATTTTGGGTCCGAAAGGGAGGATCGCCTGCCCTGCAGGTCATGGGCGTGCGTCAACGGTCGGCTGATCTCGTCACAAAAGCGAGCCCGATCCTCGCGGTCGCGCTCTCGATACTCGCCGTGATCGCACTCGAGCTGGGCGAACGAAATGTCAGCCTAGTCGGTCCCATTCCGCAAGGCCTGCCGCCCTTTGCCATCCGCGGTACCGACATCGCCCTTATCGAAAAACTGTGGGTCCCGGCCCTCCTGATTTCGGTAATTGGCTTCGTCGAAAGTGTTTCGGTTGCGCAGACCCTTGCCGCCAAGCGGCGTCAGCGCATCTCCCCCGATCAGGAACTCATAGGGCTGGGATCAGCCAATATCGCAAGCGCCCTTTCCGGCGGATATCCGGTCACCGGCGGCTTTGCCCGTTCCGCAGTGAACTTTGACGCAGGCGCGCAGACACCGGCTGCCGGAGCATTCACAGCCGCCGGGATCGCGCTGGCGACGCTGTTCCTGACACCGCTCCTTTTCAATCTTCCGATTGCAACCTTGGCCGCAACAATCATCGTGGCCGTCCTGAGCCTCGTCGACCTCAAGACGCCCGGCCAGCTTTGGCGCTATTCCAAGACCGACTTCATCGCGCATGCCGTGACCATCGCAATCACCCTGCTCGCAGGGGTCGAGATGGGCGTGATTGCGGGTGTCGGCGTCGGCCTTGTCCTCTATCTATGGCGCGCCAGTCGACCCCACGCTGCAATCGTCGGGCGAGTCCCGGAGACGGAGCACTTCCGCAATATCGCCCGGCACAAGGTTTTCACCGTCCCGCATGTCCTTTCGATCCGCATCGACGAGGCGCTGACCTATCTCAACGCGCGATGGCTTGAGGAATATGTGCTTGAGGAAGTCGCTGACCGGCCCGCCGTTCGCCATGTCATCCTGATGTGCAGCGCCGTCAACGAGGTCGATGCATCTGGCCTCGAAAGTCTTGAGGCGATCAACCACAGGCTTGGCGATGGCGGCATCGGACTTCACCTTTCCGAAGTAAAAGGCCCGGTCATGGATCGACTGAAACGCACGCGCTTCATAGAGGAATTGAATGGGAAAGTTTTCCTCTCGCAGGACAAGGCTTTCGCCGAAGTGTCGCTTGATACAGGCGAGCCCCCTGCACCGGTTGATCACTATCTGGCGCGCGGTCTGATCTGAGGAGTGGCGGTTTTCTGCATCTTTACCGCTCGACAATCCAAGGCAGGTGAACCAGTGTCGGCCCGATGAAGGCCGCTGCTATCGCTCGTCCCCCGGTCCTGCCATCGCTTGCGTGGGCCTGCACCGCATTCACCGGCGTAATCACTCCCGTTCTGGCGATGCTGCTAGTCCTTGAAACCGGCACGCAAACAACGTTGGCCCTCGCCTTCGCGCCAATACTTGCAGTAGGTCTGATGGGCTCAGGCATGATCGGCGCAGCGACTGCCACACGTTTCTGGGTCGGTTGGGTGCTCGCCCTGCTGACAGGCTTGAGCCTGCTCCTGACCGCAAACGCGCTGGGCATACCGGCTATGACGAGCCCCCTTTCGATTGCTATCACCATTCTCGTCGCCAGTTTCAGCTTTGCTGCGCGCGGCGCGTTGTTTGCCCTCTCTGCTGCGAACAAGGGTTGGCTGGTTGCCCTCGCGATCGTGGCAGGCGAAGCCGCCATCGTGCTCACCGCCGTAGCTGAGCCAGGGTTGCTTCCGAGTTGGCTCCTCGCTCTTCTACCAGCGCGGTGGGCGAGCATCGCGATTCAATCCTCACTCACTGGCGAGGCGGTTTTCGCGGCGCGCTCCGCCATGATCGCGCTGGCCGGCACCGGGGCGGCGACCTATGTGGTGATATGGCTCTGGCCGCGACGCTGGACGTATTCGATCATGTTCACCGCGTGGATCGCCCTCTCCGCTCTCGTCTACCACAGCATGTAGTCGGAGGATTGTTTCCATCCCAACGCGCTCTGACCGAGAGAGTTTGCTGCGCTGTTTGCTCACGGAAGCGAGATTGGCAGTGACGGCGCCGACCTCTTTTCAAGGCATATGACTTATCCTCGCAACTCTCGGTTTCTTCGCCGAGCGTCCTGATAGCCAGTTTATCGCGTCTCTTACGTCAGCAGATCACTTCCCGATCTGCTGCACCCCCCGATGGACCTCATAGAGCTCAGATGCGCAGCCAATTTTGCAAGGGGGTGAACCTTTTTCGATCTGCTTGGTTGAGATAGGCAAGGAGGACGCATGCCCGCCACCATATCCGTAAATTCCGCCGAGTTTCCCATCCCAGAGGACCCACGGACCACTCTTCTCGATTTCCTGCGCGAACATGTCGGCCTTACCGGCACCAAGAAAGGCTGCGACCACGGTCAATGCGGGGCTTGCACAGTTTTAGTTAACGGGGTGCGGATCAATTCTTGCCTCAGCCTTGCCGCGATGCACGAAGGCGATGCCGTCACAACCATCGAGGGATTGGGGACATCCGACGCGCCCAGTGCGTTGCAACGTGCCTTCGTCGCGCATGACGCTTTCCAGTGCGGTTACTGCACACCGGGACAGATTTGTTCAGCGACAGCCTTGCTCGACGAGATCGCCAATGACTGGCCCAGCGACGCCAGCGGCTCGCTTGAAGATAGAATCACCGCCACCGACGACGAAATCCGCGAACGTATGAGCGGGAACCTGTGCCGTTGCGGAGCCTATGCTAATATCCTCGCCGCTATTCGTGAAGTCGCACGGGAGCACCGCACATGAGGCCGTTCCAATACTCCAAAGCCCGCGCCCTGTCCGACGCGACACAGCTGGCTAGCGACGCCAGCACGATGCTGATCGCAGGCGGAACCAACCTCATCGACTTGATGAAGCTTCAGGTTGAGACGCCCGGCACACTTGCCGACATCAATTCGATCGGCCTCAGAGAGATCGAAGAGACCGGTGATGGCGGCCTCAGGCTCGGTGCGCTGTCGACCAATACCGAGACTGCGGTCCACCCGCGCGTTCGTTCGGATTACCCCGTCTTGGCGCGCGCGATCCTCGCAGGGGCTACCCAGCAATTGCGCAACAAGGCGACGAACGGTGGCAATCTGTGTCAGCGCACGCGCTGCACCTACTTCACCAAACCCGACCAACCCTGCAACAAGCGCGATCCCGGCAGCGGCTGCGGCGCCATCGGCGGTGTAGCCAAGCTCCACGCCGTACTGGGTGCAAGCGATCAATGCATCGCGACTTATCCAGGTGACATGGCCGTCGCGCTGAGTGCGCTTGACGCGCTGGTAGAGATATACTCGCCAGATGGCTCCAATCGCACAGTGCCAGTGCGCGACTTCCATTGCCTGCCGGGCGAGACCCCCTGGCGCGACAATGTGCTGGAGGCAGGCGAGGTCATCACCGCCGTCACTCTGCCACCGGCGGTCGGCGGGACGCAGCTTTACCGCAAGGTGCGCGAGCGGTCTTCCTATGCCTTTGCGCTGGTCTCGATCGCCGCGCTGATCAAGATTGAGGGAGGCTGCTTCACCCGCGCAGACCTTGCTTTTGGCGGTCTTGCGCATAAGCCGTGGCACGATCCACGCATCGCCGAGGCGCTCATCGGTCAAGCACCGTCGGACGAGCTCTTCGACTTAGCCGCCGACATTCTGCTCGAAAACGCGCAGGGTCACGGCGACAACGATTTCAAGATTCCGCTCGCGAGGCGCACGCTCCACGCGGTGCTTTCGCAGGCGGTGGAGGAGGCGGCATGAGCGCTCATCTCAAACAGGACGAACCCGAAAATTCGAACCGTCTGGACGACATGTGCCAAGGCGTACTCGGAAAGGCGCATCCGCGTGTCGAGGGTCTGGCCAAGGTCACGGGAACTGCGCCCTATGCCGCCGAATATCCGATCGAAGGATGTGTTGAAGGCGTCTTGGTCACCGCCACTATCACGCGCGGCGAAGTGCTCGCTATCGATAAAGAAGCGGCACTCACAATGCCCGGTGTAATATCGGTGATCGAAGACAGCCGACTTGCCACTCGCGCCGCGCAAGGCACTGCTGGCGAGGCGCCTCGTCAAAAGCCAACACAGGTTTGTTACTGGGGCCAGCCTGTAGCACTGGTGATTGCTGAGACTTTCGAACAGGCACGCGATGCAGCGGCCCAGGTAACAGTGGAATATCGCAACGAAGAGGGCGCACCACTCGATCCGCATTCTGTCGAACGGGAGGAGCAGGAGGGCGAGACCGTGACGCAGGGCGACCTTGCCCATGCAATGTCCGAAGCCGACCACACGGTTGATGCGACATTCACGACGAAGGGCCACGCCTCTGCGGCTATGGAACCGCACGCAGCGATCGCGCAGTGGGATGGCACTGATCTGACTGTCCACGCATCGCTGCAGATGCTCAATTACAACATTAGCGAACTGGCCGACGCGCTTGACCTTGATGAAGACAACGTACGCATAGTTTCGCGATTTGTCGGAGGCGGGTTCGGGTCGAAACTCGGCGTCAGTCAGGAAACCGTCGCGGCCGCAATCGCCGCGATGGAACTGGGCCGGCCCGTGCGCGTCGTGATGACCCGCCAGCAGGTGTTCCAGTGCGTCATGCGACGTTCCGAGACGACGCAGCGCTTGCGCCTTGCTGCCGATGCCGACGGTCAACTCACTGGCTTTGGGCACGAGGCGCTTGTCAGCAATCTGCCCGGCGAGGATTTTGTCGAGCCGGTGCTACAGTCCTCGCATTTCCTCTATGCAGGCGAGAACCGCACTCTCAGGCTCGATGCCGCGCGCATCCATCGCATGACTGCGGGCTCGGTGCGCGCTCCGGGCGAGGCTGTGGGCATGCCCACGCTCGAAGTTGCAATGGACATGCTGGCCGAGAAGGTTGGGATCGACCCCGTCGAACTGCGCCTGAAAAACATTCCTGACAAAGATCCCGAAGAGGGCCTTCCCTTTTCCTCGCACACGCTCGCGGATTGCCTCAAAAAGGGGGCCGAGGCCTTTGGATGGGAGGCAGGCGCGCGCAGGCCACGACTGCGGCGCGAGGGCGAATGGTGGATCGGCACCGGCATGGCAAGCGCTGCCCGCGTGCACAACATCTCCGAAGCGAAGGCACGTGTCACGTTGAAGCCAGACGGAACCGCGCTGGTCGAAACCGACATGACCGACATCGGCACTGGCACATACACAATCCTCGCACAGCTGGCGGGCGAGATGCTCGGCCTGAATCCCGAACAGGTCTTGGTAGAGCTTGGCGACACCGACTATCCACGCGGCCCCGGCTCAGGAGGCAGTTGGGGCGCACCATCTGCGGGCTCTGCGGTCTACGTCGCATGCCGGGCAATCCGCGAAGAACTCGCCAAGCGCCTCGCTATCGACGAGGGCACGCTCGCGCTCACCAATGGCAAGGCAAGCACGGGAGAAAGCCTCTCGACGCTGCTCGATGGCGAAGAACTCGCAAGGGAGGGCCATTACGAGCCCGGCGCGATCAAGGATGACTACACCGCCTCCGGCTTTGGTGCATTTTTCGCCGAAGTCCGGGTCAACCATTTCACTGGCGAAACCCGCGTCGACCGAATGGTTGGCGCCTTCGGTTTCGGGCGGGTGCTCAACCCCATGACCGCACGCTCGCAATGCATTGGCGGCATCACATGGAGCATAGGCGTAGCGCTGACCGAGGCACTGGAATTTGATCCGCGCGACGGACACCTCGCCAATTGCGACCTGGCCGAATATCATGTTCCGGTAAACCGTGACGTTCCCGACCTCGAAGTTGTGCTGATCGAGGAACGCGACGGGGCAGCCAGCCCGATCCAGGCCAAGGGGATCGGCGAACTCGGCATGTGCGGCGGCGCAGCGGCAATCGCAAACGCGATCTATAATGCATGTGGGGCGCGATTGTTCGATTTCCCAATGACGCCTGATCGTGTCATTCGAGCGATGCCCGCAAAGTCGAATCGTTGATCTGGGCTACGCAATTTTCCTATGGTTTCACTTCAGATGCTTCGATCAATTCGCCAGTCTCGCTTTGCGTCTGGGTGACCAGCTCTTTGAAAACAATCGGCGCTTGGAGAGACCAAGGCCCTTATCTCTGGTGCCTCAGTCCGATGCACTGAACCTTATCCTCACTCACCGCGATCGAAATGGTCTGAAAAAGGTCTGTTTTTCAGATGAGATCGAGATGAATGACCATGTCCGGAAAAGAGGCGCAAGGCTTCCAGTGTGCCCGAAGTGTGTAGTCAAGCCAGCTACACATTCGCTTACCAGTGAGATTGGTAGCGGAGGAGGGACATACCATGAACTAGTAATGTGCTGAAATAGTTTTCATTTTTTTCTCAACCCTTTGCGAATACCCCCGCTGATACCCCCTACGACTTGATTTTGCGTCGGATCGTTTCGACTGCGCGGCCACCTGTTTCTGCAAGCCACCAGAAGTCGACTGAGTGTCGCCGAGATTGCAGAAGTTGGGCCGATGGCGGACTGTCTGCTTCTGGCTTCGGCAGCACATAACGCCGACATTCTGAAAACGACCCCAGATGCGGTCGGCCAATCCAAAGGCGCCGATGCCGAAAAGCGGACATTCGCAGCCGATTGAGAATGGCCAGCGTCGCTGCGCGGGGGGGTCGAGTATTGGTTCCTCACACTGGGGACGTTTCCCGCGATAATTATCAAGCGAACGAAGATTCTCGATAAATTGCTATTGCAAATCGTTATCAGCTATCTAGTAACGGACTCTCTTGGAAAGTGAGTCGTCTACATGAAGAAATTCGTTCTGCTGCTTGGATCAGCCAGCCTAGCTCTCTCGTTCACAACCGCTGCCAGTGCGCAAGTGGTTTCGGAGGCAAGCGATGCGGTAGCAGATGATGACGCTATCGTCGTCACAGGTGAGCGAGAGTATCTTTATCGCGAGGAGGACACCGACGCGCTCGGCTTTGACATCCCGCTGGCCGAAGTGCCTGCAACGGTGAACGTAATCACCGAAGATTTTCTGGAAGACGTGCGCGCCTACGATGTCGAAGACGTGCTGACCTATGTGCCCGGCGTGATCACAGGTGGTTTCAGCGGCGGAACCAGCACTACCTTTCTCGTGCGTGGGTTTGAGAACACTGCCACCTATTTCAATGGACTGCGCCAATTCAGGTCGATTTCTCAGACGCCATCGCTCGACAATATCGCCCGCGTCGAAATCGTTAAGGGGCCGGCTGGAGCCGAATTCGGCGTGGCCGACGCTGGCGGCATCCTGAATTTCGTGACGCTCAAACCGGAACGAGAGTTCTCCGCCGAGGCGTTCGCAGGCGTTGGTGATTTCGGTTATCGACGTATCGGAAGCGATGTCACAGGCCCGATCAACCATGACGGCTCGCTTCGCTACCGAGTCATCGGAGCATATAGTGAGCGCGCCGAATGGCGTGACGGTCGGCCGGACGAGACGCCGCGCTGGACGATAGCGCCATCGATCGCATGGGACTACGCCCCGGACGGTAATCTGCTGATTGAATACCAGCACACCTACAGCGATGAACCTCTAGATCGCGGTATCTTCTATATTGAAGGTGCAGAATTCTTAACGGGTGAGGACAATTTCGCGCCGCGGACCTTTAGCCAGATGCAAAGCGCGAATGTGCAGGAGTCACATGTTGATCGCTTTGACATTCGTTTGTCGCAAGACTTAGGCGCGAATTTCGGTATCGACCTCGCTTATCAACGGATCGTGGAAGACGGCTTCGAATTCCAGGCGCAATTCGCGCGTATACGAGATCTCTACGATGCTGATGGCCTGACCTATAATGGCTCAACCGCACCGGTTCCTTATGGTGGATCCAGAGACGAGGAAACCAAGAGGACTATCGATAACATCTCCGCTGTAATGCGCGGGGAGTTTGAGATTGGGATAACTGAACACAAAATTCGCCTCGGCTATCAGCGATCCGACGCAATCTTCGCGGCGGATTTTCGTGGGAATGGAGGCGTGGGACGACGCATCATCACCAATACGCTCGACATCTTCAATCCCGACAACGATCAGGAACTCACCTTTGACGGGCGGAACAACAACTTGTCCTTCACCAACAGCCAAGACGTTGAAAGCTTTTTCGCACAATGGTCGGGCAATTTTGGTGACCGACTTCGAATCGTTGCGGGGCTGCGACACGATCAAGCGGACTTCTTCACACGCTTCGACACAACTGATGGGGTTGGAACGCCAAGCCCGAACGTCAGCGAAGAAATTTCCTTCCGCGTCGCCGGATCATATGACCTCACGGACCGCCTGACAGCTTTCGCGGGCTATTCTGACTCATATACACCTCAGAGCGGTACGACCGCCGATCTTGAGCCAATCGAAGCGCTACACAATATTAGTTACGAAGTCGGTCTCAAGGCTGAATTGTTTAGCGACCGCGTGCTGTGGACCAACACAGTCTACCAAATCACCCAAAATAATATTGCAGCTGTCGATCCGAACGATGAGACCAATATGTTCCAGATCCTGTTTGGCGAGGTGCGAATTCGTGGCTTTGAGTCCGAATTCGTCGGTGCAGTAACGAACACGCTTGATGTCAGCGCCGGTGTGGCGTTGCAGGAAAGTAAAAACGTTCGCACCGAAGACGCGGCGGTGGAGGACAACGAATTTTTCGGCGTGCCAAATTACCAGCTCAGCGCCTTTGCCAACTACCGGCTTGCCGATCTTGGCCTGCCAGATCTGGCCGTCCGCACAGGCGTCATCCATGTCGGCGACCGGGAAGGCAATGCAGAAAACAATTTCGAGCTCCCTGCCTTCACGCGGGTCGATTTCGGGCTGCGCTACACTCTGAATAGTCAGACCGATTTCGATCTGTTCGTGGAAAACCTATTCGACGAAATCTACTACGAGCAGACGCAGGGGCGCAGCAGACCGGAAAATGGCATCATCCCCGGGGACAGGCGTCTGGTTCAATTTAACGTGACGCACCGGTTCTGATAGGCTCGCGATGACCAACCGCCGCTGGTTCGACTTGCACAGCTGGCTCGGCGTGATGTCGGGCTTGCTGCTTTTCGTCATCTGCTGGTCCGGCACCATGGCCACGATCAGTGGCGAACTCGACTGGCTGGCAAACCCGGACCTGCGCGTGACGGAGCAGGATAACCGTGCCGAATATCACGAAATCTACGATGCCGTAGAAGAAGCGTTTCCTGGATCAACAGTTTCGACTGTCAGGGAGCCGCTTTACGCCAATTTCGCGAGCGAGGTATACATCGATACGCCTCTTGACCAGCGGCGGCGGGTCTATGTCGATCCCTATTCTGCTAAGGTGTTGGGGAGCACGTCCTACTTCACCATCCAGCGCTTCTTTCGCAGCTTCCACATGAACCTGTTCGGACCTTTCAGCTTCGTGCAGGAAGACGGACTTGGCTACTACATCGTCGGATTGGTCGGCGTCTTGATGCTGGCTTCGCTCGTTACGAGCCTGTTTTTCTACAAACGCTGGTGGCGTCGTTTCTTCGAATTGAAAATCGGAAGCGGCGCGAAAGCGTTCTGGAGCAGCGCACACAAAGTGTGCGGCCTATGGAGCCTGTGGTTCCTGCTAGTCATCGGCATAACCGGAACGTGGTATCTCTATGAGCACAGCCGTCTGAGGCTGGCTGACGGGATAGCAGCTCACACAGATACGTTTGAAGGATCGGTACATCGGCTTCCTGCGCTCATCAGCGCCGAGGAAGCGTTGCCTCTCAAGACGCTGGTTGAGCGGGTGCAGTCGGAAAGACCTGGTTTGCGGATCAAGTCGATACGGCCGAACAGCGAAGGATACTTTTACGTCGAGGGGCAGGATGGAGACATTCTGGTCCGTGACCGGGCCAATAAGATGTATCTCGACCCGGCAACCGGCGGAGTCGTTTTCAGTCAAGAAGCGACCGATCTCTCGGCTTACTGGTATTTCTCGGACATGGCCGATCCACTGCATTTCGGAGATTTCGGCGGACTATGGACCAAGCTGATCTGGGTGATCTTCGGTCTCGGCCTGTCGGGCCTTGCGCTGACTGGCACGTGGCTGCACGTCAAACGACTTCGGCGCGACCGATGGGGGCGTGCGCAATGGACTGGCACCCTCGCTGCGGTAGGACTAACATATGCTATTCTCGGCGTGTCTGCCTGGCATGGGATACATGAGATCAAAGACTACGGTCCGATTATCGATGGTGCGCAGCAATGGCCGATGGCACCGTTTGGTGTGTGGGCTGTGGTGGGTGCATGGGTCGCGCTGACCGCCACGATCCTACTCATATGGACGGCGATGCTCGTACGAGCACTGCGCCCCACCTAATGAGCATGAGCCTGATGATCGGTCTGCAACTGCATCAAAACTCATCCCAGCAGAATAGATGCTAAAATGAGCGAAAATCACCTGACCTGGAAAAAGACGGCTTTCAAGGGAGCGTAGCTGAAAACCGGACAGTCGGTTTACCACGTTCACCGCACCGCCGAGCTGCGTCGAGCCGTAGCGAAGGCCGTTAGCACCCTTGAAAACCTCGATATAGCGAATGGTCAGGGGATCGACTTCCTGGAACTCGGTATTGCCCGCTGCGCGGCTTATCGGAACGCCATCACGTAGGATCATCAACGTCTCGTATGGGACAGCCGGGAGAGGTCGCCGCGCTCGCCGCTTTCTTGGCAAGCGATGAGTCAAGCTACATGAATGGTCAGATCATCGCAGTCGATGGAGGGTACAGCGCATAGGGCGCCTATCTTCGCCAGAGCGGATACGTCGTATGAGCCCTTTTTTCTGCAGTCGGTTAAGTGCGGCGGTCATGGCTCCAGACGTCAACAACACCGAATGAGCCAGTTTAGTCGGCGAAGCTAGAGGTGGCCTCCAATTAGACTCGTCGCTGCATGACGACCTGCCTGGCAAATGCATCTTAGCGCCGTGCCGGCATTGGAGCCCTGTGCCAGCACGAGTCTAGAGCGAAAATAATGGCGGACCCGAAGTTGAGTCCGCCAAAATTTCAATTACCGACGTGCTCGCAGGGATGGCCCTCGAAGCGCCAGCTTGTGCGATCTCTGCGTCAGTCGGTCTACGATAGCATCCGCCAAGTGCGGAGAATCTAGGTAGTTGTGCCATTCGGAAGGATCGAGCTGACCAACAATCAAGGTCGATCCGTTGTCGCTTCTGCCATCCAAGAGCTCAAGCAGATCTTCTTTCGCATCTTCATTGATGGGTGCGATACCAAAATCATCCAAGATCAACAGCGACACCCTGACTAGCGACGCTCGGAGTTTCGCGATTGAACCATCGTGATGGGACAAACGCATCTCTTCGAGCAGAGGGTTTGTTCGGAAGTACTTTACCGACAGTCCTTTGTTGACCGCCGCCACGCCAAAACAACATGCCAGCCAAGTTTTCCCGGTCCCGGTCGCTCCCGAAATCAACAGGTTGTCGGTATGCTCGAACCAGTCACACATGAGCAATTCTGCAATCTGTGATTTGTCGAGCGCCCTCTCACCACCAAACTGGATGTCTGCCGGGTCGGCAGACTTGTGCTTGAATTTCGCTTGGCGAAAGAGCCTTTGGCGGGTTCGCGTTTGCCTCTCGAGCTTCTCACTAATCGCAAGATGCTCGAGCCGATCGACAAACGCCATCTCCGCATAGGCCGTCGAGGTGCTTTGCTGATCGAGAGCTGCATACATGCCGTCGAGGCGCAGTTCACGAAGCGACTGGCGGACTGATTCCAAGCTCATGCCGCATCTCCCTGTCCGCTCTAGTAATCATTACCCCTGACGTTCTTGTCTGGAGAGAATTTGCCGGAGGTCCGGGATCCGATCGGAGAGGACTCGATCCCGCGTTCAAGTACGTTCTGAACGTGTTCAAAACGCAGATCATTGGAACAGACGGCTCTGACACACGCCAGCTCAAACCTTCCCCGGGAATGGATGCGCGGCAGGTCCTTGATCCAAGCGGTGCGTCGGGATCGTTGCTGCGAGGTCACGTCTTTTGCCATTTCGACAGCGGCAAGTTGGCGGACGGCAATATCGTAGGATTGTGCCCATTTCTCGAGATCGGCCTCAGCCCGCGCTGCATGAGCGATCGGCCTGTGTTGAGGGTCCGTGTGGCGCTTGCCAACTTGGTACAACCTTGGGTGCACCGCGACTTCACGGCCGTTCAAAGATATCTCAACCGTCTTTTCGCTTGCCCGCAGCGAGACTTTTCTACCGATGTGCTGATGAGGAACCGAATAGTAGCAGCCCTTCCAGTTCACATGATAATCTCGACCAACTAGTGCTTCGCCCCTCATTTCGGCAGGCACAAAACGGTCTGCAGGTAGTGGTCGCAGATGGGATTTCTCTTCGGCCTCGAAGAGCGAACGGCGACTGTGGCCATTAGCCCGCCGTAGAATGCGCGAATTCCAATTTTCGACAATCTCGGTGAGCGCTTGCCTAAGTTCGGGAAGAGAAGACAAAGGTCGGTTTACAAACCTGAGGCGTAGGCTGCGTTGTATCAGCTTCACAGAATTTTCGACCGCAGATTTATCTTGCGCTTTCCTAACGCGAGCCGGAACAACTCCCATACCGTAATGGTCGGCAAAAGCTTGGTAATCCACCTGCACCCGGGGCGGGCCGAATCGAGGGCGAGAGACGATCGCAGATTTCAAATTGTCCGGCGTGATGACGATCGTTGTGCCACCAAAATACTCAATCGCATCGACGTTGGCGACAATATGCTCGCGGACCTTCTGCGACCGCGTAATTGATGCGTGGATCAGCCGCGAGAAAGGTAATGTGGCAACGAAAAGTTGGAATTTGACGATGTTGGCAGGCTCGAGATCTCAAGCCTGAGGTTCATAACCAGCAAAGTCAGTCTGCATCGCATACGCAGGCGGATGATCGAGACTCATCACGGGGTCGAGCGTCGCAATATGATCTTTGATTCGTTTGCAGTAGGTTCGGTACGTCATTGCCCGGCCAGGTTCGGCGTTTTCGACGTAGCGATTGTGCGCCTCGATACGGCTGAAACCTTGTCGCAAATATGCCACTTCAGCGTCCCAGTCAGGTTCTTCGAAGAAAAGATGAGCACTTCGTGTGGAGCCGAACTCCTGCATCAATTGATGATCATCCCAACTTTCGATCATCCCGCGGTTGATCGATTTTTTATCGATGATCGCCATCGCCCGTCGGACGGTATGGTGGGACATGTTGCGTTGGGCGGCGATTGCATTGGCCGATAGACGACCTTCAAGGACTTGATAAAGCATTGCACGATATGGGTGCATTTTTTGTCTCCCGTTGCGCCGGCTGTCGGCGCGCAGAATCTTTCTCCGAACTCGGAGGTTGCATTTTCGAAATTTTGGGAGCAAATTGACGTTGCTACGCGATCAATCGCACAGAGGCCTCACCATCGCGGTGGGGCCTTTGCTTTTCCCGAGAATATCGCTTGGGGTTACCTCATGCTCTCGTCTCCTTTTCTAGCTTGGTAAGCCATTCGGCCACGTCTTTGGTGAAGGCGTAGGTTCCGCGCCGGTGTTCGACCTGGAACACCTTTACTCCTAGCTGACCACGAAGTTTTGCTTGCCGAAACGCGTTCGCGTTGCGGAAGCCCAGAGTTCTCCAAAGATCTTCTCCGCTCAAAAGTGGGCCGTGATCTCTGATGAGCTGCTGTGCGCTGCTCGGTTCCATTCTCGATCCCTCAGACTTGTTGCGGCCAGTAATGCCATGTTGCTCGCAGTACGATTCTCAAACTGCTGGCACATCTGACAGACTAGCACTACTGCCCGAAAAGACGCCTTTTCTGGACAGTAAAGCTGACGCAGATCAATGTTGCCCGACCCACGCGCGAGAGGCCCCGGTCGCCCCAAGAAATACTCCATTCTGGGCATGGTATGGTTCCACACAGCTCTGTCGGACGCGGAATGCAGCCCCTACGCTTTCGCTCACAAGATCCTCCGCGATCCCGATCAGGAACGGAAGTGCTACCGCTATGCCAAAGGCGAACGGGTTCCAGACTTCTCAAAACCTCGCGGCTTTCCCGCAAAAGTCGAAAAGCTATATCCAAGAGCCCGCGAAGTTCGGACCAGCCCGATCTGGCGCGTTTTGAAAGGCGAGAGCATCAAGCGATCGCAGTTTCTCGAAGCGATCAAAAAACTCAGCGTAGAAACGAGCACCATCGTGATCGGAGGAGGCTTTGGCAGGGCCAGATCACAAAACGAAGACGATTGGACACTTACGAAGAAGTTCGATCAGCTGAGAGGTTTTCCGACGTTTGACACACTTCAGGCAATCATTCTGATGATCGGCGAAGCAGAGTTTCTCATCGATGAGGACCGTCGGAACAGGATATGCGAATTCTATCGAGAGATGATCCCTGATTTCATCTTTCACGGGTCAATCCCTTGTCAGGAAGAGCTGTTCGACGCCATCGACGAAATTGCCTGGGTCCGCGAACGCCCAAAGGGCAATTTGGTCAAGCATCGTTTCAGGTCTTGGCGAAGAGAGCTGCCAAGGGTTGAAGAGCTTCGTAAGGAAGAAGAAGGCACCGTCGTGAAGTGGCGGGATATCGGTGCGAGGGGTTTCAAAGGGTAGTCCAGAACAGGACTACCTTTCCATCGTCCCGACCACCTCAATCCGGCCGTCGAGTTGGTCAAAGCGCCAAGCTCCTGGCATGTCGTGGCGTTCGCCGTCGCTACCTTCGATTGTGACCGTCGCTTCGCAGTTTTCGCCTGGCATTGGCGATGCGGGTGCGCAGCTTATGTCGCGAGCTGAAATGAACTTTGAACCCGCAATATACTCTGCCTCTTCCTGCTCAAAGCGCGCATTCTGCGCTGTTTCGCGCGCACCATCAGCCAACTCATTATCCGTCCCCAAGCGACGAGCAATGCCTGCCGATCGCTCTGCACTCCGCTCGAAACTTTCTGCATGACGCTGAAGGAATGCAGCCCGTTCCAACTGCGCTTGCTGCTCGACAGGCCACCGCCGTTCGATAGCGGCCTCATAGTCGCTGTCGGTAGGGCCGCATGCCGCGACGAGAACCACCGAGCCAATGGCGAAAGCCCCCCTCATTGGGCGTCTCCTTCATCCGCGATGGGCTGCACCCGCGGAGAGAATGTCTTGAACTGCCGCTGATCTCTGCCTTCGAACTTCAGAAGCTTGAAAGGCGCGCCGGTTTCCTGATCGGCGAACTCAAGTTGGCGATCGTTGTGAAAGGCGTTGATATACAGGTTGGCACTGCGAATCTCGTTCATGCCGTTCGCGACCAGAGCCTGCACGATGCAGTCGACCGCGTCCTGAAATTCATGCGGGCGGTACTGGCCGCTCATCTTGATCCGCATGTCGTCGTTACTCCCTGACCAGCTTTCAAGCCGGGCCGTAGTAACATCCGAGACTGAGTCCGAACGCGCTGCCGTCTTTAGGCAGGGCCCTGGACATGCACGACAGCGACCCGGCCAGTTGCACTGACCAAGCCTCAGTCGTTCAGCGGAGATACTACGCTCCGGGCCGCCATTTCTGCGGCTATGTCCAAGCTATTGCACCGGCACGCTGATTTGTCATCCCCGCTCGATTGGCGTTCGGCGATTGTTCCCCAAGCATGGCTTCGCTAGTGATTGTGCAGAATCTGGATCAACGGGGAATTCATGCCGATATTGTCGTGGCTTACGCGCGAGCAGGATGTGAAGGCGGCGGACAGCGTTCCGTATCGCCTGCTCGAGCGGGACGATGCGCTGTCCCACGGCGATCCTGATAGCGGCAATATGTTGATCCAGGGCGACAACCTGGAAGCGTTGAAGGCGCTGCTGCCCTATTATCGCGGGCAGGTGAAATGCATCTATATCGATCCGCCCTACAACACGCGTTCGGCGTTTGAACACTATGACGACAATCTGGAGCACAGCCGCTGGCTGGCGATGATGTGGCCCAGGCTCGAAATGTTGCGGGAGCTGCTTGCCGAGGATGGCAGCATTTGGGTGTCAATCGACGACAATGAGGGTCACTACCTCAAAGTGATCATGGACGAGGTATTTGGGCGCGAGAATTTTGTTGCGTCGTTTGTGTGGGAGCGCGATGCCGGTGGGCGAGGCGATGCTGCTGTCTCTGTTTCCCACGATTATATCCATTGCTTCGCACTAAATCGAGAAATTTGGGACAAGAAGCGTAATCTCTTACCTCGGACTGAAACACAATCAGGCCGCTTCAAGAATCCGGACAATGACCCGCGGGGGCCTTGGCGCCAAGGTGACGATGGGACCGCGAAGAGTGGCACAGAGAAGCAGCGGTTTCCAATTACGCTGCCATCCGGAAGAGTCGTTCGACCCAAGCAGGGGCGATACTGGGCCTTTTCGAAGGAGACATTCGAGAAGGCAAGGAAGGAAGGGCGCGCCTACTTTGGCAAGGATGGGAACCGCCTTCCCCTGATCAAGCGCTACCTCGACAAGGTACGTGATGGGGTCGCTCCCAGAACCTGGCTGACTGCCGATGATGTCGGGACAAATCAAAGCGCGAAGCGCGATCATCTCCGCAAATTGCTGCCAAATCTCGACTCTTTCGATACACCGAAGCCTGAGGGGTTAATGGAGAGATTTATCCATGTTGCCACCAACCCTGGCGATGTCGTCCTCGACTCATTCCTCGGATCTGGCACAACTGCCGCCGTCGCGCACAAAATGGGCCGTCGCTGGATTGGCGTCGAGATGGGTGATCATGCTCACACCCACTGCGTCCCTCGTCTCAAGAAGGTCATCGAAGGCGAACAGGGCGGGATCAGCGAAGCGGTCGAGTGGAAAGGCGGTGGTGGCTTCGCGTTCTACCGCCTTGGTGGCGAGGTATTCGCCCCCGACGGCACCATCGCTCCGGGCATCAAGTTCGCACCGCTCGCCGCGCATATCTGGTTCGCCGAAACTGGCACCCCGATGGATGGCCATGCGACGACACCGTTCCTCGGCGCGCATGACGGCACTGGCATCGCGCTGCTCTACAACGGCATCCTTGGCGACAAGAGCGTGGCAGGGGGTAACGTCCTGACCCGCACGACGCTCGGCATCATCCGGGAGGCAGCTGGTGACTTTGGGGGCCAGCTGATCGTTTATGGCGAGGCAAGCCGGATCGGTCCCGACGCGCTGAAGCGCGAAGGCATCACCTTCAAACAGACCCCCTATGACGTGAAGGCCCGCTGATGCAGCTCAAGACCTATCAGCGCGAAACGCTGGGCACGCTCCGCCGCTTCCTGCGCGATGCGCGGGTGCGCGGCCCCAAGGCAGCCTATGAAGCGATCACGTCCGAGCCGGATCAGGCCAAGCGGCTGCGCGGCTATGGCGGCAGATACACACCGCTGCTGGGCGATGAAGAGCTGCCCTATGTCTGCCTGCGCCTGCCCACCGGCGGCGGCAAGACGATCCTCGCCGCGCATTCCATCGCTGCAGCTGCCGAGGAGTATATCGGGCAGGAATTCCCGATGGTGCTTTGGCTGGTGCCGTCGACCACGATCCGCAAGCAGACCGCCGAAGCGCTGCAGAACCCGCGTCATCCCTATCGCAAGGCGCTGTCCGAGCATTTCGGCGAGCCGGTGCGGGTCTTCGATATGTCCGAATTCCTGCGCCTGCGCCCGCACGATATCGGGCGGCACCTGTGCGTGTTCGTCGGCACGATCCAGAACCTGCGCGTCAGCAACACAGATGGGCGCAAGGTCTATGATCATCAGGAGGATCTGGAGCCGTTCTTCACCAAGGTGCCCAAGCGCGCGCCGGGACTGGAGCCGCTTGGAGAGGATCTTGCAAAGAAGGTCGGCGGCGATCCCGCCGATATCCGCTACAGCTTCGCCAATTTGATGCACCTCCATCGCCCGCTCATGATCGTGGACGAGGCGCACAAGGCGGTGACCGGTCTTTCGCGCGAAATGCAGTCGCGGGTAAACCCTGCCGCTGTGATCGAGTTCACCGCGACGCCGCAGAAGAAGAGCAACATCCTGCACGCCGTGAGCGCGCTCGAGCTCAAGAACGAGCAGATGATCAAACTGCCCGTCCAGTTGGGCGAGCACCAGACATGGCAGGGCGCAGTGACGGCAGCCATAGCCAAACGCGCAGAGCTGGCCGAGGAAGCGGAGAAGGACCGCGAGGGGTACATCCGCCCCATCGTGCTGTTCCAGGCGCAGGACAAGGGCCAGGAAGTCACGGTTGAGGTGCTCAAACAGCACCTGATCGACGTGCACCGGATCGATGAGAGCAGTATCGCCATCGCGACCGGCGAACAGCGGGAGCTCGACGGAATCGACCTGTTCGATCCTAATGCCGATCCGTTGATCGAATATGTCATCACCAAAGAGGCGTTGAAGGAAGGCTGGGACTGCTCCTTCGCCTACGTGTTCTGTTCAGTCGCCAACATCAAAAGCTCGACTGACGCCGAGCAGTTGCTCGGCCGCGTGCTGCGTATGCCTTACGCAACGCGGCGCAAGTCGCCGAAGCTCAACAAGGCTTATGCTAACCTCGTGAGCAAGAGCTTTGCCGACGCGGCTACGGCGCTGCGCGATCGCTTGGTCGACATGGGTTTCGAGGAATCCGAAGCGGAAGAGAACATCGAAGCCGATCCGCAATTTGGCGGCGATGATCCCGACGATCTGTGGGCTCCGCGACGCAGGCCCAAGCCATCGGTACGGATCGAGGTCGAGGCCAGCGACGATGAGCTTTCGAAGGCCCGCGAGGTGGCATCAGACAAGATCGCCGTCACGAAGGATGAAGAGGGCAAGGCAACCATCGTCGTCACTGGCTTCGTCCGCGACGAAGAAATCGAGCAGGTTGCAGCTGCCCTTCCCCAAGCGGCCGCCAACCGGGTCCGTGAGGATGTTGCGAAGTACAACGCCGAGCATGCCCACAAAGCTTCGCCTGCCGAAAAGGGCGAAGAATTCGTCGTACCGGCCCTTATGGCTCATGTGCAGGGCGAGTTGGTGTTCGCCGACAGTGAGCGGTTCGCCGAGTATTTCGACTGGTCGCTGAAAGATGCTCCGGTCCAGCTCGGCAAGGACGAGTTCGACGTCAACGCGACCGAGGACGGTTTCGAGATCGATCTTGATGGCAATAACCTGACGCTGAAGCCGACAGACCAGTCCGATCAGTTGCTGCTCGACATCGAAGTGGATGGCTGGAGCGAAGCCAGCCTGGTGCGTCTGCTTGCCAAACAGGTCCGGGCGGACGACGTGCCTGCCAGCGAAATGCTCGCGTGGTTGTCGTCGGTCGTGCAGCACCTGACCGGCGCACGCGGGCTGCCGCTTGCCGCGCTGATGCGATGCCGGTTCATCCTGGCGCGCAAGCTCAAGGACAAGGTCGATGCGCTGCGCAAGGCGGCTCGAGAGAATGCATACCAGACTTGCCTCTTTGCTCCGGACGCCGAGGTGGAGGTGTCCTTCGATGAAGGCTTCCGCTTCTTCGATGGCATGTTCGACGGTGTGCCAAGCTACCGCGGAACCAGATACACGTTCGGAAAGCACTTCCTCGGCCCACACCGGGTCCCACGCTTCGATGGCAAAGGCGATGACGGCGCTGAGGGCGAGGAGTTCAAGGCGGCGCAGCTGATCGATTCAATGACTGAGATCGAATATTGGGTCCGCAACGTCTCACAGCATCCGAATGCGTTCCGCCTTCCGGTCGCCGGTGGCTGGACCTACCCGGACTTCGTCGCAAAGCTGAAGGACGGACGACTTCTCGTAGTCGAGTACAAGGGCGGGCATCTCGTCGCTGACTCAACTGAAAAGCGCGCCGTTGGCGAGCTGTGGCAATCTCGCAGCGGCGGCGATGGGGTGTATGTCTTTGCCGAGAAGGATGTCGACGGCAAAGACGTGAGGGAGCAAATCAGAGCACAGCTCTGAACCACCGACACCTCGCGCCTCTTTACCTGCGCAAACCAGCTGCTAACAATCAGCCAGAACCTTTCACCTGCTCGGTCGCATCGCCCAGGCTCCGCGATCGACAGGATACGTGTGCTAAAACGAAAGGTTCTATCTCATGAAAAGTCATGCATGTTTCCGCGTTTCAATCGACGGAGTCGCTCAGGATTTCGCCAAATTCGCCGAACTGGCCAAGACCCGCACATTTGAGATTTACGACCGCGGCAAGGTCGAGGTGATGCTTGTTCGGATAGAGGCAGTGCCCGAATGGCATCGGCAGCTGCAGGTGAATGTGCCGACCGAGTTGCTTTCCGATGAAGAACGGGACACCTTCGCGGCGGAATCCAGGCGGCTCAAGCGGTGGATCGAAGAAAACGGTGACGTCTGGCCGGACGAAATTGAATGAGACCGCCATTGGCCCGTTTGGCTTCCGCTGAGCGGGCCGATACGGCGGTCGACATGACGGCGTGACACCACAACGTCGGTTATTGGAGATACGTGCCGTCAAGCACGAGAGCTAAGGTCCGTTAAAGCTGCCAACAAGCAACCGTCCGGGTCACGCGCACCATCGTACCACTATCGGCGGCACCAATGGCAATCAGAATGTACCGACTGTCTGCGCCGGACGTGAGGCATAACAATCGTCACAGAGACTTTGTGAACGACTTGTAGGTAGTCGTGTCTATCTTGAGCGCTTCGGCAGCATCCCGGATTTGCGGATGATCGAAGGCTGCGCGACCGCGACTATAGGTCTGCGAGTTACCCTCTATTTGTTCGAGCAACTCGACCATCGTCGGCTTGGTGAATTTGGCAAGGGAAGGCTCAATATAGCTGGTGAAGCGCCGATCTGCAGCATCAAAGCTTCCGCTTCCGCCATAGATCTTCACCGCAATACGAAGGGCGTCCTCGATCTCGTTCTCGGCTTCCGCAGTTTTGAGCAGTGCCAGCCAAGTTGCCTCATCGAGCTTAGCCAAAATCTTCGTATCAAGAGCGTTGAGAGCGCTGAGGTGGCTCGACATATCTGCAGTCTTGAAGCGCGCTTTAGCAAAATTGTTGACGTCTGCTGCCAATCGCCCGTCAATGAGGACGTGGGCCGCAGGGTCCAGCGATGCATAGAGTTCGGGATGGTCCGCCAGAAATTCGATTAGCGCGTCGAGCGGCTCCGCATCGGGCCCGACATTGCTAAACGCGGGTCGTTCTCCATCGATCATGGTCCGTATCGAAGCGGGATTGCGGCCATAGAGTATCGCCAACGCATCGAGATTGATCTGGCGATTAGCTTGAGTCTCTGTGTTGTTAAGTTTGAAGCAAAACTTCCAAAGTGCACGAAATAGCTCTTGCTCGATTGCTTGAGGCATATTCGGCAGATATCGAGCCTCGAGGTATGCTTTGAGCTTCTCACGCGAAATTAGTACCGCCTTGTTTACTGCGATGTCTTCAACCAGCGTCCCGACAATGCGCTTCGAAAAAAGCGCAGGCTTAAGTAGGAGCCCTTCGAGCGCCAGTCGGATTTGAGCACGCGCGTCTTCCTTATTCGGCCGGAACAATAAATGAGCTCCAGAAAGCACGGGGTGCGCCGACAAATGTCGGAGCTTTTGAAGATGCTGCAGCTGGGCGTGCTCAGATATTTCAAGCATCTTGGTTCGCTTCGCGACCTCGTCTAGCAGATATATTTCCCAGTCTGGGCTGGTTGGATTGGCCTGCCGCTTGGCTTCTACATCTTTGAGAAGCTTGCCTGCCGAAGCGTCGCCATAGAGATCACGGAGAGTCTGAAGCTTATAGATGAGATCGCAGACGACAACTGTCCAAAGCATCACCAAACAGCTGCGATAACATTCGTTCGAAAAGGACCGCGACACCTCAGAGAAGTACGTCCGAGTGCGCGGATCAACAATGCGGTCTGCGGCTAGGTCGATCGAAAAGCCGGTCATTCTGATTCCTCAAAAAATACAAAGAACGGTGTGCGATCACAGACACCTCGATTATCGCAACCATTCCATTAAGCGTAGCCCGGAGTAGTGAGAATATTGCCATGAAGTGAGATAGCGGGTTGTTTGCAGGTCCTCTTCAAGAGAAGTGGCCTCTCAAATGGGTTCTCGAGCTGAAAATATTAAGCCGTAGAAACAACTAACAAATCTTTCATGGTCAGTGTGCGTCTGATAAGCCTTCGACGAACAAATTTTTATCCGATTTTTGGCAGGACGTCGCGCCGATGATGCATTCGAAATCTGTGCAACAGACGGCGACGACAAGATGAACTCTGCAACGTCTCGGAAATTGGCTTGCCCTCGCCGCACGGACACTTGCCTATGCGGATCGGGAAAGCAATTCCGCCAGTGCTGCTGCGACCATTTGCCCGGATTTGCCATGGGCGAAGCGTGGCGCGAACCTGCGCGTAAAAGGCAACGGCCTAAGGTACTTCGCGCCATCCGCGCGGACATAACTCAATATACGATCTACCACCGCACCAATACGGTGCCATTGATGCAACGGCTGCCGCCAGAGGAAATTGCAATCCTCAGCATCGACATTGAAGCGCTCCACGAATCCGTCGAGCAGCTCACTGGTATATACGGGCGCCTCGGTCGGTTGGCAGAGTTGCCTCAGGTGTTCGAACGATTGCGCGTCAACATCGACGATCCACGCTGGCAGCGGAAGCTGACTTACCACCAGGCGATAGTGGCCCACCTTCTCGACGACGTCGCGGGGGCTAAGCGAGAATTGGTCAAGCTGGGGCTGATCACGGCGCAGGAAGCAGACCTCGATGTCCTCCAGCTCCACATCGACATTAATGGGGATACGATCCCGCTCGTCGAAAAGCTGCGCCTCTATGATCGTGTCCTCGAGCTCACGACATCGCGAACAGACCGCATCCAATACGCGGCGGCGAAGGGTGTGGAATTGACGTTGGCAGGCGACACCGCTGGCGCGATTGCGGTTTGCGACGAAGCGCTCAACGCCGCGCGGGAATCCGAAGAAGAACGACCGTTCGGGCCTGACACGCAATTGTGGTTCTGCAAGCTGCTAGAAGTGGCCGGCATCGCGAAGCACCATCGAGCTTATTTCGACGATGCGTCCGAACGGCTGCGTGCACTCGTTGAGCAGACAGATTACTGGACGCCCGCCGGCCTCGGTCACGTCAACCGCTGCCTAGGTGACGTTCTCCGCTTAGCCGGGCAATGGGAAGAGGGAGCTGCTGCCTATTCCGCAGGATATGATTTAGACGGCAACCCTGCATGCCGCATCTTCGAGGCGAGCTGTCGGCTGATGCAGCGCCGCGCGAAAGATGCGCTCGAGATCATCGAATCCGTCGATTTCGAGACTCTGGAGGTGCCGGAACGCGCAGACTACGCTATCGCTTATGCGGCCATCGCTATCGCCCTGCGCGACGGAGCAAGGCTCGACGGTGCCGCCGCCAAGCTCAAGGCGATCTCTCCAGTTCGGCAATATTTCGCTCACGAGAACGTCAGGTATCAACTCGCAATTGAACGAGCACGGTCCGCGATTTCGGCCGGTACGCCAGTACCAAAATCAAGCCGCCTTCTCGACTGGATCAGCTCGATGTCGCGCTGGTTCATGGTTCAGCCGAACATCGCCGGGATCGGCCTCAACCTGAATAACATGGTCGATGACGCGATCGCCTCCCGCCGCGGGAAACGGCCTACCGACGAAGAGGGCAGCCAGTGACCCTTGTCGTCGAACCAACAGCCATATTGCCGCAATGCCTAGGGTCGGTCTGGACGGTCGCCGATCCCGACGCGCTGGCTGAGGTTTGCGCGCAAATCCTCATCGGCCGCGCACTTCACGCCGCGATGATTCTCGACGGTGTCCATCCGGCAGGCACACCCCCGATCGTTAGCGCGGCTTTAAAGGAAAAGCTTCGCCTGGAACTGCATCCCCAAACCGATCCAAAGATTTGGCATCGGGACGGCCTCTTGTTCGAAATCATTAGCTGGGTCGCTGCCCGCTTGACCGCGACCGTTGACGACGCAATTTCTGATCCGCACTTGAAGGCGACCAACCAAGGAACCGACTGCATCAAGGTGACGATCGATCCGGAGACCCGCACGCTTACACGAGCAACCGTCTATGAGTACAAATGCACGACCAATTGGCGGCAGCTGTTCTCGCAGGACGTCCTCGCGGCTTTTCGAGAATATGTTTCGGGAGAGCGCGACAACCAACTTGCGCAGGCAGCGATCACACTCTCGATTGGCCTTGGCTTCACACCCCAAGAACGCAACGCAGCCTATGATGAGCTGATCCGGACGCGACCGCTCGCCTTCCAGGCTTCGTTAACCGTTGCGCCAAGAGGCTTCACTGCCGAGCAGCGCCTTGCTCTTTCTTCGGGCTATGACGCGATTGCCGGCGATGTCGCGACGCGTGGCGGCAATATTATGCCGCTCGACGGCGTCCGCGCATGGTTCGCAGATTTCTCTGCACGGGTTTGGGCAAGAATCGAGGCGTTCGATGTTCGACGCTGAAACTGCGGCGCTCATCCGATCGGCACCGCCTTTGCGCGGTATCGACCCGCAAATCTTGCCCCAAGAACTCACCAGTATTTACGCTGAGCTTGCTGGCCTACGCCTTCGTGCGGCGCAACTTGCCGACGCGCCCGATTATGTTGCCCAGATCGAACGTCTCTCGCGTATTGCCGCAGTCTACGAAGCACAAGTCGATGACACCGTCGACGGCGAAGCGCGCCGGGCCGCAGCTTTTGTCGCCGGCACGGCCTATCAGATTCTCGGACGCGTAATGCCCGCGACACCTGACCGCACCACGTTCCTCAGTGCGGCGGCAATCCACCCGCGGATTGCCGCGCCGCTGCTGTTCTTGATCGCCGAGCAAAGCCCTGATGCGCGTGAGGCGACGCGCGGGCTCACTGGCGACCGCCTCGAAGACATTCACCGTGGGGCCCTGCTCGAGAGCATTCAGGATTTGGCGCAAGAGAGGTTCACTGCGATCCTCGAACGCGCGGAACGCTTGGCGCGCCTGCAGCCTTCCCCGGGCGAAGGCCTCACTGAACAGGCGACACAGGGTCTCTATGGTCTCTGCTGGGCCGGCCTCGTCCATCTGGTCGCACGCCTTCTCGCCCAAGTGCCGCCCGTTCTGGCATATCCACTCCTGGACACCCCACAGGCCTTGTTCGATCGCGTCACGCAATTGGCCGTCGCCAATGTCGAGGCGCCTGGGCCCGGTGCCCGTCTCGTCTCAGCATATGCCGGCCCACGTCACCTTGCACGATTGCTCCGGCATGTTGCCGATGGCCTAGAGGGAGCCGGCATAGCCAATCTACCGGCGCCGGTCGGTGCGGCCGAACCGGCTTGGCGGCGCTGGCTGCGCCACCGCGCTCTGACAAAGCCTACGCTTTGGCCCAATCATCGCCAAGCCATTGCGACTGGATTTCTCGACGCCGGCACCTCCGGTGTTCTGGTTCTGCCCACCGGGGCTGGGAAGACGACCCTATCCGAATTGAAAATTGCTGCGACGCTAAGTGCCGGCCGGAAGGTTATCTTCCTTGTTCCCACGTTGGCACTCGTCGATCAGCTACGCGACGACCTTGCCGAAAGCTTCCCTATGAGCCTCGCCAATTACGAGATCTCAGCCGATGGAGATCTTGTCGCGTTTATCTCTGGTCCTGAACTTGGCGCGATCGAGGTGATGACGCCGGAGCGTCTACTCGCAGTTCTTAGCTTTGCCGATGCGGACGTCGCTGAACTAGGCCTAATCGTCTTTGATGAATGCCACCTCCTAAGCCCGACCGGCGGAGGCGCGCGGAGCGTCGACGCCATGCTTTGTCTCCTACATGCCCTCCGGCGAGCGCCCGATGCCGACTATTTGCTGCTGTCAGCGATGCTACAAAACGCCCCTGATGTCGCGGAATGGCTCGGGCAGCTCACCGGCCGTCCTTGCATCAGCTTTCTCGACCCGTGGAAGCCGAGCCGACAGGCTCGCGGCGTCGTTACCTATTCGGAAAACCAGCTGACCTGGGCGAATCAGGTCGTCCGAGCTGCAAATTTCGCCAAGCGCAACGGACAGCCTGCCAACAAGCCACCGCTTGAGTTGGTGCCATTCGCCCTCTTCGGGCTGCACAACGCTTGGGCGCGCCAGGCACCTGCCGACCGCCGCATTGTTCGACTTTCTGACGGCAACGTGCGGTTGAACTACGGCGTCGGCGGAGCAACCCCAAACTCCAACGAAGTCGGTGGTTCCTTCGCCGCTAGTGCCGCTCGCGCAGGATTGAAGACAATCATGTTTGTCAATCAGGCCGATCACGCTCCCAGCACCGCGCGACGAATCAGAGCTGGCCTCCAACCTGTCGGCGCACTTACAGAATTTGAGAACAATCTCTGGACCGAAATCATCGCCGAGCTTGGCGGGCCGCAGCACTCGCTGCTGGATCCCACCGCGCCCGCGCTACCCCACAATGGCGACATGATTGCTATCGAGCGACGTATGGCTGAGTCGCTTTTTCGGCGGCGCGACGGCGCAAGCATTATCGTTGCGACGCCTACGCTCGCCCAAGGTATGAACTTGCCGGCGGAGGTCGCCATCCTGGCAGGGACAATGCGCCATGACGAAGATGGGCGCGAGCCACTCAAAGGCCACGAGATTCTGAATGCTGCCGGTCGCGCTGGCCGCGCGGGCCACCTCGCCAACGGGACAGTCCTGCTGATTCCAGAGCCGCCGGTCGCCTTTGACGCGAATTGGGTTCCGACCGGCGCGGCGTTCGATATGCTCGGAAAGGTGCTGCCTACAAACGACCAATGCGTCACGATCGACGACCCTCTGACGTCCTTGCTCGACCGCATCCAGCTCGGCGACGTTAATTCCCCAGATGTACGCTACTTTTTGAGCCGGTTGCGCGCTGGCGACGGCGAGGAGCAGGATGTCGATCGCCCGATCCAAATGATGAGCCGTTCGTTTGCAGCTTTTCAGGCACGGAGGGCGGGTAATGAGGCGGCTTTTGATGCGAAGATCGCTTCGCTAAGGGGAGCGCTGGACGCCGATGCCCAGGCAGCCGAGGTTGTGACGGTGAAGGTCGCCGCATTCAGCGGCATGCAGCTCGAACCTTTGGCGGCGCTGACCACACACATTACGGCAGAGATTGATGATCTGCCGACATCGATCATCGATTGGTGCGATTGGCTAGTCGATTTCATGATCGCCGACCGGCATAGCTACGCGTTGCTCTTCGGCCGCGATGTCGAGACGGTCAAGGCGGTGACGCGCGGTCGGAAGACCGGAGGAGATAGCACCGACGCTGAGATAGGATTGTTGAAGCTGGCTCTGCGAGCTTGGCTGAGTGGTGCTCCGTTCGCCACCATTGAGGCTGCACTTGGCGTAGTCCCCGCCCGGATCAAGACCTGCAAACGGTCCCGGGACTTCGTGCTACGACTGATGAATCGGAGGTTCTACATGATTGCGGGCGCGCTCACCGCGCTCGTCCAACATGCAATTGAAGAGGCTGGCAAGGTTTCAGCTAATCCCGCGGTTCTGGAAATCCTTGCGATTGCTATTCGCAAGGGTCTCGATTCGCCGGAAAAGGTCGCGTTCGCCCATCGATCACCTTCGATCCGCTCCCGCGTACTCACCCATCGCGCCTATGCCGAACAGGTACCCGGTCGCCAGGATCAGTTAGGCGCTGATTTTCAGACCATACTTCGGTCGATTGACGCCAATTAGCATTTAGCGAAATTCAGGCCGGTGAGGGTGGTCCAGAGAGTTGATTGGCGACTTCAATCGGATCGATGCCAGAGATGTTCATTCGCCATCGTCTCAAGATTTGTCATCCGACTATTGAGGGGCAGGAAGGCTGGAAGCCCATCGCATAGCGATGGGTCCGGGTGCCAGCCCTATATCTCGCGCTCAGGCAGGGCCAGCGCTGCGCTCGATTGAAAAGCTCCACGCTGGCCCCGCCACCTCATGGAGTCGGAAAGGCCAAAGGGAGTCCGCTAAAAATACGGCGGCGAGTCATTCGTGATGCCACCGCCAGCGAAGCTGAATACGGCTCGCCCAAACGCCTTAGGGTCGCCAAGATATCGAAGTCGGTGTAGGATACTCCCCACGGTTTGAGATTGGTTTCTATCCGATCCTCTAAGTGTCTCCCGAGCCAAATAATCCGACCGACGACGTGCATACCCTGGAGATCGAGCTCCGGAGTCTCCGCTAGCCACTGGCCTATGAGTTTATCTAGAGCGTCTTCTTCCATTCGATCTCTCACTCATTGCTGCGCGTCGTTTAGTCCGTCTGGTTCCACCTGAGATGTCGTCGGACGCATCACAAGATTTCTATCGATACTACCAATGCTTCTCCGTCCATGCGTGGTGGAGATCCGACGTGAATGTCCACTTCTCTGCCATTATCCGGTTTGGATGACATGCAAAATTTCGTAGTCATTCGACCATTCCGCTGGCAAACACTTAACATGGATATCTTAGGAACTCGCCAGGCTACTTGCCTCTTCTTTCCGATATCAGGTGCCCGCGCCTTTGAAGAAGTCGCTGAACAGCTCACATTCGTAATACGATCTGGAGCTTATGAGGTGGGTGACAGGCTGCCGAATATCGATGAGCTCTCCCGATTGATGTCAGTGAGCAAACCCACTGTCGGGCAAGGCCTTAAACTGCTTGTGGACGCAGGATTGGTCCGAGTCATTCGAGGAGTGAATGGCGGCGCGGAAGTGTTGAGCAACGCCCCGCCAACCAAACCCCTTTCTGATGCGAGCCCGACAAAGAATTTCTCGTTTCAGAAACTTGTCGAAGCTCGGAAACCTATAGAAATTGAGATTGCGCTGCTGGCGTCAAAAAATGGCTCCGAAAAGGATTTTCGGAAGCTTCAAGAAACCGTTCAACTCTTGGCCAAGCATCAGCTCGGCGAGCAAAGCGAGAAAACATTCTACGATCAGCAGTTCCACTACTTGCTCGGAAGGATATCGCGAAACCAGGTTCTTGCCAGGTATCAGCACCAGATTTTGGAGCGACTATACTACGAGATGGCTCGCCGAGATTTTTTCAGCAAAGAAGATATCCAATCTGTCATAGATTGGCACACCGATACACTCAACGCGCTCCGCAAAGGCGACCGAAAAAAAATAGTGAAAGTCGTTAGCGGGCACCTGGCTCCGCTGGAAGAATACGCAAAATCTTTGGCTAATACTTTTTCATCTTGAAAAAAATATCCCCATAATCGAGACTTCTTCACCGTGGCGATTGCCATTTCGCCCTCGCTCAATGACCTGCCCCATCAGGGTGGTCCACCGGTTAAGTTAGAGTTCCGGCGGTTGGGGTCGCCCTGTTGGACGGCCTGGAGCGTAGCGTAAGGCAGTCTTGCAGGGCGAGGCAAGATCGTTTGTGGTGCTGGCGGCTGGTATCCGAGCGATGAGTGTGGGCGGACGGCATTGTAATGGATGCGCCAGCGCTCGATCAGGATGACAGCTTCCTCAAGGGTGTAGAAGATCTCGCCGTTGAGCAGTTCATCGCGTAGTTTGCCATTGAAGCTCTCGTTGTAACCATTCTCCCAAGGTGAGCCTGGCTCGATGTAAAGCGTCTTCACCCCGATCCGCTCAAGCCAGTCGCGCACGGCGTGTGCGGTAAACTCAGCGCCATTGTCCGAGCGGATATGGTCGGGCGGGCCGTGACGCTGGAACAGCTCTGTCAGTACGGCCAGAACATCATCGCTCTTCAACTTGCGCTGGACATGGATCGCCAGGCACTGCCGACTGTGCTCATCGATTACCGTGAGCATGCGGAACGCCTTGCTGTAGCCTGATCTGACGAAAGCATTTGCGCATCTGTCTTTTCGTCTATCCCTTCGCTATGGCGACGGGATGAAAAAGAAGCGAAACGCTGGACGACCCTCTGCCTATGAGGACGCGAATGGGATGATCACCAAGGCGGCCTTGTCTCTTTTCGCTTCCAAGGGTTTCGAAGCCACGTCGTTCAACGATATCGCGAAGCGCGCGCAACTGCCCAAAGCTAACGTGCTGTATTACTTCAAGGACAAGGACACGCTGTGGAAGCACGCAATCGACCATCAATGGAAGATTGTCGATGAGTTCTTCGTAGGAACGCTTCCCGACCCCCTGCCCCCCACACGCAAAGGGCTTGCATCAATTATTGAGGCTTTCATGCTCGCGTGCAGCCGCTTCCCGCCGTACGTTCAGATCCCCGCTATCGAAGGCAATACGCAAACCTGGAGATCAGAGTATCTCGCGCAGGCGCATTTGAAGCGTCACGTCGACTTCATGCGCAGCTATCTCCTCGATTTGACCGCAAGGGGCATCGTTGCGCCAATCGAGCCACTTTTCCTGCAAACGCTTCTAACAGGAGGAGGGCAATTGCTCATCGGCCAGGCAGAATTGTGGGCGGCGGCGGCTGGAGTCGACAGCCGGACAGAGCAATTCGCCCGTGAGTACGCCGCGCAGGTCACAAATGTCATAGTCGCAAAATAACTAACCACCTGGTCAGATATATTATTGACCAATTGGTTAGAATATGAAAACTCTCTTCATTCAGGAGCTGCCCACGCGAACAATGATGGTCAGCCCAATGATGGGAGAGACTCATGAAACACAATCGCTCGGCGTTCGCCGTGTTGCTCATGTCGACATCGTTCCTGGTTGGGGGCGTTGGTCCGGCATTTGCGCAAGATACCGGTGCCGTAGTGGAGGACCAGGACGACGAGGCGCTGCCGGACAGCGTCATTGTCGTTACAGCTCAGAAGCGAACCGAGCGACTTCAGGACGTCCCGGCCTCGATTGCCGTTGTTGACGGCGATACGCTGGCGGACCTCAATCTTACCGAAGCGACTGATCTTCAATTTCTCGCGCCGGGCCTCGGGCTTGGCGATTCCAATACACCGCGTGGTGCTGGTTTCCGTGTTCGCGGCGTAGGAACTGCGATTTTCGCGGACGGGATCGAACAAAGCGTCGGGACAGTCGTCGACGGCGTCCCCCTGGCGCGCGCTGGCCAGGGTCTTGCCGATCTCGTTGACATTGAACGGATCGAGGTCTTGCGCGGCCCGCAGGGCATGTTGTTTGGGCGAAACGCCTCGGCAGGTCTCATCAACATCGTCACCAAACGTCCGTCGCTCGACGCTGTCGGCATCGAGGGGCGGGCCAGTTACGGCTCGGATGACGACATCCAGCTCGCCGCCAGCCTTACTGCGCCCCTGGCGCGCGACATTGCCGGCATTAGGATCACCGGGTTTTTCAACCAGCGCGACGGGTTCGTGACCAATCTCGCCAATGGCGAAGACCTGAATGCCCGCGAGGAATACGGCCTTCGAGGAAGCTTGCTGGTCGAGCCCTCTTCCGATCTTGAGATCATATTGCGGGCCGATTGGTCGAAGCGCGACAATCGCGCCAACATCTGGACCATTCGCTCACTCAATGATGCCTCGCCCCTACTCTCAACGCCGGTGCCGGGGGTCGTGCCTTCAACGATTACCCCAGCGGTACAGGCCGAGGTTGGCCCAGAAAGCCGTGTCGTGGAAATCGGCGGCGATATCTTCAACAGGGTCGAAGGCTGGGGTGTTTCCGGCGAGATCAACTATTTCCTCGGCGACTACACCGTTACGTCGTTAACCGCTTATCGCGATTGGCAGCAGGCAGACAACAACGATGCCGATCAGAGCCTTTTTAACATCCTCGATCTGAACACAGGGACGAACGACCTGTACCAATTCTCGCAAGAATTGCGGCTGACTTCGCCTGAAGATCAGATCGTCTCGTTCGTCGCCGGGCTTTTCTATTACGAGTCCAGCAACACCAACAACACCGTCCAGCGCGGCAAATTCGTTCCGGTTGTTGCACAGCTCAATTCGATCGGGGTTACGGTTCCGCTAGGCGGGCCGATCAACGTTGCGCCCGACCAGCTTGCGGGGCGAAATGTTAACTCGGAAGTCGACGTCCGGGATTTTGCTGTGTTCGGGCAGGCGAGCCTCAATCTGTCCGAGCAGTTCCAGATCATATTCGGTGGACGATACACAAACACGGAAGTATCGGCTGTCTACGATCGCACCCCTGCCGCAGGCACAGACCCGCTTTTCAACCTTGCACTTGGCGCAGGGGCTGCGCCGCTCGCCTACGACCTCGAAACGGACGACGAAGATCTCTCCTATCGCTTTGGCCTCGAATACGCGCCGAACCCCGACCTGAATTTCTACGCGACTTACGCGCGTGGTTACAAAGGTCCGGGCTTCGACACGCAGGTCGATTTCACAATCGTGCCTGGCCTGACGCCGCTCGAATCCGCGCTCGTCAATCCGGAAATCCCCACAAGCTACGAGGCAGGGGTGAAGGCCGTGTTCGCCGATGGCGCGGTCAATGTGAATCTCGCGGTGTTCAGGACGGAATTCGAAGACTTCCAGGCTCAGGTTTTCGAGACACCGCCGGGAGCAGCGCTCGGTTCGTTCCGGGTGCGCAATGCCGGTGAGTTGAGCACTACAGGGTTCGAACTCGAAGCCACCGCACGTCCGGTTCCTGACTTCGTCGTGGGTTTCGGACTGGCATATGCCGACACGAAATTCGAGGAATTTGAAGGTGCCGCATGCGCGCGCATTGCCCAGGCGTCGACCGCGCCCGGCAACCCTTGCGCCGGCGGCGCGCCTTCGTTCGACGCCTCGGGCCTTAATGCCCCCAACGCGCCGGAATTGACCCTGTCCCTGAACAGTAGGTACGATCACGACTTCTCTGACGCTGTCGGCGGCTTCCTCCAGGTGAATGCTCTGCTGCGAAGCGACAACATGTTCGCAATCGTACCTGAAGGCGTCGCCAACCCTTATGTTCAGGACGGATATGTCGTTGTGAACGCGGTCGCGGGACTGAGTTTTGCCGACGATCGTATCGGCGTGAATGTCTTCGCCAAGAACCTGTTCGATACGAACTACGTCACCAACATCTTCGATCTGCCATTCGGCGGCCCCGGCGATCTCGGCCAGTTTGTGACCCGTGATGCCGAACGGCTTGTCGGCGTGCAGGTCAATTTCGACTTCTGATGGACCTGCTTTTTCATTGCTGGAGCACCACGTGACCGACTTTAGTCCCCGCAAGGGTATGACCGACCTTGAGATCGACGAGACGATCGAAGCAATCCTCGCCGAGGCGACGCTTGAAGAAAAAGTAGCCATGATGTCTGGCCAGGGCTTCTTTCAGGCCATGGCGGAAGACGACCGTGTCTGGTGCGCCAGGCCTTATCGCGCGGGCGGCGGCTTAGAGCGCCTCAACGTGCCCGCGCTCTATTTCACCGATGGGCCGCGCGGTGTCGCAGGTGGCCAGTCCACCTGCTTTCCCTGCTCGATGGCCCGCGGGGCTACCTTCGACACGGATCTTGAGCAACGGATCGGCGAAGTGATGGGAATTGAAAGCCGGGTCAACGGATGCACGCTTTCAGGAGCGGTTTGCATGAACCTTTTGCGCCATCCCGCATGGGGTCGCGCCCAGGAAACCTACGGCGAGGACCCCCACCATCTCGGGGAAATGGGCGCGGCGCTTGCTACGGGCATCCAGACGCATAACGTGGTTGCAACCGTAAAGCACTTCGCGCTCAATTCGATGGAGAATGCCCGGTTCAAGGTCGACGTTCGGATCGACGACCGCGCCCTGCACGAGGTTTATCTCCCGCACTTCAAACGCGCGATCGATGCTGGCTGCGCCAGCGTTATGAGCGCCTACAACAAGATGAACGGCGAGTATTGCGGGCAGGATCGCGTCCTGCTGACCGATATCTTGCGCGGCGAATGGGGCTTTGACGGCTTCGTCCACTCGGACTGGGTGATGGGAGTGTACCATCCTTACGGAGCGGCTGCGGGCCTGGACGTCGAGAACCCCGAACCGATCCACTTCGGCCCGAAGCTGCTCGCCGGTGTTGAGAATGGGACGATCGAACCCGAGGTCATCAACCGTGCCTGCCGCCGAATATTGCGAGTGACATACCGTTTTGCAGCAAGCGAGGATCCGGTCGAGGCCTATGAGAGCGCCTTATCCGCTGCCCCTGCGCACACGGCAATCGCACTGGAAGCCGCCGAGAAGTCGGCCGTTTTGCTCAAGAACGACGACGTGTTGCCTCTCATACCCGGCAAGGTTGGGACGCTTGCGGTTCTGGGCAAGCTGGCCACTCAGGAAAACACGGGCGACGAAGGCTCGAGCAAGGTGCGGCCGCCGTATGTCGTGACCGCGCTCGAAGGCCTTGAGCGGGCGAGCGAGAGATTGGGCATCAATGAGATCGTGACAGCGGACGAAAGCGACCTCGATGCCACGCGCGAAGCTTTAACAAAGGCGGACGCAATCGTGGTTGTCGTCGGCAATACCGCCGAGGACGAAGGCGAGTTCATCCCCGGCGACATTGCTTTGGGCGCGGATGTGCCGGAAGAACTGAGGTCAGAAGCGCAGCGCTCCACCGTGGGCGGAGACCGTGACAATCTTGGCCTGCGCCAGGATCAACAGAATCTGATCGCTGTCGCAAGCAGCGCAGGCAAACCGGTGATCGTCGTGATCGTGTCGGGATCGGCCATAATGGTCGAGGAATGGCACGAGAGCGTCGGGGCGATCCTGCAGACCTTCTATTCGGGGATGGAAGGCGGGACCGCGCTGGCGAAACTGCTCTTCGGCGAAGTGTCGCCCTCGGGCAAACTACCTTTCGTCGTCGCCAAATCGCCTGCCGACTATCCTTTCTTCGACAAGGGTGCCGAGCGCATCACCTACGATCTATGGCATGGGTATACCAAGTTCGACAGGGAGGGGATCGAGCCGCGATATCCTTTCGGACATGGTCTTTCCTACACTACTTTCGATTATCGGTCGCTGAAAACGCTCGCCGATGACAAGGCGGTCCATGCGCAGGTCACCGTCTCGAATACTGGCGAAGCCGAAGCTGAGGAGGTCGTTCAATTTTATGTCGGCGCTCCGGGCAAGGCTCTGGAACGGCAGAAGAAGCTCCTCAAGGGCTTCGCCAGAGTAAAACTCAAGCCCGGCGAGCAGCGGCTGGTATCCGTGACGATCCCGCGCGAGGATCTGCGTTATCGCGACCCGCTCACGCGCAGGTGGCAGTTCGAACCGGGCGAGTATCGGATTTCCTGCGGTGGCAGTTCGGCATCGCTCGTTGAAACGACGGTCGCTCTCTAGGTATGCTTGAGCTCGCGGCCTACGATATCAGGTTGATAATCGCTCCTGAATTCGGCGGTTCGGTTGCCGCATTCTCATGGCGGGATATGCCGGTGTTCCGGCGCAGTGCGAACCCGATCGACGCCTTTGATATGGCGTGCTTTCCACTTGTGCCGTTCGCCGGACGGATCGCCAATGGCCGCTTCGTGTTCGACGGCCGCACGGTCGCTCTCCGGCCAAATCGGGCGGACATCGACCTTTATAACCCTCTGCATGGCTATGGCTGGCTGGAGCCGTGGGAGGTCATCGCCGCTACTGCAAGCACCGTGAAGCTTGCCTATGAGTACTCCCCGCAGCCACCCTTTGAGGATGGCCCTGCGCGTCAGTGGCCCTGGGCGTTTGGCGCTGAGCAGAAATTTGAATTGGTCGACGGCGGATATCTCCACCGCCTCTCGCTCACCAATCGCGCTGATACCGATATGCCGTGCGGACTAGGCCTCCATCCGTACTTCCCGCGTGATGGCGCCTCGGTGGAGGTGGGGCTCAACGGCGTCTGGCACAACGATGCGAGCGGCATTCCGGAGAGGTTCGAAGCAGGGTCCTTCGAGCTTCTTGGCGAGAGACCGTGGGACAACACGTTCACGGGCCGCAAGGGCGCTATCCGCGTCGCCGGGTCAGGACATGCGCTGACGATCGAGCCTGATCCGGCATTGGCGTACACCCATGTCTATTGCCCTGAAAATGAGGACTTCTTCTGCATCGAGCCGGTGAGCCACCTGCCGGATTGTTTCAACCGTGCCGATCACGATTTCGACGCGGGTCAACGCGTGCTCGGTCCGGGCGAATGCTTCCACACCGCGACACGGTTCACAGTCTCGCAGGCTGCCGTCTGATGTGGCTCGGGATCGATCTGGGCACCTCGGGCGTGAAGACGATCGTCATGGACGACCAGCGGGCGGTCGTGGCTCGCCAAAGCGTTGCCCTTGGTACCGAGCGCCCTCACCCCGGTTGGTCTGAGCAGGATCCCGAGGACTGGTGGCGCGCAGTCAGGCAATCCATCCGGGCACTTCCGCGAATGATCCGCGCGAGGGTGAAGGGGGTCGCACTGTCCGGCCAGATGCACGGTACTGTCGTGCTCGGTGAGAACGAGCAGCCTTTGAGACCGGCTATTCTGTGGAACGACACGCGCAGCGCTGCGGAAGCGCAGTCGCTCTCTGAAGAGGCAAAAACCCATGTCGGCAACCTTGCCATGCCGGGTTTCACAGCCCCCAAACTCTTATGGATGGCGCAGCACGAGCCCGACATCTTCAACCGCATAAAAACCGTTCTGCTGCCCAAGGACTATATCCGGTTCCGCCTGACCGGTGAACTCGCGAGCGACATGTCGGATGCCTCCGGCACGTTATGGCTCGATATAGCCAAACGTCGGTGGTCGCAGCCGATGCTCAATGCCACCGGCATGACAGTCGAGCAAATGCCCTGCTTGGTCGAGGGTACGGACGTGTCCGGCCAGTTGCTTGCGAGCGCCGCCGAGGATCTTGGCCTACCGATCGTGCCGGTTGCGGGTGGCGCGGGCGATCAGGCAGCGGGAGCCATTGGTGTCGGTGTCATCGAGAGTTCCGATGCGCTGCTAAGCTTGGGCACTTCGGGCGTGATCTTCGCCCCCACCAATGCCTTCGCCCCCGCCCCCTACAATGGTGTCCACGCCTTCTGTCATGCGTTGCCAGATCGCTGGCATGTTATGAGCGTGATGCTGTCGTCGGCAGCCTGTCTCGATTGGGCGGCGCGGCTGGCAGGGTTCAAGGATGTTCCGTTGGCGCTATCGGCAGCCGAGAATTGCACTCATGCTTCGCCTGTTCCCCTGTTCCTACCTTATCTCTCGGGAGAACGAACGCCGCACAACGACGCCAGTGCGCGGGGTGTTTTCTTCGGTTTGGATAACGACACCGACGGCGCGAGCCTTGTTCATTCGGTTCTCGAAGGCGTTGCATTCGGACTTCGCGATGGTCTTGATGCACTGCAGCTCGACCTGGCCGAGATCTCAGTCATCGGCGGCGGCGCGCGCTCCGCCCTGTGGTCCCAAATCATATGCGACGCTCTGCAAGTGCCGCTGGTCGTGCGCGATGGAGCGGAGGTCGGTCCGGCATTGGGAGCCGCGCGCCTTGCCCAGATCGCCGTAACCGGCGCAGCGGCGGACGAGGTGTGCACGAAGCCGCCGGTGCTGGCGCGCTACGAACCGGGTGATGAGCCCATTTCGCGCCTCGCAACCTTTCGCAAGCTCTACCGCTCGATCAAGCCGCTCTTCGAGGAATTGACATGACCTGTTTCGACCAAATACCCGCCATTGCATTCGAGGGAACGGAGACGGCGAACGCCCTTGCCTATCGGTATTACGACAAGGACCGCGTCGTTCTGGGCAAGAGGATGGAAGATCACCTGCGGTGGGCGGTATGTTATTGGCACAGCTTCTGCTGGCCTGGCTCGGATGTGTTCGGGGAAGGCACTTTTAATCGCCCCTGGCACCCTGGTGCGCCAGTCACCCACGAGTTAGCACAGACCAAGCTCGACGCGGCGTTCGACTTCTTCACGAAGCTAGGAGCGCCTTATTTCTGCTTTCACGATGTCGATGTGATTGCCTACTACGAAAGCGTCGCCGAGTATTCTAGCAACCTTGAGCGGATGACCGATGCCATCGGCAACAAGATGGGCGATACCGGTGTCAAGCTTCTGTGGGGCACCGCCAATCTGTTCGGACACAGGCGCTACGCTGCTGGCGGAGCGACAAATCCCGATCCTGAGGTGTTCGCTTGGGCCGCTCACCAGGTTCGAAGCGCGATCGAGGCGACACATGCGCTGGGCGGCGCAAACTATGTGCTGTGGGGCGGGCGCGAGGGCTATGACACGCTGCTCAACACGAACCTGTCTCACGAGATGGATCAATTGGGACGGTTTCTCAGCCTTGTGGTCGAACACAAGCATGCGATCGGCTTCAAGGGCACGATCCTGATTGAACCCAAACCGCACGAGCCGACCAAGCATCAGTACGATCGCGATGCCGCGACGGTTTATGGATTTCTGAACCGCTACGGTCTCGAGAATGAAGTGAAGGTCAATATCGAGGCGAACCACGCAACGCTCGCTGGCCACAGTTTCGAGCATGAAGTCGCGATGGCCGGCGCGCTGGGAATCCTCGGCTCCGTCGACATCAATCGCGGCGATCCGCAAAATGGCTGGGACACCGACCAGTTTCCCAATGACGTGCCGGGAACCACTTTGGCGATGTACCAGCTGCTCAAGCACGGCGGGTTCGAGACCGGGGGCTTCAACTTCGATGCGAAGGTGCGCCGCCAGTCAATCGATGCCGAGGATCTGTTTCACGGCCATGTCGGCGGCGTCGATGTGCTTGCTCGCGCACTGCTCAATGCTGCGGCCTTGATCGAGGCCGGGACGCTCGATGCATTCGTTACCGAGCGCTACGCCGGATGGAGCGACGAGAGTGCGCAGGCCATGCTTTCGGGCGAGATGACGCTTGCGCAGATTTCCGATCTCGCAAGCGAGCGCGACCTCCGGCCCAAACCGAAGTCCGGGCGACAGGAATACCTCGAGAATATTGTCAACCAAAGCTGCTGATTTTCAGGAAAGGTCACTCACATGACTGCCGTTTTTGATGCCGATAGCCTGTCGCAAGACGAAATCGCGGAAGCTTATGACCGCGACGGTTACATAGTAGTCCGAAACGTCTTCTCGAAGAGCGAGGTGGAACGCTTGCGCGAGGAGACGGTTGAAATCTGCAACGGCAAACGCGGGGACATCATGGGGTCCGACATGGTTGCCGATGGTGCCGAGGATGCCGAAGAGGCGATGCGCCGCGTGCTGGCGATCCATTTCCCGCACAAGGTTTCCGACCTCATGAAATCGACGCTGACAAAGCCCACGATCGTCGATGTTCTCAAGGCGATCATCGGCCCCGATGTGAAGTGCATGCAATCGATGCTGTTCGTGAAGAATGCGGGCAAGCCCGGCCAGGCGTGGCATCAGGACGAGTTTTACATTCCCACGCGTGACCGTTCGCTTGCTGGAATCTGGATCGCATTGGACGATGCACGGATCGACAATGGCGGTCTTTGGATGCATCCGGGCAGCCACAAAGACGGCGTGATCTATCCGGCCAAGGCGCATGGCGACGAAAGGTTCGACAGCTCGGCGGAAGCCTATGACTTCCCCTACGAGCGCGAAGGAGGTATTCCGGTCGAAGCCGATGCCGGAGACGTGGTGATATTCCACGGATACGTGCTTCATCGCTCTCTCAACAACACCCGCAAGGAGGGGTACCGGCGCGCAATCGTCAATCACGTGATGAGTGCGCGATCCATGCTACCCTGGTCGATGGGAATCCCTCCGCAACCGCGCGATGATTTCCGCGATTTTGAAATGGTCTGCGGTAAGGATCATTATGCTTGGAAAGGCAAAGAAGAGCTTCTGCGGCCCTTCCTGCGCCCGGAAGACCCTAATCAGGCGGCTCAGATATTCGGCAAGTTGATGGCTGAGATGCAGGGCGAGAGCGCATGACCGCGATCTATCGACCGGATGGTGGAACCACCGGAAGCCTTGTCCGGCACATGAATGCCGCGACCTTGTGGAACCTTCATGAAGGTACGATCGCGCCACAGGACGAGGCAGGCCAATTTGCCGGCCTGATCGCGATGGGGGTCGAGGCGTTTCAACATCCCGTGCCCGCGATGCTCCCAGAACTGCCTCTACCGATTGTGGGCATGGGTCGCATCGACACGCCCGAAGATGCCACTAAACTGGCGCGCGAGCACAAATCCGCCGGATATGCCCTCACGACGGTGCATGTCGGGACCGGGTTCGAAAGCGACAGCGAAGCTGACGCACTGATCGACGCGACCATCTCGGCGAGCGCTAAATACGCTTACCCGATTTTCGTCGAAACACACCGCGCGACCGTAACGCAGGACATCTACAGGACCCTGCGGATCATCGAGCGGCATCCCGACGTCCGCTTCAATGCTGACCTGTCGCACTACTACACTGGTAGCGAAATGACCTATGGCGATATCTCTGCCAAATTCGATGCGATGGAGCCAATCTTCGAACGTGTCCGCTACATGCACGGTCGGATCGGAACGCCGTGTTGTGCGCAGGTCGCGCTTCGTGGCCCCGACGATGAGCGCGACTTCGTCGACCACTTTCGCAACATGTGGAAACGGGCGATGAAAGGTTTTGCCGCGAATGGCTTGGAAGGAGAAGTGCTGCCCTTCGCACCCGAGCTGCTACCCTACGAATTGCCGCTCGGTGAGGCCGTGCACAGGTTCTATTACGCCCGGCGCCTCGGGACGTCTGATACAGCGGAAGAGGAATCCGATCGCTGGGAGCAGGCCAGCTACTTGTTCGAGATCGCGGACAGCTGTGCGGCTGAGGCGGGTCTTGCGAGCCGGTCCACTTGAGCCACCCTAAGCAACACACACCGCTGGAACGGCTCCCATTTGGGCGCATCTTCGGATACGGGCTGGGCGATTTTGGCTTCAACCTCTTTTACACCGGCCTCAATCTCTACCTCCTCTACTATTACACAGACGTGCTCGAAATTCCCCCGGCGACCGCCGGGCTGATCTTCATGCTACCGGTCATCTGGGACGCGATAACCGATCCGATCATGGGTGCGATTGCATCGCGAACGCGAACCCGTTGGGGACCCTACCGCCCTTACATTCTCTTCGGAGGTCCGGTGATGGCCCTCAGCTACATCTCGATGTTCGCCGCACCACTGATGTTCCCCGGCGCCGTGGTCATCGCCAGCCTCGTTTCGCACATTCTCTTCCGGACTTGCTACACGGTCGTTTCGATCCCTTACACCGCGCTATCGGCGGCGATGTCTCGTGACGGAGCCGAACGTTCCAGGATTGCCGGAACCCGCATGGTGTTTGCGGTGGGAGGCGGCATCCTCACAGCATTTCTGACACTCTCTCTGGCCCGCGATCTTGGTGGGGGGGATCTGAAATCCGGGTTCATACAGGTCGCAGTGTTCTTCGCTCTCATCGCCACTGGCATAATGATGGTCGTTTTCCTGGCGACAAAGGAGAAAGTGAGCAAACGCGACACGCATGCGCCCGCCGTGCCTGCGGGATCTCTCCGCCAGTCGATTGGTTTCCTGCGGGCAAACAGCGCCTTCTGGATCCTGTTCGCAGCAGTCTTCCTCGGGGCTCTTGGATCATCGGTCGGCAGCAAGGCTTTGGTCTATTACGTGACCTATGTCGTCGAAGAGCCCGAACAGGTTTCTACTTTGCTGACCGTATCCTTGCTGGTCACAGGCGCCTCGATCCCCCTTTGGGCTTGGGCTGGCACCCGGTACTCGAAGCGTGACGTGTGGTTTTGCGGCGCTTTGGGCAGCGTCATTGCGCAGGCTGCGATGCTGATACTCGCTCCCCGGGAGATGTCGCAGCTCTATTGGCTTGTCTGTCTTGCTGCCTGCTTCAACGGCGCTTTTGTAACGATGTTCTGGGCGATGCTGCCAGACACGGTCGAATTTGGGGAGTGGCGCAGCGGCTTCCGCGACGAAGCAATTGTCTTCGGACTGAATCAATTCGCCCTGAAAGCTGCTAGTGGACTTGGCGTCGGGGCATTAGGCCTCGCCCTGTCCTTGGTTGGATACATCGCCAACGAGCGGCAGACCGCAGAGACGCTTGAAGGGCTCGCATGGCTATCGTTTGGCATTCCATTGATAGCGGCGGTGCTTACAGCGATAGTGATCCGCCAGTCGCCGCTCACGCGACGAAAGCATGACGCTCTTGTCAAATGGTTGGAGCGCGGCCGCCGGCCTTCGTAGTCGCGGACTATCCTGATCGAAAACAATGCCACGAATTAGGCCGAATGCGGTCGGTCCGCTGGCCTCCGAAGACCTGTCAAAAACGGACTTCAAGTGCGGCGAGGCGATTGACCGGATCGCATACTCGCCTCGGAGGCTATGCTGTTTCTGGAATGGGGTCGCGAAGCTCGCAAGTCGAGTAAGCTACGCTACGATATCTTGATGTCGACGAACCCGTCCCGGCTGACCTGTTCCATCTGATCGAAGAAGGCGCCTGCGCCGCCGAAATAGAAGAGCGGCGTCTGCACCTTGCCGGGAATGTTTGCGCCCATGAACCAGCTGCGCAGTTCGGCACCGCCGCCGAGCAGGGTGGCATCCAGCGTCGCATTCACGGTGTCGACCCACCCCTGCACGGCCTCGGCACGCGGTTCTGCAGCCACGCCGCCCTTATCGCTGACAGAGTCCATCAGATCCGCGATCCAAACGGCACTCGTTTCTGCGATCGGCGGTAGGTTCGCGAAAGGAACCTGCGGGCCGGTCATGATGAACATGTTGGGAAACTGGTCTGTCATCAGGCCGAGATAAGTCTGCGGGCCTGCCGCCCATTTATCCCGAATGCTGACGCCCCCGCGCCCCTTAACGTCCACCGCCATCATTGGCCCGGTGACTGCATCGAAACCGGTGGCAAAGATGATCATGTCGAGATCGTGATGCCCGCCACCAGCGACCAGGCCGGACTCGGTAATCTTCTTGATCGCTTGCGTACTCACATCGACAAGTTCGACATTGTCGCGGTTGAAGGCTTCGAAATAATGCGAGCCCAAAGGCGGGCGCTTGAGGGCGAAGGGGTAATCGGGGCAGAGCAGCTCTGCCGTCTTCGGATCCTTCACGATGGCGCGGATCCTGCGGCGAATGAAATCCGCAGCGGCCGCGTTCGATCGCTCGTCCACCAGAATATCGCCGAACGTCTCGAACAGGAAGCGGAAGCCGCCCGCTTCCCAGCCTGCTTCAAATATTTTTTCGCGCTCGGCATCATCGACAGAATCGAACACGCGTTCCGAGGTCACCATCGGGAACGCGAAGACCTGCTGTCGCACAAGGCTCCAATTTTCTTCGCGTTCCTTGGCGAGGCTCGCGCGGTCATGCTCGTCCAGGGGGCGGTTGCGGCTGGGCAGGACGTAATTCGGTGTGCGCTGGAACAGCTTCACATGATCGGCCAGCCTCGCGACGATGGGTAGCATCTGCACGGCTGTCGACCCGCTGCCGATTATTCCGACACGCTTGTTCGAAAAGTCGACGTCGTGATCCGGCCATGATGACGAGCGATAGATTTCGCCCGAAAACGTGTCTTCGCCGGGAAAATCGGGACGGTTTGCAACCGAAAGCCAGCCCATGGCGCTGATTAGATAGCGGCTGCGAAACCTCTCGCCATCTTTAGTCGCAATCTCCCAGCTCCTGTTATCCTCATCGTAGGAGGCGCCCGTGATTTGCGTGTTGAACTGGATGTCCTTGCGAAGGTCGAACCGGTCCGCGACATGGCTGAGATAGGCCTGCACGTGTTTTTGGCTGGGCATTCGGTCGGGCCAGACCCAATCGTCCTGCAATTCGTCCGACATCGCGTAGCAATAGGCCCACGCTTCGGAATCGGTGCGCGCACCCGGATATTTGTTCCAGTACCAAGTTCCACCAACGTCGCTCGCCGCGTCGAAAACCTTCGCCGTCCTGCCGCGCTTGCGCATTTCCAACAGCGCACGGATGCCAGCAAATCCGGCACCGATAATGACAACCTCTGCATCGAGATGTTCGCTCGTTTCAGATTTACGTTCTGCTTGACTCATTCTCGATCACCGATCGTTGCAAGAAAATCCAAAACAGCATCCAAGTAGCCCGGAAAATCTTCGAGGAATGGGGCATGGCCGCAATCGGCGAAATGCACTTGCTTGCCATGAGGGGCTGTCTCTGCGGCAAATTTGCCGATGTCTGGGGCGACGAAATTGTCATGCTCGCCGGTGATGCTCAACAGCGGTATCGAAAGACTGCTCAGCGCTTCTCGCTGGTCCGAATGGGCTAGATCGAGAATAGCCTGGTTGGCGATCGGACCACTTCGCAGGAACGTCTGCCAAATCCAGTCGACGACACCGTCAGCCATCGGCTTTGCGCAAACAGCGGCCGCTACACCGCGGAACGTGCCCGGCCTGTCCTGTTGAAGTGCAGCCACCACCCCTTCGACATCTGCGACTGTGCCACCATACGGAAAATCATCCACCTGTGTGTAGCGGGGCGCAGCGCCGCAGGTGAGAACCAGGCCGGCAGCATCTGGCGATCTGGACGCAGCACCGAGAGCAACCGCGCCGCCCAGCGACCAGCCATTGAAGACTGTGCCACGCAGCCCGAGATGTTCGGCCAGCGCGAGAGCGTCCTCAATACTGTCCTCCAAGGTCGCAGACCCGAAATCCTTGTCGCTGTCGCCGCATCCGCGCTGATCGAAGGCGATCACCCGGTGACCGGCGCGGACCAGGGCGTCGCTCACCGTATCCCAGACCGTGAGAGCAGCCGACCATCCATGAATGAGGATGATTGGCCGCTTTTCTCCCGCCCTGTCCTGGTAGAAAAGCCGGCCACCTTCACGATCGAGATATGCCATACCGCGTCCTTAAAAGTCGTAGGAGAGCTGAATTCCGAAGCGCCTCGGCTCACCCGGCGACATCGTATTGGCGATTGCCGAAACGGGCGTCGTCGGACTTGGCGCCTCTGAATAAAGGATGATGTTTTCCTGATAATACTCTTCGTCGAGCAGGTTGGTCACCCACGCGGTTACCGTGAAATCATTGATCTCGACACCGAGCCGTGCACCCAGCAGATTGACCGGATCTCTGACTGTGCCAGCTGCTCCGTTGATATCCCAAGGCGTTTCGCCGATGCGTTGGTAATCCGCGCGGCCGACAAGGTTCATCCTATCACTTAACGGCACATCCAACTGCGCCCCTAGGTTTAGCGTGGATTTCGGAACGGAAGGCAGGCGATTGCCAACGGCTGCCGGATTGGGGGTATATTCCTCAACCGTCGCCTTGACATAGCCATAGGCGGCGGTGAACGTCAGAGCATCAGTAGCCTGCCAAAGTGCGTCGATCTCGAAGCCCTTGATCTGCGTCTCATCGATGTTCACTCGCGTCCGAGACGAGGTAATTGGTGTAAATTCAAACGACTGGGAATTCGTCGTGTCGGTTAGAAAGACCGCGCCATTGAGCTGTACAGTGCCGCCTGCAAAACGGGACTTGAAGCCAGCCTCCCAGCCCTTGACGACTTCCTCTTGATAGTCGTCGAAGATGTTGATCGCAGCTGGATCCACGCCAGCAAAATCGATTGCAAGTACCGTATCGCGTGTACCTGCCTGATTAAATCCGCCAGCCCGGAAAGCCTCTCCGTAGCTTCCGTACAAGGAGAAACTATCTGTAGGAGCCCAGCGCAGCGAAAAGCGCGGCTGGAAGCGATCAAACTCCGCCTCTCTGGCAAAACCTACCGGAACATTGATCGTCGGCACCGGTGCAAAGGCTGGATCGAGCAGATTGGTGGCAACACGCTCCTCGCGGTCGAAGCGACCCGAGAATGCAATTTCCAGCTCTGGTATGATGTCGTAGATGAGCTGCGCGTAGACCGAGAACACATCGGTTTCAGTCGTCTGGAACTCGCTGACGTTCAATGTCTGCGGGCCTGGATTTTGAAGCTGGATCGAACCGTCGCCCGGATCAAGCTGGACGGAGACAAGCGTAGTCCGCTCGATATCAGCGGCATAGATGCCTGTGGTCCAGCTCAAACCATCGAAGAACTCGCCCGAAAGCCGCGCCTCGGCCGTCAAGGCCTCACCATCTCGCTGTTGGTAAGCGATAGTTCCGGGAAAGGGTGTATAGCCCAGAATGCCGAACGGGTTGTTTACCGAGAAATCGTCATTTAGACCTTCAAAGATCACCCCGGTTGGCGTTGCACCTGAAAGCCGGATGAGAAAGTCGGAGCCGAGCTTGTTCTCATTCTCGTTATAGCCAACCGCTGCAAACAGCTCCACAGGCCCGAAATCCCAATCGAGTTTGGCGGTCAGGTCAAGGCGTTCAGCGAAATTGATGGAATCAACATTCGGGGCATAAGGCAAGCTGGTATCATTGACGTCGATGCCGATGGCAAATTGCGGCTGCAGTGGGCTTTGATACTGGAAGATGATCGAACTGCCATCGATGTCAGCATATTCACCGATGAGATCGAGCGAGGCATCAGGCGTGAACTCCCAAAGCAGGCGGCCACGCACGCGCGCCTCCTCATAGTAGTCCATGGTGCCGCCAAGCTCATTGTCGATGACGCCATCGCGATCTGTGTATGAAGAGGCCACGCTGAAGTAGAGACCGTCCGTAACCGGGCCGCTGACTATTCCTGCAAGCCTGACATGGTCGCCGTTGCCATATTCGGCCGTGAAATTCCCTTCAAACGTATCGCTCGGACGCTTTGTCGTGATGAGGATCGCTCCACCAACTGCGTTGCGCCCGTAGAGGGAGCTGACCGGACCTTTGACGACTTCAATCTGTTCGATGCCAACGAGATCTCTGTTGAGCGCAAACGTATCGGGCTGGAGAACTCCATCCACAACCAGTGCATAGGAAGGATCCACGTCGCGCGCATTGATGATCCCGCGGATGATGACCTGTGTGTCCCCGGCTTCCGCCGTGTCCACGAGAAGCAGGTTAGGTACGAGCTGAGCGAAATCAGAAGGGCGCTCGATACCGGCATCGAGAATCTGCTCGGCTGAGAACGCAGAGACGGCGACAGGAGCCTCGATCAAGGTCTCCGACGTACGCCGCGCTGTCACGACGATGACGCCGCTTTCCTCTTCTGCTTGCTCGTCCTGTTCGCCAACAGTCGGCTGAGACTGCGCAAAGGCTGCCGGAGCGGCCAGAAAAGAGGCGCTGGTCAGCAAAGCCGCGACAGCCGTTCGGCATAGATTTGCCTGCATGATATCTCTCCCCAATTGCACTCTTTTGGTGCTGAGCATTGCTCGTGCGATACTCCGGCTAAACAGGAAGCACATTTACTTGCTTGCTGCAAGCATGTATCTTGCGGGCGGGCAGTTTGTTGGTTACACCGACCCATGACACGAGGATATTAGATGGCCCAGGCTCCCCAACGAAAGCAGCGTTTGACCCAAGGAGAGCGGACCGCACGGTCGGATGGCAGGATGTATCAGGCAGCCCTTGAGCTGATTTGCGAAGGTGGAGCGCAGAACACGACCCTCAAAGACATTGGCGAGCGCGCCGGTTTTAGCAGAGGTCTGGCGAGCAATCGTTTCGGCACGAAGGAACAGTTGTTCGAGAGGTTGATCATAGACTTCAATACGCGTTGGCGCACATCGATCACCGAGCGTGTCGGAGAAGCGTATGGTGTGCAGGCGCTTTGCATTGCCTTGGACGTGGTCGCAGATTTTATCCGTTCCGACCCGGCGCGGATGAAGGCAATCTACGTTTTATGGTTTGAGTCGGTAGCTAGTCATACAAACATTCGCGAGCGATTGGGCAGGTATCATTCGGCCTATCGTCAAGACGCTGCGCACTGGCTGCAGCAGGGGATGGCGGATGGAACCGTGAGCAACGACATCGACCCAGATGTCGCGGCGGGTGAATTCCTCGCATTCATTTTCGGCGCGATTTACCAGTGGATCGTCTCACCGGAAGAAGTGATTATCGTTGAGCGACTGACCGCGTTCAAGGAGACGCTTGAGCATCGCTATGCGGTCTGATGAGTAGCCTTCGGATTGGTAACAACTATCTACAAGAAAATAGTGATTGGAGCGGCTTTACATGACGAACTATGCAGCAGTGATAGGAGGGACCGGAGGACTCGGAGCGGCGATCGTCGAACGTTTGGTTAGCGACGGAAACAGCGTCGTTCTTGGTTATCATTCGTCTGCAGAAAAGGCTGAAACAATGGCGGCGAGGCTTTCGGCTGGAGACGTTCGAGTCGTCGCTCGGCAAATCGATACGCGCGATGCAGGATCGGTGGAGTGTTTCCTGGCTCCGCCGGAGGATGGACGCATCATAAGCGTGATTAACGCGGTCGGGCCTGCAATCCCTCTCAAACCGCTGAAGGATGTCTCCTCGGACGTGTTCTGGTCAATCATGGAAACAGACGTTCTTGGCGGGTACAATGTTCTGACCGCGGCGATGCGCGTTTTGGGGAGCGAGGGCGGTGGCTCAATCGTCCAACTCCTGACCACGGCTGTGTTGCGCACTCTGGAAAATGACGGAATGTCCGGCATACCAAAGACCGCGCTCATGGGGATCGTCAGGCAGCTCGCTCGCGAAGTTCATGATAGTGGGGTGCGATTGAATGCCATTGCGCCGGGCGTCATTGACGCTGGTATTGTGCACTCCTCTTTCGAAGTCGACGAAACAGCGAAGGGCGTCATCGAACTATGCATGAACCGCACGCCAATGCCGCGCATGGGACAACCCGAGGAGGTCGCCGCACTCGCCTCTTTCCTGGCTAGCGACCAATCAAGCTACATGAATGGCCAGATCATCGCTGTCGATGGAGGCTATAGCGCATAGGGCGCACTGCTAGGCGCGACGCTCCCCTGGCCGAAAACTTGCACATGCCTCCATATCAAGGCCACAACGCGGGACAATCAGGCGGTCAGCGCGCAAGATCAAGATCGTACCGAGGACCACCATACGACCCAGAGGCTCAAGATGTTACGGATCTGGCAACTTCTTTCAAAGGCACTTTCGGATCGACCAACCTAGCAGGGTCTACTTCTGCATTCTTCCCGACAAGCAGTCGGCCTTGCGCAAAATCCCTTGTCGCGTTGATACAATCCATCGCGATTACGCGTCGATCCTTCAAGTAGACCACGCTAAAGCTGCGTTTCATCGGATTACCACGCATAACTTGATCGTCAAAATCGTTGAAAATACCGAGTGTTTGAAGTCTCAAGTCGAATTGGTTTGACCAAAACCAAGGTATGCCTGGTGGTGGTATTGGCGCTTCACAAATCGCAAGTGCCGCAATACGAGCCATCTCGGTTGCGCTATGGATACTTTCCATCCGAATATAAGTCGATCCGGACCAGCAGTTCAGCCGGGCGGCGCAGTCGCCGATTGCAAAGATATCGGGCAACGATGTCTCGCAACGTTCATTCACTATAACTCCGTTATCACTGGCAGCGCCTGCGTGAACCAATGGTTCTATGGTCGGAAGGATGCCAATCCCCGCGATCACGAGATCGGCCTCCAAGGCCTCGCCCGAAGAGAGAATGACGCGATCGGCGCGCCCGGCTGCTCCTTCAATCCGAGCGACCGAGGAGTTCAGGCGAACGTCTACTCCGCGTGCGCGGTGCTGCTGCTCGTAGAAGCGGCTGATGGGTTCACACGTGACCCGCCCCAGCAATCTGCTCGTCGCCTCAATCACTGTTGTCTCGCACCCGAGCCCGCTCAAAGTTGCCGCCGCTTCCAAACCGATATAGCCGCCTCCGATGACGACCACCCGCTTCGCCCCGCGTTCGATGCTCTTAATGATCTGGTCGGTGTCGCTGGCCCTGCGGATGGAAAGGATCCCCTCAAGCTCGGAACCTTCGCAAGCGAGCTTTCGCGCATGACCGCCCGCGGCCCAGACTAGCGTTCCGTAATCGACCCGTTTACCATCGCTCAGCGAGACCATTTTGGCGTTAGCATCGACACCGGAAACGACCGCGCCCGGCAAAAACGCGATTTGCTGCTCGTTCCAGAACGAGGTCGGCCGAAACATCAGTCTCTCGAAGGTTTTTTCTCCGGCCAGGTATTCTTTGGACAACGGGGGTCTCTCGTGAGGCCACTCGCTCCCGGCATCCATCATGAGGATCGAACCGGCAAAGCCCGCCTTCCTTAGCTCGGTCGCCGCATGGGCTCCGGCGTGGCCCGCGCCCACGATGACAACATCATACCGCATTCAATAACTCCGTCATTCGGACGACGAATAGTTCGCCATGTGAGGGAGGATGGTGAGTTGCGCTTGGTCGCGAAGGAATGAGCTGGGGGCCCCTCAGTCAGCAACCCTAAGACCGCTGAGCAAGATCGAGCGCGATATCCACGATCATATCCTCTTGGCCCCCGACCATTTTGCGCCGTCCCACCTCCTCAAGGATCGTGCGCGTATCGATCCCGTTGTCCTGCGCAGCCTTTTCGGCGTGACGAAGGAAGCTGGAATAAACGCCCGCATAGCCAAGCGTTAGGGTTTCCCGATCAACGCGTACCGGGCGGTCCTGCAGGGGACGGACCAGATCTTCGGCGGCATCCATCAGCCCATGCAGGTCGCACCCGTGTTCCCAGCCGTACCGATCCGCCGCAGCGATAAAAACCTCGAGAGGAGCGTTTCCTGCGCCCGCGCCCATCCCGGTCAAACTTGCATCGACGCGGACAGCACCGTTCTGAACCGCGACGATAGAGTTGGCGACACCGAGGGACAGATTGTGGTGCGCATGGACCCCGCGCTGCGTTTCCGGTTTCAGCACTCGATCATAGGCTTTAAGCCGTTCGGCATATTGATCCATGTGCATCGCACCGCCGCTATCAGTCACATACACGCAGTGGGCGCCGTAGTTTTCCATCAGCTTCGCCTGCCCGGCGAGGGTTTCAGGGTCGGCCATGTGGCTCATCATCAAGAAACCCGAAACATCCATATCGAGAGCACGCGCCGCCTCGATATGCTGTTTGGCGACGTCGGCTTCGGTGCAATGGGTCGCGACCCTCACCGAGCGCACCCCCAGTGCATGAGCCTGTTTCAAGTCATGGACCGTCCCGATCCCGGGCAAGAGAAGCGTCGTGAGAACTGCATGTTCGAGCACGTCGGCTGCGGCTTCGATCCAGTTCCAATCGGTGTTGGAGCCGAAACCGTAATTGAAGCTAGACCCCTGCAAGCCGTCGCCGTGAGCGATTTCGATCGCATCGACCCCAGAGGCGTCGAGAGCCTTGGCGATCTGTTGGACATGCGAGATTGAATATTGATGCCGGATGGCATGCATCCCGTCGCGAAGGGTGACATCCTGAATGTAAAGTCTGGTTTTGGGCTGTGTCGCGCTCATGCTGCCGCTCCTTCGGTAAGGCGCGCAGCCATTTTCTCTGCCGTCTTCATCGCAGCGGAGGTCATGATGTCAAGATTGCCAGCGTAGGCGGGCAAGTAATGCGCCGCGCCTTCGACTTCGAGGAACACCGAGACTTTCAGCCCGGTGAACTTGGCGTCCATTTCGGGGATATATAGGGGCCGGTTTGATCCGATGTGCTCGAATTGCACCGCCTGTTTGAGACGATAGCCCGGCACGTAGGATTGGACCTGCCGGACCATGTCTTCGACGCTATCGCGGATGGCTTCACGATCAGCCTCCTCGCACAGGCAATATATTGTGTCGCGCATGATGAGCGGCGGCTCCGCTGGGTTCAGAATGATGATGGCTTTGCCGCGAGAGGCCCCTCCGACATCTACAATTGCCTGCGAGGTGGTCTCGGTAAATTCGTCGATGTTTGCGCGGGTGCCGGGCCCTGCGCTTTTGCTCGCGATGGAGGCGACAATCTCTCCGTAATGGACCTTGGCGACCTTTCCGACGGCGGCGACGATGGGAATCGTGGCCTGCCCGCCGCAGGTAACCATGTTCACATTATCTGCGTCAAGATTGGCGTCGCCATTGATTGGAGGGATAACGTAGGGACCGATGGCGGCGGGGGTTAGATCGACCATTCGCTTCCCGGCAGCCAGCGTCGCTTCGCTGTGCCGTTTGTGTGCAGCGGCGCTGGTCGCGTCGAAGACGATCTCGATATCCTGCCATTCGGGCAATGCAACGAGCCCATCGATCCCTTCGTGCGTGACGGCAATCCCCATCCTCTTGGCCCGCGCAAGGCCATCCGATGCGGGATCAATGCCCACCATGGCCGCAACCTCAAGGACGTCGGACAGGCGCTTGATCTTGATCATGAGATCGGTGCCGATATTGCCCGAACCAATGATCGCAACCTTCGTTTGTTTGCCCATCATTCTTCTCCAGGTGATGGCAGCCGCAGTGCCCCAGCGCTGCGCCGTATCGCGCCAATGCAGTCGAGCGCCGGGGTCCGAACCGGTTCAGTCGTGCAAGGCGTTAGAAGCGCCTCATGACCGAGAACCCAGCTTCAAACGGTCGGCCAACCTGCACCTCGGCGTAACCCTGATCGGTCAGATCAGCGAAACCGCCGACGATATAGGATTGGTCGGTGATGTTCTGGGCAAAGAGCGAGACGAGCCATGACCCGCTATACGATTCCCAATTGAGCGATGCGTTGAGCAGGGCGTAGTCAGGCTGGAAAATCGCCGGGGTGTTGGCCGCATCGAGGAAGACCCCGTCGCGCCATGAAAGATCGACGCGCGGCGTTAGCGTGCCCGGCCCCACATTTTCGATCTCATAGGAAATTCCGAAATTCGCGCTCCATTCGGGCACTTGCGGAAACTCGCTGTCGAGATTGACACCAGTCACCAGCACCGCTGGATCGAGGCTCGTGAATCTCGCATCGAGATAACCGACAGCTGCCCGGATGTTGAGTCCGTCTGCGGGAAGCGCCTCCAGTTCGAGCTCGAATCCCTTGATCTCAGCATCCCCCGCATTCTCCGTCAGCGGCTGCACCCCGCGAAACACGATGGTCTGAATATCGGCGTAGTCGGTGTAGAACCCGGCACCGTTGAAACGAACGAGGCCGCCGGCCAGAGTTGACTTGAAGCCAACTTCGTAGCTGGTCGCGAACTCCGGTCCAAACGAGGGGGGTGCAGGCAGTGGCGGGAAGATGCGTTGTGTAAAACCCCCTGATTTGAAGCCTTCCGAGTAGGTCGCATAGACCATCAGTTCAGGCACGATGTCGTAAGAAATATTGAACATCGGCTGGACTTCGCTGATATCGATCTCGCTGACCGTAAACGGCACCAGCCGGAAGCCCGGGACAGAACCGGGCGGGAAGGCTCCGGTCACGTCGCGCGTGATGAACTGATCAGGCAAGAAGGTCTTGGTCTCCTCCGTCCAGCGCAAGCCTGCAGTGAACGCCAGCTGATCGGTAATGTCCCAAGTAGCCTGTCCGAACATTGCCAAGTTCTCATTGTCGACCGATCCGCCACTCTGGAAGGAGACAACGGGGAAGTCGATAAAGCTCAGGTTTTCGCCTTTCTCGCTAAAGTAGAAACCGCCCAAGACATAACGGACACGTTCATCGAACAGAGAGCCGAGGAATTGAATTTCCTGACTGAACTGCTCATGCTCGAAAGTGTCTGACGTGTTCTGGATGACAAAAGGCGTATGGTCGCCATCGCGGTTTCCGACCGCCGAAGTATCCCGATAGCCGGTGATCGACTTGATGGTGAGTCCGTCACTCACCTCCCAATTGATCGTGGCCGAGACGCCGAGGACTTCGGTGCTCTGGAACGAGTTGAAGGTCCCTCGCTCTTCGAACAGATCGTCCGCTTCATATTGGGAATTCAAACATGCCGGGTTGTCGAGGGGGCTAGGCGGAGGAACGCAAGGTGGTCCCACCAAAGCTCCGTTTACGAAGGACGGGAAAGCTGCCGACTCGACGATCTGAACGACATTTGCCGGAGGAGAGGTCCCCTCGGAGTCCAGATACTCGGCGATGACATCAACCGTGACCCTGTCCGACGGCTCAAAGCTGATCGCTCCGCGTATCGCAATGGATTCCTCGTCGCCCAGAGTGGTACCATCGGTAATCCGGTCCACCCATCCATCGCGGTCACGGTACAAGACGCCCAATTTTGCAGCGATGGAATCGCCCAGCGGTCCTTCCACCTGAACGCGTGCATCGACGCGATCAAAAGAACCAACCGTAAGCTCTGCCTCACCCTGGAAAGTGCGCGAGGGTTTGCGAGAAACCATGCTGATCGCACCACCGATCGTATTGCGACCAAAAAGCGTTCCCTGGGGTCCACGCAGAACCTCCACCCGTTCCAGGTCGATCAATTCGATGATCGAGCCTATCGAACGAGCGATGTAAACGCCGTCGACATAGAGGCCTACGCCCGGATCAGTGTTAAGCAGGAAGTCGAGCTGACCGATGCCGCGAACGAAGTAGGACCCTGCGGAGCTGTTACCTGACACGCCCTGCCCCTGCGAAACGACGAGATTTGGCGCGATCCGGTCGAGCCCCACTGTCGAATCGATCTGGCGTGCCTGAAGCTCGTCTCCTGTCAAGGCTGTGATGGCGATCGGGGTCTCCTGGATGTTTTCTTCGAACTTGCGCGCCGTTACGATGATAACGCCTAGCGAGTCACTCTCGGGTGCCTGCCCGGTTTCCTGCACCGAGGAAGAGATTTCTTCGGCCTGTTGAGCCAAAGCAGGTGCTGAGTATCCCAGCGAAATTGCCAAGGCTGCGAGCGACGAAGACAGCGTTACGCTGAACTTTGATCCGGTAGTTGTAGTTCTCACGATTTTTCCCCTCAAGCAGCTGTTTTTACGGCAGCTATCCCTCCCATGCCGGTCATCCATTCGACCATCGGTTCGTAGTAGAGGACCTCGGATCTCTCCGCGCCAACGGCGCCTGCCATGAACAGCCAATGGATGATCTCAAGGCCGCCATTCCCACTGGCGAGCTCGATCTCCGCAGGAGTCAGGTTTACGTATTTTTCGAAGCGACCTTCTTCGAAATCAGCCAGCAATGTGCGGTCCCAACCCTCGTTGACGCCGACATGGCGCTCTCCGACCCAGTGCGACAAACCACCGGCTCCCAAGACGACGACCCGCTCCACTGTCGTGCAGCTTTCGGTAACGAAGCGATTGACTTCGCGCGCCAAATCCCAGCACCGACGCGGTGTCGGGGTCGGCTTCATGATGAGATTGAGATAAAGCGGAACGAGTGGGATGGTGTTGTCGGGATCGGCGAACAGCATCGGCACGCTGACGCCGTGATCTGGATTAAGTTTTTCGATCTTGGCAAGGTCAAATCCGTTACCTGCCGTGTGGCCGAGCAATTCTTCGGCGAAGGCCCGATGCCCCGGGCGCGGCACCTGCGGCACTCCGAGGTCGCCAAATGGCGTGTACGTGTCGGCCACACCTATCGAGAACGGCGCCTGCATGGCCAACGACTCATTGAACATGTGGTCATTGGTCGCGACGAGAATGACGTCGGGTTTAAGCGAGCGAATGCGCTTTCCGATTTCGACCATGCCCTCGACAACACGGTTAGCCTGGTCTTCCACGCCATTGGACGACATGAGAATATGCGAGCTGGCAAAGCCCCCTACGATCTCAGCCATTGGCTGCACCCTCCTTGAAACGAGGCAGATATTCCTCGACCGACATGGTCGCGGCGACTTCCGGCTGAGACGCCATGCTCCAATGCATCCGCAGGAGGGGATGGACCGCAACCCCCTCGAGTGCCTCGATACTGCCGTCCTCGAGAGCTGCGATTTCCTGGTCAGAGAGGCCAAACTCGGCGAACACTGCCGCCGCATCGGCCATGAAGCGATCACGCAACTGTGGATCACCTGTCAGTTGGCGGATCATCTGATTAAGCTGGTGGTGCTGGTTTTGCCGTGGGTTGCTCATAGCTGCTCCTCGTCGATCTGCAGGAAAGAGGTCACCACATCGACGAATTCCTCGGGGGCTTCGATCATCACCCAGTGGCCGATATGCGGCATGAAATAACCGCGTGAGTTTTCCAGCAATTCGAGGAACCGCACGCCCCTGTCGAACGGCACGACCAGATCGTCCTTTCCGCTTACGACAAGCGTCTGATGCTTGACGGCGGCGATCGCGTCTTCCTCGTAGAACAGGCCGCCCTGCTCCCCGATCCACGCCATGGTTTTTCCGTAGGCCGCCCTGGCATCGGGCCGAATGGAACTCTCATAGCGCGATGCGAGGATTTCCTCGGTCGCCTCGTATTTCGGACCGGTTAGAGCGGCGACAAGACGGCGCATCCCCTCAAACGTGAAGTCATAATTCAGGATTGGCGCCATTGAAGGAGTGATCTGCGCGTTCAGCCCAGCGCTTCCCATCAAGACCAGCCGGTCTATCAGCTCGGGACGCTCCATTGCCACCCCGAGAGCGGTTGCCCCGCCCATCGAATTGCCGACGATGCAGGCAGGACCAAGGCCCATGCCTTCGATAAAGGCAGCCATGTGTCGATTGCGCGCGCCTTGGCTGTATTCGAATTCGCCGCCGGGCTTTTCGGTGTCACCAAAGCCGACCATTTCCGGCGCAATGACGTGGAAGTTCTCAGTGAACAGGGGAATGCAAGCTGCCCAGTTACCCATTGCGTTTGCTCCGGCCCCACCCCCGTGGACGAGGATGACGGTCTGAGCATTTGGATCGCCCGCTTCAAGATAATGTGTCTCGATCCCGTCGGCGACGAAATAACGCGATTCTGCCACCTGCGATGCGGGCACCGACGCTTCAGGCTGGATCGACATGCTTGGGCTCCTGCAATCCGCGATTGTGCTTGTGAGCGAGCCTGCGCCATTTCACGATGTTCTCGTCGGCTTCGAACAATTGCTCGTTCACCCAACCCGAACCGTCGGCGTAGAATGGCTGTGTTGCTTCGCGGGCCCAGATGTCATCTTCGTTGAAGCCGATAAGGGCTTCGGGGACCCAGCGCTCCTCGAATTCCTTCGCGAAGGCCTGCTCCTCCTCCTCGTTTTCGGTATATTTGCCCAAGAACTGGAAGTAGACGTGACGCTCACCATCGATCGGCACGTACCATTCGAATTGCTTGAGCTCTGGTACCGGCCAAGGCTTGATACACAGCGCACATGGCAGCCACATGGAAATGCTGTGAGGCAGCAGGTTCTTGCCATCCGCTGCGCCCGACAACACGCCCTCGCCCTCGATTTTCCCCTCGAAAACCGGATTGACCGTCTCCGGCGAGAACAGGTCGAATACGCCTTTGGGTCCACCATCTTCGTCTTGGATTTTGAAGGACTCCTTCCCGGTGGGCACCAGACCCAGAGGTAAGGCCAGGTCGGCATGCTTTACCAGTGTCGAGTTTTTATGGATGAAGATGTGAGTCGAATCGAAACCGTTCTCGCAGCCAACGCGCCAATTCGAAGCAACCTCCTGGCGTCGCCCACAAACGGTGAAGCCTTCCTCCAGAAAGTCCGGGGGGACATCATGCGAAAGAGGCGGGACATCGAAGTACTCGTCTCCGACAAAGACAAACACGACACCCTTGGCCTCTGTGACCGGATATGTGCGGATACGACGCGTGCCGATGATCTTGCTATCGGGGACGCCAACGATGCCATTAAGCTGACCATCTTCGTAGCGATAGGTGAAACCGTGGTACCAACAGGTTACGGTCCCTTTTTTGTAGCATTCCAGGTGCCGCGAGAACCTCACGCCTTTGTGAAGGCACTGATCTTTGATCGCCTTCACTTCACCTTCGAGGCGATTGAAAAGGATGTTTTCGCCGCAAACGGTTGCAGCGACCGGGTTATCCTCAGTCAATTCGCTGCTCAGCAGGACGGGGTACCAGTGATTCCTGAAGCCGTATTTTGCCGCCACATAATCTTTGCCAACGCGAACCTTTTCAATGATCTCTGGTTCAACAAAGCCGCCGCTGGTCATGTCGCTTCTCCCTATTTCGAGACGACGCATAAAACCGGCAAAAATGAATTGCAAACAAAATCGTCAGACATTATTGGTCGATGTAATTAGGAGACGAACTTGACTGTACCAATGACCGAAGTTGCGAGCATCAAGATTGGGCGCTCCGTAGCCGATCGCCTGCGTGATCGGATTCTGGGCGGCGAACTGGTGCCGGGACAACGCCTCGTCGAAGCGGAGTTCATGCGCGAATACGATGTCGGTCGCAGCGCCGTGCGCGATGCATTCATGCAGCTTGAAAGCGACGGTCTCGTCGAGCTCAAGCACCAGCGCGGCGCCAGAGTCGTGCGACTCAATCGAGTCGAAATTGCCGATCTTTTCGGAGTGCGCGAACAGCTCGAAGGTTACGCCGCAAGGCTCGCCGCAGACAGGGTCGACGAGGCCGGGCATCGTGATTGGCTACTGGCGCAGAAAGCGATCTGGGAAGGCAAAGACGTGCTCTACAATGAGCGCACGCACATGGACAAAAACATGCCGCTTCATGAAGGCATCATCCAGATGAGCGGCAACAAGTGCCTCGTGGAAACTCTCAAACGGCTCCACATTCCTGTCTACCGGAAGCGCTTCCTCGATCAGCTTGTAGTGGAACGACGCGAGCAATCGATCGCGGATCACCTCTCTATCATCGACATGCTTTTGCGGGGGAACGCGGCCGAATCCGAAAACCAGATGCGCCAGCACGTTCGCCGGACCGGACTTCTGGCGCAAGAGATCGAAGGGCTTGAAGGGGCAAAATGACTCACCCGCCAACATCACGGTCTGATGATGAACTGCGACCGGAAATCGCCCAGACTGCTGCTGACTTGCGCCGCGCCTACGCGGGCCAGCCCGTCGCTCCGTTGCGCCATGTTGTGGAACCGGATGATGCAGAAACGGCCTATCAGATCCAGGCATTTAACACGCGCCACTGGCTGAAAGGCGGACGAAAGCAGGTGGGCCATAAGATTGGCCTGACATCCAAAAGCGTTCAGCAACAGCTCGGCGTCGATCAACCGGATTTCGGCGTTCTGTTCGACGATATGGAGATCGCCTCAGGGGCACGCGTCGATGCTTCGGCGCTGATCCAGCCCAAGGCGGAAGCGGAAATCGCCGTGGTTCTGAAAAGCGATATCGTTTCGACCGATCCTTCCCACGAGCAACTCGTGCAAGCGATCGACTATGCCGTCGCCGCGATCGAAATCGTCGATAGTCGGATCACGGACTGGAAGATCACATTCGCCGATACGGTCGCCGATAACGGTTCGTCAGCGCTGTTCGTTCTCGGGGAAGAGCGCAAGCGACCGGAGGATATCGACATGACGGGGTGCGCAATGCGGATGACCGTCGATGGCGATGTCGCCTCGAGCGGAACAGGCGCGGCCTGCCTTGGTCATCCGTTAAATGCGCTGGGTTGGCTTGCCGCGACTCTCTCGCAGCAGGGCGAGCATTTGCGTGCCGGCGACATCATTCTGACCGGAGCTCTGGGTCCGATGATCACGTTGCAGGAGAGTGCGCATATCGAAGCGGCGATTGACGGACTTGGCAGCGTTTCATTCAATTACGACAAGCCGTCCGGCGGCTTATCCTAAAGGCGATAGCAAACCGCGTTAGGTCGCTCGCCCTGCGCCGGAGCGCGCCAAGAATTAGAAAGCGGAAATCCCCGTTACGGCTCTACCGAGAATGAGCGCGTGGACATCATGCGTGCCCTCGTAGGTGTTGACCGTTTCCAGGTTTACCGCATGGCGCATCACCTGATATTCTTCGGAGATACCATTGCCTCCGTGCATCTCGCGCGCGGTGCGGGCGATGTCGAGCGCTTTGCCAACGTTGTTACGCTTGATGATCGAAATCATGTCGGGGGCAAAGCGGCCCTCATCCATCAACCGCCCTACCCGCAAACTGCCCTGGAGGCCCAAGGAAATGTCGGTGAGCATGTCGGCGAGCTTTTTCTGATACAGTTGCGTGGCTGCAAGCGTGCGACCGAATTGCTTGCGGTCGAGGCCATATTGCCGAGCGGCCGACATGCAGAACTCGGCAGCCCCCATTGCTCCCCAACTGATACCATAGCGCGCGCGATTTAGACAGCCGAACGGGCCTTTCAATCCCTGAACATCGGGCAGTAGCGCATCCCGCGGAACGCGCACTTCGTCCATAACGATCATGCCGGTTGTCGATGCACGAAGCGAAATCTTGCCTTCGATCTTTGGTGCAGCGAGTCCCTTCATGCCCTTTTCGAGGATGAAGCCGCGGATACCGCCTCCATGCGCTTCGGATTTTGCCCAGACGATGAACACATCGGCGAATGGCGCATTGGAAATCCACGTCTTCGATCCCGACATGACGAAATCGTCACCGTCGGCCTTCGCATAGGTCCGCATTCCTGCTGGATCCGAGCCGGCGTCGGGTTCGGTCAGCCCGAAACAGCCGATCAGATCCCCGCTGGCCAACCCCGGGAGGAACTTCTCTTTCTGGGCTGCCGTTCCGTAGGCGTGGATCGGATACATGACCAAGCTGGACTGGACGCTCGCCATCGATCGATAGCCGCTATCCACGCGTTCTATCTCGCGCGCTATAAGCCCGTAGGCGACGTAATTGGCACCAGCCCCTCCAAATTCTTCGGGAACGGTTGCGCCCAGCAACCCTGCCCGCCCCATCAGCGGAAAGAGTTCGGGGGCATCCACCTCGTTTCGGAAGGCGTCGATGACACGCGGCTGCAACTCGCTCTGCGCAAAGTTGCGGGCCGCATCGCGGATCATACGCTCATCTTCGTCGAGCTGGGATTCGATATCGAACGGATCTTCCCATGAGAAGGACGCAAGCTCGGCCAATTTCTGGAACCTCGAAATCTGGGGTTGGAATTATTTGACCCCTAAAATACACTTGCAATGTGTCAAGATGTTTTATACATAAAACTTAATGGAGATGCGATTGTCTATCGGTTTCGAAGATGGGGTTCTTAGTAGCGCGCCGGGAGGGTCGCGATGAGCAAAACAAGTCTCGCAATCGCGATCGAAGAAGACAGCGAGCCCGAAATCTCTCTCCGCCTGTGGTTGCGACTTATCCGCTGCACAAACCAGATAGAAACGCATCTGGCTGCGATGTTAAAGTGCGACTTCGACGCCGGACTTGCACGCTTCGACATCTTGGCGGCGCTGGAGCGGAAACGAGCGGGCATGACAATGAGCGAGTTGGCCGAAGCTCTCCTCGTGACTAACGGCAATGTGACCGGGCGAATGCAAACACTTCTGCGAGACGGCCTTGTCGAAATCCAAAAAGACGAGAGCGACAGGAGAGTATCGATTGCTTCGCTGACACCGAAAGGCATACGAACTTTCAAGAAGATGGCCGAAAGCCATCATGCCTGGGTAAGGGAGATTTTTGAGCCGCTGACAAATGAAGATCAAGCGGCGCTTTATGCTGATCTCGGCAAGCTGCGCGAAGCCCTTAAATCCTCAATCGGATGAAATCGTTATGCCGCCTATGATCGCAGTTCAGCCCAGCAGCAACTTGCCTTTGCAAATGTTCCGCGCGGAATTTGGACATAAACGCGTCGGCGGGGCATCATGAGCCCTTTTATGACCGAGCGGCGCGTCCGCTTCGCGCACTGTGATCCCGCAGGCATTGCCTATTACCCGCGGCTGTTCGAGATGGGCGATATCGTCATTGAAGACTGGTGCGAAGCGATACTCGGCGTTTCTCGTCGCGCTTTGGTGGAGGACCACGGATCCGGGCTTCCTACCGTAACGTTAGCGGCAGAATTCACAGCACCGGCACGGCTGGGCGAGCGGCTGGATATCACGCTGTTCGTATCGGCGGTCGGTGCGAGCTCGGTAGACCTTAGGCTTGATGCGCGCTGCGCAGGCTCCGAGCGTTTCAAGATTCAGTATCGTCAAGTCCTCATTCACACCGCGACTGGCTCCTCACGGAAATGGCCGTCCGACTGGCGCGAGCGCCTGCAGGCCGCGCTCGCCAAGGATGCAGCCTGTGGATGAGTCCGCCGCATCTTTCGCAATTTCCTGCACGAAGGACGCCCGATCTATCTCGGGCGCGCTCGAATTGGAGCGGCCCGCGACTGTATTCATATCTCCATCCACCGGGGTTAAGCATGGAAAACAGCAGCTTTGATGCATTCGTCCAGGACCGCCTGCCGCCCAAGGAAATGCAGCCCGAATTCCTGTTCGATCTCGCTCAGCTCGACTATCCCGAAGAACTGAACGCAGCGCACGAATTGCTGAAGGGGGGCGCTCCCGGAGATGTCGCCGTCGAGAACGAGGACGGCCAGTGGAACTATGACGAACTCGATCAGATTTCAGGAAAAATCGCTTCCTATCTCGTGAACTCTGCGGGGCTGATCCGGGGCAACCGGGTTTTGTTGATTGGCCCCAATTCCATGAAGCTGTTCGCTGCTTGGCTCGGTGTCTTGAAGGCCGGCGGCGTCGCGGTTGCGTTGATGCCGATATTGCGCGCAGACGAGATCGCGAAGATCGTCAGGAAAGCTCAGCCCGACTTCGCAATCTGCCATAACGCTTGCAGCTCCGCGCTCGGCGAGGCTTTCGCGACCGAGAAACGACAGGGTCACATAGTCGAGTTCGCGGCCGACGGCGCCGAGGATCAGTTGAGTTTGGCGATTGACGAGTTCGCGCCTCTCGCCGCGGTCCGAACGGGCCGCGACACGCCCGCGATGATCGCATTCACATCAGGCACAACCGGAGAGCCGAAGGGTTGCATTCAGTTTCACCGCGACATCCTCGCCTGTGCCGACACCTATGCGCGTATGGTGATCAAGCCGAAACCCGACTGGAAATGGATTTCGAGCGCCCCGCTCGCCTTCACCTTCGGGTTGGGAATGCAGTTCATCTTCGCGCTCAGATTTGGAGGAACGGCCCTCACCTGCGCGCAGCCAGGGCCGAAAAACCTTCTGGCGATGATCCGGCGCTACAAACCTCAGGTCGTTGCGACCGCGCCCACCGCTTATCGGGCGATGCTGGAACAGATGGAGCCGGGCGACACCGCGTCGCTCGAGGTCTGCGTCTCAGCCGGCGAACACCTGTCCGAGAAGACGTGGCATGACTGGTTCGCCGCAACCGGTCTGAGGTTGATGAACGGTATCGGCTCGACGGAAATGATGCATATCTTCTTGTCGACCCGACCGGACACGGAAACCGCCGGTACAACGGGCACGGCAGTCCCGGGGTACATCGCAACCATCCTTGATGACGCGGGGCAGGAAATGGAAAGCGGCATCGGTCGCCTCGCTGTCAAGGGACCCACCGGATGCCGGTACATGGAGGACCCCAGACAAGGCGATTATGTACAGGAGGGGTGGAACATTAGCGGCGACGTGTTTCGCAAGGATGATTCGGGAATGTTCTGGTATGTCGCGCGCGGCGACGACCTGATTATCTCGTCGGGATACAATATCGCCGCGCCAGAGGTCGAAAACGCGCTGCTGATGCACGACGCCGTTCTCGAATGTGCGGTCATCGGCGTGCCCAACGAGCAGCGCGGGCAGATCGTAAAGGCATTCGTGGTCCTGAAGCAGAACCCCTCGTCCGGTGCATGCGACGTCATGGCGTTGCAAAAGTTCGTGAAGCAGCAGATCGCACCCTACAAATATCCGCGCGAGATCGAGTTCGTGAGCGAGCTGCCCAAGACCGCCAGTGGCAAGATCAGGCGCCACGCTCTGCTTTAGGATTATCGCGCTTTGCGTTGCGATGCTCCGGTCTGGCTCGCGGATCAGACTTGCGAAGGGCGCGATCCCCGCGCCCGTCGACGAGATGCCAAGACGACTGCCTAGCTTTAGGGCACGAGAAGCAGGGGTTTCCGCCAGCCTTTTGCCAAGCAGGGAATTTTCTCCGGCCGCGACATGCTGAATTCGAGAGGTCAGCTTAGCACACCGAGAGTTCCACAGGTGATCAGTCGAACCTAAGATTGACCACCCGATTGTTCATCAATATCGTTTGCAGATCTTGTCGGACTAAAAATGGCCAAGCTGGCTCGGCTCCAAAAAAGACAAGCAAGAATGCGGCGATGGCAATGTTCTGGAAAACGAGAAAGCAACAGTCCAAGCTTGAAGCGGAAATCCGCAAGGTGCTCCGTTCGATCCTGACCACTGACGGCTCATCCCTTGCCGATCATGACCGGCTTGATGGTATCTCGATCTCGCCTGAGGGTGCTGTCGCCATCGCTATCGCCGTACGAGACAAGGCCGATGCCGAGGCTGTCCGCCTCTTCATTGATGATGCAAAGGAGCGTCTCGCACAGCTAAAGCGGGTGAAGAGCGTTTCCATCGTTCCGGTTCGCAATCGCCAGCAGCCGGAGCGGGCGGAGGAACCCGGTCAAGCGCCCACGATCGCAGTGCGTCGGGGATTTTACTATCTGGGCATTGCGTCTGGGAAAGGGGGGGTCGGCAAGTCGACCCTCGCAGTCGCAACCGCGTTGGCGCTGCGCGACAGAGGCCTCTCGGTCGGTCTATTGGATGCGGATCTTTACGGTCCGTCCGTCCATGCCCTGCTGGGCTGTAAGGAAGCACCGAGCGAGGCGCCAACGGGAATGCAGGCGATCACCGCTCAAGGGATCGAGTTTGCCTCGATGGGAGGCCTTCTCGAAGACTACGAACCGCTGGTCTGGCGTGGACCTATTGCTTCGCGGACTGTCCTGGAATTGGTCAATCAGACGCAATGGGGCGACATCGACGTGATGATCGTCGATATGCCGCCAGGCACTGGAGACATTCAGCTTTCTCTGATCCGCGATCTGCCGCTTTCCGCCGCTATTGTCGTTACTACGCCGAGTAGCCTCGGCCAGATTGACGCGCGCCGGGCCTGTTCGATGTTCGAGCGCTTCGAAACGCCGATCCTGGGGCAGATCGCCAATATGTCGAGGTGGGCATGCCCGGAATGTGGGACAGTCTCTGCGCCCTTCGAAGACGCTGGATCGCGCGCTCTCGATCTTCCCGTTCTGGCAAGCATCCCCTTGCTCGAAAACAGATCTGGCGATGATCAAAGGGTCGTGGACCGGATCAGCAGCGCGCTTCAATCGGCTACCGATGTCATTGCAGAAGACCTTCGCCTCCACCGGTCAAGGGCCTGACTACACTCGCATGGGTCGTAGCACGATGCCCGTCACTCCCGGATTTCGGGAAGGTGCACGATCAAACCATCAATTTTTTTCGTCAGTTCGATCCGAAAGTTGAGGCCACTGCCGCCAACCCACCCGAAGGCGAAACGAAAGTCAGAGCGCTATTCTGACTGCCGCCGCATCGGACATTGCGGCGGCATTGCGCTCGACAGACAGACGCTTCAGTTCATCTTCGCAAGGCGTTTGCGTTCCATTCTTGCGAGCATCTTCTTCGACAGATTGGGTGCCACACCAGGGCGGCTCCACGGACATGCAGCAATGCAAAGGGCGCACCCCTTGGTGTCGATGAAAAAGGGCATGCATTTGTCGAAATTGACGTACCAACGCGTGGCGCCGCGCACCAATTGCTTGCGATCGGAAATGGCACTCGGTGGGCATGTCGTCGTGCACAGCTTGCAATTATAGCAGAACTCATCTGCCCCGACCTCACGCGGGCCGTCGACGTGCAGCGGCATGTCAGTCAGAACGACCGAAAAGCGCAAGTTCGGCCCGTATCTGTCGTTGAGGATAGAGCCATGTTTCCCTAGCTCCCCCATCCCTGATTCAATCGCAGTCCTCAGGACGTTGATGGCCGATCCCATCGCTCCGCCAATTGCTTCCGCATGGTAGCCCGCCTCTCGGATTTTGTCTGCCAGCCGAGCAGCCGAGGCATGCGTGCGCTCGTAGACTGACATGACTTCATCGCTCGTATGCCGCCATTTCGTATTCCAGGGGCGCTTCTTCCACCAGGTTTCTGGCTCGAGGTTCTTCGATATTTCCTCGTAGTCCTGATGCAAGCCAAGGACGATCGCGTACTTTGGGATGTGAGAAATCTTCTCCAGATCCATGTCGAAGTAGAGATTTTTGTGATTTGCTGCCACGCGGATGAGATCGCAGTCAGCGTCCTCCTCGGCATGGGTTTGTATCATACGCGTCAATTCGTCTTTATCGGACGAAGTGGGCCGTGGTAGCGCCTGCTGGACCTTTTCCTTCTCGCCTTCCTTGATCTTTCCGGAGCGCCTGACCGAATTCAAGACCTTGAGATCCCAGGTGCTTTTGCTCAGAAACAAGAGGTTAATCGGAAGGAATGGATGCTTGTGAAGTCGGTGGAACACCGGTGTCGCCGGGCGATCTTCCCGTTCGCCCAAACCGTTGATCGTATTGCCAGACGTTTTGGGCCACAGCTTTTTGACCAGCCAGGACGGCTCAAAACCATCTTGCGTTTCCCTGCCGATAATAATTCCCATGGCTTCCATTCCTCTCGCCACGAACGAGGCTTGCAGCGCTCAGTTGAATCCGCGGTTCTGCTGTTCCTGTTCAAAGACTGTCAGCGCGATCCTTTTTGCGCGCCGGATATGATCCTCGGCCGCTCTGCCTGCGGCTTTGGCGTCGCTCTTGAGCAACGCCTCGATAATCTTGAGGTGATCTTGCGCTGACACCAGGCGGTGCTTCTCGTCAAAATGCCGAGCCCCACGCGCACGAAAAGCGGGAAGTTGGAGAGAGTTTATCATGGCGACCAGACGACGCTGGCCGCACATTGCGATAAGCCCCTCGTGGAACGGCACGTTCACGCTCATGTGTCGATCGCCGTCTTCAAGCACGTGCGCCGACATCCACGTCCTCTTTTGCTCTTTGAGCCAGATGACGTTTTCCGGGAGGTGCGAATACTCCGCTGCGAGTTCGGCGGCATATCCTTCGAGCCGCTCCCTGATTCCAAATGTTTCCTCGATGGTTTCGCGCGTGAGCCGGACAACGGACGCGCCGCGTTGGTGGATAATCTCGACCAATCCGTCGCTCTGAAGTCTCGACAGGGCTTCGCGCAACGTATTGCGACTGACATTGAATTCGCCGATCAAGTCTGTCTCGACCAACCTTTGTCCGGGCGACAAATAGCCGTTGAGGATCTGTTCTCTCAGAATCTGAACGACGCGGTCTGCCGTTCGAGGCGTCTTGTTCGATAGTGCTTGGCCCGCCACCATTCTCTCGTTCTTCATACAATATTGTTCAACAATGCGGGATTAGAGCGGCTGGGGGAAAACTGCAAGAGGCGTGAGCGATCGCGCGGGCGCGCCTTTTGCGATGCATCGGTTTTCAGTCGAACATGATCGGCGCCTCAGCCGCCAGCACGTTCGCGCTTGTCACACCCTGCCCATCAGCGGCGCAATTCGATTGACCAAATTTATTTTAGGCATAAAGTATACCTATGTCTGAACGTAACCCGAATGTCGTCGTCACGGGAGGAGGCTCCGGAATTGGCCTGGCGATCGCGCGCGTGCTTCACGAGCGCGGATTTCAGGTCACGGTTTGCGGACGCAACGAAGCCAAGCTGCAGCGGACCGGCTTGTCTTATGCCGTGATGGACGTATGCGACGATGCTTCGATAGCCGAGGCGCTCCAACGCATTGGCCGTTGCGATGTGTTCGTTGCTAACGCTGGTGCTGCTCGAACCGCACCGGCCTTGAAGACCGACAAGGAACTTTGGGATGCCATGATTGCGGTGAACCTCGCCAGTGTGGTGCGATGTTCGCAGATGGTGATTCCGCAAATGCTTGAACGCAAACAGGGACGCTTTATTGCCATCGCATCGACCGCTTCGGTCAAGGGCTACGCTTATAGCGCGGCGTATTCCGCGGCCAAGCACGGAGTGCTCGGTTGGATTCGCTCGCTTGCGATCGAGCTTGCGAAATCGGGTGTCACGGCGAATGCGGTGTGCCCCGGCTTTACCGATACCCCGCTCCTCGAGAACGCACTCGATGCCGTCGAATCGCGAACCGGGAGAGTTCGCGAGGAAGTCCTCGACCAGTTCGTGAAAGGCAATCCGATGGGCCGGCTGATCGACCCTGCCGAAGTCGCCGAGGCAGTCGCCTGGCTGGCCAGCGAAGGTGCTGCATCGGTAAACGGTCAGGCAATTTTGATTGACGGCGGGGAGACGATTTCATGAGCGACGGCCGCGCAGCCACATTCAGCCTCACCGCCCACGGGCGCGCGCTGTTCGCACGCATGGCAACCCAGCCTGGCGAGTCGATCGCGGTGCGTTTCGAGGAATTCGATCCGCCCGATATCGACGAGCGCACTCGGCTGGTCGGGCGCATCAGGCTTGCCGAACGCGAGGCTCAAAAACCGTTCAAGAGAAGGATATACGCACATTGACGCATGATAGCTTCGATCCGGCGACCTACACCCCGCAGCATTTCCTCTGGGAATTCGAGGGAGGCGTGGCGACGATCCGTCTTGATCGGCCCGAGCGCAAGAATCCGCTGACCTTCAAATCCTACGCGGAATTGCGCGATCTCTTCCGTGACTTGTCTTGCGCGCCTCAAGTTCATGTCGTCGTATTTGCGAGCAATGGCGGCAATTTCTGCTCTGGCGGCGATGTGCACGAGATCATCGGACCGCTCGTTGCGATGGATATGCCGGACCTTCTTCGGTTCACCCGAATGACGGGCGATCTGGTCAAGGCCATGCGCGACTGCCCGCAGACGATCATCGCTGCGGTTCAGGGGGTGAGCGCGGGTGCCGGGGCTATCATCTCGATGGCAAGCGATCTGCGATACGCCTCGCCCGACGCAAAGACCGCGTTTCTGTTCAATCGCGTTGGCCTTGCGGGCTGTGACATGGGGGCATGTGCCATTCTGCCGCGCCTGATCGGCCAAGGTCGAGCGAGCGAGTTGCTGTTTTTCGGTCGCTCCTTGAGCGCGCCAGAGGGGCTTGAATGGGGGTACTTCAACGGCGTGTTCGATGCCGATGAACTTGACCAACAAGTGCTCGAACTGGCTCGCAAGCTGGCCTCCGGCCCGACATTCGCCAATGCCATGACGAAGAACCAACTCAATCTCGAATGGGACATGAGCCTGTCGGCTGCGATAGAAGCGGAAGCGCAGGCGCAAGCGATCTGTATGCAAACAAAAGACTTCGAGCGCGCCTACCGTGCCTTCGTCGACAAGCGGAAACCCGAGTTCAAGGGCGATTGAATGGCGGACCAATCATATCTGAGTTGGCCGTTTTTCGAGCCGCACCACAAAACCCTCGCGCGCGAACTGGATGCATGGGCAGCGGACGCCATTCCCGCGATCGTAGAGCGCGAGGGAGCTGAGGAAGAACTCGACGAAACCTGCCGCATGTTGGTCGCGGCGCTCGGGCAGGCGGGTTGGCTCAAATATTGTGTCATCGGCGCCTATGGCGGCGCGCATGAGGAGCTGGACGTCCGCTCGCTTTCTCTGATCCGCGAGACGCTGGCGCGATATTCCGGGCTCGCCGACTTTGCATTTGCCATGCAGGGCCTCGGCTCCGGGGCCATCAGTCTGTTCGGCAGCGATGAGTTGCGGCAGCGCTATCTGCCAGCGGTGGCGAGCGGTGAAAAGATCGCGGCTTTTGCCTTGTCGGAAGAGAATGCAGGGTCCGACGCGGCAGCGATGGAAACCACCCTCTCGCAAGCGGGCACAACATTGCGCCTAAACGGCGAAAAACTATGGATATCGAACGGCGGGATCGCCAATTTCTACTGCGTTTTCGCCAAGGGCGAGGCAGGGGTCAGCGCGGTGGTTGTCGACTCGGACAGTGCCGGGCTCTCGGTCGCCGAGCGGATCAATGTGATCGCCCCTCACCCGCTCGCACGGTTGCGCTTCGATGGTGTGGAAGTGCCGAGCGACCGGAAACTCGGTGAAGACGGTAAAGGCTTCAAGGTCGCCCTATCCACACTCGATATTTTCCGCACGACCGTAGGCGCAGCTGCGCTGGGCCTTGCGAGAAGGGCGCTTGATGAAGCGGGAGCGCGCGCGCTTTCGAGGCAGATGTTCGGAGCCTCGCTCGCCGACCTCCCTCTCGCCCAGGCAAGTCTTGCCGAAATGGCGGTGGACATCGATGCCTCGGCGCTTCTGGTTTACCGCTCGGCTTGGACAAAAGACATCGTGGGACAGCGCGTTACCCGCGAGGCAGCGATGGCAAAGCTCTATGCGACCGAAGCGGCGCAGAGCGTCATCGACAAAGCCGTGCAGATGTTCGGCGGCCTCGGCGTGAAGAAGGGTGTAAAGGTTGAGGAACTCTACCGTGAAATTCGCGCCCTGCGGATTTATGAGGGCGCTTCCGAGGTCCAAAAGATCGTTATTGCGCGGCAATTGCTCGACGGCATGAGAAAGGGACTCGCGTGACGGACCATCGATATTTGCAACCCGAGGGATGGCCACGTCCCAGGGGCTATGCCAATGGCATCGCCGCGACGGGGCGCCTTGTCATGACAGCGGGCGTGATTGGCTGGACGAAAGACGAAACCTTCGAAGCGAATGACTTCCCAGGCCAGTTCGATCAGGCGCTAAGCAATGTCGCCGAAATCCTCAGACAGGGCGATGCAGAACCGCACCATCTCGTGCGGCTAACCTGTTATGTGACAGATATCGCGGCCTATCGCGCCTCGCTCGAAGAGATCGGCGCATCATGGAGACGGCATTTCGGCAAGGTCTTTCCTTGCATGGCAGTAATCGGTGTCTCAGAGCTGGTTGAGCGCGAGGCGATCGTCGAGATCGAAGCGACAGCAGTCGTCCCCATTGAGGCCGAATAGGAGCGCGCATCGCCCCATTCGACGCGGCGACAGCCATGAGTCGATATTTTATTCATCAACAAAACGCGGTTTAAAAAAGCGGGACCATTGAAATGAAAATCACGGTAATCGGCGGCGGACCCGGCGGGCTCTATTTCGCGCTTCTGACCAAGAAACGGCGCCCGGAGATCGAGATCGAAGTCCACGAGCAGAACCGGGCCAACGATACGTTCGGCTTTGGCGTAGTCTTCTCCGACGAGACGATGGACGAATTCCTGAGCGCGGATCCGGAGTCTTACGATGGGCTGCGCGATCATCTTGCCTATTGGACCGATATCGTCGTCGATCGCAGCGGTGAGCGCACGGTTATCGGCGGCAACGGTTTCGCGGGATGCTCGCGCCAGGTGCTACTGACCCAATTGCAGGATCGCTGCCGCGAAAAAGGGGTCGCGTTGCATTTCGAATCCGTCATCGACGCCGATACAATCGAAGATCGCTTTGCAGACAGCGACCTGATCGTGGTCGGCAACGGGATTGCTTCCCCCATCCGCGACAGATTTGCCGAAGAGTTCGGAGTTTCGCAGCAGGATCGCCCCAATTACTTTACATGGATGGGGTCGACCAGGCCGCTGGACGCATTCACCTTCTTCTTCCGCGAAACCGAACACGGTCACTTCTGCGCGCACACTTATCAATACAATCCCGAGCGCTCGACATGGGTGATCGAAACGACCCCCGAAACCTGGCACGCATCCGGCTTCGCCGAGATGAGTGAAGAGGAAAGCGCGTGGGCTCTTGAAGAGGTCTTTGCCGACTGCCTGGACGGCCATGGGCTCATAACCAACCGCTCGATCTGGCGGAATTTCCCTGTGATCGCGTGCGAGCGCTGGTCGCACAAGAACATGGTCCTACTCGGTGATGCGAAGGCGACAGCCCACTGGTCCATCGGTTCAGGAACGAAATTGGCGATGGAATCGGCGATCAGCCTGTCCGATCAGGTCGTTGCACATGGCGACGACATCGCAGCTGCTCAGAGGGCCTACGAGGAAGAACGAAGGACGCCTGTCGAGATTACGCAGCATAACGCCGCCGTCTCGCTTCGCTGGTTCGAGGACATGGCGATGCATTGGGAAAAGCCGCGTTATCAATTCGCCTTCTCCCTGATGAGCCGGGCCAAATCCGTCACGTGGGATAATATCGCGCTTCGCGACCAAGAATTTTTGCACGAGGTGGAGCAGGAATTCTACCGGAACTACGAAGGCGATACGGGACGTGATGTCGCATCTTACAACCCCACGCCTATGTTCACCCCCTTCGATCTGCGCGGCATGACCGTGCCGAACAGGATTGTCATGGCGCCTATGGCGCAATACTGCTCCGAGAATGGGCGCCTGAACCATTGGCATAACACGCATTACTACACACGCGCGCTTGGCGGCACCGGGCTCATTTTCACCGAAATGACCTGTCCAAGCGCGGATGCGCGTATCACACCGGGTTGCACCGGCCTGTGGAATGGCGAGCAGGAAGCCGACTTCACCGAACTGGTATCCCGCATCCACGAAACCCCGGCCAAGATTGCGCTCCAACTTGGCCATGCGGGGCGAAAAGGGTCCACGAATGTGGCAGAAAACGGGATGGACATGCCGCTTTCCGATGGCAACTGGCCACTCATTTCCGCTTCCGCGATCCCCTATATCGAGGGAACGTCGAGTACGCCGGAAGCGATGAGCCGGGACCAGATGGATGCGGTGAAAGCGGATTTCGTGGCTTCCACCAAACGGGCCCAGCGGGCCGGCTTCGACATGCTCGAACTGCACTGTGCGCACGGATACCTGCTCGCAAGCTTCCTGTCGCCGCTGACCAACGTGCGTGAAGACGAATATGGCGGAGACGCCGAAGCTCGCGCTCGCTATCCGCTCGAAGTGTTCGAGGCGATGCGCGCGGTCTGGCCGGAGGACAAGCCGATGTCGGTGCGCCTCTCGTCAAGCGACTGGGCGCCCGGCGGCCTCACGCTTGAGGACCTGCAGGTTATCGCGGGACTTTTCAAGGATGCCGGTGCCGACATCATCCATTGTTCGTCGGGCGAGACGGTCCGTTGGCAGAAGCCCGTTTTCGGACGCATGTGGCAGACGCCCTTCGCCGAGTTCGTGCGCAACACTGTCGACATCCCGACAATCGCGGTCGGTGATATCTCGGTGCCCGAGCAGATCAATACGATCATCGCGGCAGGGCGCGCAGACCTTTGCGCATTGGCCCGCCCTCACCTCAACAATCCTTTCTGGGCACGTCACGCAGCTGGGCATTACGGCGTACGCTCGGTCAACGGCTCTTCGCTGGGTTGGCCGGTACAGCTGCGCTCCGGCGAGTATCAGCTTTACCGCGAGGCCGAGAAAGCGAATGAGCGCGCAACGGAACTCGCTATCAAGGCCAGGCCGGAACGCCGCCACTATCAGCAAGCCGCGACATAAACGCCATGTAAAAATCGCCCGAGAGGGACATCCACCGACTGCCGGCCGGGCGCTGGCCAGGCGCAGCCCAAACAGCTCGTTCGCTACTGTTCGGGCGGTTCGAAGCCGATTGACCTGAACTTGTTTAGCATGGCGCATCCATGTTGATATTGCCTGTGCGGCGTTCGTCCGCCGACGCGCGCCACTTTCCTGCACAGCATGACCGAGACACGCTGCGAGATTGCGCGATGGCTCTTCCAATTTGTCCTTTGTGCTTTCCCAAAGCGGCCAACTGATCGGCTATGACAAATTGATCCGTGAGGCGTCCGGTCTGCCAACTTCCGGATGCTCTGGCGCCATCGTCGGATCGTTAAGTCGCTTTCTTCCATGGCTCTTCAGCCATTCGGACACCTCGATCCCATCACGAAACCTTAGCGGCCCATGACCTCGAATTGCTCCTCGCCGTTTTTCTTCGCGTGATACATCCAGCCAATCGGCAAGCGTTGCCCTCGCTTTGCTTTCAGGGAGCCCTCGCGCTCCCACCCGGCTTCGATTCTGCTCGAGATCCTCGAGAATGGCTTGAGCGACCTCTTCAGCATCAATTTTGTTCGTTCCAATCACTCCAGTAGCGCCTCGCCGAGCCCATCCGGAAGCGTAGACCAAGGGGATCGCAACTCCCTTCTCATCCAAAATCCGCCCTCCCGGCCCAATTGGAAGACGTGACCTTTCGAAGTCAAAGGGCAGGCCTGCCAGAGGCTCGCTTCGAAAACCGATTGATTGAATGACGGTATCGCAACGCAGTTCGATCGTTTTTCCCATGAGCATGTGCTGAGGGCGTCCATTTTCCTTGACGACGAAGGTCTGGTCGCAAATCAAACTCTCAATGCGATGCTCTCCGACGATCCGCTGTGGGCTCAATCCAAAGCTCAGCCGAACAGGTCGCTTGTCCTTATCGAGCTCTTGCTGACTCCAACCCCTGAAAAGCTCGAGATTGCGCTGTCTACGGCGTTCAGCTTGCGCGTCATTGAGCGGGATAGCCTCGTCGAGCTCAAGGGAAAGCGGATCAACAACGATCTGGACGCCAGGGACCTCTGAAAGCTCGACCAGTTCTTTCGGAGTGAAACTGGTTTGTGAAGGCCCCTGTCTACCAATTATCGTTACGTTTTCGACCTGCGAGGACGCAAATCGCACGGCGGCTTCGGGCATCATGTCGGTAGTAATGAGGTGAGAAGGATCGCTGAGCAGCATCCGGGCCGTATCAAGTGCTACATTACCATGACCGATGATTACAACGCTCCTCCCGATCCGTGGGTCGAGGTCTCGGTAGTCGGGATGGGCATTATACCATCGCACGAAATCCGGCGCGTGAATGCTTCCAGGGAGGCCTTCGCCTTCAAGGCCTAACTTGCGGGACGCACTAGCGCCAGTGCACAGTCCGACGGCATCATAACACGAGCGCAGCTGTTCGATGTTAGTGTCTTTGCCTAGCTCAATACCTCCCAGAAAACGAATGCGTGGATGCTCGAGCATTCGGTCGTACCCCCAACCTTTGGCACGCACTTCAGGGTGATCCGGTGCTACGCCATACCGTACAAGCCCGTGAGGGAAGTTAAGTCGCTCTATAAGATCGACCTGCGCAGTTGGGTGCCCATCCAGGATCGACTTAGCCAGGTACATTCCCGCTGGCCCGGCGCCGACAACAGCAATCCGCGGACCTTCTTCGTCGTCGAGCGCTTTTCCGGGTCTGGGTTCGCCGGGTCGCGGCAAGAGCGCTCTTCTTGCCTGATCGTATCCTCGCTTGATCTTGTCGTATCCAAGCTCGCTGAAGGGGCACACCTTGACGCAAATCGCGCAACCCCAATTGCGAGCAAAATAGTCGCGGCAGGCCGTGGCCCTGATCGCGCGCTTGTATCCATTCGCCTTATCGACTGGCTTGGCCTCGATCGCGCCGGGCGGACAGGATCGGACGCATTTGCGGCAGTCGGCGCAGACCTCGCGGATCCACAAATAGGGGTTTTCCGGTTCAGGAAGGTTTTCGATCCCAACATAGATCGCGCAAATCCGCATGCGAGCACCGGCCGTGGGCCCAATCAGAAGACCATGGTAACCGATCGCACCGATTCCCGCCGCTTCCGCCATAGCCGGGTAATCCGACTGACCGCCCAAATTAGTGCCCGGATAGGCTGCAAAGCCGCGCCCTCGCAGCCACTCGCATGCGTCCGATGCGATCTCGCCGAGATCGGCGTAGCCACGCATGACCTCCGTGCTCGCACGGGCGGACGGCGCAGTCTGAATCTCCTCTTTGAGCATCTCGACAGTAAACAAGATTGCATGTCGTTCGGGCAGCGACTTGCCGGCGAAAATCAACTTCGGATCTACATTCGGGAGAAATCCAACCTCGAGTGCTCCTTTCTCCTTCATGAGCTGCGTGAGTTCTTCGATTTCTTCAGGATCGATATGCCGACGGTATGGGGAATAGGTTTCGTCCCAAAACTTGGCCGCCCTTTGTGTCTGCTTTCCGAAATGGGGCATTTGGGGAACAAGTCTTAGGAAGTCGCGCCATCTCATGCGCGCTATGGCTTTCTGCCGGAAAGGGACGTGGCTGGTGAACGGCGTTCTGGGTAGGGAGGTCTCGTCGGCCTCGACAGGATCGCTGCCTATCGGGCCGTGATCTTCCAGCTTCGCGAGCATCTCGTCGGTGCTTGCTTCGACATCGACACCGTCGAAGGAATACCCGAGGCGAGCGGCAATGCGCATAACGAGTTCAGCGGGGCCAAGCATGGGTTAGGGGTTCCTTGCTAATTCATTCTTTGGTCGGCAATTTTGCCATTGCGCGCATTCCAGTCAGCTGCCTTGTGCTGCGTTGAAATTGCGCCATTCCGTGGGTTCATCGTCGCAATGCGTGATCGCGCTTACGGGGCAGACAATCACACAAGCTCCACAATCGATGCAGACTTTCGGATCGATTTTGAATCGGTCACCGTCGTCATGGATGCATGCGACGGGGCAGACCTCGACGCACGACGCGTCTTTCACCCCCAGACAAGGCTCGCCAATTACGTGCGGCATGGTGCGCTTCCTTTAATAATCTGCGGTGACCTGAGTCTATTGTGGCGGCGAGAACTCATGTCGCTGGCACTGTTTTCGCTGGCGATATCGGGTGCTCGCGCGACCGATGCCGCGCCCGAACCGCGAGCAGATAAGCAGCCGGAGTGTAGATGAACGCAATCACTGTCAGGCCCAGCAGCCCGCCAGCAAATGTCTGCGCGAATGGAGGCCAGAATTCGCCGGGAAAGAGTGCAAGTGGAATGAAGCCACCGGCGGTTGTGATGGTCGTTGACCAGACATGGCGCGCGACCGATCCGGTTACGACATCTCTGATTGCATCAGGATCGCCAGTGCGCGCCTCCTCGTCTTCATCAAGCGCCGAGATGACCACGATCGTGTCATTTATGCCGACACCGATCAGGCCCATCACACCCACAATGATGAGAAAAGCGAAGTCGTGGCCGCTCACAAAAAGAGCGAAAAAGCCGAAACCGATGGCTATAACACCGGAGCCCGCCACAATGAGCATCCTGCGAAAGGAATTGAAAACAAGAACGAGGATCGTGACAGCAATCACCAGCAGTATTGCCACCTGGCTCAACAGTTGGGTGATGGCATCCCCGCGCGCTTCTGCTTCTCCGCCCCACTCGATGCGATAGCCAGGCGGAAGCTGGAAACCTTGCTCTTCAAGCTCTGATTGAAACTCAGCAAGGATGACTGAAGAATCATAACCCTTTGCAACGAAACTCGACACGACCTGAATTCGCTCGCCATCGAGACGCTGCAAGTCGACCCAAGCGGGCACAATCCGCACCGAACCAATGGACGATAGCGGCACACCGGACTGACTTACCCTGCTTGGAGGGGTCAGAGAGATGCTCTCAACGTCAGCAATACTGTCTCTCTGGTCCTCGGGGAAGCGGACCAGGACAGGAAGCTGTTCGGTTTCTTCAAGGACAAAGCCGCCGGCTTGACCGATCAGCGCATTGTCGAGTTGTCGCGCCACATCGCCGAGACTCAAGCCGGCTCTTGCTGTTGCGACCTCGTTGACATCAACTTCGATTTTGGCGGCGTCGCGGTGAACGGCAGCACGCGCCCCCACCACGCCGTCAATATTGGCCAGAATGCTCGCCGCCTCGACACCGAGCTGTGCGAGTGTTTCGAACTCGGTCCCGATGATCCGCATCTCGACCGGAGTAGCCAGCGGCGGCCCAAACCCATACTGGATCACGGCAATCGAGGCTTCCGGGAATTGGTCCGAAAGCTTTTGCTGAAGGAGGGGGACAAGCCGCGCAGTATCCGCATCGCTGTCAGTGTCGATGACGAGGTCGGCAAAAGCGGGATTCTGGCTCTCAGAGCTCTGCGCATTGTAATAGAGTTGCGGTGAAGCTGCCCCGACGGTCGCGAGGACTTCGGCGACGCCTTCTTCTTCCCGGATCGCTTGATCTATGCGCTTCACAATTTGGGCGCTCGCGTAAATCGAGCTGGCCTGCGCCATCCGCACTTCGATCCGAAACTGATCTCGATCTGTTGCCGGGAAGAACGCGGTGGGTATCGTTGGAAGCGCTACAAATCCAATCAATGGGATCAGAAATGAAGCAGCAAGGGCCAATCGAGGGCGATGCAGAAAAAAACCGACGATCCCGCGAAACCGCCGGGCAAGATTTGGTAATTCGACCCCGTTTTTGAGCCAATCATATCGCCCTGTGGTCTCCGATGCTCTGGGCCCTTCCTTGAAAAGGATTGGTGACAAGGCCGGCACGATGAACATCGAAATCACAAAAGAGCTGAACAAAGCGCAGAGCACTGCGAAAGCCATAGGCCCAACGAATTCGCCGCCCGCTCCCGGCGCCATCACGATCGGGGAGAATGCGAGCATGGTAGTTGTGGTTGATGCCAATAACGGAAAAAACAGCTTTCGGATGGCGCCGGTCGCAGCCTGGGCAAAACTTTCGCCGTGTGCGAGATCGTCACGAATATCATTTGTCATGATGATCGCGTTGTCGACCATCAGCCCTAGAGCGACGATGATGCCGACGATCGACATCTGATGCAGCTCAAGACCGACAAAAGGAAACACACCAAGTGTTAGCAATGCGACCAAAGGAATAGTGATGCCGACGCTGATCGCAGACCGGATGCCCATTGTGAGGATCAGCACCGCGACGACGATGAGAAGGCCTTGGAGCAGTGTAACCAAGACACTGGTCAACCGATCAGTCGTATAACTTGCTTGTTCGAAGATCACTTCGACCGCGATGCCATCGGCCTGTCGAGCTCTGAACTCCTCAACTGCCGCGAGCACTTGCGGAACCCAAAGGTCCACCCTCTGGCCAAGCTGCATTCGGGAGCCCACAATCACCGCTGTGACACCGTTGTGGGTCGTCACTACAGATGGTGGATCTGACGTCGTGCGGGTAAGCGTTGCGACGTCGCCAAGACTCAGGGTCTCTCCCCCTGCTGAGATCAAAGGGACGGACCGAAGCCGCGACAAGCTGTCAAAAGCCCCGGTCAATTCCACCGTCATGGTTGTCTGCGCGTTTGCAACGTTCCCGGCCGATCCGCGGACATCGGCCTGAGCGAGCGTTCGCGCGACGTCTTCGAGCGTTAAGCCAGCGGCACGTATTGACTGCTGGTCGATATCGACCCGGATGATTTCCGGAAGACTGCCATGGACTTCGACATGATCGGTACCTGGTATTGAACGAAGCCTGTCGCCCAGCTCATCTCCATAACGTTGCAGGAATATCTGGTTGGCAGGCGAGGGCGCGTCCCACTTTACCGCTACCGCTACTGTATACGCGTACCCGCCCTCATCATCGAGATCAGGCGTAGACGCATCGTCGGGAAGTGTGCCCTCAAGATCGGATAGCAAATCACGAACGCGCGACCAGACCGGCGCTGTTTCGGTAATTTCGTCTTTGAGGACGATGCTAACAATCGAAACGCCAGCACGTGATACGGATGAAACACTATCGACCTGCTCAAGCGTGCGGACTTCTTCTTCAATGGGCTGGCTCAATAACGCCTCGACCCGTTGTGCGTCAGCACCGGGATAGAGTGTTGTGATGGCCGCACTGCGCGCCTTGATTGTCGGATCCTCTGCGCGGGGCAAATTCTGGATCGCGGCGATACCGACTGCGGCGATGAACGCGACCACCAGGATCAACGAACGCCGATTGAAGAGCGCTGAAATCACGGTGTCGGCTCGACACTGCGACCAGCGACACGCTTGGTTTCGACGACCTGCCCGGGCAGAACACGATGAGAACCGCCTGCAATAACTTCGGCTTGCCCCTTAAATGAACCCGATACGTAAGCTCGATCTGAAGAGCTGTAGAGGACTTCCACCGGCACACGCCTCACAACCCAGCCCGCCTCACGTTCTTCGACCACCTGAATCGCAAACAGGCCTTTCAGGTCACTAACAAGAGCTGTGACAGGCACCCAGATGCCCTCGCCAGACACCGATTGTTCTATAGCTATTTCTGCGGCCTTACCTTCAGAGATCGATGCGTTTTGGGGTATTGAAACGATAATCGTCGCGGATTGTGCTGCATCCGATACTGTCGGAAGCACAGATTTCACTCGTCCTGAGAAGACGAGGTCGTCCACAAAAAGGTTTACGCTCGAACCTGGTCGCAACGCTCTGGCCACATCGACCGGCAGCGAGGCACGGGCTTCGAGACTTCCGGATTCAATCATCGTGACGATCGGGGTCTGCGCCTGCGCGAGATCCCCTACCGAGGCCTGGCGCTCGATAACAAGACCTGAGAAAGGTGCTCGCAGCACAGTATCGCGAAGGTCAGCAGCCGCGAGATCGAGCGAAGCTTGAGCGCTTTTAAGACGTGCTCGGCCGGTCAGCACATTTGCATGAGCATCGTCCACCGCGCGGCCCGAGGTAGCATCACGGCTTCGCAATTGTGTCTGTCGGGCCAGTTCCGCTTCGTACTGATCAAGCAAAGCTTTTGCTTCTGCAACCTGCGCTCGCGCTTCGTTTGACGCTGCGCGCAATCTGTCCGCCTGCAACCGGGCGATCACGGCCCCCTTACGCACTTGGTCGCCGATCTCGACGGCAACCATCGAAACCCTGCCGGCGACCTCAAAGCCAAGTTCAGCTGTCTGCTCAGCGCGAATTATCGCAGGATACCGACGGTCTACCTTGAGACCTTCCTGCAAGCTGATAACCATCGTTGTGACCCGTAACGACGGTTCCGCATTGCTTGCTGTATCCTCATCTTGGCCGCCGGTAACAGCCCGTGCTATTAAGATAAGGCCCAGAATAAGGGCCAAGACAAGGAGCGCGCGAGCCGCCGATGATGCGGGGGGGGGCAACCGGCTTCGCAGCATGTGGGAGAGCTTATTCACAATCTCGCGCTATTCCTCTTTGCGGGGTATCTAGCGGAGCCGACCTCTGGCCCACACGACGGGGCTAATATATTTAGCATACGATATCGTCAAGTAAAAGGAAGTTCGATGAGTGAGCAGGCGCGTCGCGGGAGACGCAAAAGCGCGGAAAAGCATGCAGCTGTGCTCGCCGCAGCCAAACGCTTGTTCTTCGCAAATGGCGTTGAAGGCGTAGCGATCGAACACATAGCCGCTGAGGCGGGCGTATCGAAGATGATGATCTACTCGAATTTCAAAGACAAGGAGGGTGTCTTTGAGTCTATGGTGAGTGAGCTGTCGCAAGGCTTGCAGCAGATCGTCGGCCGCATCAGTCTGTCGACGGCAGGCATCGAGGCCGCGCTAAACGAAGCGGGCGAGCAGATCCTGACGATGCTGTCGTCCGAGGAAATGCTCGCATTCGACGGGCTTCTTACGATCGAAGCGCAGAAGCACACCGCTATCGCGAAACGCTTTTACAAGGCGGGCCCCGGACAGCTACAGGCAGTGATTGCATCAAATCTCACCCAGCGCGCAGAGCGCGGAGAACTCAAACTGCTAGATGCGAATGAAGCTGCGGAGGATCTTATAGCGCTTTGGCAGGGCGTATGGCCAATGGAGCGGCGGTTTCTTCAACGAGGAACGCCAACACGCGCGCAGATAAAAAAGAAAGTGGCGAAGGGGACCCGGAATTTCCTAGCACTCTATGGCACTGGGTCGAATTCCGAACTGTGATCTAGATCATAATTGACTGACGCCATCGTCTATTTTATGTGCGTGGAATGTACCGCGCCCCTTTCTCCTGTCTTTCAGCCTTTCTGCTGGCGTCTTGCGCAGGCTCGGAACCGGTAGTTCTTACGAGTCCGCCAGAGAAGTTTGTATCGGCGAATGCAAACGGCGGTGATGTGGCAATACCGCAATGGCTAGAGGCGCTTGAGGATCCGTTTCTGGATACCCTCGTCGAGCGCGCACTTGCTGACAATCTGGAGATAGATCAGGCATCGGCCAGGGTGGAGCAAGCACGGGCAGGTGCGCGGTTGACCCGCACCGCTCTGCTTCCCAGAACCGACCTGCGCGCAGGAATGAGCCGCGATCGCATTTCTGAGGCAACCGCTGGCCTGGGAGCCCTTGCGGGTGATGAAAACTCCGGGATTAACTTTCCAAATCCTGCTGACACCTTTGATGTAGGCGGCGATCTCATCTGGGAACTCGATCTTTTCGGTGCAAACAAAAAGGCGCTGCGTGTCGCGCGCGCCGAACTGGTCGCTGTCAGGGCCGATAGACAGGCTTCAGAGCTACGCATAGCAGCGGAAGTTGCGCGAACCTATTTTGAGGCAAGGCGCGCTGAAGCCTTGATTGCAATTTCCAAGCAGCAGCTTTCCGCTCGGCGCCGGATAATCGATATCACCACCGCCAAAGTCCGGTTTGGTGATGCCTTGCCGGAAACACTCCTCCAGGAGCGCCGAGCGCTTGCTGATTTGGAAAGCGACGCACAAGTGCACCAAGCAGATTTGGCAGCTGCCCAGTTTGCCTTGGCAGTTCTTCTCGCGCTGGAGCCTGTGGAGCTATTGGCACTATGGAAAGACAGTGAGAGCACCGACCCACGGATGCTGTACTTGCCCTCACCCGGCGAAGTCCTCAGCGCGCGGCCCGATATCGTGGCTGCGGAGTATCGACTTCGCGCAGCGAATGGACAAGTCGATGTGGAGATCGCCGAGTATTACCCCAAGATCCAGCTTGGCGCCTCGATCGGCTCGCAGGCCGAAGACCCTGGCGATCTGCTGACCCAGCGCTCTCAAACCTTCTCGATAGGGCCAAGCCTCAATTGGAGAATTCTCGATTTTGGTGCCATTGACGCGGCTGTCGCGCAGGCGCGCGGTGCGGAGAAAGAGGCATATGCGGATTATCGCCTCGCAATGCTACGGGCGATCGAAGAAATCGAGCGTGAGGTATCCCGCTTCGGCGCCCTCTCCGATGTTCTGGTCAGCCGGACCCAGATTGCAGAGCTCAAGCGCGCAGAGGTTGCCATTGCCCGTGCCAAGTATGAATTCGGCGATATTGAGCGGCTCGCCTTGTTGAGGGAAGAGCTAGAGTTCCAGAATCAAGAGATGCAGGAAGCAATAGCCCGTGCCGACCTTTTCATATCCTATTCCGTGCTCGCCAAAGCGCTAGGCGGTGCCCAAACATTGTCGTCCCCCGGTTAATTTAGCTTAATGTCGACCAAGCCGAATGAAGCGAAGGTGAAAGCTCAGTGGCCAAACGGCCTCACGGACAAGTACGCAAGGAGCGCAAACGCGCGGTGATCCTGCTCGCGGCGTACCTAGTTTTTACGAAGTCAGGATTTCACGGGGCCACGTTCGAGGCCATAGCAAGGGAAGCGGGCGTATCGAAAGTGACCGTCTACCGGCACTTTTCAGGCTCTAAGCACGATCTTTTTGTTTCGGCTATCGAGCTGCAATGCCAAGGATTCAGTACCGCCATCGAGAGTATTCGAGCGTTGGGAACCAATTTGCGAAGTGTTCTTGATGATCTCGCGACACAGCTCAATTCATTGTTAAGCGACCAGAGCTACCTTAACTTGAAGCGACTGGTACTGAGCGAAGTTCGATCTTGCCCCGAAGCCTACGAACACTTCAGGTATATTTGCCTCGATCCGATCAATCACCGCGTTGCTCAACACCTAAAGACTTTTGAGCAATGTAGTCTTGAACATGAGAAAAGCATCCATGCCGCGGCTAGCTTTTTTGTCTCATTGCTAGAGGGTGTCGAACTTCATTTAGCTAGAATCGGACAGGCAGATGCTCGTCAGCTCGTCGAAAAGCGCCTCCGACAGAGTGTGGCGCTTTTCCTCTTTGGGTACTCCGGAGTACTCGAAGGGCGAAATCAAACCTGATCTAGAGCCTCCTTTAGGGTCCGGATCCATAAACGGGATTCCCATCTGCATGGAGATGTGATTCACGTGCCACCAGCAAGGAGGCTTGTTGAATGGCGGATTTCTTCTGGTTTTCGGATGAGCAGTGGGCGCGAATTGAGCCGTTGCTGCCGAAAGACACACGCCAGATGCCGAGGGTCGATGAACGGCGGGTGCTCTCGGGGATTGTCCGCGCACTAAAGAGCGGTGGCCGCTGGGGCGATTGCCCGGAGCATGTCCACGGTCCGAAGAAGACGCTCTACAACCGGTTCCGGCGCTGGGCCGAACGTGGAGTATGGGAACGCATTTTTTCCGACCTTGCCGCTGACGTGACCCCCAAAATACCCCCACACCAAATCCGGCTTCAAGCGAATGCATGCGCACGCAAGCGGACGCGAATCACTCACATCATTCTGTTTTAATTGAGTTTTACGGATGTATGCGGAAGCAAGCGAACCCATGCGGATTCGAGATTGGTAGCGGAGGAGGGACTCGAACCCCCGACACGCGGATTATGATTCCGCTGCTCTAACCACCTGAGCTACTCCGCCGTACCAGTTTGCCCGTGGGGGCTCCCGATTGTCGGTTGGCAACCGGGATTCGCGAGGCTTAACGCCTCTAGCGAGCGGCGCATTTAGGGCGCTCCCTTGCCCCGGTCAACCTCAAGTTTGCGATTGCTCGCCGCCGACCTGATTTGCAGGTGCACTCGCCCTGTTCATGCGCATGACCTTGACCGCCAACGAACGGTTGAAGGCGTTGTCCACGGCCCGCCCAATCTCCGGCAAGCTCTTCGACAATTGGGCCAGAGCATCACGGTCGATACGCGCGCAGCGCATCGGTTTCGTCACTTTCACGGTGGCGCTCGCGGTGTGTCCGGAAATGTGGCTCATCTCGCCGAGGAATTCCCCCGCCCCACACTCGTTCACCTCTTCGCCGTCGCGCACAATCGAAGCGCGTCCGCTCGCGATGTAGATCAGCGGGGGATCAAGCTGACCCTGAACGATCAGGTCCTCGCCCACTTCCATATCGTTCCAGACCATAAGGTCGCGAAGGCGGTTTTGACGAGCAGGATCCTCGATCTGCATGACATGGTCGAACAACTCGCGCTCTTCACTGGTCATGACTCCTGTGCGAGCGCGACGATACAGCGCAACGAGCCTCAAGCCGTTGACCAGCAGGAACGCCGCAGCAAGCAGGCTCGCAACGCTGAGTTCGCCTTTAAGGGCGAAATGCGCAACGCCGAGGATACCTGCCACAAGCGCGATGATGCGGATCGTGCGCACCTGGCCCGGCAGCATCGCCAAGACTAGAGCGGCGCCGGCCGCCCAGCCTGCCATGGTGCTCGCCTCTTCCATCTGTTTCCCCCCAAAGTGCACCGGCACATTGCGTCCGGAATCGCGCAAGCCCGCGCGTGGCCTAAGTACCTATACTACAAGCGCTCGCGTCCGCGAAATGGCATTCGCTTTACCTCTTTCCACGGCCCGCCTTCGTAAAGGTGCAATTCGAGCGCAGGAAAGGCGAACCAGCCGCGTTCGATCCACGGGTCGAGCTGCGGTGACAGCTCGGCCTGGAGCGCGCGAGCCTCGTCTTTCGATACCTTGTTCTGGATGGTTATGTGCGGGCGTGGCTCGTGCAGGTCCTGATCGGTGAGCATCCCGTGAAAGTGCTCCGCGATGATCCTGCGCACAGCGAGCAGCCCCGGAGCCTCCAGCCTGATTGCAGTACCCTTGCCGAAGTCGAGCAAGCCGGTGATGCGGCCCTCAGGCGGTGCGAACTCCTTCGAAACCTGAGGCACGAAATTGAGAAGTTCCTCGCGCAGCGAAGGCGCGAAAGCATGGAAAAGCGTGACGTGTGCGTGAAGGTGGTTGCGTTCCGGCGGAAAATGCGCGCGCCTCAGACCCTCTGCCCAGCCACGCACCGGTTCGGGGATCGAAGCGGTCAGGATGAACGGCTGCGCGCCCAAACCTAGTTCATCTCTCCGCGCTGTCGGCGCAGCTCAAACCAGCGCCCCACCGCTTCGTTATGGCCATCCAGCGTCGCATTGAATTCGTGCCCGCCTGTGCCGTCAGCTACCATGAACAGGTACTCGTGATCTTCGGGGTTGAGGACAGCGGCGATGCTTTCGCGGCCCGGATTTGTGATCGGTCCTTCGGGCAAGCCAACGCGGGTGTAGGTGTTGTAGCCGTTTATCGCGGCGATTTCTGATTGGCGAATGCGGCGGCCCAGCGGCTTTCCCTTGGTGATCGGGTAGATGATCGTCGGGTCGGCCTGAAGCATCATCCCCACCTCGATCCGGTTGGAATAAAGCCCTGCCACGGTCCGACGCTCTTCGGGTGTGCCGGTTTCCTTCTCGACCACGGATGCAAGGATCAACGCCTCTCGGATCGTGTCGACCGCTATATTCTCCCCACGCTCGGCCCAGGCTTCAGCGAGATACAGATCCATTGCCGACTGCATCTGTTCGACCAGCTCGGCACGTGGCTGTCCGCGCTCGAAGGCGTAAGTGTCGGGCAGGATCGATCCTTCTGCGGGCACATCGATTTCGCCGGTCAGCAGTTCCTCCGCCATGAGACGTTCCCACACGAGCACCGAGGGCATGCCTTCGGGTATGGTGACAAAGCGCCGGATGACGTCTCCCGACTGAAAGGCGGTCAGAATGTCCTGCTGGCTCATCCCGGGCGTGAGGGCGAATTCGCCTGCCTGGATCGGATCGGATGAACCGAACAAACGGGCGGAGAGCAGGAAGCCATCAGCTGAGCTGATCAGGTCCTTCTCCTCCAGATCCCGGGCAACGGCGCTCAGCGAAGAACCTGCCGGAATCATAAACGGTGTTTCTTCTTCGATCTGGGCTTGCCCAAGAAATTGCGGCGCGAGAAGCAGCGCGACGCCTGCCAGCATGATCAGGCTGATGATGAGCAGCCCCGCCTTACGCACCGGCTCAGTCGACCTTCTGCATGATCAGCGAGGCGTTGGTGCCGCCAAAGCCGAAGCTGTTATTCAGAACCGCGCGCACTTCGCGCTTTTTCGCCGTGTGAGGCACCAGATCGATGCCTTCGGTCCCCTCGTCCGGATTGTCGAGGTTAAGCGTCGGGGGGACAATGCCATCGCGCATGGCGAGGATGCAGAACACCGCCTCCACAGCGCCGGCACCGCCGAGAAGGTGGCCAATCGCGCTCTTGGTCGAGCTCATCGACGCGCCGCTGAGATCGTCGCCCAGCACGCGTTTTACAGCGGCGAGTTCGATCGTATCGGCCATCGTGCTGGTGCCGTGCGCGTTGACGTAATCAATGTCGCCGGGACCAAGGCCTGCCTTGCGCAGCGCCATCTTCATGGCGAGTTCCGCGCCCTTTCCTTCGGGGTGCGGCGCGGTGACGTGGTAGGCATCTCCCGACAGGCCATATCCAGTGACTTCGGCGTAGATCGTCGCGCCCCGTGCCTTGGCGCGCTCATATTCTTCGAGCACGACGACACCGGCGCCCTCGCCCATGACGAAACCTTCGCGGTCCTTGTCGTAAGGGCGGCTTGCTTCGGTGGGCCGATCGTTGAAGCTGGTGTTGAGTGCGCGGGCCTGCGCGAAGCCGGCGATGCCCAGCGGATTGATGGTGCTTTCCGCGCCTCCGGCTAGCATCACGTCGGCATCGTCCATCGCGATCATGCGAGCGGCATCACCGATTGAGTGAGCGCCGGTCGAACAGGCGGTCACAACCGCGTGGTTCGGGCCCATGAAGCCGTATTTGATCTGCACCTGCCCGGTGACGAGATTGATCAGGCGACCATGCACGAAGTGCGGGCTGACCCGGCCAGGCCCACGCTCATGCAGGTTGACGCTTTCGTATTCGATACCTGGAAGGCCGCCGATCCCTGCACCGATCGAGCAACCCACGCGCTCCTTCTCCTCATCGGAAAGGTCGGTCAGGCCTGCATCTTCGAGCGCCTGTCCAGCAGCGTCGATACCGTAGACGATGAACGGGTCGACCTGCCGCTGAACCTTGCTGTCCACGCGCTTGTTGGCGTCGAAGCCCCACGGATGGTCCTTGCCCTTCACTTCGCAGGCAATCGTGCATTTCTGGCCCTCGGTGTCGAAGCGCGTGATCGGACCAGCGCCGCTTTCGCCGGCAATCAGGTTCTTCCAAGAGGTTTCGACATCACCGCCCAGCGGTGTGACAAGGCCAAGACCGGTTACGACGACGCGGCGCATCAGATATCTCCAGTGCCCGGGAGGGCGAAATTCGAATTAACGTTTAAAACACTACAGGCCCGAAGGCCCTTTACAAAGGGCTCGGGCCTGTTGGTCAATTGCGCGCCCCATATATGATGAGACGCGCAGATTGCTGGGCAATTAGCCCTTGTTTTCTTCGATGAACTTCGTGGCATCGCCGACGGTCGAGATCTTCTCAGCCGCGTCGTCGGGAATTTCCACGCCGAATTCTTCTTCGAAAGCCATGACAAGCTCGACGATGTCGAGGCTGTCTGCGCCAAGATCGTCGATGAAGCTCGCATCCTGAGTGACCTTGTCACCTTCGACGCCGAGATGTTCGACGACAATTTTCTGCACGCGGTCGGCAGTATCGCTCATGTGTATCCCTCTTGAGATTGGGTATTAAACTCGTGAATGGCCCTAAAGGTCGGTTCGATCAAGCGCAAGTCAAGATCGGCATGGTTTTCCGCGAGTGTGTCACGCAAACAGATCGGTGGTGTCCAGCAGGTTGATGTCGCCGCGCTGGGAAAGGCTTCGGCGGATCATGTATTTGTGCGCAGAGCCGAACATTATCAGCGCGGTGAGGCCTTCCCCAGAAATCTGATCAAGCGCCAAGTTAATCAGATCGGTGTGAGCCTTGTTGATCTGCGTCCAACCGCCTGCCCCAAGGACGGCATCGAAGTGTTGATGATATGGTTCTCTAGACTTCTCAACGAGTTGGTCGAAACTTTCCGTATGGATGAAACGCGGATCATCGCTGTGACCTGACACCAGCCTGGCAAACTTGCTTTGCGCGGCGCGATGCTCCGCCCACTGTCTGGCGCGCGCGGGATCGTTCTCGATGAGGTCAAGTTCATGAGCGCGTTCATCGGCGATTTTTCGGGTCCAGCCGGCGCATCCGAAGAGGCGAAATTTCATCTCTCGGCGGAGCGGAAAAACGACGTCGGTGTATTCGGGAAAAACCTGCGTTCGCGGCTCTTCAACCTTTCCCGTGGCCTCGAATGAAGAAATGGCACGCCCGATCCTGTCTGGCGGAATCTCGGTCAGGATCACGTCTGGAGCGGCTTTTCGGATCGCTTTTTCCAGCACGGCAAGTGAATAGCGCTCGCTACGCCGGTGCCGTGCGTGGATCACGCCCATCACATGGACTTTGGTCGCTGTGGACGCCGCGCTGCAGCCTATCAGGGGATGCGCTGCGACCAGGGTGGCGAGGCTTCCAGCGAGAAACGTGCGGCGCGTAGTAGTCATGCAATCCCCTTCGCAGGCGGGGCGATCAAGGTTACTTGCAAACAGATAACCCAACAGATCCGTCATCGGTCAGAAAGTTTCCATGCTCACATTCTACTGCGACCACCAGTCCGCCCACGCGCCCTTGCGCGAACTCAACAACGGCGAGTGGATGGACTTTGCCGAAAGCCCCGCGAGGCTGGCATCGATCCACGCATCTATCGGCATGGGTGAAGCGCCAAAAGATCACGGGATGGCACCGATTGAGGCCGTGCATGACAGCGAATATCTCGCTTTCTTGAAAAGTGCCCATGATGAGTGGCTTGCTGCGGGACGCGATGGCGATGCCATTGGTTATGCATTCCCTGTGCGCGGGCGCAGGAAGCTGTCGCTCGACCGGATTGACGCGAAATTGGGTGCCTTTGGCTTCGATGCGGCGTCCCCCATATCGGCGGGAACATGGGAAGCTGCCTACTGGAGCGCGCAAAGCGCCGTCAGTGCGCTCGAATCGGTCGCAGACGGCCAAGCCCGCCAGGCGTTCGCGCTTTGCCGCCCACCGGGGCACCATGCGGGCCGCGACTACTTTGGCGGCTATTGTTACATGAACAATGCGGCCATCGTCGCCCGCGCTGCGTGCAATCGTGGGCTGGGTCCTGTCGCGATCCTCGACGTTGATTACCATCACGGAAACGGGACGCAGGACATCTTCTACGAAGATGCAGACGTGTTCTTCGCCTCGATCCACGCTGACCCGGCGGGCGACTATCCGTATTTCTGGGGCCATGCGGATGAGAGGGGCCAGGGTGAGGGTGAAGGCACAACCTCCAATCAGCCGCTGCCCCGTGGCACGACGTGGACCGGTTACGAAGCGGCGCTGGATCGAGCTCTGGAAGCCATCGGTGGCTTTGGCGCGCGCTTCCTCGTCGTCAGCTACGGCGCGGACACGTTCGAGAAGGATCCGATCTCACACTTCCGACTAACCACGCCCGATATGGAACGTATCGGCGCACGGATTGCGCAGGCCCGCCTGGCAAGCGTGGTGGTGATGGAAGGGGGATACCGGATCGATGCGCTTGGGCACAATGTTGCCGCATTTCTGAGCGGATTTGAGCTATAAATCGTTGAAATCACAGGCCATCGCAGCTGGTGAACGGTCCAGCGGCGTGATGGAACGATCACTACCCTCAATCCATAAGATAGGTGAAAGCAAGGCGCGGTCGGCGCACTGCAACTCCACCCCAACCCCATCGAGGAGACACATGACTAACATCAGCACCCTTAAATCGCTTACCCAGACCACGTTCGATTCGGTCGAAGGCTATCGCAAGGCCGTCGACAAGGCAGACAGCCCCGCGCTGAAGGATGCCCTCAATCGCCGCCTGACCTCGCGCGAACAGACGCTTTCGAAGCTGAATTCAGCGCTTGAGAGCAATGGCGAAGAGCGGATTACCTCGTCGAGCATGACCGCATCGACACACCAGACGTTCATGAGCATCGCCGACTCGTTTGAAAACGGCAACGAAGCCGCGGTCGAGCGCGTTGAAGAAGGCGAAGACTATATCGCCGGTCAGTTCCGCGACGCACTCGAAGACGATGATCTTGATGCCTCGTTCCGCAGCCTGATCCAGCAAACGTATCAGGAAATTTCGGAAGGCGAACGGTTTAGCGACATGCTGGAAAAGCAATACGCATAACCGACTGACACCGATCGCAGGTGGGGACCTGCGAATGAGCGTTGAGCGCGCCAGAGTGGCGCCTACGCATCGCCAGACTTTGGCTGCGCTCCGCTCACCTAGTTCAAACTATAATTTTCCCTAACAGCCTTGGGCGCCCACCTTTTCAGGTCGGGCGCCTTTTTTGCTGTCAGCTTCCGTCGGAAACGATGTCTGGCTTGGGCGGTGCCTTTTGCGCGGGTTCGACCAGGCGCAGGTGCAATTCGCGCAGTTGCGCTGGCGTTGCTGTGGATGGCGCGCTCATCATCAGGTCTTCGCCCTTCTGGTTCATCGGGAAAGCGATCACCTCGCGGATCGCCTCCTCGCCAGCGAGCAGCATGACAATGCGGTCGATCCCCGGTGCCGAACCACCATGAGGCGGTGCGCCGAGTTTGAAGGCCTCGATCATGCCGGAGAATTCGCGGTCGACAGTATCCTTGTCGTATCCGGCGATTTCGAAGGCCTTGTACATGATCTCCGGCTTGTGGTTCCGGATCGCGCCTGAGCTCAATTCATAGCCGTTGCAAACGATGTCGTACTGCCACGCCTTGATTTCGAGCGGGTCCATGCTTTCCAGCGCTTCCATCTCGCCTTGCGGCATCGAGAATGGGTTGTGGCTGAAATCGACCTTCTTCGCTTCGTCGTCGTACTCGTACATCGGGAAGTCTACGATCCAGCAGAACTTGAAGCAGTCGGGCTCGATCAGGTCCAGTTGCTCGGCGATCTGCGTACGCGCAGCACCTGCGAGCTTGGCTGCGTCCTTTTCCTTGCCAGCGGCGAAGAACAGGCCGTCATCTGCGCCAAGGCCAAGCTCGTTATAGAGCTCTTCCATGCGATCGGGGCCGTGGTTCTTGGCAATCGGACCGCCGAACTCGCCGCCCTTGCGGGTGACGTAGCCGAGGCCTGCAAAGCCTTCGGAACGCGCCCAGTTGTTCATGTCGTCGAAGAACTTGCGGCTCTTCTCGTTTGTCTTGGGTGCCGGGATGACGCGAACCACGCCGCCGCCGCCAACGATCTTTTCGAACAGGCCAAACCCGCTCTTTTCAAAGTGGCTGGTGACGTCGCTGATGATCAGCGGGTTGCGCAGGTCAGGCTTGTCAGTGCCGTACTTCAGCATCGCCTCGGCATAGGGAATGCGCGGGAATTCGCCCGACTTCGTCACGGTCTTGCCGCCCGAGAACTCTTCGAACACGCCAGCAAGGACCGGCTCCAGCGCCTGAAACACGTCTTCCTGCGTGACGAAGCTCATTTCGAAGTCGAGCTGGTAGAATTCGAGGCTGCGATCAGCGCGCAGGTCTTCGTCGCGGAAGCACGGCGCTATCTGGAAATAGCGGTCGAAGCCGGACACCATCAGCATCTGCTTGAACATCTGTGGCGCCTGCGGGAGCGCGTAGAAGCTGTTCGGGTGCATGCGGCTCGGCACGAGGAAGTCGCGTGCGCCTTCGGGGCTCGATGCGGTGAGGATCGGGGTCTGGAACTCGGTAAAACCCTGTCCAATCATGCGCTGGCGCAGCGAGGTGATGACCTGGCTGCGAAGCATGATGTTGCGGTGCATGACCTCGCGGCGAAGATCTAGAAAGCGATACTTGAGGCGGATGTTCTCCGGATACTCTTCTCCGCTCGCGACCGGCATCGGCAGCTCGTCGGCGGCGCTCTGAACCGTGATCGAGCGTGCGAAAATCTCGATTTCGCCGGTCGGCAGATCCTTGTTCACGGTCTCTGGCGTGCGAGCCTTTACCTCGCCATCGATGGTCACGACCGATTCGGCGCGCAGCTTTTCCAGCACGGGAAGCGCGGGCGAATCCTCGTCCGCCACGATCTGCGTGATGCCGTAATGGTCGCGAAGGTCGACGAACAACACGCCGCCATGGTCGCGTTTCCGGTGCATCCAGCCCGAAAGACGGACGGTTTCGCCGACATTTTCAGCCGAAAGCTGTGCGCAAGTGTGGGAACGGTAGGCGTGCATCTAAATTCTTGTCCTGTTTGGGTGTATGGCGCTAAGGGCGCGCCAGCGCCTCGTAGGACAATTTGTCCCACGTGGATATGCGCGCGCTAACAGGGCATGACCTGCGCTTTGTCAAGTCGCGCACCTCTCGAATTGCTGGGTCCATGAAGACCCGAGAGCGGCACTCCGCTCAACTGAATAGAAACGATAGACATGAAAATACACGACCTGATCACAACTTCCGACGCTCTGGCTGACCTGTGCGAGCGCCTCTCTCAATCCGAATTCGTTGCAGTCGACACCGAATTCATGCGCGAAAACACATACTGGCCTGAATTGTGCCTGGTACAGATCGCCAACACCGAAGAAGCCGCCGCGATTGATCCGCTGGCTGACGGTATCGACCTCACTCCCCTACTCCAGCTGCTGACCGAGAACGATGAGGTTCTGAAGGTCTTCCACGCTGGCGGTCAGGACGTCGAGATCATCGTCAACATGACGGGCAAGACGCCCTTCCCCATTTTCGACACGCAAATCTCGATGATGGCGATCAGCCAGTCCGAACAGATCGGCTATGCCAATCTCGTCGATCACTGGCTGAACATCACGGTTGATAAGGGCGCGCGCTTTACCGACTGGAGCCGGCGTCCCCTCACCGATCGCCAGATCGAATACGCTATCGGCGATGTGACTCACCTTTCGAAGATCTTCCCCAAGATCCTCAAAAAACTGATGAAGACCGAGCGCGGTGTGTGGCTCGATGCGGAGATGGAAAAGCTGGCCGATCCGTCGAATTACATCGTCGATCCCGACGCTTCGTGGAAACGCATCCGACAGCCGGGCCGCAATCCGCTCGTGCTCGGGCGATTGAAAGCGCTTGCAGCATGGCGCGAGGGCGAGGCGCAGCACAAGAATATCCCGCGCGGCCGCATCATGCGCGACGAAACGCTCGCTGACATCGCCTCTCACCCGCCCAAGAAACAGGGCGATCTCGCGAAGGTGCGAGGGCTTTCGGCCTCGTGGAAGGACAACGACATCGGCAAGCGCCTGATGAGGGTCATTTCCGAAGCCGAAGCGCTGCCCAAGTCCGAAATGCCTGAAAAGATGAAACGCGGTGCGCCGCTGGGCAAGGAAGGCGCACTGGTGGCCGACTTGCTCAAGCTGCTGCTGAAAATCCGTGCGCGAGAAATCGACGTTGCCTCCCGCCTTCTGACGCGAGCCGATGAGATGGAAGCGCTCGCTGCCGGTGTTCGCGACCTTCAGGTGCTGCAGGGCTGGCGCTACGATATCTTCGGCAAGGATGCGCTCGAACTGGTTGAAGGCAAGCTCGCTTTCGCGGTCAGGGAAGGCAAACTCACCATGACCCATATCGACGACATGCAGGCAAGCATGGAAGAAGCGCTGGCAGCAGAGTGAGGCGGCATTGAGCACCTACCTGCCCACCATCAAGCAACTGCAATATCTCGTCGCATTGCATGAGCACGGCCATTTCGGCCGCGCTGCCGATGCAAGCTTCGTGTCGCAATCGACGCTTTCGGCGGGGATCCGCGAACTCGAATCGCTGTTGGGCGTGACCCTGGTTGAACGCTCGCGCCGCGTTGTGCGGTTCACCTCTCTGGGTGAGCAGGTGGTGGCCAAGGCCAACAAATTGCTGCGCGAAGCCGAAGAGCTATCGGACCTCGTGCAAGCGGCGGGCAAGCCCTTGTCGGGTCAATTGCGCATGAGCGTTATTCCGACCATCGCGCCTTTCATGATCCCGCGCCTGCTGCCACGCCTCAAGAAAGAGCGCCCCGACCTGCAACTGATGCTGCGCGAAGAAACATCGCACGACGCCCTCGAATCGCTCCAGCATGGCAGGGCTGACTGTGTACTGCTTGCGCTACCGTTCGACACGGGCGAGGCTGACTGGGTGCATATCGCGGATGACCCGCTGTTCGTGGCCTTCCCCAAGGACGACCCGCGCGATCCGCCTGCAGCGATACCGCCTGAAATGATCGATCAGGGGCGTCTGCTGCTGCTCGAAGATGGCCATTGCCTTCGCGACCACGCGCTCGCAGCCTGCAACCGCAGCGAACTGCGCGCGAGCGCCAGCATGATCGGCACAAGCCTGCATACGCTGGTCCAGATGGTCGACAACGACCTTGGCCTTACCTTACTGCCCGAAATGGCGATTGACGCAGGCATCCTGAACGGCACCGAAGTCGTCGCGCGCCCCGTCGAAAGCGAAAACGCCAAGCGCGAGATTGTTCTGGCGTGGCGCAAGAATTCGCCGCGCGAGGCCGATTTCAGGCTACTCGCGGATGAGTTGCGCGCGGGTTGAATCAAGCATGAGGCTGCGCGACTTCGACGCGATCATCTTCGATAATGACGGGGTGCTGGTCGATTCTGAAATCATCCATCTCGACGTTGAGCGCAAGTTGCTTGCCCAGATGGGCCTCGAATACGACCTGAAGGATTATCTTACCCGTTTCGTCGGGCTGTCGAACCGCGACTTCTATGCTGAATTGCGGGCCGATCACGCGCGCATCGTCGGCGGCGAATTGCCGAGCGACTTCGGGGAGACGCTTCAGGAAAAAATCTGGGAGCGGGTGAAGGCAGAATTGCTGCCTATCAGCGGGGTCCCGTCACTGATCGAAGCGTTTGGCGGCAAAGTAGCCGTAGGATCATCCGCACCTTACGAGCGTCTGATAAAGAAGCTGAAGATTGCGGGGCTTTTCCACCTGCTCGCACCCCACATCTATTCCGCCGACCACGTAGAAAACGGGAAGCCAGCACCCGATCTCTTCCTCCACGCCGCCCGGCAGATCGAGGTCTCTCCCGAAACTTGCGTGGTGATCGAAGACAGCGTCAATGGAGTTCGCGCTGCGAAAGCAGCCGGGATGACTACAATCGGCTTTACCGGGGGCGGGCACTGCGATCCGGGGCTTCATCAACGGCTCAAAGCCAGCGGCGCGGACGCGGTCGTTTCAAATCACGCCATGCTCAAATCCATGATCTAGGCAACGCCAACCCGCATCATTCCATGTGCTTCAGACCAACCCGCAGATAGTCCCAGCCGGTAATACAGGTCAGCACTGCGGCGGCCCATAGCGACGCCAGGCCGACCACATGAACCCAGCTTTCGGCAATCGTCTGGCAATCCGGTCCCGGGGACTGACACGGCTGTCCGTGCACGGCTCCGCCAAGGATCAGCGCGCCCAGCGCCACCAGCTGGAACGTCGTCTTCCACTTGGCGAGCTTCGTTACCGGGACCGACACCTGAATCCCGCCGAGAAATTCGCGCAAACCGCTGACGGTGATTTCGCGGATGAGGATGATCGTGCCCGCAATGACATGCATGTCGCCGACATAAGGGCCTCTCAGGAATCCCTGTGCGGTCAGGATCAGGATCACTGCGGCGACCATGATCTTGTCGGCAATCGGGTCAAGGAAGATGCCAAGCTTCGAGACGGTTCCCTGCGCCCGCGCCAGATAGCCGTCGAAGAAGTCGGTGATCGCGATCACGCAATAGACCGCGAAACCGATCAGGTAGCCGAGTTGCCAATCCGGCCACCACAACAGGAAGCCCAGCAGTGGCACGGCGAAAATTCGCGACAGGGTCAGGATGTTTGGCAGTGTCAGCATCTTCGAAGTCCCCCTTAGCGCGGGCGATGCACCAAGCAAATGATCCTGAACGATCTGCTAACAGCTAAACCCCCTCGCACTTGCTCCCGTCGGCATCGTCGCTATGTGGGTGAAAGAAGAGAGAACGGGCAAGCACTGCTTTAACGCATGACCACATCGACGCACCTCATGCGCCGTAAGCGCTTCCTGCCGCTTATGGTCACGCAGTTCTTCAACGCTTTCAACGACAATCTGTACAAGACCGCGCTCGTCCTGTTCGTGGTCTACACCGTTTACAATGACGAACAGCAGGAGGCGCTTTTCAGCGGTCTTGCCTCAGTCATCTTCATCGTGCCCTTCGTCGTGTTCTCTGCGCTTGCAGGACAGCTCGCCGACACGCGCGACAAGGCGCGGATTATCCGCATCGTTAAGATATGCGAGATCGGCTGGGCGTCTTTGGGAGCGGTTGGCCTGTTCATGGCATGGCAGGGCATCATGGTCCACACGGTTGCGATCCCGCTCCTGCTGTTCGTCGTGTTTCTTGCAGCGACGCAATCGACATTCCTCGGGCCGATCAAATACGCAATCCTGCCCCAGCATCTTAAAAAAGAAGAGGTCCTGTCAGGGACCGGGTTGATTGAAGCAGGAACGTATATCGCGATCCTGACCGGCACGATCCTTGCCGGATTTATCGCGGTCGAGATCGCGATGGTGCTGATCATTATCACCGCTTTTGTGGGTTATTGGGTCAGCCGGCATGTGCCCGATGCGCCGCCGCAAAGCGATTACGAAATGCATTACCCGCTGCTTGAGCCTTACCGGGAGAAGGTGGGAAGCAAGCTCCTGCGCTGGCTTGGCTATCCGTTCGTCGCAATCGCTGACCAGGCGATGATGAGCTACAAACTGGTGCGAGACACCGCGCACAACCGCGAGATTTTTCTGGCGATCATCGCGATCAGCTTCTTCTGGACGATTGGCGCGGTGCTGTTCATCCAGTTCCCGCCGCTTGCCAAAAACCAGTTGCTTGCGTCCAAGGAAGTGGCGAGCCTGTTCCTCGTCATCTTTTCAATCGGCATTGCCATCGGTTCGATCGGTATCAACGCGCTTTTGAAAGGCGAAGTGTCGGCGCGTTATTCGCCCGCGTCGGTTATCGTGATGGGCATTTTCGTGATCGGGTTCTATCTGGTCTCGAAAGCATGGACACCCAACGCTGCGGGCGAATTGCTGCCTATCGAGCTGTGGATACTCGAACCGCTTGCGATCCCGCTTTCGCTTATGCTGCTGGGTATCGCGACCGCTGGCGGATTCTTCGTCGTTCCGCTTTATGCGTTCCTGACAACCCGATGCGCGCATGACGCGGCCAGCCGCACGATTGCGGCGAACAATATCGTCAATTCGCTGGCTATGGTGCTGGGCTCTTTGATTGCGATCGGACTGACCGGGCTCGGCATCCCGGTGGTCGAGCAATTGCTCTTCGCAGGTGCGATGACCGTCATTTCGGCATGGCTCGGAACGCTGCTGTTCCGCGCCGAAAAGGACGCAGCGGCGGCCAGGAACCTCGCGGACCCCGCCCCCGCCGAATGATCCTTATATGATGAAGACAAGCATCGCGGCGAAGGCAGCGAAGTAGACGCTGGCAAAGCCGCGCATGTCGTCAGCGGTAAAGCGCCAGAGGCTCTCTGCCGGTTCCTCGATCAGCTCAGCCCTCACTTGCGGCGGCAGGCTGCGGCGGAACGGGTGACCAGCGCCTTCATCGGTCAACACAAGCGAGCGGCGCTTTCGGCCTTGAAGGCGTCTGCGCTCAATTTCGGGGCCAGTGGGTCCGTTCAGGATGGTGTCGAGTGCGACTATGCTCTGTTTCATGGGTTCAGGCGTTAACACTTTCTTAATGATTTACGAGTGCCCGCTTTCCCCTGCCCAAAATGGGGACAGTTAGCCGCTTTTGTGGTTAATCGGTGGAACGCGTGAAAGCGCGCGTTTGCCACTTCACCGTGCCCCGGCTAAGCGCGCGAGCAAGAGGAGAGGACATGTGAGCCAAGCGCAACAGACTGCCGCCGAACTGCTGGTCGATTGCCTGAAAGAACAAGGCACTGACCGCGTTTTTACCGTGCCGGGAGAGAGCTTTCTCGCGGTGCTCGACGCGCTTCACGAGCGTTCGGATATCGAAACCGTGGTGTGCCGGCAGGAAGGCGGCGCGGCGTTCATGGCATGCGCGGACGGGGCGATGAGCGCGGCCGGCGATTGCCTGCGCCCCGGTGTTGCTTTCGTCACCCGCGGGCCGGGCGCGACAAACGCGTCAATCGGCGTACATGTCGCCCATCAGGATTCCCAACCGATGATCCTGTTCGTCGGCGATGTGGCGCGCCCAATGCGGGATCGTGAGGGCTTCCAGGAAGTCAATTTCGAGGCCTTCTTCGGTCCGATCGCCAAATGGGCAGCACGGATCGACTATCCTGCCCGCGTACCAGAATACATCGCGCGCGCATACTCCGTTGCGGTGAGCGGCAGGCCCGGTCCCGTGGTGCTCGCCCTGCCCGAAGACATGTTGTGCGACCCCGTCAGCGCTGACATCAAACCGCGTCCAGCCATTGTCAGGCCCGCGCAGGCTGTCTGCCCCGATGCGATGCAGGCCATGTTCGCCATGCTGGCCGACGCAGCAAGCCCGATCGCCATTATCGGAGGCGCGGGCTGGAACACCAAGGCGCGCGAACATTTTCATGCCTTTGCCGAGAGCGTGGGCCTACCCGTTGCAACTGCCTTTCGCCGGCAGGACGCAATCTCACCGTCCTCGCCCGTTTACGCTGGAAACCTTGGCTATGGCCCCAATCCGGCACTGGTGAAGCGCGTGAAGGAAGCCGATTTCGTCCTCGCCGTGGGCGCGCGATTGGGAGAGGCGACCACTGACGGCTACACATTCCCGGCAACCGATCATCCCGACCAGTTGCTGATTCATGTCCATCCCGATCCGAATGAACTTGGCAGGGTCTATCTTACCGAGCTGGGGCTTGCCTGCTCTGTGGATGAATTCGCGGAAGCTGCGGCGCTGTGGGAAGATCACTCGATCATACCCTTCGACGCCGGGAAAGAGGCTCATGCCGAATGGGAAGCGTGGGCCTCTCACAAGGTTTCGGACAATCCCCCTGCCCTTGATATGGGGGCCTGCGTCACCGCCATGCGCGAGGCGCTGCCTGCCGATACGATCATTTGCAATGGAGCGGGAAATTTCGCCGGGTGGTGGCACCGTTACTGGCGCTATGCCGGTTATCCGAGCCAGCTCGCCCCCACCGCAGGCGCGATGGGATATGGCGTGCCCGCATCGGTTGCAGCCGCGCTGCGTTATCCGGACCGGACAATCGTCGCCGTCGCGGGCGATGGCGATTTCCTGATGAACGGTCAGGAGCTGGCGACCGCCGCTCAATACAACGCCAATCTGATCGTGCTGGTGGTCGACAACGGCGCATACGGCACGATCCGCATGCATCAGGAACGCGAATATCCCGCCCGCGTATCAGGGACCGAGCTGTCGAACCCTGATTTCGCCATGCTGGGCGCATCATTCGGCGCGTGGAGCGCAACTGCGACCACGACGGACGAGTTCACCGCCGCACTCGCCGAGGCCAAGGAACGCATCGGCCTGCGTCTCATTCATATGAAGATCGACGTCGAACAGCTTGCAGCCAGCGGAGCGACGGTGAGTGGCCTGAGGGCCAAAGCCTGACGCAGATGAAAAAAGGCCGCCCCTTTTGACAAGGAGCGGCCTCAATTTCAGTAGCGCAGGCGGCTTAAATGTCGTCGCCAAGAGCGCCCTTCACTTCGCCCTTGGCCTGGTCGGCCTTGCCTTCCATTTCCTCGGCCTTGCCTTCGGCGCGGGTCTCCGGATCGTTCGACTGCTGCTTCAGTTCGCCCTTGGCTTCCTTGAAGTTGCCTTTGATCTTGTCGGTCAGTTCACCCATGGTCTAGCTCCTTGAGGTTGTTACAAAAATGCCCCCATTCACAGGACTGTGAAAGGGGGCACTTGGTTCCATTATTGCGGCAAAAAGACTTACCGCAGCGTCATTCCGCCATCGACCATGTATTCCGAACCGGTGACGTAGGACGCCTGATCCGAAAGCAGGAACAGCGCGACCTGCGCGGCCTCTTCGGAATTGCCGAAACGGCCCAGCGGGACCTGGCTCTTGATCTGTTCGCTCATCTCTTCGACCTGTTCCTCATCAAGGCCCATTCCGTCGAAGAAATTGGTCTCAATCGGGCCCGGCGCGATCGAGTTTACGCGGATATTGCGCTCTGCAAGGTCGGATGCCCAGCTGCGGGATGCCGCGCGGATGGCGCCCTTGGTCGAGGCATAGACCGCGCCCATCGGCTGGCCCAGATAAGGTGAGACCGAAGCGGTCACGACAACGGAACCGCCGTCATTGATGGCGGGGATAAGCTCAGCCATTTGCAGGAACGGGCCCATGACGTTCACATCGGTCATGCCGCGGAACATGTCTTTGTCGACCTTCTTGTTCGGGCCGAACTTGCCAAAACCGGCATTGAGCCACAGCCCGTCAATCCCGCCCATCTGTTCCTTGACCTTGGCACCAAGTTCTTTTGCCGCTTCGGGATCGGATGCGTCGTTGCGCAGCACGAGCGAACCCGACGGGAGCGCCTCGCCTGCTTCGTCCAAGTGATCCTGGCTGGTGCCGGTCACGGCCACTTCGCCGCCTTCGGCAACGATCATTTTCGCGCCTGCAAGCCCCATGCCGCTGGTGCCGCCGGTAATGAGTACGCGTTTGCCTTCGAACCTGTTCATGTCTGTCTCCGTAATTTAAGGGTGTGTCCCTCAATCTACGAAGCGCGGGGGCCTATCGTTCCAATCGAGTGGCCTCGTGCCGATCTATCCCTCGGACATTTTGCAGATCAGCTTCCATTCCTCAGGCTTGATCTTCGCAACCGAAAGACGCGACAGGCGCACCAGCTCGCAATCGGCAAGCTTGGGTTCGGCCTTGATCTGTTTCAGCGTGACCGGGTTGTCGAACTTGCGCTTGGGCTTGATCTTCACCGCCGCCCACTTGCCGGTTTCATCGGTCGGATCGCCGATGCCAGCAACGGTCACTTCGGCGACCCCGACGATCTCCAATCCTTCGCGCGAATGGTAAAAGAACGCCTCATCGCCCACTTCCATGGCTCGCAGGTTGAGCTTGGCCGAGTGGTTGCGCACGCCATCCCAGGTGCCCTCTTCTTCGGCGACCAGATCGTCCCAGCTGTACTTGAAGGGTTCCGACTTCATCAGCCAATAATTGGGCATGGGCTCGCTCTCCTTGTTTGCGGATCTGTGCTGCGTGATTGTGCAGCCCGACCTAGTGCGCCCGCGCGCTCTCTTCCACCCTTTTGCGAACACCCCTCCCCCAAGGGTTAACGGAAACTTCAATATGTCTGAGCAATACCACGCAACAAGTGTTTCATAAGGGGCGTGCCGCAGGCGGCATTGGCATAACAAAACATTGGCCGACACTAATCCTGACAATCCGATTGGAAGCGCAGAGCGCGATCTCGTTGCTCTTGGAGTAGCGATTGCTGCGATCATCCTGTTCGTGGCGACCGGCACTTCGGTGGTTCCAGCCGCGATCAATTCCATACTCGGCAACGGCAATTCGCCGGACAATCTTCTGACCAGCGCCCTGCTTCTCAACATCGTTCTGATCATCTTTTGCTGGCGTCGCTATCGCGATCTTCAAAGCGAGATCGAGGAACGCCGTCGCGCCGAAGAACGCGCGCGCGAACTGGCCGAAATCGACCCACTGACCGGATGCCTCAATCGCCGCAGCATGGCAGGGGCGACCGGTGCCTTGCAGGAATTCGCCAAAGTGCGCGGCCTGGCGATTGCCTATGTCATGATCGACCTCGACAATTTCAAACAGATCAATGACATGCACGGGCATTCCGTCGGGGACAGCGTGCTGGTCCAGATGGCATCGCGCATCCGCAACCAATTGCCGAAGGAAGCCCGCCTTGCGCGGCTGGGTGGAGATGAGTTCGCCTTTGTCACGCCCTACGACCCCGTAAGCCGCGAACGCGTTGACGATCTGGTGGTGCGCCTGTTCGAAAGCATGGCTGTCCCGTTCGAACATAAGGGTATCAGCATCGATGCAACGATATCGATCGGCGTCACATCCGATCACGATGACAAGGGTCTCGATCCCAGTGTGTCGAATTCCGATGCGCTGATGCAACGCGCCGATATGGCGATGTATCAGTCCAAGAAGGAAGGCAAGAACCGCTATTTCTGGTTCGAAACCAGCATGGAAGACGAGCTGCGGTTCCGCCACGAACTCGAATCGGGCATCCGCCGCGGCCTCGCGAATTCCGAATTTGTCCCTTACTATGAACAGCAGGTCGATATCGAGAGCGGAGACCTTGTCGGCTTCGAAATGCTCGCGCGCTGGCATTCGCCGACCATGGGCAAGGTCAGCCCGGAAATCTTCATCCCGGTGGCCGAAGACATTGGCGTCATAACCGAACTCTCCGACCAGTTGATGGCGCAGGCTTTTGCCGATGCGCGCGCATGGCATGAAGACCTGACGCTTTCGATCAACATTTCGCCGGTCCAGCTGCGCGATCCGTGGTTTGCGCAGAAAATCCTGAAGGCGCTGACCAAGCACAACTTCCCGCCGCACCGGCTTGAAATCGAGATCACCGAAAGCTGCCTGCACGAAAACATCGGCATGGTCCGTTCGATCATTACGAGCCTTCGCAATCAGGGTGTGCGTGTGAGCCTCGATGATTTCGGCACGGGCTATTCGAGTCTGGAACAATTGCGCACGCTGCCCTTTGACCGGCTCAAGATCGACCGCAGCTTTGTCGGCGAGCTTCGCAATCCGTCGAACAAGTCGCGGATCGTCGATGCGATCGTCTCACTGGGACGCGGGCTGGACCTGCCGATCACGGCGGAAGGCATCGAGGATGAGGATATCCTCGACGCGCTCAAGAAGATGGGCAAGCTCAAGGGACAGGGATATTATTATGGCCAGCCCGAAAATGCCGAGGAAGTTGCCGAGCGCCTGAAGCGCTCTGGTCGTCTTGTGCGCGAGCGGGTGCCAGAGGTTCCTGCAGTGCGGGAAAGCGCCAGAGCCGAAGAGCACCATGAGCTGCCCCAGCCATCAGGCAAGCGCATCGTCAACCAATAGCTCGCGTGCACCTGCGCGCCCCTAGCACTCACTGACCTTTACGCCGGGCCGCGCGATGCATAGATGCGCAGGGCTATGCGCGTAGACTTCACCAAAATGCACGGCCTCGGCAATGATTTCGTCGTGCTTGACGCGCGTGAACAACGCCTGCCCGCCATATCGAGCGCAATTGCAAGCGCCATCGCGGACCGCAACACCGGCATTGGGTGCGATCAGCTGATCGTGCTTGAACCAAGCGACAGCCACGCATTCAGGATGCGGATTTACAATGCCGACGGCGGAGAGGTCGAAGCCTGCGGAAATGCAAGCCGCGCTGTGGCGATGCTGCATGGCGAACCTGCCGTTATTGAAACTGCTGGAGGAGCGATAAGCCTCGAACCCGCGAATGGCGGCGCGAGCGTCGCTATCGGCAAACCACGCTTTGAGTGGGATGCGATCCCGCTCGCCTACGCGATGGACACCGCGAATATGCCGGTCGGTTGGGGCGAGCTCGAAGCGCCAATAGCGGTGAATGTCGGCAATCCGCATGTGATTTTCTTCGTGCAGGATGCCGATGCAGTCGATCTTGCCGAGCTTGGGCCTCAGATAGAAACCGATGCTCTTTTTCCTGAGCGCATCAACGTAAACGTTGCCAGCCAGGTCGGCGAAAACCACATCAAACTGCGCGTCTGGGAGCGTGGAGCCGGGCTGACGCGTGCTTGCGGCACAGGCGCGTGCGCCACTGCGGTCGCTGCCATTTCGCGGCTTCAAATGAAAGGTCCGGTGACGGTTTCGCTTCCCGGAGGCGATCTCGAAATTGCCTGGGAGCGCGGTAAGAGCATCGTCATGACCGGCCCGGCGACCGAAAGCTTTCGCGGAAGCTTCGAATGGGACGATTTCGCGTGAACGCGCCCGAAGTGATTAGCCTTGGTTGCCGCCTCAACATCGCGGAGGCCGAGCGCATGAAAGACATGCTGGCCGAAGCGGGCGATGTGGTGGTCGTCAATTCATGCGCTGTAACCAGCGAAGCCGTGCGCCAGACCCGCCAGGCGATCCGCAAGGCGCGCGCGGCACGGCCCGACGCGCGCCTGATCGTCACCGGCTGTGCTGCCGATATCGAACGCGAACAAATCGCCGCCATGCCCGAGGTTGACGGGCTGATCGCCAACGCATCGAAGCTCGACCCGCGCAGCTGGAACATCCCGCTGCCCGAAGCCCCGCCGCCGCCGACGCGCACGCGGGCGTTCATCGCGGTTCAGAATGGCTGCGACCACGCCTGCACCTTCTGCGTCATCCCGCAAGGCCGCGGAGAAAGCCGTTCGATGACAATTGCCGAGGTTCTGCGCGAGGTCGAACATCATCTGGAGCTTGGCGCGAAGGAAGTGGTTCTGACCGGCGTCGATGTGACGAGTTGGGGCCACGACCTGCCCGGCACCCCGCCGCTCGGCGCGCTGGTCGGCGCGGTGCTTAAGGAATTTCCCGACTTACCGCGCCTTCGCATGTCCTCGCTCGACGGGATCGAGATTGACGAGGCGCTGTTCGAACTCTTCGCCAGCGAGGAGCGGTTGATGCCGCACCTGCACCTCTCGCTCCAGCATGGGTACGACCTTATCCTCAAGCGCATGAAGCGCCGCCATTCGCGCAAGGATGCGGTCACGCTGGTTGAGCGCCTGAAGCAGCGCCGCCCGGATATCGCCATCGGCGCGGACCTGATCGCTGGCTTTCCCACCGAAACCGAAGAGCATCACGCGGCCAACCTCTCGATCATCGACGAACTGGGCATCGTGCATGGCCACATCTTCCCTTATTCGCCCCGCCCCGGCACGCCCGCCGCGCGCATGCCGCAGGTCGAGCGCCGCGTGGTCAAGGCGCGCGCTGCCGAATTGCGCGAACGGGTTGCACTGCGGCGCAGCGCATGGCTCGGCACGCTTGTGGGCGAAAACCTGCAAGTCCTCGCCGAACGCGACGGTACGGGCTATGCGCCATCCTATGCGCGGGTCGACCTGCCCGAAGGCACTCGTGCCGGACGCATCGTATCAATCACACCCCGCGCCATTGAAGGAGGCCTGCTTAGATGAGTACCAGCTGGAGCGACCGGCTGCTCGGCGGCTTTCGCAAGACTTCCGAACGTCTGGGCGCTAACCTGACCGGTGTCGCGACGCGGCTTGATGAGGCGACGCTCGACGATGTCGAGGACGCGCTGATCATCTCGGACCTTGGCCCGGCAGCAGCGGCCCGCATCCGTGCCAAGCTTAAAGAGAAGAGCTTCGGGCGCGAGATCACGCAGCGCGAACTCAAGGAATCGGTCGCCGAAGAAATCGCGGAAATCCTTCGCCCGGTTGCCAAGCCGCTTGAGATCACGGCCTTCCCGCGCCCGCAGGTTATCCTTGTGATCGGGGTCAATGGATCGGGTAAGACCACCACCATCGCCAAGCTCGCCCACCTCTTTACCGAGGACGATTACGGCGTGCTGCTGGCGGCAGGCGACACGTTCCGCGCGGCAGCCATCGGACAACTCGCCACCTGGGCGGAGCGCGCCGGGGTGGACCTCGTGCGCGGACCCGAGGGCGGCGATCCGGCCTCGATCGTGTTCGATGCGGTCAAGCAGGCGACCGACACCGGGATCGACGCGCTGGTGGTGGACACCGCCGGACGCCTCCAGAACAAGAAAGAGCTGATGGAAGAGCTGGCGAAAATCCGCCGCGTCCTTGGCCGCCTCAACGAAGAGGCCCCGCACGACGTGGTGCTCGTGCTCGACGCAACCAATGGTCAGAACGCGCTTTCGCAGATCGACGTGTTTCAGGAAGTCGCGGGCGTCACCGGCCTCATCATGACCAAGCTGGACGGCACGGCGCGCGGCGGCGTGCTGGTCGCAGCTGCCGAGCAATATGGCCTTCCGATCCATGCCATCGGTGTCGGCGAGAAGATGGAAGACCTGCGGCCCTTCGACCCCGATCTGGTCGCGCGCGTAATCGCAGGAGTGGCCTGATGCCGAGCGAAGAAGCCAAGAAAGCCGGATCAAGCTGGCTCAACGTTGCGGTCGATTATGGGCCGCTGCTGGTGTTCCTCGGCGTCTATCGATGGAACGCGCCCGCCGACCCTAACCCGGCGGGTGAGCTTCTCGCCATCATGTACGGCACGGGCGCCTTCATGGTTGCGGCCATTTCGGCGCTCATTATCTCCAAGTGGAGGCTGGGCAAGGTCTCGCCGATGCTGTGGTTCTCGACCGCGCTGATCGTCGGCTTCGGCGCGCTCACAATCTTCTTCGGTGATCCGGTATTCGTGCAGCTGAAGCCCACGATCATCTACGCGGTATTCGGCGTCGCCTTGCTCGCAGGGTTTTTCATGGGCCGCGCTTTGCTCAAAATCCTGCTCGAAGCCGCGTTTGAGGGGCTGTCGGACGAAGGCTGGCTCAAGCTTTCACGCAACTGGGGGGTGTTCTTCCTCGTGCTCGCAGGTCTCAACGAAGTGCTGCGCGCTCAGATGAGCTTTGAAGGCTGGCTCTGGGCGAAATTCTGGGTGTTCATGCCGCTGAGCTTCCTTTTCACCTTCACCCAGCTGCCGATGCTGATGAAGCACGGGCTGAGCCTTGAAGGCGAGGAAGAGGCGATCAAGGACGAACCGCCGACGGCTTGAGCTACTCCGCCAGACGCGCTTTGAGGATGGCTCTGGCGTTCAGCTCCCAGGTTACCACCGGCATGACAAGTGCCGACACCCCGCCCGAGAATCCGAGCGCCACCAGCGCATAAAATGATCCTGCGCTCATCCTGAGGGAGCTGGAGGCGAGAATTGCTATCCAGCAAACCGATGCGAGTGCGCCGGTCGCAGCAGTCACGATCAACTGTCGCCGGAACGACATGCGGCGATACCAAAACTCGAACAGGCTGGCCGTGACAAGGCATGGAACTGCACCGGCGGAATAAATGATGTAGAAGAGATACGGTCCGAGAAAGAGCCCGAGCAACGGCCATAGTGTGGTCAATGCGAAAAGCGAAAAACCCAAGAGCGGCAAGGTAAGGCACCAAACCGCGATCATTCCAATCCTTTTCGCAACCCCTGCCATGACAAGGGTTTAGCGCATCCGGATTATCGAATTCTGAAGTCAGATCTCGACCTGGCTGCCCAGTTCCACCACCCGGTTGGTCGGCAGCTTGAAGAAGTCCATCGCGCTCGCCGAGTTCCTCAGCATCCACGCAAAGATTTTCTCGCGCCAGATCGGCATTCCCGGCTTGTCAGAAGCCAGCAGCGTCTGGCGTGAGAGGAAGAAGCTGGTCTGCATCATGTCGAAATCGCCGCCGCAATAGATGCCCATGCCCTTGAGGCCCTGGGGCACGTCGGTTTCCTCCATGAAGCCGTATCGCAGAACCGCGCGATAGAAGCCGTCGCCCATGTCGGTGTATTCGCATCGCTCGGACGGGTCGATATAGGGCACGTCCTGAATATCGACGGTCAGGATGACGACGCGTTCATGCAGCACCTTGTTGTGCTTGATATTGTGGAGCAGCGCTGAGGGTACGCCTGCGGTGCTCGACGCCATGAAAATCGCGGTGCCGGGGACGCGCAGGGCCGAGTTCTTGGCCGACTTGGCGAAAATCTCCATCGGCAGCGCGACCTCGCTCATCCGTTCGCGCATGAGCTTGCGCCCGCGCGACCATGTGGTGAGCAGCGTGAAGGCGATGAAGCCGACCATAAGCGGGAACCAGCCGCCATCGGGCACCTTGGTGAGGTTGGCTGCAAAGTATGCTCCGTCCACGATCAGGAACAGCAACACGACAGGCGCGGCGTACCACCACTTCCACTTCCAGACGCTGACGAAGAGAAGGCCCATCAGAAGCGTGTCGATCGTGACAGCGCCCGTGACCGCGATGCCGTAAGCGCTGGCGAGGTTCGACGAGTTCTGGAAGGTCAGCACGAGGATGATGACCGCCACCATCAGCGCCCAGTTCACCACCGGGATATAAATCTGCCCGCCTTCGGTCTCGCTCGTATGGAGGATCGACAGGCGCGGCATGAAGCCCATCTGGACTGCCTGATGCGTAATCGAGAACGCGCCTGAAATCACCGCCTGGCTGGCGATGAAGGTCGCAACGGTCGCGAGGAAAACGAGCGGCAGGCGCCATTCCTCGCTTGCCAGCAGGAAGAACGGGTTCTGCACGACGACAGCCGCTTCCTCTGCCGGGAGCCCTGCGATCATCGCGCCCTGCCCGAAATAGTTGAGCAGCAGGCACGGCATGACAAATCCGAACCAAGAGAGCCGCATCGGCCCGCGTCCAAAGTGCCCCATGTCGGAATAAAGCGCCTCGGACCCGGTCACCGCGAGCACCACCGCGCCCAGCGCGAGGAACGCGACGAAGCCATCGGTGACGAAGAACATCACCGCGTAATACGGGTTGAGCGCCCACAGGATATCGGGGTTGTTGATGATCTGCCACCCGCCCAGCAAAGCGAGCACAAGGAACCAGACGATCATCACCGGCGCAAACAGCGCGCCGACCTTCGCCGTTCCGCGCGCCTGAAGCATGAACAGGAAGACCAGCAGGCCCAGCGCAATGGGAATCACATATTGCTGCAGACCGGCATCGACCACAGTCAGGCCCTCAACCGCCGAGAGCACGGAAATCGCGGGCGTAATCATGGAATCGCCGTAGAAAAGCGATGTCGCAAAAACGCCCAGCAGCACCACGAGCCAGCCATATTTCGACTTGCCCATGTGGCGCGACAACAGCGCGACGAGAGCGAGCGAGCCGCCCTGCCCCTTGTTATCGGCGCGCATCAGGATCGTGACATACTGGATCGCCACTACCAGCAGCATCGACCAGAAGATCAGGCTGACCACGCCCAGCACATGCATCCGGTCAATCGCAACACTTGCCGTACCAGCGAAAGTCTCGCGAAAGGCGTAGAGCGGACTTGTGCCGATATCGCCGAAGACGATGCCGATCGCGCCCACGGCAAGCGCAGCTTTCGAGCCCTTGTGAGAGCCAGCGTGTGCGCCTGTGTGCGCGCCTAGGTGCTCTGGGCCATTGCTTGTCGAAGTGGAGGCTGCGTTATCGCTCATAAATAGCGGCTATCCTGCTGCGCGCGAGTTGGCGGTTTACGCCGCGTCTCGGCCAAGGTCGCGGCCCTTAGCACTGCGCGTTCGCACCTGCAATATCGCGCCCCGCACCGTGCCCCCTACTGGAGCATCGGCGCGTTGGCGATCATCTGGTCGAGCCGGGCAACCTGCGCCTCGGTATCTGCGCGCCACGGTGCATCCTCGGGCGTGTTTTCAAGCAGGCGCGCGAAGGTGTCTCTCGCGGCGATGATCTCGCCCGATCGCAGGAAGGAAACCGCGAGGAAGTAATCCGCGCCCGGATTGTCCGGGTCGATCGCGCGCGCCTTTCCATAAGCATAGAAGGCCGCCGGCGTGACAATTCCGTCCGCATGGCCTGTCAGCGCCATGCCAAGCGCCAGCCAACCCTCGAAATGCTCCGGGTTGTCATTTAACCCGCGCCTGAGCAGCTGTGCCGCCTCGGCAAACTTTCCACGCCGGGCAAAACCATCGGACAACATCAGGTAATCGGGTTTGGGCGTCATCGAATCGAATAATTGGCGGCGCGCCTCGACCATTTCCTCACCCGATCGCTGCTGCGTCGTCTCGGGCTGCTTCGGACTACCGGGTTGCCCCGGCGAACCCTGCATTCCATATGCGGCGAGGCCGAATAACAGCGTTGCCCCGAATACCGCGTAGCCTTCTTTCGGCAGGCGCAGCGTGAAGGCAGCGATTGCGAAGCTGACCAGCGCCAGCGCGAGGATTGCCATCCATGCACCGATCATTGCGCTGGCTCACCATCAGAACGCTTTTTGCCGAGGCGCCGCAGCAGGATTAGCCCTACGAGTGCCAGCAGCACCAGCGGGATCGCAAAAAGCGGCCAGGTGGTCGAGCTGACTTGCGGCTGATAGCTGACATAATCGCCATATCGCTGTGTCAGGAAGCTGCGGATCTGATCGGGGCTTTCGCCCGCAAGCAAGCGAGAGCGCACCTGGTGGCGCATGTCGCCTGCCATCGGCGCATCGCTGTCATTGATGCTTTGCGACTGGCACTTAAGACACCGCAGCGTCTCCATCAGCGCCGTGGCTTCGGCTTCCAGAACCGGATCTTCAAGCTGGGTGTAGGCGTAAGGCGCAGCCGGCATGTTCTGTTGCGCAGCCAGGGGGACCGCGATCAGCGCGAGGACCGCGAAGATAACTCGCATAAGGTTGGCCATCAGCGCGCCTCCTCCAGCTTTTCGAGAAGCAGCGTCACCGTTTCCTCGCGCACGTCACCGATATGCTGATACCGGATGTTGCCTTGCGCATCGATCACGTAGGTTTCAGGCACGCCGGATGCTCCGATCTCGATCATCAATTCGCTGATCTCGTCCGCGCCAATGCGGGTATATGGATTGCCATAGCGGCCAAGGAAGTCCGCCACCGCTTCGGGCCGGTCGCGCACCGCGACGCCGATGATCTCGACGCCCTCTTCGCGAAGACGCTCAAGATGAGGGGCCTCTGCAATACAGGGCAAGCACCAGCTGGCCCAGATGTTGAGCAGGCGAGGCTCGCCACCGACGAAATCTGCGCGGCTGACGCCCGGCATCCCGCCGAGCGCAGGCTCGAGCGTGAATTCGGGTAGCGGCTGCTCGATCATCTGCGAGGGGATCTGGTCTGCTTTGGGCTGGGTCAGCATATACCCAGCCAGCCCTGCGAAGAACAGGAACAGGCCGAGCGGGATGAGGTACAGCGCGCGGTTCATTCCGCAGGCTCCGGCACGGGGCCGCGTGTGCCCAGGTCACCACTGGTAAGCGCGTCCATATCCTCACGCCGGGCATCGCCAAGCGCCTTGGCGTTGCGGCGCTTGAGGTCGACGCGGATGCGGCCGACAATCGACAACACGCCTCCGAACGCGATCAGCAGACCGCCATACCAGATGAAGGTCACGAACGGCTTCCACCAGACGCGCAGCTGCCAGCGCATGTTGCCATTGGCATCAACGCCTGCCTGATCGCCGATCACGGCGTAGAGCTGCCCGTCCCAGCGGGTGACGAGCGCGCTTTCGCTGGTGGCCTGCGGGGGCGACCAGAAATTGCGCGCCTGCGGGTTGAGTTCGATCCGTTCGCCTCCATCGCGTGAAGCGAAGATGCGGGCCTCGACAGCGGTCCAGTTGGGGCCGGCCACAGGATCGACGCTTTCAAGCTCGATGGTCCAGCCGGCAACTTCTTCCACGCCGCCGGGCGCGACTGCTGCGAGCTTCTCTGAAGTAAACGCCGTTTCGCAGGCCATTCCGAAAAGGGCCACCGCGACCCCGAAATGGGCCATCACCATGCCCCATGTTGCCGTCGGCACACGGCGCAGATTGCGTCCGCGCAGTGGCAGGAAAGCGGCGATGCCAAGCCCGATGGCGAGCGCAAGTCCAAGAACGGACAAGATGCTGTAATCGCCAAGGATCGCGACGAGCGCACAGACCGCAATGACCACGGCAGCGAGCATTGCGAGTTCAAACTGGATGCGCGCCGGTTTGTCGTCCTTCCAGCGCAGCAACGGACCCACCGCCATGACCAGGAACATCGGGATAGCGAAGATCGCACCGGCCGGGTTGAAGTAAGGCGGACCCACGCTGACGCGCACATCGAACGCCTCGGTCAGTAGCGGATAGAGCGTGCCCAGAAGCACGATCGCAAGGATCGCCGACAGCATGACGTTGTTGAACACCAAGGCGCCTTCGCGGCTTGTGAAAGAGAAGCGCTTGCCCTCGGCGATGCTGCCTGCACGCAGGGCAAAAACACCGAGCGCGCCGCCGATATACAGGCCAAGCAGGATCAGGATGAACGTACCGCGCTCAGGATCGACTGCGAAGGCATGGACGCTGGTGAGGACGCCAGAGCGCACAAGGAACGTGCCCAGCATCGACATCGAGAATGCGAGCACACCCAGCATGATCGTCCACGTGCGCAGCGCATCGCGTGCGGCCAGCACGCTGACCGAATGCAAGAGCGCGGTCGCGGCAAGCCACGGCATGAGCGAGGCATTCTCCACCGGGTCCCAGAACCACCAGCCGCCCCAGCCAAGCTCGTAATAGGCCCAGTAAGAACCCGCCGTAATCCCGAAAGTCAGGAAGACCCACGCCGCCAGCACCCACGGGCGCATGACCTTGGCGAAATCGGGCGTCACCTGCTTGGTGATGAGCGCGCCCATGCACAGGCTGAAGGCGACCGAAAGCCCGACATAACCGACATAGAGTGTCGGCGGATGGATCGCGAGGCCGATATCCTGAAGCAGCGGGTTGAGCCCCGACCCTTCGAGCGCAGGGACCGGAAGCCGCTCAAACGGGTTCGAGGACAAGAGCAGAAACGCGTAGAAACCAAGCGCTACAAAACCCTGCACGCCGAGCGTCGCGCTCATCGTCTTTTCGGGCAAACGCCGCTCAAGCCCGGCAAGCAATCCGCCCGACAGCGCAAGCACCGCGACCCAAAGGAGCATCGAGCCCTCGTGGTTTCCCCAGGTGCCGGTAAGCTTGTAGATAAAGGGCTTGGCTGAGTGCGAATTGGTGGCGACCAGTTTGATCGACAGGTCGGTTATCGCAAAGGCCCACAGCAGCAGGAAAAAAGCGAGCGTCGCAAGGAAAGCCTGCACCACGGCAGCCGGGCGGGCATAGATTGCGAACCGGGCATTGTACCCGCCCGCAAGGCCCATCGCGCCAGAGGCCATCTGCAAGACGGCGAGCGCAGCCGAAAGCCACAGGGCGACAAGTCCAAGTTCTGCAATCATTGGGGCTTACTCGATCCCTCGCGTGGTCTGCGCGACGGTTTCCGCATATTCATCGGCCTGATGCCCCTCGAGCCCTTCAAGCTCGCGCGGCACATAATTCTCATCGTGCTTGGCAAGCAGGTTCGTCGCAAGGAACGTGCCATCAGCCTGAAGGCTGCCCTCTGCCACGACGCCGGAATTTTCGACGAACAGGTCTGGCAGAATGCCCGAATAGGTCACCGGGATCGTGCTGTCGCCATTGCCGGTCACAACGAAGTTGACGGTGATCCCGTCAGCCTGCGTCTCGATCGAGCCTTCCTGAACCATGCCTCCCAAACGGACGGCCTGTCCCACGGCGGGCGGCTCTGCGGCCATCTGCTCGGGCAGGTAGAAATAGTTCGCCTGGCTGCGCAGCGCCCATGTCGCAATCAGGCCAGCGCCGATGATCGCGACGATGGCAAGCACCACAAGGGTCATGCGTTGATGTTTGGCTTTCATTTGCGCCTCATGTCCTCACGACGTTTCTCTGCACGGCGCATGGTGGTGTAGCTCCACGCGATCAGCAATCCCAGCGCTACCGCGCCAACGGCATATGCCCCGATGACATAGGGCCAGTGGTCGAGCGCCTCTCTCATTCCGCAGGCTCCGCGATAGTGGACGCCGCGCGAGGCGCATCATCATCAAGCGCGCGGCGGCGCAGGCGCGCTTCCACCTGTTGCTCTGCAATAAGAGCGCGCATCCGCATCAGCACCACGCCTCCGAACAACAGCGAGAAACCCAGCACCGCCACCAGCAGCGGCCACAGAAAGGTCGGGTCAATCGCGCTCTTCCCGACAGTGATCGAAGGTGGCTGGTGAAGCGAGTTCCACCATACCACGGATCGGTTGATGATCGGCACGTTAATCGCGCCCACCAGACCGAAAATCGCCGGGATCTTGTACGATCCGCCTTCGCGAGCCGACGCTTGAGTCAAGGCGATATAACCGCCGTAAAGGAACAGCAGCACCAGCATGCTGGTCAGCCGCCCGTCCCATTCCCACCAGGTCCCCCATGTCGGGCGCCCCCAGATCGAACCGGTCGCCAGACAGATCGCGCAAAACACCATACCCGGCACCGCGATCGCGCGCGCCGCAAGCCCTGCGAGCGGATGTTTCCAGATCAGCAGAGCCCCGCTCGCAATCGCAAGGCCGGCCCAGCCGCCCATGCCGAGCCACGCGGCGGGCACATGAATGAAAAGGATGCGCACGCTCTCGCCCATCAGGCGGTCGGGCGGCACCATGAACAGACCCCAAGCGACCGCGCCCAGCGAAAGGACCAACCCGCTCCAGAACAGAAGCGGGGTGAGCCATTTGGCGAGCGACAAAAAGCGCTTTGGATTGGCGTATATATGCACCGGTTATTCCCTTGCGCGTACTATTAGAGCCAATGGCTCACCGGGCAAGAGCGCAAAGACTGCAACACCGGGTTGCACCCCGTTAATCAGGCGCGCCCGATCAGTTCCTGCGCCATGCGGTCGGCAACCACGTCGGGCGATGTGTTGTCGGCATCGCTCTTGTGCCAGACTTCACCGAGACGCGCAGGGATTTTCTCAATCAGCGCGTTCACTTCGTCGCGGCTTGCATGGCGTCCATCACGGCGCGCAGCATATTCGGTGCCGACAGAGATAATGCCGCCTGCGTTGATGACGTAATCGGGAGCATAAAGGATGCCGCGCTCGAACACGGCCTGACCGTGGCGTGCGCGGGCAAGCTGGTTGTTCGCGCCGCCTGCAACGATCTTGGTATCGAGCTTGTCGATGCTTTCATCGTCAAGGATCGCGCCCAGAGCATTGGGGCTGAACACGTCGCATGGCGTCGTCATGATCGCATCGGGAGCGACCACCGCCGCGCCCAGTTCGTCAGCCAGCGCCTTGACGCCGTCCGCGTCAATGTCTGCCAGCGTCAATCGCGCGCCGTCCTTCGCCAGCAGGCGCGCCACGCCGCCGCCGACGCTGCCCGTGCCCTGCACCGCGACATGCACGCCGTCCATGCTGTCGGTGCCGAGCTTGTGCCGGGCAGCCGCCTTGATGCCGAGATAGATGCCGTAAGCGGTGAACGGACCGGGATCGCCGCCAGCGCTGCCCTCGCCCGTTACGGGAAGGCCGCTCACATGCTGCGTGCGCTTGGACACGGCCACCATGTCAGCCTCGGAAATGCCCACGTCTTCTGCCGTGACATAGCGTCCGCCCAGCCCTTCGACCGCGTCACCGAATGCGGCGAGCAGCTCGGGCGTCTTCGTGCGCGCCTCGTCAGCGAGGATCACAGCCTTGCCGCCGCCCAGCGCAAGGCCGGCCATCGCGTTCTTGTAGCTCATCCCGCGCGACAGGCGCAGCGCATCGCGAAGGCCGTCCTTGGGATCGGGATAGTGCCAGAAGCGCGTACCGCCAGCGCCGGGGCCAAGATGCGAGGAATGGACCGCGATAATCGCCATCAGTCCCGATGCGCGATCGCGCACGACATGCACCATCTCGTGGTCGTCAAAGTCGGGTTCGGTCCAGAAAGCGGTCATGAGCAAAGCCCCCAATAAAGGCGCAGCGGAAGGCTCATAGCCTGAAAGCCTGGGAGAAAATGGGGCGATCGAGGGGTCTCGAACCCCCGACCTCCGGTACCACAAACCGGCGCTCTAACCAACTGAGCTACGATCGCCACATGCCCTTCCCCAGCGTCGATCCAATTCAAGACCGTTTGCCAAGTGCTGCGCAAGAGCGCCGCACTTAATGACGGCGCTTGGCGCGTCAAGGCCGCTGTGGATGGGCGCGAGCCTGTTGCACAATCCACCGGCCAAGGGAAGCGAAAACTGTGTTTGAAAGCGATGTGCGCAAGATTATTTCGCACCCGCTTAGAAGCTTGCCAGTGGCAGCGCGGCTTTTAAGGTCAAACGCCATGGATACGGTGACCGATTCTGTGGCCGCAAGGCTTGCCCGATACGACGGGATGCAGCGGGTTCCGCATCCAAAGATCGAGCAGTTTCAGCTGAAAGACTTCATCGGCCCCGACCTGTGCGCAGAGCTTATGCGCCTGATTGATAAGGACCGGCGCCCCAGCACGATCGCGGACGCCAATGGCGACGATTATTTCCGCACCAGCGAAACCTGCGACCTCGACGCGGGCGAGCCTGCGGTCAAAGAGCTGGAAGCGAGGTTTTTGACGCTTGGCGGCATCGACCCGAAGCTGGGTGAGCCCGTTCAGGGTCAGCGCTATGACGTGGGGCAGGAATTCAAGGCGCACACCGATTACTTCACACCCGGCGGGGCGGATTACGAGAAGTTCTGCTCACACAGCGGCCAGCGCACCTGGACCTTCATGATCTATCTGAACGCGGTAGAAGCAGGCGGCGCGACCCGGTTCAAGGTAATCAAGAAAACCTTTCAGCCCGAGCCCGGAAAGCTCGTGTGCTGGAACAATGCGCGGCCCGATGGCAGCGTGAACCCCGCCACGCTCCACCACGGGATGAAGGTGCGAAAGGGCGTCAAATACGTGATTACGAAGTGGTATCGCGAGAGGGAATGGCCTTGGTGAGCCGAGGGATCAGCCGTGTGTGACAGTCAGGTTCAAGCCGACAGCCCCGATCAGGATCATTGCCATAAAGAAGAATTGTAGCGCGCCAAGCCGCTCATCAAAGGCAAAAATGCCGATAAGGCTGGCCGCAACGATCCCGATGCCTGACCAAATGGCGTAGACAATACCGACAGGAAGGACCTTCATCGCAGGGGCGAGTGCCCAGAAGCAGGCGGAATAGCATGCGATCGAGAGCACTCCCCATTGCCATTTCTCGAACCCGTTCGAGAGCTTGAGCAGGAATGTGCCCGCAATTTCGAGCGCAATGGCGAAGGCAAGGTATATCCAGGCGTTCATAGCGCAAGAATACAAGCGTATTGTTGGCCGACAAAGGAAAAAGGCGGCCCCGTCGGACCGCCCTTCCCCTGCGTCCCGAAGGACGCGAAGCTTTTTAAAGCTGCTTGCCTCTTGAGGCTGCTTACTTCTTCAAGGAGAGCCCGCCAAAGCGCTTGTTGAATGCTGCCACACGGCCGCCTTCCTGAAGCTGCTGCTTGCCGCCGGTCCAGGCCGGGTGGCTGGTCGGGTCGATGTCGAGCGACAGGGTGTCGCCTTCGCTGCCCCAAGTGGAGCGCGTCTGAAATTCGGTGCCATCGGTCATCTTGACCGTGATCATGTGATATTCGGGATGCCCTTCGGCTTTCATCGTAACTGTCCTTGCTAGCGGGTGCCCGGTACCGACCGGGTGAGCTGTATTGCGGGAAAGCGCGCCACTTAATGTGGTTCGCCTGCGAAAGCAAGCCTTGTGAAGCCGCGTTTTCCTACTTGGAATGGGGAAGCTATCCTTGCTCGCGCCGCGCCTTTTGCCGGTAAACGCAGACGCTTGAGCGAGCCTGATCTTGGAAAGTCACACATCCTACAGCGGAATTCTCGAAAATCCCCAATATAACAGAGCCATACCCGCAGGAACCGTTTTTCGAAACCACCCCCTTGCATGGTCCAAAAGACCAACAAGACACCAAGAAAGAGAGCCCATCGGCGCCGAAGACGCCACAAGGGCAACCGCCCGCCCGCAGGTGCCCCGAAGTAAAGCGAAGGGAATAGCGCTGAGGATGCTCGCCCGGATGGGCGAGCTCAATGCCACCAACAGGAAAGCTTCAGCCTTCCGGCGGGTCCGCAATCATTGCGGTAAACTCGGTCTCGCAGGTGACCTTGCCCTCGACGCTCGCACGGCCCTTGAACTTGTAGATCGTGCGGCGTTGCTGGAGGAACTCGACTTCGAGATCGAGCAGGCAGCCGGGCGTCACGGGCTTGCGGAACTTGGCGCTCTCGATACCCATGAAGATGACGAGCTTGCCGGTCCCGGCGAGCTCAAGCGTTTCGATGCCAAGGATCGCCGCGGCCTGCGCCAGCGCCTCGATCTGGAGGACGCCGGGCATGATCGGCGCGCCGGGGAAGTGACCTTGGAAGAACTCCTCGTTCATGGTCACCGCCTTCACCGCGTGAATGCGCTCATTGAGATGGAGCGACTTCACCCGGTCGACCAGCAGAAGCGGGTAGCGATGAGGCAGGGCCTTGAGGACCTTGTGGATGTCGTAGTCGGTGATCGGCTGCGACTCTTTGCTGGCTTCGCTCATGCCCTGCCCCTTCAAACTTCGCGCAATCTGGCCTTAACGGCCCGCAGGTGTCTGCGGCTGCGGCTGACCCTGCTGCTGTTGCTGCTGCTGGATGATCTGGGCGGTCAGGAGCGTCTGCTGAATGTCCTGGAAGATCTGCGCGGTCTGGCGCTGCGGACGCCAATCGGCGGGCGGAACGATCTGGACCGAAGGCACCTTGGCGTTGAGCGAGGTGGTGATCAGCTGCGTGATGTCGGCACCTTGTGCAGCGAACTGGATCACGTCGGGCTGAAGAACCATGACGACCTGCTGCTGCGTGGTCACTTCGGTAAGCGCTGCCGGGTACTGAGCGAGGATCTGCTCGACCGCGTAGATGCGGGCGGCGTTCACTTGGCTGGTGAGCGAGGCGACTTCCTGCTCGAGCGTCTGGATCTGAGAGAAGTTCGACGCGCTCTGCACGGCAGGCAGTTCAGCTTCGTCGAGCTGGCCGTTGCCGTTGGTGTCGAACGGCTGAAGCAGCGTGGTGAGTTCCTGCTGCTTGGTCTGGCGCTGTTCGATCTGCGCCTGATAGGTGGTGCCGATCTGGCTGTATGCGGTCTGGAGCGCCGTCGTGCCGATGATGGCGCGGCTGATGTCGGCGGTGGCGACGCGGCCATCGACCTGTGCCTGTGCCGGAGCAGTTACAGCGAGCGCGCCAAGCGCGAGCGCGCCGGTGGCGAGGAGTTTGGTGGTAAGCTTCATCAGAATTGTGTTCCTACGTTGAACGTGAAGGTTTTGTCGTCATCACCCTCGACCTTGCGGATCGTCTGGGCGAAATCGATGCGGAACGGGCCGAAGGGCGAGTTCCAGTTGACCCCGATACCTGCCGTGATGCGAGGGCTGGGCGAATCGCCCAGGAAGACTTCGCGGATCGCACTGTTGGTGCGGATCAGGCGGGTGTTGGGGGTTACGCCGTCACTGGCGATCGGATCGGTCGTAAGTTCGCCCGTATCCGTGCTGATAAACAGCGGGTTTCCATTGGTGTCGGTTTGCGGAAGACCCGTCGGATTGTCCTGAAGGATCGGTTGTTCGACGCCCCAGAGCGCGCCGACATCGAGGAAGATCGACGGGCGAAGGCCAAGCTCGCGCGCGCCGGTGCCGAGCGGGATCTCAAGCTCTGCACGGCCAAGATAGTAGTTGCGCCCGCCAAGCGAGTCGTCACGAATGCGGTTACGCTCGGTGATGAGGATCGGGTTGCCATCCTCGTCGAGCTGGTTGTTGTTGAACGCATCAAGGACATAGGGCTGCGTCAGAATACGCGGGCCGACGCCGCGAATGTCGAAGCCGCGGAACTGCGGCTCACCCAGGAAGAAACGGTCGGTGAGCAGAATGTCATCAACTCCGCCACCACCGCGCTCTTCGAGCGGGATAATCGTGCCGCCTTCAAGCGAGAGCGAGAAGATGAAGCCCGAATTGAAGACGTTCCAAAACTGCTGCCCGCGGCCGCGCAAACGCAGATACTGCACGTCGCCGCCCAGCCCGGCAAACTCGGTGCTGAGCGTCACGCGGCGGCCACGCGTCGGGCGAAGCAGCGAGTTCAGCGAGTTGTACTGGAGGCTGAGACCAGCAATGGACGACAGTCGATTGCCCAGCGCATCGCACAGGAAGCGACCGGCGCGCAACGGATCGCATTCGATATCGCCATCGCCGTCAATGTCGGAGAAGAACAGGTCCTCGTCGAGGCTCACTTCATCGTAGTTGAGCGTGTAGCTGGCGACCAGCGACATGAACTCGGTCAGAGGAACACCCACGCGCACGGAGCCGCCCGTGGTCGCCTGTTCGAATGTCGTCTGACGGTCGTTGCGGTTGAAGTTGAAGCTGTTGAAGTCGCGGCGATAGATGTCAGCGCCAGCAGAGATGTTGCGATCGAACAGATAAGGCTCGGTAAAGCTGATCTGTGCAGAGCGCGAGAACTGCGAATAGTTGAGGCTGAGCCCGATTGTCTGACCGCGCCCGCGGAAGTTGCGCTGGCGGATGCTGCCCGCAAGAATGAAACGCTCGATCGAGGAGAAGCCGGCAGAGAACTGAAGCTCGCCCGTGGGCTGCTCCTCTACATTGGCTTCGAGCACGATGCGGTCAGGCGCGGAGCCTTCGACCTGGTTTACCTCGAAGTTCTCCTGGAAGTAGCCAAGCGAGTTGATACGCGCAGTCGTACGGGCAACACCCAGAGAGTTGAACGCATCGCCTTCCGACAGGCGGAATTCGCGGCGAATCACCTTGTCCTGTGTGAGCGTGTTGCCGTTCACATCGACCCGCTCGATATAGACGCGCGGCGCCTGACGCAGGATGAATGTGATATCCATCGTCAGGTCTTCGGGATTGCGATTGAAGCGCGGCTGCACGTCGGCGAATGCGTAACCGAAGCGTCCGGCAAGCTCGGTCAGCTGCTCGACCGTGTCTTCGACCGACGCGGCGTTGTAGAAGTCGCCGGTTTTCATGGCGAGGCCGGCCTGGAGGGCGTCGCTGTCAAAGTCGCGCAGCTGGCTTTCCACCTCGACATCGCCGAAGGAGTAACGCTCACCCTCTTCGACAACATAGGTGATGATGAAGTCGCGCTGATCCGGCGTAAGCTCTGCCACGGCAGATACGACGCGGAAGTCGGCATAGCCTTCGGTCAGATAGAACTGACGCAGCTTCTGCTGGTCAAAGGCAAGACGGTCCGGGTCGTAGGACGTGTTCGAGCTGAAGAAGCGGAAGAAGCGGGACTGCTTCGTCACCATCTCGCTGCGCAGTTCGCCATCGGAGAACTGTTCGTTCCCGATGATGTTGATCTGGCGAACCTTGGACTTTGGCCCCTCGGTGATCTCGAAGACGACGTCGACGCGGTTCTGCGGCAGCTGAACCATCTGCGGCTCGACCGTCGCGGCGAAACGGCCCTGCCGCTTGTACAGCTCGACGATACGCGCAACGTCGGCGCGGACTTTGGAACGGGTAAAGATCTGGCGCGGGGCGAGCCTGATTTCGGGCAGGATCTTCTCAGCGTCGAGGCGATCATTGCCTTCGAGAACGATGCGGTTGATCACCGGGTTTTCGACCACGGTGATGATCACGTTGCCGTTCTCATTGCGGATCGAGGCGTTCGCGAACAGTTCGGTCGCGTAAAGGTCGGACAGGGCCTGGTCAGCTGCGGCGGCCGAGTAATCCTGGCCCGCGCGAAGGCGGATATAGGAAAGGATCGTGCTCGGCTCGAGACGCTCGGCACCGGTCACGCTGATGGTGCGGATCGTGTTCGACGCGGGTGCAGGAGCAGGTGTCGGCTCCGGCGCAGGCTGAGCGGTTTCGGGAGCGGCTTGTGCCTGTGCTTGCGCCTCTGCTTCATCCTGCGCGAGCGCGGCGTACGGGACCCCGGCCAGCATGGTTGCGCCGGTCAGCGCAATCGCCAAACGCCCGGTGGCACTCATGGCTTTAACAGAAGTGGATTTCACAGACTGGGCGCCTGCATTCTCGCATCGATTCATGGAAAGTATGTTCCCGTCCAACCCGTATTCGTAAACGCGCCCAGCCCTCTTTAGGGCCCCCTTAAAGCGCGCGGCATGGCCTGTCAGCCCTGCCTGTCCCAAAACGTCACCCGCCTGTGCCCGATGCGTCACCTGCAATCAAGCAGGCTATACGCACAATGCCGGATGGAGTGCCCGCTTTCCCCGGCAAACTGCCGCAGTCCAGCGACTGCGACTGCCCGGTTAACTGCGCTGGTCTAACTTCCGAAGATCGGCAGCGAGACCACGTCGTTCACGGTAACCACCACCATGAACGCCAGCACTATCGCGATGCCGGTGCGATACGCCCACTCCGTCGCCTGAGGCCCGACCGGTTTGCGCCGGATTGCCTCAGCCGCGTAGAACGCGAGATGCCCGCCATCGAGTGCGGGGATTGGCAAGAAGTTGATGAATGCCAAATTAAGCGAGATGAGTGCGGCGAAGAACACAAACTCCGTCAGCCCCAGGCTGAGACGTTCGCCGGAGAACTTGGCAATCTTGATCGGTCCGCCAAGCTCCTTGATCGAGCGGTCGCCGAACAGTATCTGCTTGATGCCGGTCACCATCATCTTGGTCATGTCCCAGCATTGCCATGCGGCAAGCGGGATTGCCCTGAGGATGGAGACAGGCTGGAAATCGTATTCGAGCGCTGCCGGTGCAACCCCGATCCGGCCAACCGTGTGGCTGTTGCCAAAGCCATCCTCTTCGGTGACGCGTGCAGCGGTTACGTCGAAAGCCATCTCATTGCCGCTGCGCTCCGCCACGATGGTCATTTCGCGGCCCGGATAGAGCGCTATCTCGCGAACGATATCGTCGAACGTCTCGACCTTCTGACCGTCGATTGCGGTGATCCGGTCGCCCACTTCCATGCCCGAAGCCTGCGCGACCGAGGTTTCGGAGAAGCCGCCGATCTCGGTCGAGCTTTCCGGGTTCGCGACCACACGCTGCCCGTAAATCGAGAACAATGCGGCGAGGATCACGATGGCGACGACAAGGTTCGTGACCGGGCCTGCCGCGACGATCAATGCGCGCTTCCACAAGGATGCGCTCTGAAAGCTGCCCGCTTCGGCAGGAGCGTTCGGGTCCGGCACGCTGGCCGGGTTCATGTCGCCCTTGAACTGGACATATCCGCCCAGCGGCAGCGCCGAGAGTTTCCAGCGGGTGCCGTGCTTGTCGGTGCGCCCTGCGATTTCCTTGCCGAAACCGACCGAGAACGCCTCTGCCTTAACCCCGAACCAGCGCCCGACCAGATAGTGACCAAGCTCGTGAACCGTCACCAACGGCCCCAGCAACAGCAGGAAGCCGACGAAGTACATCCAGAAAGGGGGCTGTTCAAACAAGTGCGGTGTTCTCCAGAGCATCGCGGGCGCGGATGCGCGCCTCTGCGTCAAGTGCCAGCACGTCTTCCAGGCTGGCCGGCGCGGCAGCGCTATAGCTTGCCAACGTCGTTTCTGCCACTGCCGTAATCCGGCTGAACCCAATCTGACCGGCAAGGAACGCTTCCACCGCGATCTCGTTTGCGGCGTTGAGGACCGCAGGGGCACCTCCGCCTGCTTCGATAGCCTCGCGCGCTATGCGGGTTGCGGGGAAGCGCGCTTCATCCGGCGCGTGGAAGGTCAATTCGCCGATGCTTGAAAGGTCAAGAGGTTCAAGCGGCGTCTCCATCCGCTCAGGCCAGGCGAGACACGATGCGATCGGCACGCGCATGTCGGATGGGCCAAGCTGCGCGAGCGTCGAGCGGTCACGATATTCGACCATCGAGTGGATCACACTCTGCGGATGGACCACGATGCGCAGGCGATCGAGGCCGACGGGGAACAGGTGAAAGGCCTCGATATATTCGAGCCCCTTGTTCATCATCGTCGCAGAATCGACGCTTATCTTCGCGCCCATCGACCAGTTGGGATGCGCTACCGCCTGTTCAGGCGTCGCCGCGTCGATGGCCTCGCGCGACCACGTGCGCAATGGGCCGCCGCTGGCTGTGAGAGTGATGCGGGCAACGTCTTCAATCTTGCCACCCGCGAGGCATTGGAAGATGGCGTTATGCTCGCTGTCCGTCGGGAGCAGCGTTGCGCCGTTCTGCGCGACCGCTGACATCATGACGTCACCGGCAGAGACCAGCGCCTCCTTGTTCGCAAGCGCTACTGTCCCGCCGCGCCTGACCGCTGCCATGGTGGGCGCAAGTCCCGCGCAGCCGACGATGGCCGCAACCGTCATGTCCACGGGACGCGCTGCCGCCTCGCATAGCGCTTCAGAGCCGCCAGCGGCTTCGATCCCTGACCCGGCAAGCGCATCCTTGAGCTCATCAAGGCAGCTTTCATCCCCGACAACCGCGACCTTCGCCCCGAATTCGCGTGCGAGCGCCGCTAGCTCCTTCGCCGAGCAATTCGCGCTCAACGCCTCGACATTCCAATCGTCCGGGTTGCGCCGCACGAGGTCGAGCGTCGAAGCGCCAATGGAGCCGGTTGCTCCGAGAAGGGTGATCGAGCGGGTCATCTCACTGCAATCCGATATAGGAAGGTACGACGGCGACCAGGAAGAGGACGAAGTACACCGCAATAAAGCCGTCGAGCCGGTCGAAAATGCCGCCGTGGCCCGGAATGAGATTGGAGGAATCCTTGGCACCGGCGCGCCGTTTCATCCAGCTCTCGAAGAAGTCGCCTGCCTGCGCGATCACCGCGATAAGCAGAGCCGAAAGCGCGGCAATTCCAATCGCGCCAAGCGTATATCCCGGTGCCGTCGTGGCAACGACGTCGCTCATTTCGATGCCGATCGTGAATATGCCCGCCGCGACCGCTCCGCCAAACAGTCCGGCCCATGTCTTGGACGGGCTGATGCTTGGCGCGATCTTTGGTCCTCCGATCAGTCGGCCCGCGAAATAGGCTCCCACATCGACCGCGATGATCGGCGCGAGGAAAGCGAGCGCCACCGTCCACATGTCGTAGTTGATCCGAACCTGCACCATCGCAAGCGCCGCCGCCCCCACATACAGCGCCCCGATGAACTGCCACGCGACCTCCGCCACGGGCGAGATGCCGAAGCCCTTGACGAGCAGGTTCCACTCCCACAGGACCAGCCCGGCCAGCAGCACGATGAAGCCGACCCAGAACCATCCCCCCAGCCACAGGGCGATGAAGGCAACGCCCACCATGGCCACTGCGGAAACGAACCGCACGAGCAGGTCGCTCATCGCCGAGCCGCCTTTGCTGCCCTTGGTGTCAGCGTCCGCCATAACGGCGCTCCCTGCGGGCAAAGTCGTCGAGCGCCTGCGCCAGGTGTTCCGGCTTGAAATCGGGCCACAGCGTGTCGACGAACAGCATTTCTGCATAGGCCGCCTGCCACAGCAGGAAGTTCGAGAGGCGTATCTCTCCGCTTGTGCGGATCAGCAGGTCGAGCGGGGGCAGGTCCGACGTGTCGAGCCGCGCCTCAATCGCGTCGGCAGTGATCTCGCCAGCCTCGGCCGCCATGGCAGCAGCGCGGGCTATCTCATCCTGAGCGCCGTAATTGAGCGCAACGGCAAGAAGCTTCGATCCGCCCGAAGTCCGATCCAGAGCATCCTCCAGCATCGCCACGATGTCGGGCGCGAGCGCTTTCCAATTGCCGATGATCTTGAGCTTCACGCCGTTCGCGACGAATTCCTCAAGGTCGGATTTGATGAACTTGCGCATCAGGTTCATGAGGTCATCGACCTCGTCTTCGGAACGCTTCCAGTTTTCGGAACTGAAGGCGTAAAGCGTCAGGCAGTCGAGCGCCATCGGGTCGAGCCCGCGCACAAGCCTGCGCACCGCCTCGACACCGCGTTGATGGCCGACGGCGCGCGGAAGCCCGCGTTTCTTGGCCCAGCGACCATTGCCATCCATGATGATGGCGACATGTTTGGCGCGACCTTCGCCCAAGCGTTTCCTCTCCTCGATCCCCTGGCCCCCTGTCGAAGCGCTTACTGGGTCAGGATTTCCTGTTCTTTCTTCGCCGCCGCTTCATCGGTTTCGGCGACGTATTTGTCGGTCAGCTTCTGGACTTCGTCTTCCATCCGCTTGCGATCGTCCTCCGAGATTTCCTTCTTCTTCTCGTCGGCCTTCAACGCTTCCATCGCATCGCGGCGCACGTTGCGGATCGCGATCTTGGCTTTCTCGGCATATTGCCCGGCAAGCTTTGCCAGATCCTTGCGGCGCTCTTCTGTAAGGTCGGGCATCGGCAGGCGGATGGTCTGCCCGTCGGTCATCGGGTTCAATCCGAGATTGGCCTTGGCGATGCCTTTCTCGACCGCGCTGACATTGCTCTTGTCCCACACCTGCACCGCGAGCATGCGCGGTTCGGGAGCGTTGACGGTCGCAACCTGGCCGATCGGCATCATCGAGCCGTAAACCTCGACCACCACCGGATCGAGCAACGAGGTGTTGGCGCGCCCGGTGCGCAGGCCTGAAAGGTCGCCCTTGAGCGATTCAACAGCGCCCTTCATCCGGCGCTCGGTGTCTGCCTTGTCATACTGAGGCATGTTCTAGTCCTTCTGTACTATCGTTTGCGTGCCTTCGCCCGACAGGACGCGGGCAACGTTGCCTTTTTCGCGGATCGAGAACACCACTATCGGAATGTCGTTCTCGCGGCAAAGCGCAACCGCGGTTGCATCCATAACCTTGAGATTGTCGGACAGGACGCGGTCATAGCTGATCGTGTCAAAGCGCTGGGCATCCGGGTTGTGCTTGGGATCGCTGTCATAGACGCCGTCGACGCTCGTGCCCTTGAGCAACGCGTCGCAGTTCATTTCGGCAGCGCGCAGGGCAGCGCCGGTGTCGGTGGTGAAGAAGGGATTGCCCGTGCCGGCTGCGAAGATAACGATGCGGCCCTTTTCCAGATGCCGTTCCGCCCGGCGACGGATGTAAGGTTCGCATACGCTGCTCATCGGGATAGCCGACTGCACCCGCGTCTGAACGCCCAATTGCTCAAGCGCGTTCTGCATCGCCAGCGCGTTCATCACGGTCGCCAGCATGCCCATGTAATCGCCGGTCGTGCGATCGAGACCCTTGGCCGCTGCGCTGATGCCGCGGAAGATGTTGCCCCCGCCAATCACCAGACAGACCTCAAGTCCCGCTTCCTTCGCTGTCTTCACCTCTTCGGCCAGCCGCGCCACGTAAGCCGGGTCGATCCCGTATTCCTGCTCTCCCATCAGCACCTCGCCCGAAAGCTTGAGGAGGACGCGCTTTATCGAAGGCATCTCGGAAGGCTGTATCATGTAGGACGGGTTCCCTCGTTGTCGTAACGCGACGTTGCGCAGCCCTTATCGGGGAGGCGTGGCAATGCCAAGGGGATTAGCGCTGCGCTTCCGCAGATGCGATACACGCAAAGGGGTGTTTCCAAAAAACGCGCCCTGCCTGTTTTGCGAGTGTTTTCAAGCGGTAATCCCGGTTATCGCGTGTAGGATGTGTGACTTTCCAGATCGGCCAGGGTTACACTTTGCCCCCGCCCTGCTCCGCTATGCCCGACAATGTCAAAGAACAGCGTTAGTGGTAGCGATTTGAACCTGTGTAGGAAAACGGCGCGGCACCATGGCGACCACCGAAGCGTGGCAGCGCTGTCAGGACGTCTTGTTTGGCTTGCCACCACTGGTGAAGACAAGCGTGAAGAACAGGCTCACCACGAACACAAAAGCCAGCGCGCCCGGCAGCGTCAGCGGCTCAACCAGCAGCCAGTCGAGAAACTGACCGAGCAAGCGAACCCCGCCCGCCCTGCGGCCCGAAATCGATTCCTCATACCCCATCGCAATCGCGAGAGCGACGAGGCCTGTTATGACAAATGGAACGGCGAAGCGGTTCATAAGCGAATGCATAAGCCGCGCCCCACAAACGAATGACTAATAAGGAAAAAGGCCGCCGTGACCCCGGCCAAGCTGGCTTGGACCCGACAAAGACCTGAATCTATTGCGCCTTACTCTCATCCAGAAAATGAGCGGTGCGCTCTGACAGGGACTTCTTGTCCAACGCGTGTTCAAGCTTTGCGATCGCAGCAATGGCGTCTCCTGCCTCTGCATTCAGATCTGCTGCTGCCAGATCCAGCGCAGCGAACAACGGTGCAAGCTTCTCCGAGAGGGCTTCACCCTCTTCGGTCAAGGTCAGGACAGAACGTCTGCCGTCATTCTCATCCGCGATCGAGGTGACGAGCTGTGCCGCCTCAAGCGACTTGCGCGTCACGCTGACACTGACATGTGAAAGGCCGAGCCGGTCCGAAATCTCGGTAACACTCAGCTTTTCCCCACCGCGCAAACAGTTGAAGATGGGAAACCAGCGCTGTTCGAATTGAACGCCCATCTTGTCGTAGATCGACTTCGCATCGCGATCGATCTTGTCGCTGAGGCGCCTCAAACGCCCTCCGAGAGCGAAGGCCCCGTAAACTGCGAGACCATCCTCGCGATCTTCATCCGCTCTCGCGGTCAATCTGCTTGACATATCCGTAACCAATTACGTAATTATGGGTAACCAGTTACACAATGGCCCTGCACCGAAGAATTGCAAGAGCGAGTGGTCGACATGCATTTTCCAAGAACGTCACGGCGCGAGGCGCTTTCACTTGGCGGCAAGCTTGCTTCGGCGCTCGCCCTCGCAAACTGCACCTCCCACGAAGGACAGGGCCAAAAGCTCGCACGTCATTCACAAGCGCTGGTTCGAACCATGGATCTGAGCGGAACCGTGTTGCTTGCACGCGGGGAGAATGTCGAATTTTCCGATAGCTTCGGATTAGCAGACAGGGACAGCGGCGAGCGCAACACCATCGACACGAAGTTCAACCTCGCCTCCATACCGAAAATGTTCACAGCCACTTGCATCCTGCAACTGGTCGAGGCTGGAGCGATCTCGCTTGATGATACTGTAGGCATGCACCTGCCGGACTACCCCGGTCGCGATGCGGCTGAACGGGCAACGATCGCCCATTTGCTGATGCACAGGTCTGGCATCGGCAATTACTGGCAGGGACTGGCAGAGCTGGACGGTCCGCATCCTGAAAGTCATCGCGACTATCTGCCGCTGTTCGCAAACATTCCTCTCGAGCATGAACCGGGCAGTGCATTCTCCTATTCGAACGGCGGCTATGTCGTACTCGGGCTGATCATCGAAGCGGTGACAGGCAAGAGCTATTACGAGCATGTGCAGCAAGCGATATTCGAGCGAGCGGGAATGGCAAACACCGGCAACTGGCGACTGGATGCCGATGTCTCCAACCGTGCAATCCCGTATATGCGTTCTGAAGAAACACCCGGAGAATGGGTCGATTGCAGCAGTCGTCTAGAACCGCGCGGGAGCGCAGGGGGCGGAGCTTACTCGACGGCTCGAGATCTGCATCACTTTGCCACCGCGCTCACCCGCAACCGTTTGCTTTCCCGGCAAATGACACAGGTATTGCTTCAAGGCCGCTCGCAGACGCCCGTCGGGAGCTATGGCTACGGGGTCATCGAACAAGACCTCAACGGTGTCCGTCTTCTGGGGCATTCTGGCGGCCATTATGGGGTCGCTTGCGAACTCATGATGTTTCCCGAGATCGACACGACCTTCATCGTCCTTACCAATGGAGATGTGGACGCATATTGGGATATTGAGGCCTTCGTGCATGAACTCGTTGCAGGCCCGACAGATGAGACGCGCAATTACCGTTTCACTCAGGATTTAATCGATTTTGCCGCACTCAATGGTGTCGAAGCGAGCATGGCTTGCGCCCGGACAGAGGCTGATGGTCGCAAAACGCGCGAGGGTATGATGGATCTCGCCGCGTTCAGGAATATTCATCGCAGACAGAACACTGTCGGGATCGACCTGCTGCGACTTAACAGCGCGCTGCATCCAAACTCCGACTATGCTATCTACAGGTTGGCCGAGGGCCTGCGTGTCACAGGTCAAACCGCATCGGCACTCACGATGTACCGCAGATATCTGGAGCGTGTCCCAGATGATGCAGAGGCCAAAGCCCGCATTGATGAGCTGGCCCAAGACTGACCCGTTTTCTGCCATCGTAACGATGCAAGCGCCCCGAACATGGCATCGGCTCGAATATCCGCAATCGGACCGCAACCGGACCGTCATCGGCTCCGGATTCGAAAAAGGCCGCCGCAACGCGATGTTGCGACGGCCTTTTCGAATTAGCCTGTAGCTTCGAAAAGAAGCTTAGCCGGCGACGGCTGCTGCGACCTCTGCTGCGAAGTCGCTTTCTTCCTTCTCGATGCCTTCGCCAAGCTGGAAGCGGACATAGTCGGTCAGCTTGACGCTGCCGCCATTGTCCTTGCCGAACTTGGCGACGGTGTCTTCGACGCTGGTCTTGTTGTCCATGACGAACATCTGCGACAAAAGCGCGTTTTCCTTCGCGTACTTCTTGATCGCGCCATCGACCATCTTTTCCTGCACGTTGTCAGGCTTGCCGCTTTCGGCTGCCTTTTCCGCGGCGATCTTGCGCTCACGCTCGATCACTTCGGGGTCGAGGCCTTCGGCGTTGAGTGCCTGCGGGAACATCGATGCGATGTGCATGGCAAGCTGCTTGCCGAACGGCTCAAGCACGTCTGCGCCAAGGTCGCTTTCGAGAGCGACGAGAACGCCGATCTTGCCGAGGCCTTCTGCGGCCGCATTGTGGACGTAGGAGACGACCGACCCTTGCGATACCGAAACGGTCTGCATGCGGCGGACCTGCTGGTTCTCGCCGATGGTGGCGACGTTGCTGGTCAGCTTTTCGGTGACGGTGCCGCCATCGGGGTAGTCGGCAGCCTTGAGAGCTTCGACATCGTCGCTGTCCATGCCGAGCGCGACCTGGGTGGTCTTGCGCACGAAGTCCTGGAACTGGTCGTTCTTCGCAACGAAGTCGGTTTCCGAGTTCACTTCGACAGCGACGCCCTTGGTGCCTTCAACAGCAACGCCGACGAGGCCTTCAGCCGCGGTGCGCGACGATTTCTTCTGGACAGCGGCCAGACCCTTGGCGCGCAGCGCGTCCTGCGCTGCTTCGAGGTCGCCGTTGGTCTCTTCGAGAGCCTTCTTGGCGTCCATCATGCCAGCGCCGGTCATTTCGCGCAATTTCTTCACATCAGCGGCGGAAAATGCAGCCATGGTGATTTCCTCTTGTAAGTTAGGGGGCGCCGGAGAGCACCCGTTCAAAGGTGTGCCCGGCGCGCTAGTCTTGAATTGTGACGCGCAGGTTGCGCGCCACCGGGATCGGATCAGGCTTCTGCCGGAGCTTCTTCGGCACCAGTCACTTCAGGCGCTTCAGCTGGCGGGGTTTCGGATGCGCCGAAATCTTCGCCCGACTGCTCGACAGCCTGGCCGCGACCGGCATTCGCCGCATCGCTGATGGCCTGACAGTAAAGACGAACGGCACGGCTCGCATCATCGTTGCCCGGAACCGGGAATGCGATGTTCGAGGGATCAACGTTGGTGTCGAGAACCGCGATCACCGGAATGCCGAGCACGGCGGCTTCCTTGATGGCGAGGTCTTCCTTGTTGGCGTCGATCACGAACATTACGTCCGGAATGCCGCCCATGTCGCGGATACCGCCCAGCGAAAGCTCAAGCTTGTCCTTCTCACGCGTGAGCTGCAGGACTTCCTTCTTGGTGAAGCCGCTGGTGTCGCCCGAAAGCTGCTCTTCAAGGGTCTTGAGACGCTTGATCGAACCGCTGATGGTCTTCCAGTTGGTGAGCATGCCGCCCAGCCAGCGGTGGTTGACGAAGTGCTGGCCCGACTGACGAGCGGCTTCTGCGATCGGCTCCTGCGCCTGACGCTTGGTCCCGACGAACAGGACCTTGCCGCCTGCGCGAACGGTCTGCTCAACGAAATCGAGAGCGCGCGCGAAAAGCGGAACGGTCTGCGACAGGTCGATGATGTGAACACCGTTGCGGTTGCCGAAAATGTACGGCTTCATCCGCGGGTTCCAGCGGTGGGTCTGGTGGCCGAAATGTGCGCCGGCCTCGATCAATTGCTGCATGGTGACGGTAGTGGCCGCCATAGGTATTTCCTTTCCGGTTGTTCCTCTGGAAGGCCGTGGAAACTTGAACTGGCGGAGATCCCGCTCGGCAAGCACCGGTATGTGTGGCCTTCCATGTGAATTTCGCCTGGCCGGTTGGGGCGGTGATTCGCCTTCGCAGACAAGCGAGGCCGCGCACATACGGGCATCGACCCACAAAATCTAGTGCCAAGTGAAACGATTAGAACACAAATGGAACAAACTTCTTGACCCTGTGGAACACTTGGTGAACAAGGGGTGAGGAACAAACGCTGAACTTTACGGATTGGCGGGGGTTTCGAAGGGAAGGAAAGGACCGCTCACATGATGCTCGCAATGATCCTCACAGCGCTGTTCACGGTGACGGCGATTGCCACCGGGCTGAGCCTCATCGACAGCTGGATTCGCGGTCGCAGCGCTTATGGTGTGCTGCGGCGCGAACAGGCCCTGCTCGATGCGGGCTTCGTTCCGGCGGTTGAGGCGCGCGATTTGCGCTTGCGTCGTCCCGCTTCGTCGCAGCCGCGCCGAACGGTTGCGGCCGCCATGCGCTCGCACGATCGCAAGCGCGCTCTCGCTAAGCTTCAGCTTGCCGGTTAGCAGCGCGCATGGCGCGGCGGCGCTTCACCTTGCCATATCGCATCAAGGCGTATGGCATCAGCGCGAGGTAAGTCACGCTGATCGCGGTCAGCGTCCACCAGGGCTCAATCAAAAGCGCTGCGAAGGCGAGCGCGACGAGCGCGATCAGCCATAGGCGAATGCCGCGGCTGGGCCGGATGGCCGTCCAGCTGAGCGTTGCCATGTTCGAGATCAGCAGCACCGCGATCAGGCTGACCCAGATGGCGAGGATGAGCGGGTCGCGGAAAATCGGTTCGCCGGTCTCCAGCCACAAATAGCACGGCGTGAAGGCCAGCCCTGCCCCGACAGGCGCGGGAACGCCGGTGAGGAAACCGGCCGATTTGTGCGGCTGATCCTCGACGTCGATCCTCGCATTGAACCGCGCAAGCCTGAGCGCGCAGCAGATGGCGAAGGCGAGCGCTGCGAACCAACCGAAACGGCTCAGATCCTGAAGCGCCCACATGTACAGAATAAGCGCAGGAGCCATGCCGAAAGACAGGCAGTCCGCCAGACTGTCCAGCTCCGCACCGAACCGGGATTGTGCATTGAGCAGCCGCGCGATGCGCCCATCCATGCCATCGAGCACGCCTGCAAGCGCGATCATCAGGATGGCGTAGGCCCATTGCTCCTCGATCGCGAAACGCACGGCGGTAAGCCCCGCGCACAGCGCAGCAGCCGTAATCGCATTGGGAAGCATCGCGCGAAGCGTCAGCCCACCTCCGTGAGCATCGTCGTCTCCGGGCTCGCCTTCCTCGCCCTCATAGCCCTTGGGCCCGACGCGTGCGGGCGATCTGTCTACATTCTTGCGAGAAAAGCGGTTGGTCATGCCAGACCTACTCGTGGCGCATGGCTTAGGTTCCCTGCGCGCGCTATTGTGCGATGCCTTCGAGCAGCGCCTGGCTGCCAACTTCGGCAAGGATCGTCTCGCCGGCAACAATCCGCTGTCCCATCAAGACCTTGGGATCGGTTCCTGCCGGAAGATAGACATCGACGCGGCTTCCAAAGCGGATCAGACCAACCCGCTGGCCCTTGGCCACCAGGTCGCCCGGCTTCACAAACGGCACGATACGCCGCGCCACCAGACCTGCGATCTGGGTAAAACCGATCTTCAGCCCGTCGGTGCGCTCGATCAGGATGTGCTGGCGCTCATTCTCTTCGCTCGCCTTGTCGAGGTCGGCATTCACGAACTTGCCCGGCACATAGACCACGCGCCGGATCGTGCCTGCCACGGGCGCGCGATTGATGTGCACGTCGAACACGCTCATGAAGATGGAAATGCGCGTGACCGGTCCACTTGCGAGGCCCGGACTGCCGGAGCCGTCATCAATCTGAAGCTCGGAAGGCGGCTCGACCTGCTGGATCAGAGTCACCAGCCCATCGGCAGGCGCGACAATCGCATTATCGCTTTGCGGGATCACCCGTTCGGGATCGCGGAAGAACGCAAAGACGCCCGCCGACAGCAACAGCATCGGCCAGCCGATGATCTCCCAGTCGAGAATGAGCAAAGGAATCAGCGCAATCGCGATTGCGATTACGCCGTATTTGCGCCCTTCAGAGTGAATTGGGGGCCAACCCCAGCTTGCATCGCCGCGGCCCTGATTATCGAGTATTTCGCCTGCCATAGATGCTGCATCTAAGAACCGGTCCGCATACAGGCAAGCCGTTTGCGCGCGCGGCCCACGGTTTGCGCCTTTCCATCGCCGCAATGAAACGCTCGCAACCGCCCGAAGATCAACCGTTCCTTAAGGTGTTTACCATAATTCGCGAAACCGTGATGAGCACCCTTTCAAAAGCATCGCCGCGCGCGTCCTCGAGCGAAATGAGCACCTCGCTTGGCGATGCGGGCGCTTTGACCCGGCGATACCTTGGCGAAGTGCCGATTTATGTCATTTCGCTGACGCTGATGTCGTTCTGCATCGGACTGCTGATGACGTATGGTGTTTCACCGAGCCTCGGCGGAGCGCTGGTCAACAGCCAGTTGTTCCTGATGTTCGTGCTGATCCTGCTTTGTTACGACAGCACAGTCCAGATCGTCCGCCACCGCCCGAAAAGCCCGATCAGTTTCCTGCGCGAACGCTATTTCGCAAAGCCGCTGTGGCGGGCAATCGCAGCCGGCTTGCCGCTTATCGGCATTGCGATCCTTGTCCTGCCGTTCTTCTCGAAGATGAAATCGGCGATCCCGCTGTTTCAGGACTATGTCTGGGATCAGGCCTTCATCGACTGGGACCGTGCACTCTTCTTTGGCAATGACCCGTGGCAAGTCTTGCAACCGGTGCTGGGCTTCCCGATCGTAACCGCGTTTCTCGCCCTTCTCTACCATCTGTGGTTCCTGCTTCTGTACCCCGGCGTCCTGTTCTTTGTGTTTGCGCGGATAGACAGCCGGGTGCGTCGCCAGTTCTTCCTGACCTATGTTCTGAGCTGGCTCCTGATCGGCGGCCTGATGGCAACGCTGCTTGCATCGGTTGGCCCATGCTTTGTGGGCCCCATGCTCGGCAATTCGACCTTCGATGCGCAGATGGCGTATCTCTATGCCGCGAACGAAGAGGTGCCGATCATGGTCCTGTCCGTTCAGGAGATGCTGCTGGAACGCTACACCAACGCCGATAGCGGCCTTGGCAGCGGCATCACCGCCATGCCCAGCATGCACTGCGCCATCGCGTTCCTCTACTGGATTGCCGTGCGGCGCGTGTCGAGCAAGTGGGGCGCGTTCTTTGGCGTGTTCTTCTTCATCACATGGATCAGCAGCGTCCACCTCGCCTACCACTATGCGGTCGACGGGCTGGTTTCGCTGCTCGCAGTGGCAGCGATCTGGTGGGCGTCGCAGCGCATCATCGCTGCATGGGACCGCTTCCTTGAAGCGCGTGCTCAGGCAACCTTGCGCACGAACACCGTACCGGCGGAATAACCCGCTCCGAAAGAACAGATCAGGCCGTTATCGCCCGCGGCCAGATCATCGCTGTGCTGGTGGAACGCGATGATCGACCCTGCACTTGACGTATTGCCATAGGTGTCGAGCACGGTCGGGCTTTCGTCCGAATTGGCTTCGTGGGCAAGCACACGCTGAGCGATCAGGCGGTTCATGCCGGCATTGGCCTGGTGCAGCCAGAGGCGGCGAAGGGTTGCGGGGTTCATCTGGAGCTTCTCGGCCTCTTCGATGATCATTTCCGCGACCATCGGGACGACTTCCTTGAAGACCTTGCGGCCTTCCTGGACGAACAACTTGTCGGGCTCTCCGATGCTTTCGGGGTGAGCGCGGTTGAGAAAGCCGAAATTGTTGCGGATGTTGTTCGAGAATACGGTCTTGAGCTTGGTGCTCAGGATTTCCCAATGCTGCTCAGGCGCGATGGCGGCATCTTCGACCAGCACAGCGGTCGCGACATCGCCGAAGATGAAGTGGCTGTCGCGGTCGCGCCAGTTGAGGTGGCCCGATGTGATCTCGGGGCTGACGACCAGCACGCTCCTGGCATTGCCAGCGCGGACATAATCGGCAGCAGTCTGGATGCCGAAGGTGGCGGAGGAGCACGCGACATTCATGTCGAAGCCAAAGCCTTCGATGCCGAGCGCTTGCTGAATTTCAATCGCCATCGCCGGATAGGGGCGCTGCATGTTGGAGGCGGCGCACAGAACCGCGTCCACGTCCTTCGCATCCCGCCCCGCCCGCTCCAGCGCCTGTTTGGCTGCGATCACGCCGATTTCCGCCATCAGCGAGATCTGGTCATTGCCACGGTCTTCGATGCGCGGGGTCATGATGTCAGGATCGAGGATCGGCGCCTTGCTCATCACGTGGCGCGATTTGATCCCGCTCGCTTTCTCGATAAATTCGACCGAGGAGTGCGGCATCGGCTCGATCTCACCTGCCTCAATTGCTTCCGCATTGGAGGCATTAAAGCGATCCGCATATTCGTTGAAACTGGCGACGAGCTCTTCGTTCGAGATCGATTCTTCGGGTGTGAAGAGGCCGGTGGCTGAAATCACAGGGCGACCCGTCAGAGGGCGCGCGGATGATGCTTTATCGGAGACAGTCTGTTGCATGACCCGCGTCAATACGTAGGCGCGAAACCCGCCGCAAGACCCGTGTGGACAGCCCGTTTTTCCGCCGCAAGGAACCGTTTCCCTCAGGCACCGTTTCTTGACTGAAAATTGCGCCGAAACCGTGCTGAAAGGCACAAAAAGAGCGCAAGGCCTTTCGCGTGCGACACTTTTTGCGTAAGCGCGGTCAACCGTCTTGTGGGATCATCACAACGATTGGGGAGGGCGATGCCATCGGTTCGTCCAATATTTTGGGAAAACAGTCTCGCGGCCTGACAATTTCGGACCGGGATGAGTTTACGCGCCTCAGGGAAGAATGCCGGAACGATCCGGGTGCATTTCACGGAGCGCTGGCCAAACAACAGATTTGCTGGCTGGTCGAAGGGCACGGAGGAAATCCGGCATGGGCCTTTTACGACGAAGCGGCTGAAAAGTGGACAGGGTGGGACGCGTCGAGCGCCGCCCCGATCACGCTCGACCTGCACGAAAGTTTCGAGCCGTGGGAACGCGCATTCAACGATGACGACCCGCCCAACTGGCGCTGGTTCGAAGGCGGGCTGACCAGCACCGCGTTCAACGAGGTCGACCGGCATGTGCTGTCGGGCCATGGCGAAGAAGCCGCGATGATCTTCGAAGGCGACCGCTGGAACATGGCGAGCGAAGGCGGCCGCGGTGGCCCCGTCGACAGCGAAGTCATCTCGCGCAGAAAGCTCCTCCTCGAAAGCGCAAAATGCGCGCTGGCACTGAAAGCGCTGGGCCTCAAAGCAGGCGACCGCATCGCGCTCAACATGCCGAGCATCCCCGAACAGATTTACTGGACGCAGGGCGCAAAGCGGATGGGGATCGTCTACACCCCGGTCTTCGGCGGCTTCAGCGACAAGACCCTCTCGGACCGCATTGCCGATGCAGGCGCACGCGTGGTGGTCACCGCCGATGGCTCCTACCGCAACGCGCAGATGGTGCCATTCAAGCCGAGCTACACCGACCCGGCGCTCGACAACTTCATCGCGGTCCCGGTGGCAATGGAACTGCTCGGGCAAGCGCTCGAACATGGCGAGCTTGAAGTTGCGCCGGAACATGCAGGATTGATCCGCAGCGAGGTTGCCGAACTGCTCGATGGAGAGGTTACGGTCGAACGATCCGACGTGATGCGCGGGGTCGGCAAGGCGCTGACCGCGATCGCATCGGGAGGGGCGGCGGGCGGCGCGATGACGCCGCGACAGGCGGCACAATTGCGCATCGCCATCGCCAGCGCGCTGGTCGATTCCCCTCCCCGCGTCGATGCGGTGGTCGTGGTCAAGCACACCGCGCAGCCCGACCTTCCATGGAACGAGGCGCGCGACCATTGGAGCGACGATCTCACCGCTGCGGCTGGCGAAGAGCTGCTGGAGGCCGCGCGCGATGCCGGGTTCGATCTGTCCGATGAGGATGCGCTTCTCGCCCTTCCCGACACCGACTTCACGCGCGCCATCTGGGCCGGTGCGCCGGTGCTCGCGGTCGATGCCGAATATCCGAATTTCATCATCTACACCTCAGGCTCCACCGGAAAGCCCAAGGGCGTCGTCCATGTCCACGGCGGCTATGCGAGCGGTGTTGCCGCGACCATGCCCGCCGCCTTCGGAGCCGAGCCGGGCGATGTGATGTATGTCGTCGCCGATCCGGGCTGGATCACCGGCCAAAGCTACCAGATCGCCGCCTCGCTCCTCTCGCGGGTGACGACGGTCATCACCGAAGGTTCGCCCGTTTTCCCTCACGCGGGCCGCTTTGCCTCGATCATCGAGCGATATGGCGTCAACGTGTTCAAGGCGGGCGTCACCTTCCTCAAGTCGGTGATGCAGAACCCCGAGAACCTGAAAGACATTCAGCGCTACGACCTTTCCAGCCTGAAGGTCGCGACCTTTTGCGCAGAGCCGGTTTCGCCTGCGGTTCAGGCCTTTGCGATGGAGCATATCACTGATCGCTACATCAATTCCTACTGGGCGACCGAGCATGGTGGGATGGTGTGGACGCACTTTGCCGATGCGGACGGCTTCCCGCTCGAAGCGGACGCGCACACTTATCCGCTGCCGTGGATCATGGGCGATGTCTGGATCGAAGATGCCGACGGTTCCAGCAATGGCCCGGTCGAATACGAGCGCGACACGGGCACCGGCGGTGCGCCATGGCGGGTGGCCGAGGACGGCGAGAAGGGCGAAATCGTCATCGCGCTCCCCTACCCCTACCTCACCCGCACAATCTGGGGCGATGCAGAGAGTTTCACAGTCGAGCATGTCGGCAATCTGGCCCGCGTGGCAGGGGGTTGGCGCGGCGATGAGGTCCGCTACGCCGACACATACTGGCGGCGATGGAAGGGCGCGTGGGCTTACACCCAGGGCGACTTTGCCATGCGGCACCCGGATGGCTCGTTCTCGCTCCACGGGCGCTCCGACGATGTGATCAATGTCTCGGGCCACCGCATCGGGACCGAGGAAATCGAAGGCGCAATCCTGCGCGACAAGGCGCTCGATCCCAATTCGCCGGTCGGCAACGTGATCGTGATCGGCGCGCCTCATTCGCAAAAGGGCGTGACCCCGCTTGCCTTTGTCACCCCCGTCGAAGGCCGCCGCCTGACGCAGGACGACAAGCGCCGCCTCACCGATCTGGTGCGCACGGAAAAGGGCGCGGTGGCTGTGCCGCAGGACTTTATCGAACTCGCTGAATTCCCCGAGACGCGCTCGGGCAAATATATGCGCCGCATGGTGCGCGCCGTGGTCGAAGGCGGCGAGGTCGGCGATGCGTCAACCCTGCGCAATCCAGAGAGCCTAGACGAACTCGCGCGCGCAGTGGACGGGTGGAAACGGCGGCAATCGCTGTCGGACACACAGGCCCTGTTCGAACGCTATCGCTTCTTCACCATCCAGTACAACACGCTGTCGGCTGGCAAGCGGGTCGCGACCGTCACGGTCAAAAACCCGCCGGTCAACGCGCTCAACGAACGCGCGCTCGACGAGCTGGTCATCATCGCCGAGCACCTTGCGCGCAAGGACGATGTCGCCGCCGTCGTCTTCACCGGCAGCGGCACGGCGAGCTTCGTTGCAGGCGCCGACATCCGCCAGATGCTGGAGGAAGTGAACAGCGTCGAGGAAGCCAAGGCGCTCCCCGACAACGCCCAGCTTGCATTCCGCACGATCGAGGAAATGGACAAACCGTGCATCGCTGCGATTCAGGGCGTTGCTCTGGGTGGCGGGATGGAGTTCGCGCTCGCCTGCCACTACCGCGTCGCCGAGCCAAAGGCGCGTTTCGGCCAGCCGGAGATCAACCTTCGCCTGCTCCCCGGCTATGGCGGAACGCAGCGCCTCCCGCGCCTTTTGGCGGAGCGCGGCGGGGAGAGGGGCCTTCGCGATGCGCTGGACATGATCCTAGGCGGGCGAGCGATTGACGCGGACGCTGCGCTCGCGATCGGCGCGGTCGATGCGATTGCCGATGGATCGGACAATGCGCTCAGCCACGCCCACGCGATGGTTCGCGAATACGTTCGATCCGGAGAGGAAAGTGCGCTCGGGAAAGCCTTTGCCGCGCGCAAGGCTCAGACGCAAAGCTGGCACGAGCCCGCAAGCATCGACCTCGACGCGGTGCTTCAAGACGAATTCCTGCAACGCATCCTCAAACAGCTCAAATGGGCAGGCCGCGACAAGGCGGGAGAGCGAGCGCTGGACGCGGTCCGCACCGGCTGGGAGCAAGGTATGGCGGCCGGTTTTGAGCGCGAGGCTCAGCGCTTTGCTGAGGCCATTATCGATCCCGAAGGCGGCAAGACCGGCATCCAGCAATTCATGGACAAGCAGTCCCCGCCCCTCCCCGTGCGCCGCGACGGTGTGTGGGAAGATGACCGACATGAGGCAACCAAGGCCGCGTTGATCGAGGCGGGCGACCTCTTGCCTCTGGGCGCGCCATTCTATCCGGGCGTCACCGCGATCCCGCCAAAACAACTCGCCTTCGGCATCGCCCGCGATCCCGATACAGGCACGCCGCGCTTTGGCCCGCCCGAAACGCATGAGCGCGAACTTGTGGTGAACACGCCCAAGCCGGGGGCCAACGAGGCTCTCATCTACCTCCTCTCATCGGAAGTGAACTTCAACGACATCTGGGCGCTCACCGGTATCCCGGTCTCGCCCTTCGATGCGCATGACGAGGACGTGCAGATTACCGGATCGGGCGGTCTTGCGCTCGTCGCCGCGCTCGGCAGCGAACTGAAGGAAGAAGGCCGCTTGCAAGTGGGCGACCTTGTCTCGGTCTATTCAGGGACGAGCGAATTGCTCTCCCCGCTTGCAGGCGATGATCCGATGTATGCGGGCTTTGCGATCCAGGGCTACGAGACCAAGACCGGCAGCCACGCGCAATTCCTGACCGTTCAGGGCCCGCAATTGCACCGCCCGCCAGCCGATCTCACACTTGAGCAGGCGGGCGCCTACACGCTCAACCTCGGCACGGTTGCGCGCTGCCTGTTCACGACGCTGGAGATACAGGCGGGCAAGACCGCCTTTGTGGAGGGATCGGCCACGGGCACAGGTCTTGATGCACTCAAATCCTCGGTTCGTACTGGCCTTGCCGTCACCGGGCTCGTCTCCAGCGAGGACCGGGCGCAGTTCGTGAAATCGCATGGCGCCGTCGGCGCAATCAATCGCAAGGACCCCGAGATTGCCGACTGTTTCACGCCCGTCCCAGACGAACCTGACGAAGCGCGCCAATGGGAGGCGGATGGCGAGAAACTGCTCGACGCCTACCGCGCGATGAATGGCGGAAAACTCGCCGACTACGTCGTCAGCCATGCAGGCGAACGCGCTTTCCCGCGTTCGTTTCAGCTGCTGGCAGAAGGTGGGCGGCTCGCCTTTTACGGCGCGTCATCGGGATACCACTTCTCCTTCATGGGCAAGCGCGGCGAAGCGCGGCCCGAAGAGATGCTGGCGCGTGCTAACCTGCGCGGTGGGGAGAGCGTGCTGCTTTATTACGGCCCCGGATCGCGCGAGCTTGCGGACGAAAAGGGCCTCGAAATGATCGAGGCAGCGCGTCTTATGAAAGCGCGCATGGTCATCGTCACCACCAGCGATGGCCAGCGCGAGTTCCTGCAATCGCTGGGCCTCGAAGACGCCGTCGAAGGCATCGTCAGCATCGAGGGGCTGAAACGCCGCGATGCCGACTTCCACTGGCCCGACACGCTGCCGCGCCTGCCCGATGCGCGCACCGATATCGAGAACTTCAAGATTGGCGTGCGCGCCTATCAGCAGAACACGATGAAGCCGTTCGGGACAGCGGTCGGCAAGCTGCTACGTTCTCCCGGCAACCCGCGCGGTGTGCCCGACCTCGTGATCGAACGCGCCGGGCAGGACACGCTCGGCGTCTCTACCTCACTGGTCAAACCGTTCGGCGGGCGCGTGATCTATGCCGAGGAAATGGCAGGGCGGCGCTACACCTTCTACGCCCCACAGGTCTGGACCCGGCAGCGGCGCATCTGCATGCCCAGCGCCGAGATTTTCGGCACGCATCTGTGTAACGCATACGAAGTGACCATGATGAACGAGATGGTCGCCGCCGGCCTGCTCGACGTCACAGAGCCCACGATGGTGCCTTGGGAAGAGCTCCCGCAAGCGCATCAGGCGATGTGGGACAACCGCCATTCGGGCGCGACCTACGTGGTCAATCACGCCATGCCCGCGATGGGCCTCACCACGAAAGACGAGCTGCTCGAATACTGGGCCGCCGCGCAATCTGACACCGGAGAGACGAGTTGAGCAAAACAGGAAACGCCGCCAAGGGCCGTCTCGAAGGCAAGGTCGCGCTGATCACCGGGGCGGCTGGCAATCTCGGCAGCGAGATATCGCGCGCCTTTGCCAGCGAAGGCGCTTTCGTGGTGATGACGGGGCGCACCGAGGATCGCATTGCGGCAGCGCGCGAGCAGCTGATCAAGGACACCGGCGTTGCACCCGAGCGGATCGACACTGCTGTCCTCGATGGCGGCAATCCGGACTCGATCCGTGCCGCGATGGCAAAGCTGCGCAAAGAATATGGCCGGATCGACATTCTCATCAACAATGCAGGTTCTGCTGGTCCCAAGCAGCCGCTCCACAACGTACCGCTCAGCGCTCAGGAAATGGAGGCTTGCGGCGATACCGAGACCGTGCGCGACGCAATGCTCAACATCCTTGGCGTCACATGGAACATGGCGCGCATCGTTGCGCCGATGATGCCGGTGGGCGGCGCGATGGTGAATATCTCGACCATATTCAGCCACACGCGCTATTACGGGCGCACCGCCTATGTAGTGCCCAAGGCCGCGCTCAACGCGCTGTCGAACCAGCTTGCGGGCGAGCTTGGCCCGCGCGGCATCCGGGTGAACACCGTCTTTCCCGGCCCGATCGAAAGCGACCGCATCCGCACCGTCTTTGCCGCGATGGACGAGGTGCAAAACCAGCCCAAGGACACTACCGCGGATTACTTCACTGGTCGAATGGCGTTGACCCGCAGCGTCAATGGCAAAGTCGATGGCAAGCCCCTGCCAAACCCCAAGGATATCGCGGGCACCTGCCTGTTTCTTGCGAGCGAGGAAGCCGCAGGGATTGCGGGTGAGGAGGTGGACGTAACCCACGGCCTTTCCGCCAATCGCATGTCGGCCTCAACTTACATGACCCGGCCCTCAATGCGCTCGCTCGACGGGGCGGGTCTCAACATCTTCATCGTCTCGGGAGAGAACTGGGACGATGCGCTGGTCGCCGCTCACACACTGATCGGATCGGGCGCGCGGGTCCGCATCGGCCTTGCGCGCAATGCCGACGTTGCGCAAGCCAATGCGCGGTTGAAAGCACAAGGGGTCGGCGACGAATTGACCGTCACCCGTTTCAACCGCAGCGAGCCGGACGCCATGGAAGACGCGCTCGCCGCATTCTCAGGTGACGTTGACGGGGCGATCACCGGCGCGATCATCCTGCCGGTCAAACCATCGGGCCACTTCACCGGATCGCTCCTCGCCGCCGATGACGAGACGGTCATCAAGTTCATGGACACAGAACTGGTGGGCGCCATCGCCGCCTCGCGCAGCTTTGCGCGGTATTGGCATGGGCGGGAGGACCTCCAGTCCCCTCCCCGCTGCGTGTTCATGACCAATCCGGGCGACCCGCTTGGCAATTCATTCGCCTCGGTCCTCTCCGCCGGCATCACCCAGCTGATCCGCATCTGGCGCGATGAGGAGCGTGTGCAGGCGGGCAACGGATCGACGCAGCACGCCGTCTGGTCGAACCAGATCATTCGCCACACCAACACTGAAGACGAGAACACCCGCTTCGCCGCCGGGCACGCGACGCGCGTCCTTTTCCGGGAGCAGCGCATTGCAGAAATCGACCTGAAACTGCCCGCCAATATCAGCGAGGAAACCGGATCACGCAAAGCCATGGTGGGCTTTGCCGAGAACATTACCGGGCTGCACCTGGGCAAAGTCGCTTTCATTACCGGCGGTTCGGCCGGGATCGGCGGTCAGGTTGCGCGGCTGCTCGCGCTCGCGGGCGCGAAGGTGATGATGGTCGCAAGGCGCGAAAGCGAGCTTGTCGCCGCACGCGACCGGATCGTGGGCGAGCTTCAGGATATCGGCTTTGCCGGGGTCGAACGCCGCGTCAAATACATGGCAGATATCGATGTCAGCGACTTCGCCTCGCTCGACAAGGCGGTTGACGCGACGCTTCAGGAGTTCGGGCGGATCGATTACCTCATCAACAATGCAGGCGTTGCGGGCGCCGAGGACATGGTGATCGACATGGAGCCCGAGGCATGGCGCTTCACGCTCGATGCGAACCTCATTTCGAATTACCACCTGATGCAGCGTGTCGTGCCGCTGATGAAAAGCCAAGGCTCAGGCTACGTCCTCAACGTCTCGTCCTATTTCGGCGGAGAGAAGTTCCTAGCGGTCGCATATCCCAACCGCGCCGATTATGGCCTTTCGAAAGCGGGCCAGCGCGCGATGGTCGAGGCGTTCTCGCCGTTCCTTGGACCAGAGGTGCAATGCAACGCGATCGCTCCCGGCCCCGTCGATGGCGACCGTTTGTCCGGCACCGGCGGCAAACCCGGATTGTTCCAGCGCCGTGCCAGGCTGATCCTTGAAAACAAGCGATTGAACGCGGTCTATTCCGCCGTGATCCACGCCATTCGCGAGGGCGGAGATGCGGCGAAGATCCTTACTCGCCTCTCTCGCAATTCGACTTCGACGCTCAGCCACGATGCCGAAGCGCCCGAAGAGCTGCGAAAGCTGGCACTCGATTTCGCATCGGAAGGTGACGGGCTTTGCACCTGGGACCAATACCTCCTGACCGAAGCCATGGCGCAGCGCTTGCTCGTCCGCCTTCAGCTTGGTGGATTTCTGCTTGGCTCGAACGAATGGGCGAGCAAGAGCAGCGGCGATGCTACATGGCTCAAGCTCTCCCCTCCCGAGGACAAGCCGTTCCTGCCTGCCGCACAAGTTGACAAGGTCGCAAGCGGCGTCGGCAAGGGCGTGATCTCTCAGCTTCACTTGGGTGCGATGCCGACCGAGGCGGAGGTTGCGCAGGCGACCGTCTTCTTCCTCGCCGACCGTGCGGTGAGCGGCGAGACCTTCATGCCATCAGGCGGCCTGAGGGTCGAACGCTCCAACACCGAACGCGAGATGTTCGGTAGCCCCAAGCAGGAGCGCATCGACAAGATGAAGGGCAAGACCGTCTGGATCATCGGCGAGCATCTTTCCGATTATGTCGCAGCCACGATCGATGAGCTTGTTTCGGGCTGCGGCGTCGCCAAGGTCGTGCTGATCGCCAAGGACAAGACCGGCGAGAAGGCCGTGCGCGACCTCCTGCCCGGCGACCTTTCGAAAGACGCGCTCGAAGTTCTGATCGCGGGGGATGGGATCGAAGAGGCGATGGACGAAGCGCTGGGTAACTGGGGCAAGCCTACCACGGTCCTCTCAATGCCTGGCGAACCTTTGCCCGATCATCTTTTCGAAGACGGCAATCCCTTGTCGACCAGCGAATTCGCCCAGATGGTCGAGGCGAATATCACCCGCCACTATCGCGTGACGCGCAAAGCCTCGCTCTATGACGGGTGCCAGGTCGTACTGGTGTCGCCCGACGTGCCGTATGGGTCGGACGGTCCCGGCGTTGCCCTCGCGAACTTCGTGAAGACCAGCCTGCATGCCTTCACCGCGACGGTTGCGGTCGAGAATGAGCGTCTGGTCCACGACGTGCCGGTCAACCAGATCAACCTCACCCGCCGCGTCTCCAGCGAAGAACCGCGCGATGCGGACGAACATGCCGAGGAATTGCGGCGCTTCACGCGCGCCGTGCTGCTGGTTGGTGCGCCGCTGCCCGATGCGCAGGATTCGCGCTACCGCTCGAAAATCTATCGCGGCACGTCGATGACGGTCTAGTCGCTGGGCGAGGCGCGCAGGCGTTCGTAAAGGAGCCGCGTTTCGAGCAGGTTCGAAATGCGAAGACCCACTTCGATCACGTCGAAGGGTTTGGCGACGAAATCTTTCGCTCCCAGCGCCAGCGCCTTGCGCCGCGCCTGAATGGTGGTGTCGGCGGTCAGCACCAGAACGGGCCTGAACTCATCGGCTGCATCGTGACGTGAGAAGGCTTCGAGCAATTGAAAGCCATCGACCTCGGGCATCATCAGGTCGAGCAGGACGAGGTCGGGTTCCAGATCGATATAGGTTGCCAGCGCCTTGGTTGAATCGGTCAGGCAGTGAACATCCTCGTACCCTTCGCGTTGCAGGAGGTTGCGCAGAAGCGCGACATTCGCTTCCTCATCGTCGATCGCAAGAATGCGGCGCGAAAGGATTTCTTCCGCCACGATCAATTGCTGGGGCATTTCGTCAGGACTCCTGATGGGCCTTTGGGCGGCTCGGCTCGATGGGCTGGCTGGACAAGGTGAACCAGAAACGGCTGCCGGGTTTGCGGGGGATGTAGCCGATTTCCCCGCCCATCGACTCCACCAAAGCCTTGGACAAGGCAAGTCCAAGCCCCGTGCCCTCGGTCTTGTCACGCTTGTGCTGTCCGAGGCGATCGAACGCGGTGAAAAGCCGCGAGGCGTTGGCCGGGTCGATGCCGGGTCCGTCATCGTCAACGAAGAATGTGGCGCCCCCTTCACCGTCAAGCTCTGCCCCCAGCCGCACAAAGCTGCCTTCGGCATTGTACTTGGCGGCATTGCCGACAAGGTTGAGGATCACCTGCGTCATGCGGCGGCGATCGGCGACGAGGCTTGAACCCGCTGCGGGCAATGCCATTTCGAACGACAGGCCAGCGCTCGATACGATCGGTTCGGCAAGATCGTGCACTTCTTCGAGCATGGTCACGAGATCGACCTTCTCATATTCTAGCTCTGCCCCGCCCGCCTCGATACTGGAGATATCGAGCAAATCGTTGATGAGCGAGAGAAGGTGACGGCCTGCTCTGGTGATCCGCTCAACCGCTTCCTGATGGGGCTGGCTGAAATCATCGAGGTCAATTTCGAGCAATTGTCCAAAGCCGAGAATGGCATTGAGCGGCGTGCGCAATTCGTGGCTGGTGCGGGAGAGAAACTCGCTCTTTGCAAGGCTTGCCGCGACCGCATCTTCGCGTGCCAGCCTTAGCGCTTCCTCGCTTCGGCGGCGTTCCGACATGTCGCGCGTGACCTTGGCAAAGCCCTGTAGCTCGCCCGCTTCGTTACGAAGCGCGGTTATGACGACATTCGCCCAGAACACCGAACCGTCCTTGCGAACACGCCACCCTTCATCCTCGGCAGCGCCCTGCTCGCGGGCCCGTTCAAGCATCTGGTCCGGAAGGAAATCGCGCGTGTCGTCAGGGTAGAACTGGCTGAAATGCTGACCCAGGATCTCGTCTGCCTGCCAGCCCTTTATGCGTTCTGCACCAAGGTTCCAGCTCGTCACGACCCCGTCAGTATCGAGCGTGAAGATCCCGTAATCGCGCACACGTTCGATAACGAGGCGGAAGCGTTCCTCGCTCGCCCGCAAATCGTCCTCACGCTTGCGCAGCAGCGCGCTCGCCCCGACCAGCCGCTGGGAAAGGCGGCCAATTTCATCGGCCTCTTCGGGAAGCTCGGTCAGCCGCTCGCCGCGCGCCAGCATCTCGGCGTTCTGTTCAAGCTTGCTCACGCGGCGCACGATCCCGGTCGAGAACAGGTAAACCGCCATAAGGCTGCCGAGCAGGCCGATGATCCCGCTCACCGCCGTCAGCGCAAAAAAGCGTGCGCGCACATCGTCCACCAATGCGCGTCGTTCATCGAGAACGATTGCTTCCTGGCGCTGGATGTTGTCGATCTCGCGTCGCACGGCATCCAAGGTGATCTTGCTTGCGAGAAGAGATTGCTGGATCTCGGCGGACGAGGTTGGCTGCGGGTCCTGCGCCAGCGCAATTGTTTCGCGCAGCCCGTCGCGCTTTCGTTCAACCACGACCATCAGGTCTTCGAATTCGGCACGAACCCTGTCGTCTTCGATTGCGACATCGAGCCGCCGAAGCGTAGGAGTGAGCTGGTTCTCCATGCGCTCAAACGGTTCGAGGAAGCGATCCTCGCGGGTCAGGGCATAATCGCCGACACCCGCCGCTGCCTCTGCCAGCATCGCCCGAACCTGATAGATATCGCGCTGGATCGCAAAGGCGCGGCGCACATCGTCTTCTGCTTCGGCTTCCGCGTTGCTTGCAAGATAGAGCGACACAAGCGCGCCGATCAGGATGGCAAGCGGCAATGCGATGACCACCACGCCTTTATAGGCAAGCGGACGGTCAGCCCAGAAACGGGTCGTTCGCGAATCGGGAAAGGTGCTCACAACGGGCGGGCCTGCCCCGATTTCAGTTTGACCGCCACCACCGCCGCCTGTGTTCGGTCGGCAACGCCAAGCTTGCCGATCAGCCGCTCGACATGAACCTTGACGGTGGCGGGGCTTATATCGAGCTTTCGGGCGATCTCCTTGTTCGTCAGACCTTCTGAGACAAGTTCGACCACTTCCTGCTCGCGCGATGTCAGTATCTGCGAGAGGTCGCCTTTCGGCTCTGGCCGGCTTTCAGCGCGCATCGCGGCAGAGACCAGGTCGAGCGGCAGAGCCGACTGACCCGCCATCACCTGATTGATGGCAGCGCGCAGGTCGCCGATTTCGGTGTCTTTGAGGACATATCCCGCCGCGCCCGCAGCCAGAGCCTCGCGCACATAACCGGGCATTTCATGCAAGGTCAGCATCACCACCTTGATCGGCAGTCCAAGCGCGACGACCTGCCGTGTGGCTTCAAGACCGTCAATTCCATCGCCAAGCCGCACGTCCATCAAGACGACATCAGGAACAAGCGAGCCTGCAAGCTCCACCGCTTCTTCGCCAGTGCAGGCGAGGCCGACGACGTCCAATCCGTCTGCTGCGAGAACAGCGCGCAGGCCTTCCCTTGCGAGTTGGTGATCATCGACAATCAGGATGCGCGGCGCGGTCATTTAGGTTCTCTTGCTGGAAGGCACGCAATTACAGTCACACCGCCGCCATTGCCTGCTCGCCAGTCCAGTGTTCCGCCGATCGCTGTCATGCGCTCCTTCATCACCTCGATGCCGACATTGTGGCCCGGCCCATCACCGTTCAACCGTGTTTTTTCCGACGGACCCTTTCCATGGTCCGCGATGCGAAGAACGACCGGATCGCTGTGGAGGTCCGCTTCGACCGAGACCTCGCAGGGGCCGCCTGCGTGTTTGTGAATGTTCGCGATGGCTTCCTGAGCCACCCGGAACAGCGCTGTTTCAATGAGCGGAGAATGACGCTGCGCCCGCGGAGTGATCCGTTGCGAGACTTCGAAGCCTTCCGCCTCCAACCCGTCGCACAAGGACTGGAGCGCTGCGGGCAGGCCCAGATCGTCAAGCAAGGTGGGTCTTAAACCGCCAATGACGCGGCGCAATTCGGAAACGAGGCTGCGCGCGACATCGGCATGCGAAACTCCCTCCGTACTCGTGCCCGACTTACAGCCGGTCTTTTCAGCGCCTTCGAGAATGCGAACCAGCGCAGTTGCGGTTTGCGCCACGCCATCGTGCAATTCGTGACTGACCCGGCGGCGCTCTTCCTCCTGTGCGGTAAAGATCCTCTCCAGCAGCATTTCGAGGCGCTTTTCACGTTCGCGCAGAGCGGCAAGCAATTCGCCCCGCTCGTTTTCCTTTTCGATGCGATCGATCGTCGCGCCCATGAGCTCAAGCTCCATGCGCACGGCCTCGCGGTCTTCTTCGTCGGCGACATCGTTAAGTGTTTCGATGCCGTCGATGACCATTGCGGCAAGCTTCTTTCCATTGGGGCCTGGCGCATGAATCGCTATCCCGTCGGCAGAAACGCCTTTTTCGACAACGGCCGAACGTTTTCCCACGAAGAAAGCCAGCCGCTCGGCACAGCGCGAAAGGATGACATCCACTGTGGAAGGATCGGCTTCGGCCAATTCGCGTCCAGACGTCGACAGAAGCCGCAATCGCGCAGCACGCGCCTCTGCCGCGCGGTACAGTTCGCGCAGTTCGGCAATAGTTTCGCCATCGGTTGGCAAAGTGGACATGACCGCTTTCATACAGACATATCTAAAGCCTCTGGCGCAAAACACATAGGCCAATCGGCCTACGCCGGAACGCATGCCAAGTGGCTGATTTTAGCCTCCCCCTTCTCCCCTATTTCATCGTTGCAAGTCGAGAATACGACAACGCAATCAAAGATTTCCGGCAGCCGAAACTCTCCGGCGCCCCACAGAACAAGGAATTGTCACATGAAGATTTTCGCCAGCCGATCGCTTTCTACCGCCCTTCTAGGCAGCGCAGCTGCTTTTGCTGCACTCAGCGCGCCTGCCATGGCTCAGGATTCGGCGCCGATCACGACTGAAGAAGTCGAAGCCGCACAGAAGGCCTGGGGCGAAGGCATCGTCAGGATTTCTACCGCTCATGCGAACGGCCAGGACTACGAAGCGGTTGCCCGCAACCACCTCGACACGCTTTACAACTATGATGACGGCATGGTGCTGTTCAAGCCGACCCTTGCTGCCGAAGACCAGTTTCGCGGCACCTATAACGAAGCGCTCAGCTACTTCGTTAAGGGCATGCGCGCTGAAGACAGTGGTTTTGCCATCAAGGGCTGGACCGATGTTCGTTTCGAGAACGAAGGCATCGTGACCGATGACGACAACGCGATGGCCATGGGCAATTATTACTTCACCGGCCCCGACGGCAGCGTGACCAAGGTTGAGTACACCTTCGGCTACGTCCGTGACGAGGACGGCAACCTGAAGATCAACACTCACCACAGTTCGATGCCGTTTGACCCTGCACCCGACCAAGTTGCTCAGAGCGGTAATTAAACCCTTTACCCCGATGGTGCGCGGGGGCGGTCCTCATGCCCCTAACAACCCCCCTCCGTCCTCGCGCCCATCACCCCAGTTCCCTACCCCCCCGAGGGAAAATTCGTACCCTACGAAAAAACTTGAGCGGCTGCGGCGCCCATTCGTGCTGTCAGTCGCTCTTCTTTTTTGGAAACGCGCGCTCTGGTTGTGCGTTTCAAGGTACCTGAAAACACAACACAGGTTCGAGGATCGAATGACATCCATCGTGAAACCCACCGCTATGCGCGCCGCCATTCTCGCGGCGAGCCTTACCGCGTTCGCAGCAACGCCGGCGGCAGCGGAAGAAGATTTCAACATCTGGACCGGCCAGTTCATCGTTCTCGATCTCGACAAGGAAGGCGAGTGGTTCGTGCGCGGCGAAGCGCAGGAACGTTTCACCAATGACGCCGACCGGCTCGGCCAGTTGCTGCTCCGCTCGCTTGTCGGATACCGGATCAGCGACCGCGTCAGCATCGGTGCTGGCTATGCCTATATCCTGACCGATCCCATCGGACCGGTCGAAACGAACGAGCATCGTTTCTATCAGGAGCTAAACATCCGCCTGATTGAGACGCCGGGCGGCATCACGCTGGATTCGCGCAATCGTTTCGAACAGCGCACCTTCGAGGAAGATGGCGAGGTCGCTCTGCGTTTCCGCCCCTTCCTCCAATTGCGCGTGCCGATCACCGACAACAACAAGCTGGTCGCCTACACCGAACCTTTCTTCGCTTTGAACGAAACCCCGCTTCAGGATGACGGATTGCAGATCTGGCGTAACTTCGTCGGTTTCTCGATCCCGGTGGCGCAGGGCGTTGAGGTCGTGCCGGGCTACCTCAACCAGACGGTGTTTCGCGATGGTGAGAACCGCGCCGACCACGTGGCCAACGTTAATGTGTTCATGAACTTCTGAAGGCTTCCTGCGCGCATCAGGATATCCCATGTCATTGACAGGCACCGCATCTGTTTGCATTGCCTCGCGCCAACAAGGCCACTGCCCGCAAAGAGGCAGGGCCGAGGTGACGGGCGATTGATCATAACAGGTGATTTCTCCTGCACTTCACGCATCCGTTCGGAGAACTCGCAAAAATGAAGCCTATCAAGTCGCTCGTCCTCGGCCTTCTGGCCGGAACCGTGATTGCCGCCCCTACTGCTGCGAAAGAGGGCATGTTCACGCCCGAACAGTTGCCTGACATCAGCGAAGCCTTGCAGGAGGCAGGCCTCGAACTTGATCCAGAAATGCTGACCGACCTTACCGGTTTCCCGATGGGTGCGGTCGTGTCGCTTGGCGGTTGCTCGGCAAGCTTCGTGTCGCCCGAAGGCCTCGTGGTGACCAATCACCACTGCGCGCGCGGATCCGTTCAGTACAATTCGACCGCCGAGAACAACTATCTCGCCAACGGTTTTCTGGCCGAGACCAAGGGCGCCGAACTTCCCGCAGCGCCCGGCTCGCGCGTCTACGTGACGACCGAACTGACTGACGTCACCGCCCGTGTGCGCGAAGGGACCGAAGCGATGAGCCCGATCGACCGCTACGCCGCGATCGAACAGCGCCGCAAGGACATCACTGCTGAATGCGAGGCCGAAGCCGGTTATCGCTGCCTTGTCGCAAGCTATTATGGCGGCGCCGAATACACGCTCATCAAGCGTCTCGAAGTGCGCGACGTGCGCCTTGTCTATGCGCCGGCGGATTCTATCGGCAAGTATGGCGGCGATATCGACAACTGGATGTGGCCGCGCCACACGGGCGACTTCGCGTTCTACCGCGCCTATGTCGCACCCGACGGATCGGCTGCCGATTTCGACGAAGCCAACGTCCCGTATCAGCCCGACCATCACCTCAAAGTAAGCGCAGCCGGGCTGGACGATGGCGATTTCGTGATGGTCGCAGGCTACCCCGGATCGACCAGCCGCTACACGCTGCTGGCCGAAGTCGAAAACACCTTCAATTGGACCTACCCGACCTTCCAGGGTCTGCTGACCAGCTGGATCGCGACGATCGAGAACGCCGCACCCGAAGGCTCTGACGCGCGCGTGAAGTATGAAAGCCGCCTTGCTGGCCTCAACAATTATGAGAAAAACCTGCGAGGCCAGATCGAAGGCGCGCGCCGCGTCGGCCTCGTTGAACGTCGCGCAGCGCGCGAAGCTGCTCTGTCTGATTGGATCGCAGCCGATCCTGCTCGCGCCGGCTATGGCGAAACAATCACGGCTCTTGCGGCGCTCTCACAGGAAAGCGCCACTGCCTCGCGCACCAACTTCTGGTACAACAACGCGACGCGCCCTGCTCTCCTGTCTGCGGTACAGCGCCTTTACCGCCTGTCCAAAGAGCGCGAGCTTCCCGATGCCGAGCGTGAGCCCGGCTATCAGGATCGCGACATGACCTTCTTCCGCCAGGGTCTGCAGGCGCTTGATCGTCGCTACGATGCAGCTGTCGACAAGGCGGAGTGGGTTCTGTTCCTCAGCGGCTATCTCCAGCAGCCGGTCGAAGAGCGTGTCTCCGTATTCGACGAAGCGCTGGGTCTGACTGCCGAGACGACAGCAGCGGACCTCCCGGCCCTGCTCGACCGGTACTATGCCAGCACCACGCTGGGTGACACCGAAACCCGCCTTGCCCTGATGGAAGCCGATGCGGGCACGTTCGAGGCAAGCGAAGATCCCTTCGTCCAGCTGGCCGTTGCTCTTTACGATTATGAGCGCGGCCTCGAAAACGAATCCGAGGAGCGCTCCGGTCGCTCGCTCGCGCTGCGCCCGGCCTACATGGAGGCCATCACCCAGTGGCAGCGAGAGCAAGGCGGCTTGCCTTACCCCGATGCAAACTCGACGCTGCGCATCACGTTCGGCAACGTCATGGGCGGCTCGCCGTTCGACGGGATGGCATACCTGCCCTTCACCACTCTTGAAGGCATCACGCAAAAAGACACTGGCGAAGAGCCCTTCAACTCGCCCCAGGGCCAGCTCGATCTGATCGAGGCGAAAGATTACGGCGAGTACGAGCTGGAATCGATCAATTCGGTCCCGGTGAACTTCCTTTCCGACCTCGACGTGACGGGCGGCAACAGCGGTTCAGCTACGCTCAACGCACGGGGCGAACTTGTCGGCCTGCTGTTCGACGGAACGTTCGAAAGCGTCAATTCCGACTGGGACTTCGACCCGCGCACCACCCGTTCGATCCACGTCGATTCGCGTTACATGCTGTGGGTAATGGAAAAGGTCGACGGCGCCGATGCGCTGATCGAGGAAATGGACATCGTCCGATAACCAGAATGCCGGGACGCACAATGCTGCGTCCCGGTTTCGCTTTGCGCGATACGATCGCTGTACCGATCAAGAAGCAATGGAAGAGCCGGTGGTGGCAAACGCTATGTAGAGTCTCGCCACTAGAAAAATGATTTTCGTCGATTGTTTTTCAGGTTTTGGGAATTCCTCGGTATTTTCGCCCACGGTGTGTCGAAAGCGCGGCGGCTCTATCGACTATTTGCCTCTATTTTGGTGAAGCCGCGCGCGCTGGAAAAAACTGGATTAGCGATATCGCAGCCCAGTATTAGCTGCCGCTTCGTCTGAACGCGATGTCCCAATAGCCGTGAGGAGTAATCGCTAGGCCAACTACATCCCATCCTGATTGAGCCATCTCGTTAGCTGCAACGACGACGCCATACGGCTGAGCAAGCATGTGCGACCAGTGAACATAATCGTTAAACACAAGTATGCCCGTCGGCTTCAGTTTGGGAATACTCGCATTCCTGTCTCGGCGGACGCTTTGAAGATCGTGCGCTGCATCAAGATAAATCCAGTCGAAGTGACTGTCAGGAAGTTTGGATATTTCGCCCCATGAATGGCCTTGATGTTCTGTGACGACGGGGTTCGCACGAACATCTTTTCTAACTCTATCGAATGTTTTATCAAAAAGGTGCAATTCAGCGGGCGATTTTTGCTCAAGCATTCTTGCAGCCCAGTTACCGTTCAATGTGCCGACTTCAGCAACAATTGCCCCCTCCATAAGGGTTTCTTGCATCAACAGATCGCGATCAGCGTACAGTTTCGCATTTTTCAGTGCACCTTGCGGGAGAGCTGGGGCTGCAGCCTCCAGAATAAAGCTCGGCGGCTCGCCAGCCTCTCGCCAATAATTTGACAGAGCGGTTTGCAATTCAGCGAGGCAGGTGTTTACCTGGTTGCGTGCCTCGAGCACTGGATCATCCATTTGGTTTCCTTAAATTTTCTTGAGCACTACACACCCTAACAGTAGGTCCCAGCATAGCAAGATAACACTTCGATCAGACCGGCTTTAGATGAGCGGGCAATGCACGACGAACTCGAAGACAGATAGGTTCTCACTCGTCTCGCACCGCTTGCCGATAATGCGCCCGCTGTATTAGTGCCGTGTCCCGATCGCCGCCGCCGCCGAGTCCGGCTCCGCGCCTTTCAGGACATGGGTCAGCGCCGCACTCAAATTTGTGGCGGAGAGCGCGCCGCCCGGCTTGCCTGCGCCCCCGATTCTTCCCAGTTGGAATAATTGTAAGTCGATAAGGCTGGCCCGTGATGCACGCGACCCACGGCATCATTCGCCGCTCGCTTGTCTCGTGCCCTTTCGGCAGATGGGCTAGGATGTGCAGAAGCGAACCTTGCCATCGCGATTTTCCTGCGTCCGAATGTAGGCCGCTTACCGCCTAGCCATTCCAGCCAGTATCTCAGGAAATCGGTCGCCACCCGCATCGCGTCGGCATTCGTCAGAGCGAGCGATTGCCAATACACCGTCTTAAACGGTCGAGGGGCCTGCCAATCGCGGATGCGTGATTGTGAGCGAAGAGCCGGTGGTGGACAGGGCTGGATTCGAACCAGCGTACGCTTGCGCGGGCAGATTTACAGTCTGCTGCCTTTAACCACTCGGCCACCTGTCCACACATGGGCCCTGACGAAAACGCTGCTGAGCGGCGCCTTTCAATGGGTGAAGCGAAATGTCGCTTCGCTGCCGAGAGGCGCCCCTTTGGCGAAGCTGCGCTTGCCTGTCAATGGGGCTACTGGCAGGGAGCTTGGCAATTGCAGAAAAACAGGATTTCCAATGGCAAAAGGTGAGCGCAAAAAGGCGCTGCGTGGTCGTGCAGGTCGAATGAAGGGCGGGCGCGGCTCGGGCAAGGCTTCCGCGGGATATGTGCGCCTGTGGGGGCGGCATCCGGTCGAAGCGGCGCTGAAGAACCCGGCACGCCAGCATCGTAAATTGTGGGCGACACGCGACGGTATCGATTCGCTCGATGGAGAACTGCCTCCCGATTTTCCGGTGGAGTATGCCGATGTCACCGATCTGGCGCGCCTTGTCGCCAAGGACGCGCCGCATCAGGGTCTCGTGCTGGAATGTGAACCGCTTGACGATGTTTTCCTCGACGATGTGGCAAATGGTGATCCGGCCCGCCCGGTCGTCGTCCTCGACCAGGTGACCGATCCGCACAATGTCGGCGCTATCCTTCGTTCGGCAGCCGCTTTTGGAGCAGGCTGCATCGTCACGCAGGACCGTCACGCGCCGCCCGAAGGAGGTGTGATCGCCAAGTCCGCATCGGGAGCGCTTGAAACCGTGCCGTGGGTGCGCGTCGTCAACCTTGCGCGCGCTCTCGATGAGCTGGCGGATGCGGGCTATTGGCGCATTGGCCTTGCGGGAGAGGCCGAAGCCACACTCGCCGAGAGCCTCACCACCGGTGCTGTCGCTCTTGTGCTGGGGGCCGAAGGCGAAGGCATGCGGCACAATATTGCTCAGCATTGCGACGCGCTCGCCAAGCTGCCGATCACGTCAGCGATAGAAAGCCTTAACGTTTCGAATGCAGCAGCAATTGCGTTGTATGCTGCCGCAACCCGCAAAGGCGATTGATACGATCTGAAGGGGGAAATGACGTGATGACCATGAGACACAAGCCGCGAGCCGTTGCGACAGCGATCCTGGCGAGCCTTTCGCTTTTCCTCACAGGCTGTTTCATCACGCCGGGCAAGTTCGAAAGCGAGCTGGTCCTGACCGATGATAACCGCTTCAGCTTCACCTATGAGGGCGAGATCTTCTTCATCGGCCTGTCCAACCTCGCTGCCATGGGCGCTGGTGCGGAAGAGTTCGAGCCGAGCACATGCTACGACGACGACACCTTTGATGAGCGCGAATGCACCGAGGCCGAACTCGCCGAGCAACGGGCCGAGTGGGATGCGGGTGCGGAAATGCGCGCTGCCGAGGCTGCTCAGCAGGCAGAGCAGATGTCAGCGATGATGGGCGGGATCGATCCTAACGATCCTGAGGCATCCGCTGAACTCGTCAGGCTGCTGATGCGGCAAAAAGGCTGGGAGCGGGTCGAGGATAAGGGCGACGGGGTGTTTGACGTGCTCTATCGGGTCGAGGGCGAGCTTACTCACGACTTCATGTTCCCGGTGATTGAAGACGTGCCCATGACCAATCCGTTCGTGCAGATGGTACTGCGCGACGAAGGGGTGGTGCGCATCAATGCGCCGGGCTTTTCAGCGAACAACGACGCCAACCCCCTGGCAGCGATGGGGGGAGCCATGGGCGGTATGGCGGGCCTGGCCGGGATGGCGGCGATGGGTCAGTCTTCCGAAGACGGCGAAAGCGCGGAAATGCCCAACATTCCAGCCATGGAAGGCACTTTCCGCATCGTCACCAGCGGACGCATCCTCGCCAACAACACCGACGAAGGTCCAAGTGCGGCGACGGGAGGCGAAATGCTCGAATGGGCAATTTCCCCGCGCACTGCTCAGGCACCGACAGCCTTGATTGACACCTCGCAATAAACGGGCGGTTCAATAGTCTTGAAACGAGAAGGCCCCGCCGACCAAACCGGTCAGCGGGGCCTTTCGTACCTGGTGTCTGTTTGGCGCGAGACGGTGCGCCGGGTAAGTTTGCCGGTAGGGCCGCGCGGTCTTAGTTGACCGCGTCCTTGAGACCCTTGCCTGCCTTGAACTTGGGCTGGTTCGAAGCCTTGATCGGCATCGGCTCACCCGTACGCGGGTTGCGGCCCATCGAGGCCTTGCGCTTCGCCACGGCGAAGGTGCCAAACCCGACCAGTCGCACTTCGTCGCCATCAGCCAAAGCCTTCTGAATAGCGTCAAAAACACCCTCTACGGCGTTTGCAGCATCGCTCTTCGTAAGGCCGCTGTTTTCGGCAACTGCGCTGATCAGATCATTCTTGTTCATTATTCTCGTCCCCTCGTTATCGGTCGAATTCGGGTTAAGTGAATCGCCTCCCCGAAAGGGCACAAGTTGAACCCTGTTTGGGCAGACTGTCAAAGGCAATTCGCCCGGAAAAGCGCCATTCTGGCACCTCGACAGCCGATTTGCGACGAACCGTGGCAAACCCTGCGCGTGTCTGCGCCTCAGGTCAGCGGGACAGCCTGTTTCAAACCAACTTACCGGACAGATTTACGACCCTGCCGCGAATCGCGACAAGTTCACTCTCCCTAGCGGATCAATGAGCGGTTGGCACGTCCGAACCGATGTTCGTCTGACCACCCGGTTGAGACGCAAGATCGTCTGCTTCGGTCCACTCGATCGGCGATGGCAGATCGATGATCGCGTGATCCAGCACCTGATCGACATGGCTTACCGGAATGATTTCCAGACCCTCTTTCACGTTGTCGGGAATCTCGGCGAGATCCTTCACATTCTCTTCCGGGATGAGGACCGTGGTGATGCCTCCGCGAAGCGCTGCGAGGAGCTTTTCCTTGAGACCGCCGATCGCCAGCACGCGGCCACGCAGAGTCACTTCGCCGGTCATTGCGATATCGGGGCGCACCGCTGCACCGGTAAGGGTCGAGACGATGGAAGTGACCATCCCGACGCCCGCGCTCGGTCCGTCCTTCGGCACCGCGCCTTCGGGCAAGTGGATGTGGATGTTCTTGCGCTGGAACAAGCTCGGCTTGATGCCATAGCTTGGAGCGCGTGCCTTCACGAAGGAGAACGCCGCCGCGACGCTTTCATTCATCACGTCGCCAAGCTTGCCGGTGGTCTTGATCTCACCCTTGCCCGGCGTCGTGACGCTTTCGATGGTGAGAAGCTCACCGCCAACGCTGGTCCAGGCGAGGCCCGTGACCGCGCCGACCTGCGCTTCGTCTTCGCTCATGCCGTGCTTGAACTTGCGGACACCTGCAAAATCGCCGAGATTTTCAGGCGTAATGACAACGCCCTTGGTTTCCTTTTCGAGGATCTTGCGCAGCGTCTTTCTCGCCAGCCGCGCAATCTCGCGCTCCAGCGTACGCACGCCCGCCTCACGGGTGTAATAGCGGATAAGGTCGCGAAGGCCTTCGTCGGTCAGCTCGAATTCGCCTTCCTTGAGGCCATGCGCCTCCACCTGCTTCTTGATCAGGTGACGTTTCGCAATCTCGACCTTTTCGTCCTCGGTATAGCCTTCGAGACGAATGATCTCCATCCGGTCGAGCAGGGGCTGAGGCAGGTCGAGACTGTTCGCGGTGGTCACGAACATGATGTTCGACAGGTCGAGGTCGAGTTCTAGGTAATGGTCCTGAAACTTGTTGTTCTGTTCCGGGTCGAGCACTTCGAGAAGTGCCGATGCGGGATCGCCGCGGAAGTCCTGTCCGAGCTTGTCAATCTCGTCGAGGAGGAACAGCGGGTTCGACGTGCCTGCCTTCTTGAGGTTGGCGACGATCTTGCCCGGCATGGAGCCGATATAGGTCCTGCGGTGGCCACGGATCTCTGCCTCGTCACGCACGCCGCCCAGCGACTGACGAACAAATTCGCGGCCCGTCGCCTTGGCGATGCTCTTGCCAAGGCTGGTCTTGCCGACACCCGGAGGCCCGACGAGACACAGGATCGGACCCTTGAGCTTGTTGGTGCGCGCCTGCACAGCGAGATATTCGATTATCCGGTCCTTGACCTTTTCCAGGCCATAATGATCCGCGTCGAGGATTTCCTGTGCCTTGCCGATGTCCTTTTTCACCCGGCTCTTTTTGCCCCAGGGCAGGCCGAGCAGAATGTCGAGATAGTTGCGCACGACGGTCGCCTCAGCGCTCATCGGTTGCATGCCGCGCAGCTTCTTGAGTTCCGCCTTGGCCTTGGCCTTGGCCTCCTTGGAAAGCTTGGTGGTCTCGATCTTTTCGGTCAGCTCGGCGATCTCGTCACCCTCGCCGTCATCCGATCCGCCAAGTTCGCTCTGGATCGCCTTCAATTGTTCGTTGAGGTAATATTCGCGCTGCGTCTTTTCCATCTGGCGCTTCACGCGCCCACGGATCTTGCGCTCCACCTGAAGCACCGAAAGCTCGCCTTCCATGAAGGCCATGACGTGTTCGAGGCGCTTAAGGGGATTGGCTTCTGTCAGCAGCGATTGCTTGTCCGAAACCTTGGCGTTGACCGCAGCGGCGATCGTGTCGGCGAGTTGCCCCGCATCATCGACATCGGTGAGGTCGACGTTGGTTTCCTCGCCCATCTTCTTGTTGAGCTTGGCATATTCGCCGAACTGCTCGACCACTTGCCGCATCAGCGCGGTGACTTCGCTGCCGGCAACGGTTTCGGGCTCGTGAATATCGACTTCGGCGAGAACGTAATCATCCTCGTCGCGCAGCGACTTGGCGGTTGCTCGCTGAGTACCTTCGACCAGCACGCGCACGGTGCCATCAGGCAATTTCAGCAGCTGTAGAACCTGCGCAATAACGCCGACGTCGTAAAGGTCATCGCCTTCGGGATCGTCGCAGGACGGATCGAGCTGGGCGAGGAGGAAGATGTCCTTCGACGCCTCCATCGCAGCTTCGAGTGCGGCAACCGATTTGTCGCGCCCTACGAAAAGCGGCACGACCATGCCGGGGAAGACGACAATGTCGCGAAGGGGTAGAAGAGGGAAATGCTGTGTCATATTCTTGTCCGTGGCCGCCATTTGGGCGCGCCGTTTGATGTCGAATATGGGTAGCCTGCCCTAGCCTCGCAATGCCCCCTTCAACGAAGCTGTGGATGCGGTGTCAGCCGCTTATCCCATGCCCGGCAGATTGAAGCCCGGTGGCAGGCCCATGCCGCCCTGCATTTCCTTCATCTTCTCGGCAGAGACACGGTCGGCCTTGTCGCGCGCATCGTTGAACGCGGCGGTGACGAGGTCTTCGACGATGTTCTTCTCTTCGGCAACCATCAGGCTGTCGTCGATGTTGACGCCAAGAATACGGCCCTTGGCGGTTGCGCGGACCTTGACCAGACCTCCACCAGCGGTGCCCTCAACCTCGATACTGTCGAGTTTGACCTGCATGTCGTTCATCTGGTTCTGGATCGTCTCGGCGGCCTGCTGGGCGGCCTGCATCATTTCTTCCATGCTTTTCATGGTTGGGGGCTCCTTTGTTTCAGTTCCATTTGCGGCCCGAGCCTGATGCACGGGCGAGCGTTTCTTCAGGGTCGACCAGTTCAGCGTCGGGGAACGCCTCAAGCGTTGCTTTTACCAGGGGGTTCGCACGAATGCGATCCTGCGTCGCCTTGGCCTCGGCATCGGCGGCTTCGCGCAAGCTTGGCTGCGCTTCGCCCGAACCGCGCTCGACCAGCCAGCGCTTGCCGGTCAGCTTGAACAGTGCATCGCGGATATCGGGTGCAGGATCGTCTGGATAATTGTCGGCCTGCTCGAAAATGAGCTTTTCAGAGGCGAGTTCGATCACACGGATGCGATCGCGCATCATCTGTGCAACGCGAAGCTGGCCTGAATTGTCGATCTTGTCGACCAGCGCGCCCCATTCCATCCCGGTGTAGCCGGAAGAGGTTGGCGCTGAGGCAGGTGCGCCCTCGCCACTTGCGCCGGCAGGTGCGGCGGAAACGCCGTTCTTCGCCATCTCCTCGATTCGGGCTGCGAGCTTACCGGGATCAGGCATTTGCGCAGCGTGGAGCACCCGCAACAGCGCCATTTGCAGCGCCACCAAGGGATCGGGGCTGGTGCGAACTTCCTCATGGCCTTTCAGCAGTAATTGCCACAGGCGGTGAAGCTCCGGCGCGCCCAGCTTGCTCGCAAACTCTGCCAGCGCATTTCGCTCTTCTTCGCTCGGTGCATCGGGTTCGCCGCCCGAGACCTGCGCGAGTGTCACCCGGTGGACGAGGTCCATGAGCGCTCGCATCAGGGCAAGCGGTTCGACGCCCAGAGCATATTGTTCATCAACGCCGGCAAGCAAACCCTTCGCATCGCCTTCAAGCAAACTGCCAAGCAGCCGCCGCTGCGCGCTCTTGTCGGCAAGGCCCAGCATCGAGCGAACGCGCTCTGCCGTTACCTTTGCTCCCAAACCGTCGGCGCTGTCCATGTCGGCATGCGCAATCGCCTGGTCGAGAATTGATAGGCCGTCACGCGCAGAACCTTCGGCAGCGGCAGCGATGATGCGCAGGGCCTCGTCTTCCGCTTCGACACCCTCGGCCTTGCAGACCTTGCCGAAATGTTCGGCGAGCAGGCTTGCCGGAATTCGGCGCAGGTCAAAGCGCTGCGTGCGGCTGAGCACGGTGACGGGAAGCTTCTCGACCTCGGTGGTCGCGAAGAGGAACTTCACATGCGCAGGTGGTTCCTCAAGCGTCTTGAGCAACGCATTGAAAGCGTTGCGCGAGAGCATGTGAACCTCGTCGATGATGTAGATCTTGTAGCGGGCCGAAACAGCGGCGTAGCGCACCTGTTCGATGATCTCGCGAACGTCGTCGACCCCGGTATGCGAAGCCGCGTCCATCTCGATCACGTCGATATGGCGTCCCTCGGCAATCGCGGTGCAGAACTCGCACACGCCGCACGGATCGATTGTGGGTCCGCCACTCCCGTCGGGCCCAACGCAATTGAGCGCCTTGGCGATCAGGCGCGCGGTAGAGGTCTTGCCGACGCCCCTCACCCCGGTCATCAGGAAGGCATGCGCCAGCCGGTCGCGCTCAATCGCATTGGCGAGCGTGCGCACCATCGGTTCCTGACCGACGAGTTCGGAGAAGGTCTGGGGCCGGTACTTGCGCGCCAGCACACGGTAAGCCTGTGCGACCTCGCCTGTTGGAGTGGACTTGGAGTGGTCCTCAACCGGAGTCGGAGCGGGAGCAGAAGGCTCTGGCGTGGCCATTCCCTCGCCACCGAACATGGAATCCTGCCCCGCAGCCTCAAGCTCGGCAGCGCTCGGCGCTTCTTCCTTTTGGGTGTCGGGCAGGTCTGGATCGGAATCAGTCACGCGCGCAAGCTAGGCGCTTGGCGCGCGTTTGTCATCGCGCCGATCATTCGAAATGTTGGAAAAGGAGCCGAGCGACCCGCCGCAATTCACCTGGGCTGCTTCCTTCCGGACCTGACCCGGTGAGCGAACGCAAACGTCCACCCGACTCCCGGATCGCCATATGGCGGGGGTGAATGAAGATTTCAATATGGAAAAGCGTTGCTCGACCGGCTCGCAGCGCGCCAACGGCCACCGCCTGCCGCGGCTTCTGCCGCAAAACGTCTACCTGAAATTATCCGCGTAGGCCTGAATTTTGAGGCTCTTGGGCGGCGTCTTGTGAACGCGCGCGGTGATGCCGTATTTTTCGGCGTAAGCCTTGGCCGCGTCCTTGCTCGGGAAAGTGAGCTTCACCTGCGCCTGAGTATCGCCGCTACCGGTCCAGCCCATCAGCGGATCGGGCTTGCGCGCTTCGCTCTGCTCGAATTCGAGCACCCATGTGTCAGTCTTGGCCTTGCCCGATTGCATTGCGCTCTTGGGCTGCTGATAAATGATAGCGGTCATTGTGAATCCCTTTATGCGCCGCCCAATAATGCAAACCTAGCCGCGATTGAAGGCGTTTTTGGTCTTTAGGCTCGGCTTTTCAAGCCATGGCTGTTCGGGCCAGCGATGCTTGGGGTAGCGGCCCTTCATATCCTTGGCGACATCAGCCCATGAACCGCGCCAGAAACCGGGCAGGTCGCGGGTCGATTGAATTGGTCTGCCGGCAGGGCTGGTGAGCTTGAGCAACAGGGGTGTGGTCCCGATCATCGGGTGCTGGTCCAGCCCGAACAGTGCCTGCACGCGCACTTCGACGCTGGGCGCATCGTCACCGGCATAGTCGATGGTGTGGCGTGTTTGCGCGGGCGATGTGAAGTGGCTTGGCGCTTGTGCATCCAGACGCTGCTTCGTGTCCCACCCCACCAGCCCCAGCGCAGCATCAGCAATCACCGCTGGCGCAATACCCAGATCGCGTCGCCCCTCCAGCAGCGGGATAAGCCAGAGCGCGGATTGCTCTCGCAGCTGTCCTGCTGACAGTTCTTCGATCCCGGCAAAGGCTGCGCGCGCGAGAAAACCTGGCGGAAAAAGGTCGTCGATCCGTTCGTGAGCGCGTTTCTCAAGAATCTGGGTGAACAGGTCCGCGTCGGGCTTGGGATCTGGCCCGCTCGCAAGGACAATCGCCCCAAGCCGCCTTTCACGCCGCGCCTCGGCCCTTTCCTTCTGCGCGTTCCAACGCGCTATTGAGCGCTCTTTCAACTCGTCGGCGAACAGCGCTTCAACCTGCCCTTCGCCAAGCTCTATACCCGATGTGATCCGCGCGCCCTTCGCCTGCCCCTGCGCATCGCAGATCACCATCCATTCGGCCCGCGCAAGCGGCGATGCGGGATCAAGCTGGAAACCGCGTCCCCCCGCGCTCAGCCAGCTTTCGCCGTTCGCATCACGGCGGCGCGCTACAAAGTCGGGACGTGCCAGCGCTAGGCATTCGGCTGGCTCAAGCTGGCGATCGTCTGCGTCGCTGACCAATGAGCCCGCCTTTTTCGCCCAGCCCTGCGCGATACGAGCTGCGCTTTTTGAGCGCCCTGAACCCTCGTTCCTCCACCGCGCAAGGCGCTCCGACAAATCCTCGCTGCGTCCGCCAAGCCCGCGCTCCTGAAGCAGCATGACCAGCCGCGCCACGTTCTCACCGCATCCGTTCGCCGCCCCATGCAGCACTGCTGCCGCGTGGTCGGGTGACATGGGCATCGCCGCGATGGCCCTGCCCCAGGGGGTGATCCGCCCCTCATTGTCCAGTGCTCCAAGCGTTTGAAGCGAAGCGCGCGCGCTCGCCACAGAAGCTGCGGGGGGCGCATCCAGCCAACGCAAGGATTGCGGCTCGCTCGATCCCCATTTGGCAAGGTCGAGGATCAGGCCGGTGAGGTCAGCCGTCTCGATTTCAGGCGGCGCGAATTCCGGGCGGCCAAGGTGCCCGCCTTCCTCCCACAATCGATACGCAACGCCCGGTCCCTGTCGCGCCGCGCGCCCTGCCCTTTGCGCCGCAGCGGCCTGACTGGCGCGGCGGGTGACCAGATGCGTGGTCCCGGCGGCTCGGTCATATTCGGCGAGCCGTGCAAGCCCGCTGTCCACTACGACCGACACGCCATCGAGAGTAAGCGATGTCTCGGCAATCGCGCTCGCCAGTACGATGCGTCTGCGGCCATCCGCATCGCGACGAATAGCTGCGCGTTGAGCAGCCGGTTCGACCTGTCCGTGCAGAGCGAGAATCGGCGTATCAGGCAGCTTCGCCGCAAGCCGTTCGCGCGTGCGCTCGATCTCGCCAACACCGGGAAGAAAGGCGAGTATGTCGCCTTCTTCCTCGCGCCACGCAGTGAGGACTGCTGAGGTGACCTGATCCTCGATCCGCTGAGACGGATTTGCGCCAAGCCACCTGATTTCAAGCGGAAAGCTGCGCCCTTCGCTTTCCACCACACGGGCATCATCGCCAAGCAATTTGGCGAACCGTGCGCCGTCGATCGTGGCCGACATGACCAGAACGCACAGGTCCTCGCGCAAAATGTCTCGCGTCTCCAGCGCAAGAGCGAGGCCAAGATCGCTATCAAGATGCCTCTCATGCGCTTCGTCGAACAGGACCGCAGACACGCCCGGCAATTCGGGGTCATCAACCAGCCAGTTGACCAATATCGCTTCGGTCACGACCAGGACGCGGGTCTTGGCCGATACCTTGCTGTCGAGCCTGGTCATGTAGCCGACCGTCTCGCCGGGCTTTTCGCCCAGCAATTCGGCCATGCGCTCTGCCGCGGCGCGGGCTGCGACCCTGCGCGGGCTGGTGAGGATGATCTGGCCGTCACACCAATCCTCTTCCAGCAAAGCGGGAGCCACGGCGGTGGTCTTGCCGGCTCCGGGCGGCGCGATCAGGACAGCCGCTCCCGCGTCGCTCAGGGCGGCGACGAGTTCGGGCAGGACTGCAACGATGGGAAGGTTCGAGCTCACACTCGTAGGGATAACGCGATCAGTAGCCGCGAGCGACAGCGAACTGGGCAGCTTCGGCCATTGCGGCGCGCGCCTTGCTATCGGGGAAGATCGAGATCGCATCGATGGCGCGCTGCGCGAAGTGCCGCGCCTTTTCCCGCGTATCTTCGAGAGCATTGTGCTTTTCGATCAGGCGGATTGCATCGGCAAAGTCTTCATCCGAGGACCGATGACCGAGGATCGCGTCCTTCCAGAACTTGCGTTCCGCCTCGTCTCCGCGCGCATGAGCGAGAATGACCGGCAGCGTCATCTTGCCTTCGCGGAAATCGTCGCCCTGATCCTTTCCCATCTGTGCAGCATCGGAATCGTAATCGATCGCATCGTCGACCAGCTGGAATGCGACACCCAGATTGCGTCCGTAATCTTCGAGCGCTCGCTCTTCCTCGTCGCTGCATTCGGCAACGACCGCGCTGATCTGGCTGGCGGCAGCGAAAAGCGCGGCGGTCTTGGCGCCGATGATGTGGAGGTAGCGTTCCTCGCTCGTCTCGATCTGGCGCTGCGCGGTGAGCTGTGAGACTTCGCCTTCTGCGATCACGGCGCTGGCGTGGCTGAGGATCTTGAGAACCCGCAGCGACCCGTCTTCGGTCATCAGCTCGAAAGCGCGGCTGAACAGAAAGTCACCGACCAGAACCGTCGCAGGGTTGCCGAACACGATATTGGCCGCCGCCTTGCCCCGGCGAAGCTCGCTGCCATCGACGACATCGTCGTGAAGCAACGTCGCGGTGTGGATAAACTCGACCGCTGCGGCGAGCTTGTGATGGCGTGTGCCCTCATACCCGACCAGCGCGGCCCCGGCGAGCGTGAGCATCGGGCGAAGACGCTTTCCGCCACCCGAAATCAGGTGTCCGGCAAGGCGCGGGATGAGCGGAATCTCGCTCTGCATGCGTTCGAGAATAACGGAGTTGACCGAATTCATGCCGTTCGCGGTCAGCGAAAGCATTGGTTCGAGCGTCGGTTGTTTGCGCGGCAGGGGTACGACGTCTGCGGTCATCGGCCTCGCCTTAGGGTGTGCTGCGCGCGCTTGGCAAGCGCTGAATTGCTGCTACTTTCAAAGCCTATGTCGCACGAGACGCAACTTTCACACACCGCCAAGGCCGCAGATGATCCGGTTCTGACGGCCTATCGCAAGAGCATCGACAATATCGATGCGGCAATCATCCACATGCTGGCGGAGCGGTTTCGCATCACTCAGGCGGTGGGCGAATACAAGGCCAAGGTCACACTTCCTCCCGCCGATCCGGCGCGCGAACAGCGGCAGATCGAACGGTTGAGAAAGCTATCGGAGGAAGCCGACCTCGACCCGGAATTCAGCGAGAAGTTTCTGCGCTTCATCATCGACGAAGTTATCCGCCACCACGAAAAGGCGCGCGAAATCTAAGTCACGCTTAGCGAGGGGTGTCGCCCTTGCCATTGCCAGCAACTGGCGGTGCGCTCGGCTTTGGTGGAGGCGGCGCGTTTGGCGCTCTCGCCTGCATAGCATTGAATTCGTCGATGCGTTCGTCCTGCACCGCCTGGGCCTGATCGGCAAAGTAGAGCTCGCGCAATTCGCGCAGTTCGCGGCGGGACAGTCGGACGCGGTTGCCTTCGCGGTCATAGGCAAACTCGCCGCCGCCGGGGTAAAGCAGGTCGTCATCCCATCGCCTCCACCGGCGAATTTCGTCGAGCGCGCCGGGCCCCTCCGCGCGCCGGTTGAGTTCGGGAGCAACATACGGGCTGCCGAAGATACCGCGCTCGGCCGCGAAGTTGTTTGGGGTGTCGGATGAGGTGGCGCAGGCGCCAAGTGCGAGACCGACGGCGGACAGAATTGCGACATTGCGAACCATGCTGAGCGCTCCACTTGCGACCGCGCATAAAAGGCCAGCAGGCTTTTGAACGAAAGCTGAATCTACCCAGCTCGCGGAAGCCTCAGGTCCACCAGCAAACCGCCCAGATCCTCGCTTTCGCCAAGCGTGACCGATCCGCCATATATCTCCGCCACGTCGCGCACGATAGCGAGGCCCAGGCCCGTGCCCGGCTTGCCGGTGTCGAGCCGGGCGCCGCGATCGAAGATGCGTTTGCGCTCCTTCTCGGGAATACCGGTGCCGTCATCCTCGATCCAAATCCGGCAGAGCTGGCTGTCGGGTTCTTTATCGTCATCGTCAGGATCGATGGTGACGAAGACGCTGCCGCCGCCATATTTGGCCGCGTTCTCGATCAGGTTGCCGAGAATTTCGTCAAGGTCCTGACGCTCGATGGCGACCAGCGCATCCTTGCTTCCCGCGATGTCCAGCCGGCCTTCGGGATAGAGCCTCTCGACCGCGCGGCGCACGGCTTCGGCGCTCTGGCGGACATTGGTGCGTGCCTGCCCGACCGCGCGCCTGCCCACGGCTCTTGCGCGGGCAAGATGGTGATCGACATGGCGCTGCATCGTTCGCGTTTCGCGGAATACGGCAGTGCTGAGATCGGGATCGCGCGCGGTCGCAGCGTTGGTGAGCACGGTCAGCGGCGTCTTGAGCGCGTGCGCCAGATTGCCTGCATGCATGCGCGCTTCCTCCGCCTGCCGCTCGGTATGTTCGAGCAGCGCGTTCACTTCCTCCACCAGCGGTTGAACCTCTGCCGGAAGCGGTTCGGTTATGCGGTTGTCACCGGTGGTGCGCAGCTTCTGGATCGCTGCCCTCACCCGGCGAAGCGGCGAAAGGCCATAGCGAATTTGCAGCAGCGCCATGACAATCAGGCCAAGACCGAGAGCGGCGAAGCTCCAGATCAGGATTGAGCGCACCTGCTGGATCTGGGCGTCCATCTCCTCAGTCGCGCTCGCCACGGCGAAGGTCCATCGGGTTTCGCTTCCGGGCAAGATCACGGTGCGTTCGACGATGCGCACGGGTTCGCCCGGTATCTGGTTCGAATTGTAGAATTGCGGCTCGCTGTTGAAGTCCTCGCCTTCTTCCGGTCCGCGCAGGTTCAGCGGCGTGTCCCACAGGCTGCGCGAGGGGTAGGGTTCATATCCTTCACCGCTGATCTGCCAGTAGAGACCGCTGCCCGGTTCCAGGAAACGCTGATCGCCGAGGCTTCTGTAAAACCACACCTCGCCAAAGCTGTCGATCTCAGCCGAGGCGATCATGGCGGTGAGCTGGTATTCGAGCTGTTCGTCGAAATTGGCTTCGACCTGCCGCGTCAGCGTGCGCTCAAGCGCGATACCACCGCCAAGCAGCAGGACGATAATCCAGCCAGCCGCGATGAAGCCCATGCGCCGCGCAAGGCTGGCGCGTGGTTTGTCACTGGGGACTTGCGCAAGCTGAGAGGTGTCTTCAGCAGGCGCGGCCTCGTCCGCCCCCGGCGCGGTCACCGGGGCGGTCACCGGGGCGGAAGGCGCACGCGCGGCGTCAGGCTCTTGGAGCGTCTGCCGGGTCGTCGAGGCTGTAACCGAGGCCACGTATCGTTGTTATCACTTCTGCGCCGAGTTTCTTGCGGATGCGGGTGACGAACACTTCGATCGTGTTCGAATCGCGGTCGAAATCCTGATCGTAGATATGTTCGATTAACTCAGTCCGACTGACGACCTTGCCCTTGTGGTGCATCAGGTAGCTGAGCAGCTTGTATTCCTGCGCGGTGAGCTTCACCGGCTCCCCGTCAAGCGTCACGCGGCCAGAGCGCGTGTCAAGCCGGACACCGCCTGCTGTCAGTTCCGACGACGTGTTGCCCGACGCACGGCGGATCAGCGCGCGCAGGCGAGCGATCAGCTCTTCGGTCTGGAACGGCTTTGCCAGATAGTCGTCAGCGCCCGCATCGAGCCCGGCGACCTTATCCGACCAGCTGTCACGCGCGGTCAGGACCAGCACGGGGAAATCGCGGCCTTCCTTGCGCCACATGCCGAGCACGCTCAGCCCGTCTATCTCAGGCAGGCCGAGGTCGAGGATGCAGGCGTCGTAATCCTCTGTGCTGCCGAGGAAATGGCCGTCTTCGCCATCGGTCGACAGGTCGACGGCATAGCCGGTCTGCTCCAGCGTCGATTTCAGCTGCTGACCAAGAGTGGGCTCATCTTCAACGATCAGAATGCGCATGGTCCACCATTATCCTTTGAGTTTTCGGGAGGATGCCTGCGCGTTTGTGCGACGCACGTCAAGCGAGCGACGTGTCGCAAATCGTGCTTCGTCCCCCGGCGAATGATCATGATTGCTGCGGATCCGCTCTCAATTCGACCGGTTGATGATCCGGCCAGTGCGGGCATCGACATCGATATAGGTCACGCGGCCCTCGCGGATGAACTTGAGCCGGTATGCGCGCGCGGTGCTGTCGTAAGACGGGCCGAGATATTCGCTACCGCGCATGCGCGGCAGGATGCGCCGCTCGATCTCGCGCAGGGACAGCTGGTTCCCGGCTCGCATCTCCCGCCGAGCCTCGCCCTGATCCGAGCGCGACTGCTCCTGCGCAGCCGTCGTTGCAGCGACAAGCGACGTCGTGGAGCCCGCACCGAGACCGACCGCCATCAAGGCGGCCGCTGCGGCGAGAAGGAGGCGGTTGTTCGTCATCGTGCTGTCATGCCTAGGCCCAGTGCGTTGAACAAGCTGTGAATACGGCGAAGTCCACTTGTTCAGACTGGAATGGCGCGCGTGTCACTCACCTTCCTCGGCTGCTTCGGCATCGTCATCGACCATCTGGTACTTGATCGTGATGCTGACGCCGGTGTTCACCATGCCGGGCTGAATGCGCGATCCGGTGACCTGAATGGCGTTCTCCGCAACGTCGCGCATGGCCATTTCCGGCATGGGAGCACGGCCCTGTATCGCCTCGCTGATCGAGAGCACCTCGACCCCGTCATAGCCCATCATCGCGGCATAGGCTTCGGCGCGGCTCTGTGCACGCTGGACGGCGCTTGCGCGCGCGGTGTCCTTGGCTGCCTCGTCATCCTCTATCGAGAAGTCCGGCCCGGAAAGGTCGGTCGCGCCCGCCACCACCAGCGCATCGAGCACCGCGCCGGTTTCATCGACATCGCGCAGCTTGACGCTCACCCGGTTCGACACCTGATATCCGCGGAAGACATTGCGCTGGTTCTCCCGGTCGTAATCGTAGCGGGGGTTGAGGTTGACGCCGGTCGTCTGGATGTCCTTTTCCGGAACGCCCAGTGCGATGATCCGCTCTATGACGCGGTTCATCTGTTCAGCGTTCATCCGCATGGCTTCGACCGCAGTAGCCGCATCGGTGGATACGCCTGCACCGATCGTGACGAGGTCGGGTTCAGCAGTCACGCTTTCGAACACGGAAAGCTCGATCACCGGACCTTCGGCTTCGATTTCAACCTGTTGGGCGGCAAGGCCTGATGGCATGGCAAGGGCACCAGCGGCAGCGAGGGTTAGAGCGGTACGGGTCATCATTTACGTCCTCCTTTGCCGCGCAGATGGGGGATTGCGGCTTTCGGCGCACTGAACCGACTTGGCAGCACAGTTGCAAGCCCCTACTTGGCGCGCTCTATGGCACAACCTCCGATCCTCTCCTGGGAAGGGCTTGGCCTTCAGCAAGGCGGGCGCTGGCTTTTTGGCGGCCCCCAGCCGGGCGAAGGCGCAGAGCCGATTGACCTGCATATCCTCCCCGGAGATCGGCTGGCGCTGATCGGGCGCAACGGGGCTGGCAAGACGACGCTGCTCAAGCTCATCGACAACCGGATCGAAGCGGATCGCGGTCAGCGGCGAGTGAAGCCGGGAACGCGGATCGTGTTTCTGGAGCAGGAGCCTGACTTCTCGCCCTTCGACACGCTGATGGACTTCGCGCTCCATGGCGATCACGCGCCAGCAACGCATGAGGTCGAAGCGATTGCAGGCCAGCTCGGCATCGACATGAGTACCGATGCGGCGACAGCTAGCGGCGGCGAACGTCGCCGTGCGGCTATCGCCCGCGCTCTCGCTCAAGACCCGGACCTGTTGTTGCTGGATGAGCCGACCAACCACCTCGATCTCAGCGCGATCGACTGGCTTGAGGACTGGCTCACCCGGTACAAGGGCGCGTTCATCACGATCAGCCACGACCGCACCTTCCTCAAGCGCCTGACCCGCGCGACGCTTTGGCTCGACCGCGGCTCGCTGCGGCGCAAGGAGGTCGGCTTTGGCGGATACGAGGCGTGGGAAGAGCAGGTCTACGCCGAGGAAGCGCGCGCCGCCGAGAAGCTCGACGCCAAGCTCAAGCTTGAGGCGCACTGGCTCGAACGCGGCGTGACCGCACGGCGCAAGCGCAATCAGGGCAGGCTGGAGAAGCTCTACCAGATGCGCGCGGCCCGCGCCGCGATGATCAGCGACAGCGGCGCGGCAAAGCTCAAGCTTGGCAATGACGAGGAGTTCAAGTCCAAGTCCGTCATCGTCGCCGAGGGCATCTCCAAATCCTACGATGGCCGCGCGGTCATCAAGCCCTTCACCCTGCGCATCCAGAACGGCGACCGCATCGGCATCGTCGGCGCAAACGGTGCCGGCAAGACGACCCTGCTCAAGATGCTGACCAAGGAGCTTGAGCCCGACACCGGCACGATCACCCATGCCCGCACCTTGTCCGGAGTGATGATCGACCAGCAGAGGAAGCTCCTCGAACCGGGCGCGACCGTGCGCCAGATCCTTGCCGAGGGCGGCGACTGGATCGACGTGCGTGGCAATCGCAAGCATGTGCAGGCCTACCTCAAGGACTTCCTGTTCGATCCCAAGATCGTCGACACCAAGGTCGGCATCCTGTCGGGCGGCGAGCGTTCGCGGCTGCTGCTCGCCCGCGAGTTTGCGCGCACCGCCAACCTGCTCGTGCTGGATGAGCCGACCAACGACCTCGACCTCGAAACGCTCGACCTCTTGCAGGAGGTCATCGCCGATTTCGAAGGCACCGTGCTGATCGTGAGCCACGACCGCGACTTCCTCGACAAGACGGTTACGATCACGCTCGGTCTCGATGGCACGGGGCGGGTCGATATCGTCGCGGGCGGTTATGCCGACTGGGAGGCCAAGCGCCGCAGGCCGGTGGTCGGCAAGTCGAAGGCGAGCGAGCCTTCCTCCACCCCCGCCCCGCCTCCGCCTGCTCCCAAGTCGGACAAGCTCTCCTACAAGGACCAGCGCGATTACGAGCAGCTCCCTGCGCGCATAGAGGAGCTCGAAGCCGCCATCGCCAAGGCCGAGGGTATCCTCGCTGATCCCGACCTCTTCGCCTCCGACCCGCAGCGCTTTGCGACCATCTCAAAGGGGCTTGAGAACGCCCGCCGCCAGAAGGACGAAGCAGAGGAGCGCTGGCTCGACATCGCCGAGAAGGTCGAGGGGTGAGCGCGCAGCGGGCCGAGGCGCTCCATACGGAGATCGCGGCCTGCACCCTTTGCGCCGAGCACCTGCCGCTGGGCCCGCGCCCCGTCGTCCAGTTCTCGCCAGCCAGCCGCATCCTCATCATCGGACAGGCTCCCGGAACCCGCGTCCATGCAAGCGGCATTGCGTGGGACGATGACAGCGGCGACCGGTTGCGCGGCTGGCTGGAGATGGAGAAGGACGCCTTCTACGACCCTGCCAAGGTCGCGCTGATGCCGATGGGTTTCTGCTATCCCGGCAAGGCCAAGGGCGGCGATGCTCCGCCGCGCAAGGAGTGCGCCCCCGCATGGCACGACCGCATCCTCGCGCTGCTCCCCGAAGACCGGCTGACATTGCTGGTCGGCGCTTATGCGCAAGCCGCCTACCTGCCCGCAACGCGCAAGCTTTCGATGACCGATCGGGTGAAGCGGGGGGCCGAGTTCGCGCCCTTCTTCCCGCTGCCCCACCCCGCCTGGCGCGTGCGAATGTGGATGGCGAGCAATCCTTGGTATGAAGCCGAGACCCTCCCCGCCCTTCGCCGCCAGATTGCCGCGCGGCTCGGCTGAGGGGCGAGAAGTGGACCGCATGTTACACGGTCCAGAGGCAAAAACCCGCACTGTGTCACCATAGGCCGCAAAAGCGTCACCTCAGGACGCAAAGCGTCAACATGGCTCGCGAAAGTGTCACTCTTCGCGTATAAGAGTGTAACTCTCGGCGTGCAGCCGCCGCCTTTGCCAAATCGCAGGAGCCAGCCATGTCCATTGAGCAACTCGCCACCGACTTCATGAAGCTGATGATCGAAGAGGATGCCGAAGGGTATCAGGCATACTGGTCTGACGACATCGTCAGTCTGGAACCCACCGACGACCCGATGGCGCGGGTCGAGGGTCGCGAAGCGCTGATCCAGAAACACCAATGGTGGGAAGACAATGCCGAGACGCACTCCTCCTCGATGCAGGGGCCTTACATCTTCGGCGACCAGTTTGCGGTGCGCTATACCATGGATGTCACGATGGACGGTGAACGCAGTCAGATGGCGGAAGTCGGCGTCTACACCGTCAAGGACGGCAAGATCGTCGAGGAGCGCTTTTTCTACGGCGCGGGCGATTACGCCTGAAGACAGCGCCACGCTTCACCTGATCCGATAGAAATCCGCCACCCGTTCAAGCGCCAGTTTGAGCACAAGCTTGCCGCTTCGCGCGGGCCAGCCCAGCGTCTTTTCCGCCTGCGGCAATCCCTCGCCTGCACAAACGACGCGCCACAAAACGTCTTCGAGGCCCTTTCCCGCGGCATTCATCGCGCCATCGAAACGCTGCTTCGCCGCGATCTGGCGTTCACTGGCGTTCAACCCTGTATCGCCGGTCGTCTTGATGCGCACCGGGTCCCAGCGCATCGTGACATTGGGCGACAATTGCGCACGCTCATAATCGGCACGCAAGGCTTCGCCCGCGTCGAACAGCCGCGCAGGCAAGTGGCCGCGCGAATGCAGCCACGCAATCGGCGATTCTGCCGCATTGACTGTGACGCTGCGCCCCTTGGCGCGGGCCGTGCCCTCGCGCCTTGGACCTTCGGATGTAAGCTCCCGCTCGACCAGTTTGCGCATGACCGACACTCCTTTATCACCAAATGGGTGATTTGAGGCTTGCATTGCATCCAGTGCTGTAGGAAAGTCCAAAATTGCCAAAAGGGTTCGCCAAGGGGTTCAAAGCATGATCAATCGCATCCGGGAAATCCGAAAGGCCAAGGGACTGACCCTCGCCGATCTCGCAGAGGCGTGTGACCCGCCAACCACCGCACAGACAATCGGCCGGCTGGAAACAGGGATGCGCAATCTCTCGATCAAATGGATGGACCGGATCGGTGCAGCGCTCGACATTGACCCGGAGGTACTGGTTCGTTCGGAGGAGCAGAAGCGCGCTCAGGTCGTGGCCGAACTGGGCCTGTCGGAGCCAGAAGCGCTCAAGTCCCCGCGCGAGGCGATCCTGCCTACGGAAATCGCGGCGAGCGGCGGCGATGCGACCATGCTCGTCCTCGAAGTTGCCGCATCGGTTGGCGAATATCGCCCCGGCGACATGGTGTGGCTGCGCCAGATCGACCCGGACGAAGCGGGCGCAAACATGCTTGGCGCGATGAACCGCGACTGCCTGATCCCGCGCCCCGGCGGTCGTTTCGCGTTCGGTCGGCTGATCGACCGCAAGGGCACGCTGGTCGGACTTCTCCCGGCGCAGGCGGGCAACAAGCAACTCGTTATCGATAATCCGCCCTGGATTGCGGTGGCAACGATGCTTGTGAGGCCGCTGTGACGTTAATCCTGTTTGTCAGTCGGTCTTAACCGCAATCCCCCTAACCTGGCCCCGATAGTGAGGAGAAATCTGGTGAAGATTCAGCGACAAGGAGGCCGCGTATGAAGCACGTCCTGTCGCTCAGCACGCTTTATCCGAACGAAACCAATCCGCGCTTCGGCACATTCGTCGCTCGCTCGCTTGAAGCCTTGGCGCGGCGCGGGGATTGGCGCGTCACGGTGGTCAATCCGATTGGCCTGCCTCCTGTGGCTGTGGGCCGTTACCGCGCACTGGCCGGACTTGACGATAGGGCGGACGAACGCGGCATCACGGTGCATCGCCCGCGCTTTCGCCTGATTCCTGCGGTAGGCGCGCGCCGCAACGCCTCTGCCATTGCGAAAGCCGCATTGCCGGTCGTGAAGCGAATTCACGCCGAATCACTCATCGACGTGATTGATGCGCAGTTTTTCTTCCCCGACGGCCCTGCCGCTGCCGAAATCGCCGACGCTATCGGCGCGAAGCTGTCGATCAAGGCACGGGGCAGCGACATCACCTATTGGGGCGGGATAGATTTTGCCCGCGCACAGATGCGCGAAGCTGCCGAGCGCGCCGACCGGCTGCTGGTCGTGAGCGAAAGTCTGGCGCGCGAAATGGAGGATGTCGGAATGGATCGCCGCAAAATGCGCATCCACTATACCGGCCTCGACCGCGACCGTTTCCGCCCGCTCGAACACACGCAATTGCGCGCGCAGCTTGGTAAGGAGCTGGGCTTCCACATGCCCGACAATGCGCCGCTGCTGACCTGTGTCGGCGCGCTCATCAAGCGCAAGGGCCAGGACATCGCGATTGCCGCCTTGAAGGCCATTCCGGGCGCGCGGCTGGTGCTGGTCGGCAAGGGCGAGGACGAGGCACACTTGCGCGATCTTGCCAAGACGATGGACCTTAACGCCCGCGTCCATTTCGCAGGATCGCTCGACCACAACCGGCTGCCGCTGGTGCTGTCGGCTGCCGATGTGATGGTGCTGCCCACCGCCAATGAAGGGCTAGCCAACGCCTGGGTCGAAGCGCTTGCCTGCGGGACGCCGGTGGTGACCTGTGACGTTGGCGGCGCGCGAGAGATCATCACCAACAACACCGCCGGAAGACTGGTAGCGCGCACCCCTGAGGCCGTGGCGGCGGGCGTGAACGAGGTGCTCAACAATCCGCCCATGCGCAGCGCCGTCGCCGCGATGGCGGAGCGGTACAGCTGGGAGACCAATGCGCTCGAACTAGCAGCGCATTATGATGATTTGATCGGACGCTAACGCCTGACTGCAATCGACCCCCTGGGCCGCAGGGGCGCCTAGAAACCATGGGCGCCCGCCCGCAGCGGGGCCGCAGCAACGCGGAGGCCGTCTAGCGAGGACGCAGGCCCGGATGGGCCTGCGAAATACAATCAAACCTGCCCCAGCACCTTCTTTTCCTGCAAGTCCGCCTCTGTCTCCTTCGGCACGAAGCTGTCCGAGGTGACGCCCATCCAGATCAGCAGCGGCGCTGCGAGATAGACGCTCGAATAGGTGCCGATGAACAGGCCCGCAGTGATCGCCGCGACAAGGCCGAACAGGCTGGCCGGTCCAAAGAACAGCAGCGGCAACAGCGCCACCAGCAGCGTCAGCGAGGTCATCACCGTCCGCGCCAGCGTCTCGTTCACGGAAAGATCGAGCAACTCAGGCAGCGGCATCTTGCGATACTTCTTCAGGTTCTCACGAATGCGGTCGTAAACGACGATCGTATCGTTCAGCGAATAACCGATGATCGCAAGGATCGCCGCGATGATCTGAAGGCTGAATTCAAGCTGTGTCAGCGCGAACAGGCCGAGCGTCACCGAAACGTCGTGGAACAGAGCGAACAGCGCGCCCACGCCGAACTGCCATTCGAAGCGCAGCCAGATATACAGTGCCACCATCACCATGGCCGCAATCAGCGCGAGCGCTGCATCGTTGCGAAATTCGCCCGAAACCTTGCCCGACACGCTGTCGACGCCGTCGATCCGGATGTCGGGATAGCTTTGCTGGATTTCGGTGACGATCGCGTTCGTCATCGCATTGGCAAATTCCGGATTGCCTTCCGCTTCGGGCGGCAATTTGACGCGGATCGAAACCTCGTTGGGTTCGCCGAAGCGCTGAACGATCGGGTCTTCGATGTTTTCGATGTCCCCGATCACCTGCCGCAATTCGACCACCGGCGCTTCCGCCGTCTGAGTGAAGGTAGCACGGATTTCCTGGCCGCCGGCAAAGTCGACGCCGTAATTGAGGCCCTGAGTCAGAACCGCCGCCCAGCTTCCCACGATCAGCACGATGCTGAGGATGAAGAAGGGCACGCGCAGTTTCAGGAACCTGATGTTGGTGTCCTGGGGTACGAGCTTGAGCAGTTTCATGTCTCGTCCTCCTTAAATCGTGATGTCTTTGGGGCGCTTGGCGGCGAGATAGCCGGACACCCACATCTTGGTCAGGGTCAGTGCGGTAAAGACCGATGTCGCAAGGCCGATCACCAGCACCACGGCAAAGCCGCGGATCGGGCCGGAGCCGAACCAGAACAGCAGCACACCTGCGATGAAGTTGGTGACGTTTGCGTCATAGATCGCACGGCTCGCTTCCTTGTAGCCGTTCTCGACCGCTGTCACGACCTTGCGGCCGCGCTTGCGCTCTTCGCGGATGCGCTCGTTGATAAGCACGTTCGCATCCACCGCCGCGCCGACGGTCAGCACGAAGCCTGCGATACCCGGCAATGTCAGCGTGAAATTGCCGATAGCCATCAGGCCGAGCAGGATCAGCACGTTGAACACCAGAGCGATCGTCGCATAGACGCCAAAGCGGCCATAGGTTGCGACCATCAAGGCGATCACCGCAATCGACCCGATCAGCATGGCGATGAGGCCGCTGCGGATCGATTCAGCGCCAAGGTCGGGTCCGACCGTGCGCTCTTCGACCACGGTGAGCGGCACAGGCAGCGCGCCCGATTGCAGCGAGATCGCAAGCTCGTTTGCGGTCTCAGGCGTGAATGCGCCCGAAATCTGCGCGCTTCCGCCAAGGATCGGTTCATTGAAGAACGGCGCGGAAATCACCTCGCCATCAAGGATGATCGCGAAGCGTTCGCCCACATTCTCGGTCGAGAGCTGGGCGAATTTCTGGCCGCCCTGCTGGTCGAACTGGATGTTGACGACGTTCTCGTTGGTCTGCGGATCGACGCCCGCGCGCGCATTGATGAGGCTGTCGCCGCGAATACCGCCAAGCCTTTTGACCGCTTCGAACTGACCGGCAAAGGCGGTTTCGGGCGCGTAGGGGTAAATCTGGCTTCCCGGATTTGCGACACCGGCAGCGGTGTTGGTTGGCAAAGCCTGCTGGTCGACCAGCTTGAATTCAAGCTCCGCTGTCTCACCGAGCAGACGCTTGAGCGCGACCGGATCCTGAAGGCCCGGCACCTGAACCACGATGCGGTTTTCACCCTGACGGATGATCGTCGGCTCGCGCGTGCCAAGAAGGTCGATACGGCGGCGAACGACTTCGACAGCGCCTTCCATCGCGCTGTTCAATGCGGTCGCCTGCCCGGCATCGGTCGGGGTCAGCACGATGCGCTGTCCGTCCACCACCGACATGTCCCATTCGCGCCGCAGCCCGTCACCCATCATGATCGGTTCGAGAACGGCGCGTGCACGGTCGATATCGGCCACACTATCGAGGATGAAGGACAACTGCCCGTCCGAGCGCGAAGTATCGCCAAAGTCGATTTCGGGAACGGCCTGGCGAAGCGCGGATTCGACCGCCTCTTCCATGTTCTCAAGCCGCTGGCTCGCGACATCAGCCGGGTTCGCCTCAAGCAGCAGGTGCGAACCGCCGGCAAGGTCGAGACCCAGATTGATCCGCGGAAGCGAGCTTTCTTCCTCATCCTCCCCGCGATCCGTTTCCGGGAAAGCGGGAGCTTCGGCTGTCACATCGTCAGCCGCGACCGGCGCCGGTTCATCCGACGAGGTGAAGCTGGCGACGAGCGACGGGATCGCCGCCGCTGCCAGCGCGAGGGTGAAGATCCAGAGCGAAATCTTCTTCCAGAGTGGTGTATCAAGCATTGCCGTTCAGTCTTGAACCTTTAGAGATTTACCGTCGATGGCCGGGCCGGTGTCGCATTATCGTGCGCAACACGCCCGCCATGGTGGTCCTAGTCGTTGGCGGGCTTGCCACCCGGCTCAATCAGGTCAGCGATGGTGTGCTTGACCGCTTTTACGCGAACATCCTTGGCGAGTTCGATTTCGGCATAGGTGTCATCGACCTTGATGACCTTGCCGACAAGGCCGCCCTGGGTGACAACCTGATCGCCCTTTTTCAGGCCAGCGACCTTTGCTTGGTGCTCTTTCTGGCGCTTCATCTGCGGACGGATGATCAGAAACCAGAAGATCACGACCATGCCGACAATCGGCAGCCAGTTGATCCAGCCCGGTGGCGCATCAGCGGCTCCGGCAGCGGCAAGAAGGTCAAGCATGTGTCAAAAGCCCGTTCGTTTTGCTGTTATGAATAATCCCAAAGAACGGGCCCCGGATGCGTGGCAACCGGCGGGTCCGCTCTACCCTTAATCAGGGTAAGTGGGCGCGGTTAGCAGCAATACAAGCAAGCCGCAATTCGGCTGGCGTGCATGGTGGCAAACAGGCCACAGCTGCGTGTATCGCCCCGATAGCCAGTGAGATGGATCAGCTTTCGCCTTGCAAGCGACAAACGCCCCCCTTATAGGCCGCCTCCTCCACTGGATACGGGAAGTAGCGCAGCCTGGTAGCGCATCACACTGGGGGTGTGGGGGTCGCAGGTTCGAATCCTGTCTTCCCGACCAGTGGAGAATATCCTTCAAAGCCATTGCGACCGGCTCATTTGTCCACGTTCTCCGTCGAACACGGATGACCGTTCGTCCCTTGCGCCTGTTCTTTCATTCTAGCGATGCGCAAGGAACTTTCATGTTGGCTCTGCGTTTCTCTGGCTCGATGAATCCCCTCGCCCATTCCAAGCCGCTTTTGGCGACATGCGCCGCTGCTGCCCTTTGTCCTGTGCCGCTTGCGGCTGAGACAAGCGGTAGTGAGGCGCTCGATGAGACTGGTGAAGCATCCGCTGAAGCCAATACGCGCCGCATATTCACGCCCGAGGATTTCGCCCGTTTCGCGCCGCGAAGCGCGCTGGACATGGCGCGCCAGATACCCGGCTTTTCGATCCGTGAAGGTGGCGGCGATCGCGGACTTGGTCAGGCGGACACCAACGTCATCATCAATGGCAGGCGCATTTCGGGCAAATCGAACGGCCCGGTCGCCGCATTGCAGCGCATCCCAACGGACGAGGTCGTGCAACTGGTTCTGGTCGACGGCGCGAGCCTCGATATCGGCGGCCTCACCGGACAGGTGCTCAACGTCATCACCGCAAGCGGAGGAGGCATTTCCGGCCAGTTCCGCTACGCCCCGCAATTCCGCTCATTCGGCACGCCCGCGCGCCTTTACGAAGGACGCGTCGCGATTGCGGGCGGCGGTCAGAAAGACGAATGGACGCTTGAGCTCGCTAACGATTCCGGTCGCCGCGGCGATGAGGGCATAGAACGCGTTTTCGATGCGGCACGCACTCTTGTTGCGTTGCGAGACGAGGCAGCGAATTTCAATTCCGACCGGATCGGGCTTTCAGGTTCGTACACCCGCGTCGCCGACAATGAGAACGTCCTGAACCTCACCGGCGAGGTCAACGGCTTCATCTTTCGCGAGAGCGAGATTTCGATCCAGGAAGGGATCATCGGCCTGGGCAACAGCGCGCGCGATTTTCGTGCGCAGGAGGATGAATACAATTTCGAGGTCGGAGCGGACTATCAGTTCGACCTTGGCGGCGGGCGCCTGAAAGTCATCGCCTATCACCGATACGAAGACAGCCCCACCGTCAGCCAGGCGATCACCACCTTCGAAGATGGTTCGCCGGTCGTCGGCAGCCGCTTCACCCGCGATGCAGACGAAGCCGAGACGATCCTGCGATCCGAATACAGCTTCGGCGCATTTGGCGGCGACCTGCTGGTTGCAGCCGAAGGCGTGCGCAATTTCCTCGATATCACCTCCGGGTTTGAGGTGATCGACGCGGGCGGCGACTTTCAGCCCGTCGCGCTGCCCGGAGCGACCGCGCGCGTCGATGAGGACCGCGCAGAGGCAAGCCTCATCTACAGCCGCGCGCTTGCCCCTACGCTGCAGTTCCAGACCTCGCTTGGCGCTGAATATTCGAAGATCAGCCAGAGCGGGCCGCTCGGCCAGACGCGCACCTTCTATCGGCCCATGGGTTTCGTCGCGCTCGACTGGAAGGCGAGCCCGGACATCAACATCGCAGGCCGCGTCGAACGGGTCGTGGGTCAGCTCAATTTCTTCGACTTCATCGCCTCGGTCGACCTCGATCAGGAACGCGCCGACGTCACCAATGCTGACCTTGTCCCGCAGCAAAGCTGGGTCTTCGAGATCGAGGCTGCGATCAATCTGGGTGCGATTGGTACGCTCAACCTGCGCCCGTTCTACGAAGACATTTCCGACATCGTCGACCAGATCCCGATCAAAGGCGGCGGTCAGGCACCGGGCAACCTCCCCTCGGCCAAGTCCTATGGCATCTCGGGCGATCTAACGCTGCTTTCCGAAGGGTTCGGCTGGCGCGGCACGCGGCTTGATTTCAGCGCCTCGGTGCGCGACAGCTCGATCACCGATCCGCTGCTGGGTACGACGCGGCGGCTGTCGGGCAACGACATTCTAGACCTCGGCATGGACCTGCGCCACGATTTTCAGGGCACGTCATGGGCCATCGGCTCTTCGGCCAGTTACGAAGACAACGCGCCCAATGTGCGCCTCGACGAAATCGCGCTCAGAACCGAAAGCTTCCCCGGTTTCGTCAGCGCCTTTGTCGAGAACAAGGATGTCGCAGGCCTTACGATCCGCGCCAATGTCGCCAACATCGCCGACCGCGACAACCGCTTTGACAGGACGGTCTTCGTCGACCGCAAGGCCGGCATCATCGACTTCATCGAAGACCGCGACCGCGAGTTCGGGACGATTTTCACGCTCGAGATTGAAGGTTCGTTCTAACCGTCCTAGGCGCTCGAACAAACGAGAGAGGACGCGGCAGATGACGACCACACCCCTTCCCCGGATGCGCAGCTGGCTGTTTGCCCCCGGCGACAGCGAAAAGAAAATGACCAAGGCCATCGCGAGCGATGCCGACATTGCGCTGATCGATCTGGAAGATTCAGTGGTTCCCGACCGCAAGGCCGCGGCGCGCAAGATGGTCGCCGATGCGATCGCCGCTGCGCCCGATACGTCGCGCGTTTGGGTCCGGGTCAATCCTCTCGCTGGCGGATGGACCGAAGCGGACCTCGATGCCGTTGTCGCGGCGGGTCCGGGCGGGCTGTTTCTGCCCAAGGCGGAAGGGGGCCATCATGTCGAGGCTCTCGACGCGCTCATCACGCCGCGCGAAGTGTCTGCGGGGCTCGCCCCCGGATCGATCCGCGTGGCGGCGCTCGTCACTGAGACGGCGGCGGCGATGTTCACCACCGGCACTTACGACAACACGCCGCGCCTCGCCGCGATGAGCTGGGGCGCCGAAGACCTGTCGAGCGAGCTGGGAGCCAGCGAGCAGCGCGGCCCGGACGGCGAATACACCCATGTTTACGAGATGGCGCGCAGCCTGTGCCTGCTCGGCGCGGTAAAGGCGGGCGTTGCTCCGATCGAGACGGTGCAGCCTGAATTTCGTGACCTTGAAAAGCTCGAAACCCGCGCCCGGCGCGTTCGCGCACAGGGGTTTCGCGGGATGCTGGCCATTCACCCTGCGCAAGTCGCACCCATCAACGCCGCCTTCACTCCGAGCGAAAAGGAGATCGCTCATGCCCGCGCGGTTGTTCAGGCATTTGCCGACAATCCCGGAGCAGGCGCGCTCCAGCTCGATGGGGCAATGATCGACCGACCGCACCTCGCTTTGGCTGAACGGTTGCTCGCTGAAGCGGGCGAATAAGATCGATTATCGAGCCAAATTAAACTTTTAACTCTCCTACACGAACCTATTTGGTTAGTGTAGTGCTCCGATTTTTCAACAGGAGCGCTTTCATGGCCATTCTCGAAACCCTCATCGGTCCGATCACTTCCCTGCTCGACAAGATTATCCCGGACAAGGAAGCACGCGCGCGGGCCCAGCTTGAGCTGATCCGGCTGGAGAGCACGCAGGATCTCGCCATGATCGAGGCGCGGTTGAAAGCCATCGTCGCCGAAGCGCAGTCGCAAGACCCCTGGACCAGCCGCGCTCGGCCAAGCTTTCTCTATGTGATGTATATCCTGATCCTGACCGCCCTGCCGATGGGACTGCTCAGCGCCTTCAACCCCGCTGCTGCGCGTGACATTGCAGGCGGGATGAATGCCTATCTCGCAGGCCTGCCCGAGCCGCTCTACGCGCTCTTCGGCACCGGCTATCTTGGCTATACCGCCGCGCGCCAGTGGGGAAAAGTGAAGGGCGTAGACCGGTAAGCGTTTGGCCTTAGGACGCATTTCCAGCTTTGTTAAAACTCGTACGTTAGGGAGCGCTGATGAAACAGGTGACCTACGAGAGCGAAGCCAGTCCAGGTCTCGGCGCTGACGACGTGTTCGACATCATCAGTAAATCGGTCCGCAACAATGGCGATTCCGGCCTTTCTGGGTTCCTCATTTTTGCCCATAATCGCTTTTTTCAGGTGATCGAAGGACCCGCTCAAGGCATCACCGACTTGATGGACCGTTTGAGCAAAGATGCGCGTCATCATTCGATTACTATCCTTGATGAACGCACAGTCGATAAGTTGTCTTTCTCGCGGTGGCGAATGAAGCGCTTTGTTTTTGAAGGATTGGACGATAACGCCTTCTTGCGGATACCATCCGATCTCGCCTCGGCGCCTGCGCATGTAAGGCAAGCCGCAAACGGATTTCTCCGACGAGCGAGGCCCGTCTAGCTGCGAAGACGTGAGCCCTACACTGTTCGATCTCCACGAGAGAGAGCCATTTACGGGTTGGAAACCACGTTCCTTTGGTCTGAGTATTGTGACCGATGTCCGTTTATTTGCACTCCTCGACCATTGGAAGGGGGATGCCAGGCAATAGACGGACTAAGTGGGGGGTTACAATGAACAGAACGTTTTTGATTGGCGTTTCGGCAATCGCGCTTGCAATGCCGGGCATTGCACTGGCTCAGGACAATATCAGCGAAGTCATCCAGACCGGGGCCGGCAACGATGCCGACGTGACGCAGACTGGCGACCTGAACGAATCGGTCATCGACCAGGACGGCACCGCAACCGGTGTGGACGGGATCGCGAATGAGGCGACCATCGTTCAGGCAGGCTCAAACGGATATTCCGAAGCGACGCAGACCGGCGACAACATTCTCAACGTCACACAGACGGCCGAAAGCGACGCAATGAACTCCGAAGTGTTCCAGACCAATGCCGGCGGGGGCACCAGCAACCAGGCCGACGTTATCCAGCGTGGTGCCGGTTCGGGCTTTGGTTCGGGCACAGGCAATTTCATCATTCAAGAAGGCACGAATGGCGACATCGAAGTCACTCAGGACATCGGCACCACCGACGCAATCAGCGTGGTGACCCAGCGTGACCAGAGCCAGACCGCGACGGTCACACAGACCGCGGGTGTCAACGTTCAGTCCTTCATCGAGCAGGAACAGAACACGCAGACCGCAACTGTCCGGCAGACCGGCGATGACAACTTCTCCGACATCTTCCAGTCGCAACGCGCCAACAATGCCGACGTCCTGCAGACGATGGCAGAGAACCGGTCGGAGATCATTCAGGATGGTGAGGAAGGCGACGTCGATGTCGATCAGACCGGCATCGACAATGACAGCTTTGTCGACCAGGACGACAACACCGATCGCGGCCGGATACTGATCACTCAGAGCGGGAACGAGAACGAGTCCGACGCTTTTCAAGACGACGACGATTCGATCATCACGCACACTCAGAGCGGGAACGAGAACGTCGCCGACACCGATCAGGGTTCGGATGACAGCGAAAGCACCATCACCCAGTCGGGCAGCAACAACGAGGCCACGGTTGTCCAGGGTGACGTTTCCGGCGATCAGTTCAGCACCATAATTCAATCGGGCAGCCGGAACACCGTAGAAGTTCAGCAGGGAACCGACGCGTCTGGCCCGAACGACGACTTCAACACCAGCATGATCACCCAGTCGAGCAACGACAACACGGCAGTGGTTGATCAGCTCTCGAACAATACGAGGCACACGCTGGTACAGGAATTGGGTGATTTCAACCGAAGCACGACACTGATTGGCGATGACACGGTCGGTGCAAATCCTTTGCCGACTAATATCGACGTCACCATCCGTCAGGCCGGTGCGATGAACACATCAACCGTTACCGCGTCGAGCAACAACAGCGATGTGTTTGTCGACCAGATCGGATTCATGAACACCTCGACCGTGACACAGAACCTGGGCGGCGACCTCAACACTGCTGACGTCAACCAGGATGGCGACAACGGCACATCCACCATGACGCAGTCGGGCACGAGCAACATGTCGATCCTCAACCAGGACGGCACGTTCAACATCAGCGTGATCACCCAGAACGGGACGTCCAACATGGCGACCACCAATCAAGGCGGAACGGGCGATTTCTCCTCGACCTCGCAGATCGGAACCGGAAATGTCGCGACCGTGTCGCAGAACTTCCCCTGATCTGGAGCGGAGGGCACACCAATCCGAAGGGCCGCGATCATCGCATCGCGGCCCTTCATGCTTTCTAAGCCCGGCCAAGCCCGCTAATCCGACCTGATGAGCGAAATCTCGAAGACAGTCTTCGTCCTCAACGGACCCAACCTCAACCTGCTCGGCCTGCGGGAGCCTGAGATATACGGCTCCACCACGCTCGACGAGATTGCCGGGATGCTTGAGGACCGCGCGCTGGAACTGGGGCTGACGATCGACATGCGCCAGACCAATCACGAAGGCATGCTGGTTGACTGGCTACACGAAGCGCAGGCGCAGGGTGCGCGCGCTGTTCTGATCAATGCAGGCGCCTACACTCACACTTCGATTGCGCTTCTTGACGCGGCAAAGGCGATAACCACTCCGGTTATCGAGGTGCATATCAGCGATCCAAAAACGCGAGAAAGTTTTCGCCACACCTCATATATCGGCATGGCAGCGGCAAAGACGGTGGAAGGCCACGGCCCGCAATCCTACCTCATCGCACTGGAAGCCGTAGCGTCGGGCGAAGTCTAGTCCGTCCACCACTTTGCGAATTTTGCACGCTTTGCCACTTGCCAGCCGCAATTCGCGTCAATAGTCACATTCGAAACCAACAATCCGACCGATAATCGGCGCCATCTTAGGGAAACGCATGGCTGAAAATAAGTCCGGCATGAATGTCGACACCGCTCTCGTACGCGAACTTGCAGAGCTTCTGAACGAAACCGGCCTTACGGAAATCGAGGTTGAGGACGACGATCGCAAGATCCGCGTTGCACGCAATTTCCCGGGCGGTGGTGGCGGCGGTGCGAACCTTACCCCGGCCCAAATCGCGGCTTTTGGAAGTCTCGTCGGCGGTGCGGCAGCTTCTGCGCCTGCTCCGGCTGCCGCTCCTGCAGCGGCACCGGCACCTGAAGCGCCCGCCGTCGATGCGCATGCGGATGCTCTGAAATCACCCATGGTCGGTACTGTCTATCTCGCTCCCGAGCCGGGCGCTGCCGATTTCGTCAAGGTCGGTGACAGCGTGAAAGAAGGCGACACTTTGCTCATCGTCGAGGCGATGAAAGTCATGAACCCGATCACCGCCGACAAATCCGGCACGATCAGGGCTATCCTCGTGGCCAACGCTCAGCCGGTCGAGTTTGACCAGCCGCTTGTTGTGATCGGGTAATCAGACGTGGGCATTACTCGCATACTGATCGCCAATCGCGGCGAAATTGCGCTGCGCATCCACCGCGCAGCGCATGAAATGGGGATCGAGACGGTCGCGGTGCACTCCACTGCCGATGCCGATGCCATGCACGTCCGCCTTGCAGACCACGCGGTCTGCATCGGACCGCCGCCCGCAGCGGAAAGCTACCTCAACCACGCCAACATCATTTCGGCTGCCGAAGTCGCAGGGTGTGACGCGATCCATCCGGGCTATGGTTTCCTGTCGGAGAACGCCAAGTTCGCCGAAATCGTTGAGGCGCACGATATCGCGTGGATCGGGCCAAAGCCTGAACACATCCGCACGATGGGTGACAAGGTCCAGGCGAAGAAGACCGCTGGCGATCTCGGCCTGCCGCTGGTCCCCGGCTCAGATGGCGCGGTCTCCGACCCGGAAGAAGGCAAGAAAATCGCAGCCGAAATCGGCTATCCCGTCATCATCAAGGCGGCGTCCGGCGGCGGCGGCCGCGGCATGAAGGTGTGCGAGAGCGAGGACAAGCTCGAGACGCTGATGAAGCAGGCCGGCAGCGAAGCCAAGGCAGCGTTCGGCGACGCGACGGTCTATATCGAGAAATATCTCGGCAACCCGCGCCACATCGAATTTCAGGTCTTCGGTGACGGCAACGGCAATGCGATCCATTTGGGCGAGCGCGATTGCTCGCTCCAGCGCCGCCACCAGAAAGTGCTCGAAGAAGCGCCCTCCCCCGTCATCAGCGAAGATGAGCGCATGCGCATGGGTGAGGTCTGCTCCAAGGCGATGCGCGACATGGCCTATCGCGGTGCGGGCACGATCGAGTTCCTGTGGGAGAACGGCGAGTTCTACTTCATCGAAATGAACACCCGCCTGCAGGTCGAACACCCCGTGACCGAAGCGATAACCGGGGTGGATCTCGTGCGCGAGCAGATCCGCATCGCTGCGGGCAAGCCGTTGTCGGTTTCGCAGGAAGACCTGCGCTTTAACGGCCACGCGATCGAATGCCGCATCAACGCAGAGGACCCTTTCACCTTCGCGCCTTCGCCCGGAAAGGTGACCTATTACCACCCGGCTGGCGGCATGCATGTGCGCGTGGATTCAGGGCTTTATGCGGGCTATTCGATCCCCCCCTATTACGATTCCATGATCGCCAAACTGATCGTCTATGGCCGCAACCGCGAGGGGTGCATCATGCGCCTTCGCCGCGCGCTTGAGGAAATGGTGGTCGAGGGGGTGAAAACCAACATCCCGCTGCATCAGGAGTTGCTGCGTCAGGATGACGTTCTGAACGGCGATTATTCGATCAAGTGGCTGGAAGAGTGGCTCGAGGAACGATCGAACTGATCAGGGCCGCGCTCTGATCGTCGGCTGGCACTGCGTGGTCAGGCGGCCTCGGTTGGGATGTCCGTCGCTCGGGAGCCGCGCTCGTCTATCTCGGCTTCAATCGCTGCGCTGCGCGCCGTGATGGCGTTCATCGGACAGGTCAGGCGGTAGAGGAACAGAGCGGGCGCGATTTCGAAACGACCTTTCCCGTCTAGCAGGCGCGGTATGATGCGCGTTAGCAAGGTTTCGCTGAACTCATCGAGCGGCAAGGGCGTGCCTCCCGGCGTTTGCTCCGCACCGCTATCATGATCGGTGTCGAGCGATGATTTGAAGCTCTCCCGCCATTCCAGCGCCAGATTCGAGCCATTCTCGTCAGCGTCTGAACTCTCTATCGTCCACGTCACAGCAATGTGTCCGCGAGCCTGCTCCGCCCGTCCGATCTGGACGAAGCGCGATGCAAGTTCCCATGCGATGAGGCTCAATTGCTGCGCGCCCTGAGCGCCGACTTCGACAACGGGTCCGTCTGTGCTCAATTGCTGCGCGGGCGCATTGAAGAGTGGTTCAATCTGGCGGCGGATCACCCGCTCAAGACTGGCGCGTGCGGTATCGTCCTGCTCCATCACCGTCGATGTCGCTATGGCGAGCGCGTTGATCCGGCCTCGCAGTTCGCGCAGGAACCGTTCGGGATACTGGCTGATTTCGACCCCCGGCCGTGTGAGTGAGGAGACGACCTGAATAAGATTGCGGCTGCGCTGAACCGCATCGCGAGCGGTCAGGGCAAGCCGCGTGTTCGCATCCTTGAGCTCTTCCGTGCGCTGTCTGACGCGGTTTTCAAGTTCATCGCGAGAGCGCGACAGGTCGGCAAGCGTCACTTCCAACTGTCCGATCACCTCGTCATGCGTGTCCGGCGTGGGTATTCGCAGGAGCACCGGGATGAGCCGGAACAGCACGAAGGCAGTGGCAAGCGAGACGATGCCAGTGGCCAGCTTCAACGCAGCGGTTAAGGGATAGATCGGATACCAGAGGGTCACGATCCCCATAAGGTGGGTGACACCGCAAAGCAGGATAAAGGAAGCAAAAAGCGCCACCAGCGCACGGTGACGAAAATCGCCGCGTCGACGCAGAACCGTGATCAGGGCGAGCGGGATAGCCATGTAGGCGACGAAGATCATGAGGTCGCTGCCGGCCCATAACAAGACAAGCCACGGCTCCCACAAGAGGCACATGCCATGCGGCATATATTGATCGTAATCGAACACCCCTCACCCTCACTTTCGCAGCGCGGCGCTTCCTTCGCCGCATTGCCGGGTCTAGCCTGAAGCGCGCACTGCATTCTTCCGTGAAAACACGTAGGCTCGCTCCGATCTGGTGGCGTTTTGTGGGCCTGCGCAGTTTTCTGCCTCTCGGGGTTTGGTGAATCGGGCGTGATTGATGCTATAGGACGACCAAATCGCCCCAGCGGGATCAGGGGCCACTCACCTTCGAAGGGCCACTCTTGAAGCAAGACGTCATATCCCGCAGCGATTCCGAGCGGCATCCCGCCGCCATTCCGGAAGCAAAGCGTAAAACCCAGATTGTGGTCGTCGGCGGAGGCGCTGGCGGGCTTGAGCTCGTGCGCAAGCTGGGCGCCAAATATGGTCGCAAGCGTCACGATATCATCCTTGTCGACCAGAACCTCTCCCACATCTGGAAGCCGCTGCTGCACGAGGTCGCGGCTGGCTCTCTCGATGCCAATCTCGACGAGGTCGGCTATCGCGGGCACTGTGCACGCTGGGGCTATCGGTTCTTTCAGGGCAGGCTTGAGAGCATTGACCGCGAGGCCAAGACCATCCGTCTCGCCCCGGTGATGGATGACGAGGATGAGGAGATTATCGGCGCTCACACGATCCGTTATGACATGCTGGTCCTGGCAATCGGATCAGTGTCGAACGACTTTGGCGTGCCTGGCGTCGCCGAGCATTGCCTTTATCTCGACAGTCGCAAACAGGCGGATCGGTTTCGCACATTGCTCCTCAACCATTGCCTTCGCGTAAGCCGGGCGATGATCGAAGATCCGGGCGTTGATGCACGTGTTCGGGTCGCCATTGTCGGGGCCGGTGCGACCGGCGTTGAACTCGCCGCAGAGCTGTACAACGCGGCTGGCGCGCTCAAGCATTACGGCCTTGAAGTGTTTGACGAAAACCGCCTTGATGTCACCATACTGGAGGCCGGGCCGCGTATCCTCCCCGCCCTGCCCGAACGCCTATCCACCTCCGCGCGCAAGGAATTGACCGCGCTTGGCGTCGAAGTGCGCGAAGGCGTGCAGGTCGTGGAAGCGAAGCGCCACCAGCTTGTCACCAAGGATGGCACCACCATCGACGCAGATCTCATGGTCTGGGCCGCAGGGGTCAAGGGCGCCGAATTCCTCAGCACGCTCGGGCTGGAGACGACCATGCGCGACCAGATCATCGTCACCGAAACGCTTCAGACGGTCACCGATCCCGATATCTTCGCAATCGGCGACTGCGCCTCCTATTCGCCCGATAGCGACGCGCCCCCGATCCCCCCGCGCGCACAAGCGGCACACCAGATGGCCGACACGGTTTTCAAGAACCTTCGCCTGCGCGAACAGGGCCGCCCGCTCAAACGCTTCGTCTATCAGGATAACGGATCGCTCATTTCGCTCAGCCGGTTTTCGACCGTGGGGAGCCTGATGGGCAACCTTGTCGGCGGCGCGATGGCGGTGGAGGGGCGCATTGCGCGCTTCATTTACACCTCGCTCTACCGGATGCACCTAATCGCGATTCACGGCTGGCTCAAGGGTCTGGGACTGATCGTGATCGGCCGGGTGAACCGCATCGTGCGGCCCAAGCTCAAGCTTCACTAAAAGTCGATCTTGACGCGCACTTCGGCGCCATCGGCATCAAAGCCGCCAACGCCTTTCTTTATGACGTTCGCTTCGGCCTCCGCATCCTCGCTAAGTCGCATGCGAGCGCGCGGAACCGCGCTGCCTTCAGTCAGTTCGGCGGCTGTCGGGCCGTAGGTCGGACCGATGCGGGGCGATAGCACCGTTTCACGGCACACGATGATTTCCGGATTGAACGGATCGGGCTCGCTCTCGTCGAGACATTCGGTGGGCGGCGGGGCAAGCGGGGTGAGGTCGATGAGAAGCGATCCATCGTCGCGCGTTGTCGTGGGCAGGCCCTCGCTGTCTTCCCTCGGCTCGGGCAGTTCGATCACGATCATCGGTGGAGGCTCATCCAGCATTGTCGCACCACCTTTTCTCGCGTTTCAGATCATCAGGCCCTGCGGTAAACAGTTATTCGAAAGTGAAGCCGGCGGCCCTCGCTTCGGCAATAATCTGTTCGCCCGTTTTCTTCGGGCTGTCCTGCGCAATGTCGAACCAGTCGGGTTTATCGTCGATAAAGATCTGGTGCTTGATCGGCAGGCCCGAGGGCAATTCGAACAATCCGGCGAGGAACGTGCGATTGCCGGTCGGCAGGAACTTGTACCACAGATTGCTGCCGCATTTCTTGCAGAAGGCGCGCTCTGCCCATTCGCTCGATTGGTAAGTTGCGATGGCGTCTTCACCGCTGAGCGAGAAATCGTCCGCCTCGATCCCGGCATACATGCTGCCGCCCCAGCGTTGGCACATGCCGCAATGGCACACGTCAACTTCGGCGTGAGCGGCATTGAGGGTGATCTTCACGCTGCCGCAAAGGCAGCGTCCGTGGAGCGGCTCAGCGAGGCGCTCCGCTTCGCTCACGCCGACCACCTCATAGGGGGACGCCCGGTTCGTGCTTGGACGTGCGGATCGTCAGCGAGGTCTTCACGCTCGCGACGTTGGGCGCAGGGGTCAGCTTGCTGGTCAGGAATTCCTGAAAACTTTGAAGGTCTTTGCTGACGATCTTGAGAATGAAATCAATCTCGCCATTGAGCATGTGGCATTCGCGAACCTCGGGAAGGTCGGCCATATGCTCTTCAAACTCGCGCAGCGAGCTTTCCGCTTGGCTCTTCAGGCTCACCATCGCGAAAACGGTGATCGCAAAGCCGAGCTTGGACGGGTCGAGATCGGCGTGATAGCCGCGAATGACGCCGTCTTCCTCGAGGCCCCGCACACGGCGAAGGCACGGCGGCGCGGTAAGGCCGACGCGCTGCGCCAGTTCCACATTCGTCACACGCCCTTCGGCCTGAAGCTCGCTGAGCAGACGCTTATCGATTTCATCCAGATTTGCCATCGAAACCAAGAACCCCCTGAAGGCCTGCATGTATGAACGCCCCGTTGCTCTGGGGCGGCACAAAGCCTTACCCATAAACAACGTTTTGCAAGAACTTGAACGGTTTTGCTTGGGTAAAGCTAATTTTATTATGTGTGCCAGCAATTGTCCCGCTTTGCAACGCAGTGTGCGATGGTCATGCGACAAAACTCCAACGGTGTTAGGAGTTAATTGCCGAATTGCGTCCATGTGACAGCCATGGATTCGCAAACGGCTCCTTGCCGCCAAGCGGTGCAGCTGATGGATTTGGAGCCTGAATGTTTTTCGATGATCGCCTTGCGACGGTGTTACGCCAGCGCGCGCAAAGCGATGGGTCGAAGCGCACGCAATACCGGCAATTGCTGGATATTCTCGGTGCAGAGCGGATGGGCGCAGCCCACGCCTCGCGCGATCCCAGCCTCGCGGCTGCCGCCTGGCTCAGAATGGATGCACTGGCAGAAACGATACCGTCTGCCGACCGCGCCCGCATGGTGCGCGAGCCGGGCTGGCGGTTTCGCAACCCGGAGCTTGCAGCACATCTTGCGGATGCCGAGCCCGATGTTGCCTCCGCAGCTTTGTCGCGGGCGCAATTGTCCGACGATGACTGGGCAGCCCTGATCCCGCGCCTGCCGGTTCGCGCGCGCGGTTTTCTTCGGCTGCGCAATGACTTGCCGCCCGATACCGAGAAATTGCTTGAAAAGCTGGGCGTCTACGATCGCGGCCTGCCATCGCCTGAAAACAGCGTCCTTGCAGAGGTTGAGCGCGATTTGATCGTCCCCGGCGCGCAGGATGAGGACGAACCTCTCGAACTCGAAGACGTGTTCATCGAAACGCCCGAGCCGATCGAGGAGCTCGCGCCCGACCACGACGGCAAGGACGAGGACGAGGACGAGCTGGAAAACGATCCCCAGAGCGAGGGACGCAGCGAGATCTCAGCGCTGGTCGAACGGATCGCCGCTTTCAAACGCAACCGCGAGAGCAAGCCGCGCGGCGAGGACGACCAGCTTATGCCGCGCCTCCCGCTGGGAGAGCAGGTTGGTGGGTCGGTCCGTCAGGTCGCCGCATTCGGTTTTGCAGGCGATGCAGCGGGCCGCATCGAGTGGGCCGACGGCGAAGTTGCGCCGATGGTGATTGGCGCCCGGCTGGTGGCCCCTGCCCGCCTTGGCAGCGCGGCGGTGCAAAGCCCGCTCGAACGCGCCGTGTCGCGCAGGCAACCTATCAGCGGCGCGAGCCTCAGCCTCGATGGGGCGGAGGCGATTGCCGGTGAATGGGTGGTCGATGCGCAGCCTCGCTTTACTCAAGGCGGCAATTTTGCAGGCTATGTCGGCAGGTTCCGCCGTCCTGCAAACTCTGCCAAGCCAGCGCAAACCGCTGCGCAGAGGGAGGCCGACCGCATCCGTCAGCTTCTCCACGAACTGCGCACTCCGGTGACAGCGGTTCAAGGCTATGCCGAGGTGATCCAGCAGCAATTGTTCGGCAACGCCCCGCACGAATACCGTGCACTTGCTGCGGCCATCGCGGCTGACGCTGCGCGCATCCTTGCCGGGTTTGAGGAACTGGACCGCCTTGCCCGGCTGGAAACCGGCGTAATCGAGATCGACAGCGGAGAGGCCAACCTCGCCGCCCTAACTCAGCGAACGGTGGGCCAGCTCGCCCAGGTTCTCGGGCCCCGCATGTCAGGCATCGAACTTGCCGCGCTTGATCCTGATGGGGGCGATGAAGCTGTCATGGCCTCCATCGACCCGGATCAGGCAGAGGCGCTCTTGTGGCGGCTTCTGGCAACGCTTGGAGGGGGATGCGCAGCCGGAGAGATGCTGACCGCGACGGTCGAGCGTGACGGCGATTTCGCCAAACTCACCTGCGAGGTGCCCGCGCAGCTTCTCAGCGAGGAAAACATCTTCGCCGCCGACGCCCGGCCGCTTGGAACGACGATCAACGCCGGCCTGTTCGGCGCCGGTTTTGCCTTGCGCCTCGCCCGTGCCGAGGCGCGTTCGGGCGGCGGTGATCTCGTATGCGAAGACGAGATCATGATCCTGACCCTGCGCCTCGCAAGAAACTGACCGCGCAACAGGTGAGGTCGCCGGTAAGGCTACGCTTACACATTGGCGCTATAGGGTCATGCCATGCAGGCTGCACTCAAATCAGAAGCGCCAACCCCTGTCGGCGCGCAAGGCGTATCGATGATCGAGCCCCCGCTCGCCTCGGCGACAGCGTCTTTCGCACCTGATTTCGGTCAGCGCGTCCTGCTCACGGTCGACACTGAGGAAGAGTTCGACTGGGACGGCCCCTTCACCCGCGACCAGCACGGCCTGCGCCATGTCGAGGCCATTCCGCGTTTTCAGGCGTTTTGCGAAAAAATCGGCGCTCATCCCGTCTACCTCGTCGACTGGCCGATTGCGACCGATGCGCGCGCGGTCGAGATTATCAGCGATGCGGTCGGGCGCGGGGTCGCGGATGTCGGCGTGCAGCTTCACCCCTGGGTCAACCCACCCTTCGACGAAGAAGTGTGCGCGCGGAATTCCTACGCCGGCAGTCTCCCGCCCGAACTGGAAGCCGCCAAATTCAAGGCGCTGCGCGACCGGATCGAGGAGGCGTTTGGAACAGCACCGCTGATCTATCGCGCAGGCAGGTACGGCCTCGGCGAGCATTCGGCGCAAATCCTGAAAGACAATGGCATCCGCATCGACACGTCGGTGCGCTCGCTGTTCGATTACGCCGCGCAGTACGGCCCGGACTATTCAAACCACCCGCTCGCGCCCTACTGGGTCGATGACGCGCGTGAGCTGCTCGAACTGCCTGTGACGAGCGTCTATTGGGGTCCGCTGCGCATGCTGGGCAGGCACATCCACCGGTTGCAGCGTCACATCCCGACATTCTTCGCGGGCTTTTCGCGGTTGAAGCTGCTGGAACGCATTGCTCTTACCCCGGAAGGCGTGACCAGCGCAGAAGCGATACGCGGCATCGATGTTGCTCTGGATGAAGGCCTGCCGCTGCTGGTCCTGTCCTTCCACAGCCCGACACTTGCACCCGGCTTCACGCCCTATGCGGCGGATACGCGCGATGTCGAGCGGCTCTACGATTGGCTGAGCGAGGTCTACGCCTATCTCGCCAAACGCGGCGTGCGCACGGCGAATGTCGCCGATATTATCGAAGCCACACAAAGGTGATTGAGCCGCTTGTCTAAGCGGCGTTGTAGATGTAGTGGCCGTGCTGTTTTACGTCACAGTAAACGCTGATACTTCCGGGGGGCCTGTAGCTCAGCGGTTAGAGCTGGCCGCTCATAACGGCTAGGTCGCGGGTTCGAATCCTGCCGGGCCCACCAAACCCTCCCCCGCACCAACGCCAGGGCTTACTAGCTCACTCCCGTTCCTCGCTCGGAACCGGGAAGCTGCAGCGCACCTTGAAAACGCGATCATCCTCTTGCGAGACGATTTCCCCGCCAAGTTGCTGTGCAAAGGCATGAACAAGATCGCTGCCTACGCCTTCGGAAACGATCATGGCGAAGCGTTCTTCGGAGATGGGATTTTCCACCTTCAAGTGGATCGTGTCATTTTCAACAACGAACGCCACTTTGATTTCGCATTGCTGACCATGCGCCATACCGTATTTGACGGCATTGGTCAGCAGCTCGTTGAGTGTGAGCGCCAGTGTTACCGCAAAGCGGGAGGGCAACTTGATCGACTGCGTTTCAGCAACGATGCTGCATCCGCTCGCGTCACCGTCGATCGTTCGGGCAAAGCTGTTGGCAAAGCGTTCGAGCAAATGCCCGGCGTCAACATATTCGACGCCGGTGTCGGCATACAGTTCGCCGTGAACGTCGGATATCGCCATGATCCGGTTCGCAGACGCCTTGAGCGCTTCTTGCGCCTCGTCGCTTTTGGTCGCGCCGATCTGGTAGGACAGCATCGCCGCTGCAATCGCGAGCGAGTTCTTGATCCGGTGATTGCTTTCGACCACCAGCGCCGCGTTGCGCTGTGACAGCTCCTCCATGCGCGCGCGGGCTTCCTCCACATCGGTCATGTCGATGAAGGCGCCGAACAGCTTGAGCTTGCCATCTACCGGATCGCGCTCGATCCCGGCGCGCACGCGGATGAACCGGGGATCCGGGGTTTCGGGAATGAGGACACGATAATCGAATGCTGCGCTCGTACCGGCCCCGCCCGCCATAGCGCGCTCGACCTCGGCGTGAATGGCGGGCACGTCTTCGGTCGCGATACGATCGAAAAAGGGTGCCGCTGTCTCGCCGGCTTCGTCGGGTTCGAAACCAAACATCTGGTCAATTGCGATATTGCGCACAAATCGGTCGGTCAGCGGGTCGTAGGAGAAGAAGGACAGTCCCGACGCTTCTTCAGCGGCAATCCTCACCGCGTCGGTAAGCCGGCGTTGCCGAACGCGCTCGGTCACGTTTTCCGAACGCTGAAGGATCGCAACGACCTCTCCATCCTCCACAACCGGCCACATGACCAGTGACCAGAACCGCAATTCGTATACGCCGTTTTCGTCGAGCAGGTCGTGCTGCTGCTCTTCGATCTCGAAAGGTTCGCGCGTGCGCACGATGTGTGCAACGCCCTGTTCGATTGCGCGCTTGGCGCTCTCGTCTTCGGGCTTGTCGGGATTAGGCTGGAAAACCTCGAACATGCCGCGCCCCACGACTTCGTCATAACCGCGCCCGGTCATCCTCGCATGCGCTTCGTTTATGTACAGCATAGTCAGGTCGGGAGTGAAAAGCGTCATGGATGACGGGCTATCACTCAGCAGCATTTTCGCTGATTCGACCGCTTTGCTGAAAGGGGCTGCGTTCATGCAGTGCCTTTACGTAGCGGCGCACTTTGTGGCGAATCAATTCGATCTGTCACGATGCAGCGCCCGGCACGTTCGCGCCACCCTTTTGCGGCAGGGGAAAGCGCAGCACGGCCCTTACCCCTTTCGATTTGGGTTCAAGTTGGAAGCGGCCACCAAGACTGTGCGCCAGCACGCCAACGATCTGCGAGCCGAGGCCTGCGTTTTTCATCCCGATGTCCGCAATGCCAACGCCATCGTCTTCGACCAGGAGGATGGCGGCAACCTCGCCCTCGCCATCCCCATCGCCTTCGCGCCGTAACGAAGCGCGCACTTCGCCCTTGACGCTGTCTCGATAGGCAAAGCGCGCCGCATTACCGACAAGTTCGGAAAGGATCACGCCGAGCGATATCGCCTGATCAACCGAGACCGTGGCCTCGATACAATCGAACTTCACATCGGCAAGCGAGCGCCTGCCGACATGTTCACTGCGCAATTCGCGAGCGAGCCGCGTCAGGTAATCGTCGACCGCGACCGTGCCGATCTTCATCGAGGCGTACAGCCCCTTGTGCACCTGAGCGATAGCATGGACGCGGCTGGCGAAATCGTCCATGGCCCGGTGCGCTTCGCCCCTGGGCAAGGCGCCCGCCTGCATGTGAGCCATCGAGACGATGAGTGCGAGACTGTTGGCAATGCGGTGCTTCATCTCGTTCAGCAGCACTTCGGACCGCGAACGCGACGCGGCCGCCTCTTGCTCAGCAATCAGCTTTTCGCGCTGCGCACGGTCATAAGCGATGCTGCGCGCCAGAACCGCTTCGAGCAAGTTGGCGAAGCTGGGGTCGTCTTGCCTGACAAGATAGTCCTGGGCACCCGCTTCCAGCGCGCCCAACGCGAGCGGAGCGCTTTGCGATGCAAGCAGGCAGACGACGGGAGGCACATCTTCTGCGCCGTCCAGCGAATGCAGCGCGGCCTGCAGCGCCTCCTCACCTTCGCTGTCGGCTAGCAGAACGGCATCGAATGCCCTGTCTGCAAGATGCGCCACGATAGCGGTGCCATGAGCCACATGCGTGACATCATGCCCGATCCCGCCAAGCTGGCGCGCAACGTCGATTGCCGTTGCTTCGTCGGGATCGACATAAAGTATGCACATGGAACCTGTGCCAGAGGTCATCTGTCAGCTCTCTCGATCAATGCTTTTGCCGGGCTACGCCAAGCCGGTGATCAGGCGTCTTCGGTATCCATCGAAGTCTCGCGGCTCACCAGCAGCGCCTGCATGACCGTTGCCGCGACATGGTCGGGGCTGAACGGTTTGGCGATCACGTAGGCAGGCTCAGGGCGTTCGCCGGTCAGCAGCTTTTCGGGGAAGGCGGTGATGAAGATGACCGGAACGTCAATCTTCTGCAGAATCTCGTCAACCGCATCGATCCCGCTTGAGCCGTCGGCCAGATTGATGTCGGCAAGGATCAGTTCGGGCTGCACCTGATCTGCCGCTTCGACCGCTTCGCTCGCCGTGCGGGCGACGGCGGCGACATCGTTGCCCATGTCGACCAGCAGCTGCTTGAGGTGGAGGGCGATGATCGCCTCGTCCTCGATAACCAGCACGCGGGAGGAAAGCATCGAGCTGATCGCGTCACGCGCTTCTGCCACGCAGGTCCGCACCTCGCTTTCCTCGATGGACAGAATGAAGGCGGTCTCGTCTTCGGCGAAACCTTCGATCGTCGTCAACAACAGCGCCTTGCGCGCCTTGTGCGGCAAAGCGCCGATCACTGCGGTCGAAAGGTCGATGGAGCGAAGGGACGCGTCGGTCCAGAGCTTGTGGAACACGCGATACAGTTCGTTGCGAACGGGAATATCGGTGCGGAATTCGTCGGGTGCGGCGATCATCGCCTGCAAGGTTTCGCGCACGGCGGCATCGCCAGCAGCTTGCGAACCGGTGAGCATTCTTGCGTAGCGGCGAAGGAATGGAAGCTCGCGCGCGACATCATTTTCAAAGGTCATAATCAGTAGACTCCCTGATGGACCAAGATCGCCCGGGCAAAAATGTTCCCAGCTTGTTGGAACTTTTTGCACCGCGGTTTCATTGCACAGACATGACTAACGAGCGGCACCCCGAAAATTCCGCTCTTGACACCAGAGCAAAAACGGCGCCGCTTGCGCCGAGTTGGAAAGACATATGAGCTATGCAGCTTCGATGACAAACGAGAGCAAACAGCGGCCTACGTCATTCGACCCAATTGACGCCGCCCTGCGCCAGATGTTCAATGAAGTGGAAGACGAAGCCGTGCCGGACGAATTCAGCGACCTGATCGCAGAGTTCGCCCGCAAGCAAAACCAGTCGAAGGACAATTGATGGCGATCGCCCTCGAGCGGCCTTCGCGACCTGAAGATTTTTCCCAGTTCAAGAAAGATATGGTCGCGCTGGTCCCCTCCTTACGTGCTTTTGCACGCGGCCTTTGCCGCAACCGCGATCTCGCGGATGACCTCGCACAAGAGGCTATGACGCGCGCCTGGGCGGCCCGTGAAACCTATATTCCCGGTTCAAATTTCAAGGCGTGGATGTTCACGATCCTGCGCAATGAATTCTACAATTCTCTGCGCAAGTCCAAGCGCGAAACGTCGCTTGAACCCGAACAGGCCGAACGTGCTCTGATCCAACAGGCGACGCAGGAAAATGGCATCCACGTAAGCGATGTGGAGCGCACCATGTCACGCCTGCCATCCCAGCAGGCCGAGGCACTCTGGCTGGTGGCCGGGGCAGGCATGTCCTACGAAGAAGCCGCCATCATTGTCGGCACAAATATCGGGACGGTAAAAAGCCGTGTCAGTCGTGCCCGCGAAACCATGAGGGTTTTCATGGGCGATGTCGCAATTAGCGCCGCGACCCAAAAGCCTCTCGCCTCCTGATTGACAGCGTCGCTGCCGGGGTCTTTGCGATCCTGCATGGGTTCGTGGCGCGAATGGATCGGCGCAAGGGATTTCAACCTTGGCGAACCATCTTCTTGACCTGCTTCATCAGCAAAAGTAAGAGCCGCGCAGTTGTGACACATCCAAGTGACACAACCGCCGTCACAACCATGACTAAGCTAGCGTTTTCGTTAGCTACAGACGGTGGCCGGTTGGTTTCCTTCCGGTCCCGCCAACCTGTCGGGTTCAGTGGCGATGCATCAAGCGGAGGGTACAACCTTCCTGCTCGAACGATTGAAACGTCGGGGAGTGGCGCAGCCTGGTAGCGCACCTGTTTTGGGTACAGGGGGTCGCTGGTTCGAATCCAGTCTCCCCGACCATTTCAATCTTGGATCCTTGCCGATCTTCACACCATGCAAGAAAGCCCGGACCACCTTTGCGGCGGCCCGGGCTGATACATCGTGGTTCGCTCCAAGTGGGATCAGAGAATGGCGAACCAGGATGACAAACTTGGTTGGCCTGACGCCGTTCTAGAACTCGAAGCCAAGCTCCACACCGAAGCGGCGCAGACCGCCGGGTGACAGGAACGATCCGCCAAACTCGATCGCGGGGATTACCTCGTTGAGATAACGCTCATCGGTGAGGTTTTCGGCAAAGGCGATGATCGAGATGTTGTCGATCTCCACGCCGACGCGCACGTCCAGAACTCCGAAACTGTCGCGCTGCGTGACCGAATAATCTGCATCGCCAAAGAATGCCGGCAGACCGAGCGCCGATCCGGGCAGCAATCCGCTGAACAGGGTCGGCGAAGTGTCGTCCTGAACGGTGTGGAACCATGTCGGGCCGGTGATGCGATAGTCCGCACGACCGATAAAGTTGACGGTGCTGGTGACCGGCAGATCGACCTGAGTACCGATATTGATCGTGTAATCGGCGGTGTAGGGCGATTCGTTGCCGACCGTGACAGGTCGCGAGGAATTGGCCTTGATCTCGCTCTCGGTCACGTTGGCAGAGCCGTAGATGCTCCAACCGTCGAGCAGTTCGGCGTTCAGGTTGATCTCTGCGCCGTAAATCTGGACCTCATCGATATTCGAGACCACGCGCAACAGGCCGAATGGACCGACGAAGAATTCGAAGAACTGAAGGTCGTCGATGTCGGTGTAGTAACCCGCAAGGTCGAACGTCACCGCGCCATCCAGCAACTCGCCCTTGATCCCCGCCTCGAAAGCGGAGGAGGTTTCCTTGCGAAACTGGTCTTCGATTAGGACGTTCGTGCCGATGAACTGGTTGAAGGTCTGGTCGACAATCGCCGCCGAACCCTGATTGTTGAAGCCGCCGGACTTAAACCCGATGCCCCAGTTTGCGTAGAGATTGAGATCGGGCGTCACCTCGTAGCGCAGCGATATTTTCGGCTGGAACTGCTTGAAGGTTTCCGACTGGTCCGGGATCGGCTGCACCACGCCGTTTACGACCTGCTGACCCGGATTGATCGGGCCGCCGGTGAACGGATCGAGCACGGCAGGCACGAGGCTGCTGGTTGAGCGGTCCTCGATATCATAGCGGCCTGCAATGCTCACATCGAAGCGGTCACTGACTTCCCACTCAACCGAAGCGAACGCGGCGTAGACGTTGGTCGAGAAATCGTCGTTGAGCAGCTGCGAGGTTGGGTTGAACGAACCGGCGGGATTGAACAATTCGCGCGATACGCCCTGCCCCAGATCGGCTGCGATGGCGACGCCAACCTCGCGGTCGATAGTCAGGAAATATGCGCCCACCTGCCACTCGACCGGACCGCCATTGTCGGAGGCGAGGCGGACCTCGGCGCTGAAATCGCTCTGGTTGCGGATCTGCAGCTGCGTGCCGTCGCAGGTCGTGGGGCTGTAGGCGCCGAAGGTCGAACCGTTCGCCGGGTCGAAGATGAAGGGCACCGGCGTTGCGCCGATGAAGGTCGGCGGGTTGAGCGGGAAACCTGTCAGCTGCGCGGTGCTCGCGAAACAGGCGTTGGACGCCGCGACCGAATCCGGTGTCGCTCCGGGAAAGGTGAAGCGCGCAAAATCAGCCGAGGTGCCATCCGCGATCAGCAGCTGGTCGACGTCGCTGTAAAGACCCCATGCGGTGAGAATTAGCCCGCCAAAATCATGTTCGACCTTGGCAGACACCTCGAAGGTCTCCTGCTCGTTGACCGGGCGGATATTGCCGTAGAAATCGAAAGGGTGCTCGTTCACGTCCTCGAAGAAGGCCGGATCGACCGCTCCGAATTCGGGCAGGTGGAACGAGGCGTTGAAGTTGATCGAAGCGCCCTGAACATCGGCGTAGCGCGCTTTGATGTCGAGCTCGGTATCGGGGCCAAGATCGGCGACGAACCGACCGTCGATAGTGAAGGTTTCCTGATTGTCGACGACATCGTCGTTCCGGAAGCGGTTGAAGAAAAATCCGTCGGTGTGGAAATAGCTGCCCGACAGGACGATCCCCGCACCCTCGCCGACCGGAGCCGCGATGTAGCCATTGGCGCGGTAGGTATTGTCCTCGGCAAAGGAGATTAGGCCGCCGGCTTCCAAGCGGTCTGACGGCTTCAATGTCTGGATGACGATTGCCCCCGCCGCAGCGTTGCGGCCGTAAAGTGCGCCTTGCGGACCTTTCAAAATTTCAATCTGACGCAGCGTGCCCTGATCCTGATTAAGCTGTGCGGTGTTGGTCTTCAGGATGCCGTCGACCAAGAGCGCGACCGAGCTTTCCGCGTCGCGTGCACCATTGATACCGCGAATGTTGATCTGGGTATCCCCAGCTTCGGCGGTACCGGTGACGATGGTGACGCCGGGAGTTAGCTGCGCAAAATCGTCCGCATTTTCGATGCCGGCTGACCGGATCGCATCGGCGGTGAAGACTGTGACGGCCGATGGCACCTCGGCGAGCGTTTCAGACTGGCGACGCGCAGTCACGATGATCGCGTTATCGTCCTCATCTGCGCTCACCGCAGTGGTCTGTTGAGCCATCGCGGGGGTGAGCGGGAGCACCGCACAAAGCGCGACGCCGCTTGCCAGAATGGTCTTTGTATTGCGCATTTTCAGTTCCTCAGAGCCGTGAATGAAAGACACGTCGCCAAGGGAACGAAATGCCGCTCCCCTATGCGGCGCAAATTCTCACCCGCGTCCAATCCGTCGATTGACCCCTCACCTCGAACCGGTTGCGTTACCTGCTCCTTATTGTATACAATTTGTCCGAGTCAATAGCAGGGGCAATCGTGGCCAAGGCATCCGATCTTGCATATGAGACCATTCGAGCGATGGTGCTTTCGGGGGAACTTTCCCCCGGAGAACAGCTGAGCGAAGAGACGTTGGCGGAACGTTGCGGTGTATCCAGAACGCCGGTGCGCGATGCCTTGCGGCGACTCGAAGCCGAGCTGCTGGTTCGCAAAAACGAATCGCAGCGCAGTTTCGTTGCCGACTGGTCCGTTGACGATGTAGCCGATGCATTCGAGCTGCGCGCGATGATGGAAGGCCATGCCGCAAAGCGCGCTGCGGAGCGCATGACCCCGCAAGTGCTCGACGACCTAAGACGAATAAATACAAAGCTTTGCGCCGCTATTCAAAAGCGCCCCGGGCCAGACATTGCCGGCTTTCTTGAGCATAACAAGCAGTTCCACGAACTGATCCTGAAGGCCGCCGACTCGCGCCGCCTGACCACCTTGCTCAGCGCTCTGATCGAACAGCCGGTCGTGTGGCGCACCGCGCAGCATTACGGCGCGGAGGCGTTCAACCGGTCGCATAACGAGCATGACGACCTGCTCTCCGCATTCGCGCGCAAGGATGGCCCGTGGGCCGAAGCGATCATGGCCGGCCACATTCGCCGCGCTTTCCACGTGTATGCCGATGCGCATCGAGGCCTTGCCAGCATTGAAGATGCGGCGTGACAAAAATGTATACAGAAGCGTCGAATTCGTCCCCGCCCGCAATCGAACTTGTCGAAGTTGGCCCGCGCGACGGGCTACAGAACGAGCCGGAAACGGTGCAGACAAGGGCCAAGCTCGACCTGATTGACGCCATGATCGGCTATGGCGCGCGTCGTTTGGAAGTTGCCAGCTTCGTGCACCCCAAGCGCGTTCCGCAAATGGCGGATGCCGAGGCCGTGATCGAAGCTCTGCCGGATCGCGGCGACGTCACCTATATCGGTCTTACCCTCAACAAGCGCGGGATCATGCGCGGGCTTGCCACCCGCGAAGGCGGAAAGCGCGGCATCGATCAGGCAGGCTGCGTGATCGTCGCCAGCGATACGTTTGGTCAAAAGAACCAGGGCCAGACCATCGAAGAAGGCATCGCAGAAAACCGCGACATGATCCGCTTCGCCAAGGCCGAAGGCTTGAGCGCGCAGGTCACGATCAGCGCCGCTTTCGGCTGCCCGTTCGAAGGCGAGGTCAAACCGGAAACCGTGCTTCGTATTGCCCAGGAACTGGCAAGCGAAGGCCCCGAGGAGATCGCCCTTGCCGACACAATCGGCGTCGGCGTTCCTTCGCAGGTGAGCGATCTTTTCGGCCAGCTGGGACAGCTTCTCGGCGGCCAAATCCCGATGCGCTGCCATTTTCACAACACGCGCGGAACCGGCATCGCCAATGCCTGGGCGGCTTACGAGGCGGGCGTTCGCACCTTCGACGCCTCGCTCGGCGGGCTTGGGGGCTGTCCCTTCGCGCCCAAGGCCACCGGTAACATCGCGACCGAGGATCTCATCTACCTCATGCAGCAATCAGGCGTTGCGACCGGCATCGACCTTGATGCGGCAATCGCAGCCAATCACGATTTCAGCGCGGTCCTTGGCCGCCCCCTCCCCTCTCTCGTTGCGAAGGCAGCCTGAAATGCGCGGCGGATAGTTTTCTCACCCTCTCCAACAGATCCCACACGGAGAAAATATGACTTACAGATTGGGCGTTGATGTCGGCGGCACGTTCACCGACCTCCTGCTGTTTGATGAGGCCAATGGCCGTTTCTGGCGGCACAAGACCCCTTCGACCCCGCATGACAGCTCCGAAGGCATCCTCAACGGGGTGAAGGCGATTACCGAAGAAGCGGGCGTTGCCGCGAGCGAAATCAGCTATTTCCTCCACGGCACGACCGTTGCGACCAACGCCGTGCTGGAAGGGAAAGGCGCGAAGGTCGGCCTCGTCACCACCGAAGGGTACCGCGACATCATGCAGATCGCGCGCAGTTTCGTGCCCGGCGGGCTTGCCGCGTGGATCGTCTGGCCCAAGCAGCAGCCGCTCGCGCATCTGGAAGATACGGTCGAAGTGCCGGGACGCATGGGAGCAGACGGCGCAGAAGTACGCCCGCTTGACGAAGACGCGGTGCGCACCGCCCTTCGAAAGCTCAAGGATCAGGGGATCGAGGCGCTGACCGTCAGCCTGATCAACGCCTACGCGAACGGCGCGCATGAAAAGCGCATCGGCGAAATCGCAGCCGAGGAGCTGCCCGATATCCCCGTATCGCTAAGCCACGAAGTGCTGCCCGAAATGCAGGAATATGAGCGCACGCTCTCCACCGTCGCCAACGCGGCGGTGCGTCCGGTTGTGAGCAAATATGTCTCGAACCTGCGGACCAAGCTGGAGGATGAAGGCGTCGAGGGGCGGCTGTCGCTGCTGCGTTCCGATGGCGGCCTTATGTCGAGCCACAAGGCTGAAGAGCACCCGGTCAACATCCTCATGTCCGGCCCTGCTGGCGGAGTTACAGGCGCGAAGTGGGTGGCTCAGAATGCGGGGCTTGAGAACATCCTCACGCTCGACGTGGGAGGGACTTCGACCGACGTTGCGCTGATCGAAGGGCTCGAGGCCCGCCGCGTGCGCACGACCGAAGTCGGGCATCTGTCGGTGCGTGCATCGGCGCTCGACGTGAAGACCGTGGGCGCAGGTGGCGGTTCTATCGCTCACGTACCCGAACTCACCGGCGCGCTGCGCGTCGGCCCTGAAAGCGCGGGCGCGGTGCCCGGCCCGGTCGCCTACAACAAGGGCGGCGAGCTTCCCACCGTCACCGATGCGAATGTCGTGCTCGGCTATCTACCCGAAGACCTGCTCGGCGGCAGCTTCAAGCTTGACCGCGAAGGCGCGAAGGCCGCGGTGCAGACCATCGCCGATGCGCTGGGCGTAAGCCTGATGGAAGCGGCGCGCGGGATTATCGACATTGTGAACGAGAACATGTTCGGCGCGCTGCGCATGATCAGCGTCCAGCAGGGCTATGACCCGCGCGAATTTGCGTTGATGGGCTTCGGAGGGGCTGGCCCGCTCCACGTGAATGCGGTCGCGAAGCTTATGGGAAGCTGGCCTGCTATTTCTCCCGTTTCCCCCGGCGTGCTGTGCGCTCTGGGCGATGCGACGACTCAGATGCGGACAGAGACGGCGCGCAGTTTTTCGCGGCTTGCACGCGACACATCGGTCGCCGACCTCGTCGCAGTGCTCGACGAAATGGCCAAGCAGACGCGCGGTGAATTGCTCGCCGATGGCGTGCCCGAAGAACAGATCACCACCCAGTTCGAAGTCGATGTGCGTTACGCAGGCCAGGCCTTCGAAGTGCCGCTCACCATCAACAAGGCGGTGCTGGACGCGGACGGGATCGCTGGGCTGCTTGCCCGGTTCGACGATGAGCACCTGAGGCTCTTCACATTCAACATGGAGACGCCGCACGAGATCGTGAACCTTCGTGCCGTTGCATTGGGAGAGGCCCCAGCCCTTCCAGCCAACGAACTCGACAAAGGCGACGGCGACCCGTCGGCGGCGAAGATCCGCGACCACACTGTCTGGATGGACGGACGCGAGCAGGCGGCAGTCATCTACGACCGCGCGAAACTGAGACAGGGCGACCGCATCCCCGGCCCCGCCATCATAACCGAGATGGATTCGACCACCCTCGTCGAAAGCGGCTGCACCGCCAAGATCGACGCGGTCGGCAACATCCTCATCAACCCCGATCAGGAGGGCTGAGCCATGCCCGCGACAATTATCGAGACCAACGACAAGCCGTTCGAGCGCGTCGATATCGACCCGGTCACGCTCGACATCATTGAAAACGCGCTTCGGAACGCGCGGATCGAGATGGATGCGACGCTGGTGCGCACCGCGATGAGCCCCGGCATCCGCGAACAGGGCGACAGCTTCCCGCTGATCGCCGACCCTTCGGGAAAGATGATTGTCGGCCAGTTCGGCAGCTTCATCGACGGCTTTCTGCGCGGGTTCGACGGTAGCCTTGAAGATGGCGACATGATCTTCCTCTCCGATCCCTATTCCTGCGAAGGCGCGATCAGCCACTCCAACGACTGGTTGATCCTGCTGCCCGTGTTCAAGGATGGACGCCTTATCGCCTACACCGCGATGTTCGGCCACCAGTCGGATATCGGCGGGATGGTCCCCGGCTCCATGCCGATCGGCGCGTCCTCCATCTTCGAGGAAGGCGTGCGCATTCCGCCGGTCAAGATCTGGCGCAAGGGCGAATATAATGACGACCTGATGAAGCTCGTCATGCACCAGACCCGCAAGCCCGACTGGTGCCAGGCCGACCTCAACGCCCTCATCGCAAGCTGCCGCGTCGCCGCCAACCGCGTGATCGAAATGGCAGGCCGCTTTGGCGACGATGTCTACTATTCGGCGACACAGGAACTGCTCGACCGCAACCACCGCGCGATGAAAGCACTGATCGGCATGGCGGTCGCCGAGGAGCCCGTGAGCTTCGAGGATTACATCTGCGACGACGGCAAGGGCTTCGGCCCTTACAGGATCAAATGCACGATGCGGCGCGAGGGCGACAAGGTCATTCTCGATTTCGACGGGACCGATCCGCAGTCCGCCGCCTCGATCAATTTCTACCTCAACGAGAACATGTTCAAGATGTTCTTCGGGATCTACATGATCATGGTCTTCGACCCGCAGATCATGTTCAACGATGGGTTCTACGACCTTATCGAAGTGCGCATCCCCGAAGGCTCGCTCCTCAAACCCAAGTTCCCGGCAGCCCTGTCGGGTCGCACGCACGCCCTTGGTCGGATCTTCGACATTCTTGGGGGACTATTGGGCCAGAAGACGCCCGAATTCCTCAACGCGGCGGGCTTCAGTTCCTCCCCTCACCTGTTCTATTCCGGCTGGGATGAACGTGGGGGGAGAGAGCGCGAATGGTTCCAGCTGTTCCAGATCGGCTTCGGCGGGATTCCGGGCAGGCCGCTGGGCGATGGGCCGGACGGGCATTCGCTGTGGCCGGGCTTCACCAATGTGCCAAACGAGTTTCTGGAGCGGTATTTCCCCTTGCGGATCGAGCGCTACTCGACCGAGCCCGATAGCGGCGGCGCAGGCCTGCATCGCGGCGGGAACGGCATCCACCTCACCTACCGCTTCCTCGCAGACGGCAATATCGCGATCCATGACGACCGCTGGTTCGTGCCGCCTTGGGGCGTGAATGGCGGACATCCCGGAATGCGCGCGAAGAAAGTGCTCGAACGCGCTGATGGCACAACAGAAATCGTCGGCAACAAGATTGAAGATGTCGAGGTGAAGGAAGGCGATCTGCTCCACTTCATCACCTGGGGCGGCGGCGGCTGGGGCGATCCGCTTGAGCGCGATCCCGAACTGGTCGGTCTCGAAATCCGGCAGGGCCTCGTCACGCCCGAAGGCGCCAGGAATTACGGCGTCGTCGCCGACGGATCGGGCGTGATCGACACCGGCGCAACCGAGGCTCTGCGCAACCAGATCAAGTCCGAGCGCGGCGAGCTGCCCCTGTTCGATTACGGGCCCGGTATCGAAGCCTTGCGCGAAAACTGTCTTGAGGAAACCGGCCTCGAACCGCCCAAACAGCCCGAATGGCACACTTCCGAAATGCGCGAGGCGGCGGAGTAATGGGCGCGCTAGGCGACATTCGCGTGATCGAGATGGGGCAGCTTCTCGCCGGTCCCTTCTGCGGTCAGTTGCTCGGCGACATGGGCGCTGATGTGATCAAGCTTGAGCCGCCGGGCAAAGGCGACCCGATGCGCCTGTGGGGTCAGGGTGAGGAGAAGGTCCAGTGGGAAGTGATCGCGCGTAACAAGCGATCGGTCACCTGCAATCTGCGCATTCCCGAAGGCCAGGCACTCGCCCGCAAGCTGATCGCCAAGGCCGATGTGCTGGTCGAGAACTTCAAGCCCGGAACCCTCGAAAAATGGGGCCTGTCGCCTCAAAGCCTGCTCGAAGAGAACCCCGGTCTTATCATCGCGCGCATGTCGGGATACGGTCAGGACGGCCCCTATTCGAACCGCGCCGGTTTCGGCGGAATTGGCGAGGCGATGGGCGGCTGGCGCTATATCGTCGGCGACCCGGACCGTCCGCCTGCGCGCATGGGCATCTCTATCGGCGACACGCTCTGCGCCACATACGGCACGATGGGTGTCCTTGCCGCCTTGCATCACCGCGAGAAAACGGGTCAGGGTCAGGTGGTCGACACCGCTTTGTACGAAGCGGTGCTGCAGGTGATGGAGGGGCTGGTGCCCGAATACGATCTGGGCGGCTTCATTCGCGAACGTTCGGGTTCGATCCTGCCGGGCATTGCCCCGTCCAACGTCTATCAGTGCAAGGACGGGCATTTCATGATCGGCGCGAACAAGGACGAGATTTTTGCGCGGCTGGCGCAGGCGATGGGGCAGCCGGACCTTGCCACCGATGAACGCTATGCGACCCACATCGCACGCGGCAGGAACCAGACTGACCTTGATACGCTGGTCAATATGTGGACCAGCACCTTGACCGTGGACGAAGTCGAAGCCGCGATGATCGAGCATTCGATCCCCGCAGGCCGCGTCTACCGCGCGCCCGATATGATCGCCGACCCGCATTTTCAGGCGCGCGAGGCGATCATCGAGGTGGAGACCGAGAAGCACGGCCCCCTCAAGATGCAGAACGCCTTCCCCAAGCTTTCCGCCACGCCATCGGGTGTGCGCCGCCCTGCCCCTTCGACACCGGGCCAGCACAATGTGGAGGTGTTCGCAGAACTGCTTGGCATGGGGGCGGACGAGATGGCGCAGCTCAGTCAAAGCGCGGCAATCTGAGATGACCGACTGGGACGGTGCCTTCGCGGGGAAGCTCACCCCCGGCAAGTCCCCGGCGCTCCTGCTGGTCGATCCGGTGCGCGCCTATGTCGAGCCCGCCTTCCCGCTGTTCCTTGAAAGCGGAAGCGCGGCTATCTCGCACATGGCGCAACTGGCTGACGAATTTCGCAAGCGCCACTTGCCCGTTATCTGGACCGGGGTTCGCTATTCCGAAGGCGGCGGCGATGGCGGGCACTTCTTCCGCAAGGTCCCCGCGCTTGAGATTTTCGTCGGCGACACGACAGCCGGCTCGTTCCCCGAACAGCTGATCCCTCACGGAGAGGAGCCGGTTTTCTTCAAGCAGTACCCGTCCGCTTTCTTCGGCACAGCGCTTGACGATTGGCTGCACGATCACGGCGTCGACACGCTCTATATCGGCGGTTTCTCGACTTCCGGCTGCGTCAGGGCGAGCGCGTTGGATGCGCTGCAACATGGCTTTGTGCCGATCGCGATCTCCGACGCGTGCGCGGACCGCGACGAGGAACTGCACGGATCGAACCTGCGCGATCTGGGCGCGAAATATTCCGAGATCGTGCGCGCGAGCCAAGTGCCCCAAATGCTCGACAGCGGCGAATTGCCCGGCGACTGACGGCCCGCCTTGCGACAATTTGCGACGAGCGGCGACGTGACACGGGCGCGGCTCTAAGGCACCTTCGCTTCCCGAGGAAAGGGAAGAGATGAGCACCGACATTTCCGCGCACATTGCTCTCAATCGCTTCGGCTACGGCATTCGCCCCGGTGACAGTCCGCCTGATGATGCGCGGCGCTATCTGCTGCGCCAGATGGAGCGTTTCGAACCCACACCCGCCGCGATTGCCGCGCGCGAGGATGTGTCGGACAAGCCGGGCGAGGTTCTGCAAATGCTGCGGCGCTTGCGGCGCGAGCGTCAGCGCAGCGGCGGCGAGACAGCGATGACAGGTATGTCGATGGAGGACGGGGCGATCCCGACCGAGGTGCGCCAGTCCTATATGAACGCGGGCCGGTTCCTGCGCACCGATATCGGGCTGCGCACCAATGTCGCGATCGCGAGCGACACGCCCTTTGCCGAGCGGTTGGTCCATTTCTGGTCCAACCATTTCAGCGTCAGCGCGCAAAAGCCCGGTACACACTATCAGGTCGGCGCGCATGAATTCCACGCGATCCGCCCGCATGTCTTCGGGCGCTTTTCCGACATGCTGAAAGCGGCCGTGCTGCACCCGGCCATGCTGCTCTATCTCGATCAGTTCCAGTCTGTGGGACCGGGCTCGCGCTTTATGCAGTCTCGCAGGCGCAGGTCGCAGGGCGCTGACGGTGGGCCGCAGGGGCTGAACGAAAACCTCGCGCGCGAGATATTCGAGCTGCACACGCTGGGCGTCGATGGTGGATATTCGCAGGTCGACGTAACCGAGTTCGCCAAGGCGCTGACCGGGTGGACGCTCTCGGGGATTGGCCGGATCGAAAGGTTTGCCGAGGAGAAGCCCAACGGTTCCGCCTTCGTCGCCCCTGCGCACGAACCCGGATCGCGGCAGATCATGGGCCAGACGTACCGCGACACCGGATCGGATCAGGCGCTGGCAGTGCTGGACGATCTTGCGCGCCATCCTTCGACCGCGCGTTTCATCGCAACGAAACTCGCGCGGCACTTTGCTGGCGACGAACCGCCTACGAGCCTTGTTGCGCGGCTTGAAGAGGATTTCCTCACCACCGGCGGCGACCTCGCCAGCCTTACGCGCACCCTCGTCAATGCGCCGGAAAGCTGGGTCGCCAGACCGGTCAAATACCGCCAGCCATATGAGTGGCTCGTCGCGAGCCTTCGCCTGACGGGCGTGGATGAGCTCGATTTTCGACGGATAACGGGCGCGCTCGATCAGTTGGGGCAGCTTCCCTGGCGCGCGCCCTCGCCCGCGGGTTATGACGATCTTGAAGGCAGCTGGGCCGGGCCCGATGCGTTGTTCCGCCGCGTCGAATTGGCCGAACGGCTCGCCCGCGATGTGCGCAGCGATGCGGTTCTCGAACACGCCGAGCGGGCCTTTCCCGGCGCGCTATCCGATCACACACGCACGTGGCTTGCCCGCGCGGAAAGCGGGCAGCAGGCGCTTGGACTGCTGCTGGTCTCACCCGAAATGATGCGGAGGTAGAAAAGCCATGACGATGAACCTGAACCGCCGCACGATGATCGCCGGATCGCTGGCGCTTTCCGCCGGCCTCACACTTCCCAGAATGGCGTTTGCGCAAGGGACTGGTTCCAAAAAGCTGCTGTTCGTGTTGCTGCGCGGGGCGGCTGACGGAATGGCCATGGCCGCTCCGATCGGCGATCCGGGGTTTGCGGCCCTGCGCGAGGCGAGCCTCGGCGAATACGAAGGCGCGGCCCGCGCGGATGGCATGTTCGCCATCCACCCGGCATTGGAGAGCATCGGCGCGGCTTACGCATCGGGCAATGCCCTGTTCGTGCATGCCGCCGCGACCGCATACCGCGAGCGCTCGCATTTCGACGGGCAGAACATGCTCGAAACCGGCGGAGCATCGCCCTACGCAGCGCGTGACGGGTGGCTCAACCGGCTTGTCGGAATGATCGCAGCGGACGGCGGCGCCGAGGCGCCCCGTGCCCTCGCCATCGCGCCCACCATGCCGCTTGCCCTGCGCGGCGATGCGCCCGCATCTAGCTATGCGCCAAGCGCGCTGCCGCAGGCGAGCGATGCGTTTCTGGAGCGCGTGGGCCTGCTCTACGAGGGCGATCCGCAGCTTGGCGCCTTGTGGGAGCGTGCGCTGGAGACACAGGCCATGGCTGGCGACAGCACCATGCGCAACCTGCGCGATGCCCGTGCGGCAGGCGAGCTCGCCGCCTCCTTGATGAGCGGCGATAGTGCGGCACAGATCGCCATGATCGAGCTTGGCGGATGGGATACCCACGCCAATCAGCGGGGAGCCTTCGCACGCGCCGCGCGCCAGCTCGATGCGCTGCTGGGTGCTTACCGCACGGGTGTCGGGGGCAACTGGAATGACACCCTGATCGTCGTCGCGACCGAGTTCGGGCGCACTGCCAGCTTCAACGGGACCGGCGGGACGGACCATGGCACGGGAGGCGCGGCGATCCTGATGGGCGGCGCGGTCAAGGGCGGGCGCGTGCTCGCCGACTGGCCGGGACTTGCGACCAGACAGCTTCACGAAGGCCGCGACCTGCGGCCCACCATCGCGCTGGAAAGCGTGCTCGCGGGCGCTCTGGCCGACCATCTGCGGCTCGACCCGGCGCGCGCCATGGCGCAGCTTTTCCCGGGCAGAAGCGCCGTTCCGACCGGCGGCCTGATTGAAGTCTGACGTTTACTCTGCGTCCATGATCGCAGGGGCGCTCGGCATGACGCCGCCAGTCTGGATCGAGCGCGCTTCATTCGCAAGGATGCCCACGACCTGCGTCCACACCGCGACATTCTGGCGCAGTTGCACCGGGTCGATCTTGTCGAGCGTGTCGTCAGGCGTGTGGTGCAGGTCGAAATAGCGTGTTCCGTCCTGCTGCAGGTCGATAATCGCCCCGCCCTGATCGCGCGAGATGTTGATATCCGCCCCGCCGCGCGCAACGATGGTCGAATTCGCAACCCCGAACCGCGCGACCGAAGCGGCCAGCCGATTGTGCAAATCTTCATTCGTCTCACGGAAATTGCTCTCAAAGCGCCAGATCCGGTCCGCGCCGAAATCGCTTTCGAGCCCAACGCCGATCTTTTCATCGATGTGCGCTTCGGAATAGGCGCTGGAGCCGAATAGGCCGACTTCCTCTGCGCCCGCCATCAGCACGCGAATGGTGCGCAGCGGCTGACCGCTCTTCGCGACATTCAGCGCGGCGGCAGCGACGATCCCGCAGCCCACGCCATCGTCAAAGGCTCCGGGCGCATTCCACCAGCTGTCGATATGACACGCGACCAGCACCGGGGGCAGCGAGGGATTGCGGCCCACGATCTCGCCCACGACATTCCCGCTTAGCGTGGTGCCAAGGTTTTCCGGAGTCAGCGTCAGCTTCATCATGATCGCTCGGCCATCGGCGCGCTCGAACATGCGTTCAAGGTTGGCAGCATCGGGCAGCGTCAGCGCGCCCGCCGGGGTTGGCACAGGCCGCCCCACGTCCGCACCGCCTTCCACCGTGCGGAAGGTCGTCCCGCCAGTATGCGGGTTGCGGTGGTAATCGGTGCCGACCGACTTGATCACCGTGGCAACCGCGCCGCGTTCCTTGGCAAGCTGCGCGCCGACCCAGCGAGCGGGCCCGGCGAAGCCATATTGCGAGCCGTCCTGGGTCGGGGTCATGGCGTGGCTGATGTAGGCAATCTTGCCTTCAAGGCTGCCCATCGGAGCAGCGGCCAGCGCGGCGGCGTTTTCGAACATCACGACTTCGGCGGTGATGCCGTCTGGTCCGGTCGAAGCGCTGCCGCCCAGAGGCTGGATCACCAGTGGCTGCGGAAAGGGGCTGGTGATTTCGGCACGATGAATGTCGCCGGGAACCCATGTTTCCATCTCGAAAGGTTCGTCGGCGACGTTGGCAAAACCGTGCTTCACCATCCAGTCCATCGCCCATTTGCGACCGCGCGCTTCGGCTTCGGTCCCGGCCTGTCGCGGCCCTACTTCGGTGGTGATCCCCTCGACGAAGTCCCACGCATAGGTGTCGCTTTCGAGCGCCATATCGGCGACCTGTTCAAGCGATGGTGTTGAGCCCGTGTCCTGATGAGCCTCAGCAAGAGCGGGAGAGGTCAGGAAAAATGCGGCAGCGGCGGTGGCCGAAAGGAGTGCTGTTTTCATGGACACAATCGCTAGTCGCGACGCGCGTGCCTGTCCAGAAGGCTGACCTTATCCCCCTGCCCGCTTGAGTTCGACGAGTTCCGGCTCCTTGACCGGTGCCTGCGCCTCGCCGTGTTGCGTGCTCGGGGCAGCCGATACCCGGTTTGGCGTGGCGCTTTCGACCTCGTGCTCGGCGTTCTCCACCCTGTTGCGACCGCCCGATTTCGCGCGGTAAAGCGCTGCGTCGGCGCGTGCGAACAGGCGTTCGTAGGATTCGCCTTCGCGGACGGTTGCGACACCGAAACTTGCGGTCAGTCGGATATCGTCGTTCAGCCCGTCATGTTCGAGCCGTCCGAACGCCGTCCGGATGCGGTCGGCAAGACGCTCTGCCGGTTCGTTGGGGCAGTTCCACACCGCGATGCAGAATTCCTCGCCCCCGATCCTGCCAGCCGTATCGCAGCCACGGATCATTTCCTGGATCAGCTTGCCAAAGCCAGAAATTGCGCTGTCGCCCGCCTGGTGGCCCCAGATGTCGTTCACCTGCTTGAAGTGGTCGATATCGGCGACGACAAGGCTGAAAGGCACTTCCTGAGTGTGAGCGCGCGCGATGCTGCGGCCCATCACTTCTTCGAAAGCGGCGCGGTTGTTGAGGCCTGTCAGGGCATCCTTGTCGCTGCTTTCGCGCAGGGAATTGGTCCATTCGACAATCGTCGCTCCCAGCAGGACCATGGCCCCGGCGATCGTCTTTACCCCCAGAACAAGCCCGATGAGCGAGTAATAGACCGTACCGCGATATTCCTCTGACGGGATGCTCTGTTCGAACATCATGGTCAGTGTGGGACGAATGAAGAAATCGGCGATCTGGAGCGCTGTGACCGCGATGATTGCCTTGTCTATCCAGTCGCTGCGCTGTGCCGAAAGCAATGCGACGAGGTTCACGAGGAACATCGCGCCATACCCGATATTCAAGAGTATCAGGCGCGGTCCGACATCATTCGTGACATTGACCGATATGGCCAGAACCACGGCGCTGAAGATGTAAATGCCGAGCAAAACCGGCAAATGAGGGCGCTGCCCCACCCGCTCGCAGGTCGAAACCACAAATATCCCGCAACCGACGGAGTAGAAAAACTGCGTCAGGTGGAAGGTGTAAAAGGCGTTGGGCGGAAGGAAATGCGTGGCGAGAAAGCCGACTGCAAAGAAAAGGTAGCCGATTGCAAAGCCAAGGACGTGACGCTTCATGCGCCCCGCTTTCCAGAACACGGCAAATGTCGCTGCGAAAAACAGCGCCATCATCGGTGTTAGAAGTCCCAGAATTTGCGTTTGCATCGTGCCGTCCGTTCCACGTGAGAAATCGGATAGGCCAATAAGGTTAAGAGGCCCTTTAGGGGGAACCCTGCTTCTGGGCAGAAAATCCAGTCAATGGGCCTATTTGGCCCGCCACGCCCTAACTCGGGCTTACGTGCTTATTTGAACTTGCGCAGGGGCACGACGCGCGAGCGATCCAGCGATACATCCTCCGCTTCGCCAACGTCGAAGGTCATCGGATCGGGCCCGCGCGAGGCCATGGCCACGCGGTTGCGGCCCGTGTTCTTGGCTCTGTAGAGAGCGGCATCTGCGCGCTCGAACAAGGATGGATAGGGTTCATTGTCGCACGCCTCGGCTACACCGAAGCTTGCCGTGCAGTTCGGCAGGCCTTCCTTGCGCGGGGCGGAGGCGTTCTGGAACGATTGGCGAATTCTTTCGGCAAGCCCCGCTGCGGCTTCATCGCGGCAATTCCAGACCGCGACGCAGAATTCTTCTCCTCCGACACGCCCTGCAGCGTCCGATGTGCGGATCTTGTGTGCGATGGTCGCTCCGAAATAGGCGATCACTTCGTCACCGACCGAATGGCCGTGCGTGTCGTTGACCGATTTGAAGTGGTCGATATCTGCAACGATCAAAGAGACCGGCACGCCATCCTTTCTCCCCCTTGCCAGCATGTCGGCAACCTCGGCCTCGAACGCGCTTCGTGCCAGAAGGTTCGACAGGGGATCAAGCCGCGCAAGGTTCTTGAGCCGCAGCCATTCGTCCATCATGAGAAGCCCGAAGGCGCAGATTGCCATGATAACGGGAATGACCGCCATCGAAACCAGATTGACCGTCAGATAGACCGACCCGACCGAAGTCAGAGCCGGATTGTCGATCGTCAGCTGGCGGTAAACCGGATTGACGAACCCGATCGCCACCAGCACTGCCATCAGGCCCAGCATGCCAAGTTCGGCGAAATGTCGCGGTTTGGTCGCCCACCATGCCACAGCGCCGATGATGAAGAGAAAACTGGTGGTGGTGCTTGCGACCGCGACGATCGCTTCGATGTTGTCGTGCGCCGAAGCGATATAGATCAGCGGCGTGGAGATCGCGAAGACCAGCGCAATCGCGGTGACCGGAAACTCTCCGCCCGCACGCCTGCACATGGCCCATCCCAATGCGCTGATGCTGATCGCCGAAAGCAGGTGTGAAATGACGTCAACGGTCGGCCCATAATGGTTGTAGAACAGCAGATCGATTATCCAGGACGCTCCCATCGCTGCATAGGTCACGGTCAGGCCAAGCACGTGAATGCGCGAGGTGTCGCGCAGCCACAGCGCGGTAAAAGCAACCGCGAAAATGAATGCGAAAAGTGGGATGACGTATTCGGTATAGTCCATGAGCTCGCGATCTTGACGTTTGCGTCAGGGTATGGCGCTTTCATGGATCAGAAACGCTCAAGGCCATCCTAGGTGCGAAAACCTAATCGAATTCAGCCCTGTCACCCGGAGCGCTTGCCCCGCCGCTCTTGCGCGCCTATCTGCGCAGTCAAATTCAGCACACCCAGACACGTTTTACGCCAGTTTCAAGAAGGAACGACCCCCATGGCCGCGCAATACGCCTTTGTCATGAAAGGCATGACCAAGAGCTTCCCCGGTGCCAACAAGCCGGTTCTCTCGAACATCAATCTTCAGTTCTATCAGGGCGCGAAGATCGGCATCGTCGGACCCAACGGCGCGGGCAAGTCGACCCTGATGAAGATCATGGCCGGGATCGACACCGATTTTTCCGGCGAAGCATGGGCAGGTGAGAACATCACCGTCGGCTATCTCCCGCAGGAGCCGGAACTCGACCCTTCGAAAACCGTGCTCGAAAACGTGCGTGATGGCGCGCGCGAGACCGCCGAACTGGTCGAGCGTTTCAACGCCGTGTCCGCGCAAATGGCCGAACCCGATGCCGATTTCGACGCGCTGGGCGACGAAATGGCCGAACTTCAGACCAAGATCGACGCGGTCGATGGCTGGACGCTCGACAACCAGCTTGAGATCGCGATGGAGGCTCTGCGCTGCCCGCCGTCGGACGCCTCGGTCGAAAACCTCTCTGGCGGTGAAAAGCGCCGCGTCGCGCTCACCCGCCTCTTGATCCAGAAGCCCTCGATCCTGCTGCTGGACGAGCCGACCAACCACCTCGATGCAGAATCCGTCGAATGGCTCGAAAACCATCTGAAAGAGTATGCGGGCGCGGTGCTGATGATCACCCACGATCGCTACTTCCTCGACAATGTGGTGGAATGGATCCTCGAACTCGATCGCGGGACCTACTACCCTTACGAAGGCAACTACTCGACCTATCTGGAAAAGAAGGCAAAGCGCCTCGAACAGGAAAGCCGCGAGGAATCCGGAAAGCAGAAAGCGCTCAGCCGCGAACTGGAATGGATCAGGCAGACGCCTGCCGCGCGCCAGACAAAGTCGAAAGCGCGTATCCGCAAATTCGAAGAGCTTCAGGAAGCGCAGGCGGGCCGTGCTCCCGGCAAGGCGCAGATCGTCATTCAGGTGCCAGAGCGCCTCGGCGGCAAGGTGATCGAGGCCAAGAACATCTCGAAAGCCTATGGCGACAAGCTGCTTTTCGAAAACCTCTCCTTCATGCTGCCTCCCGGCGGCATTGTCGGCGTGATCGGCCCCAACGGCGCGGGCAAGTCCACGCTGTTCCGCATGATTACAGGGCAGGAAACCCCCGACAGCGGCTCAATCGAGATCGGCGAGACCGTTCATCTCGGCTATGTCGACCAGTCGCGCGATGACCTCAATCCGAAGAACAACGTCTGGGAAGAGATTTCCGACGGGCTCGATTACATGCAGGTCAACGGCCACGACACGTCGACCAGAGCCTATGTCGGCGCGTTCAATTTCAAGGGCGCGGACCAGCAGAAGAATGTCGGCAAACTGTCAGGCGGCGAACGCAACCGCGTCCACATGGCCAAGATGCTCAAGCAGGGCGGCAACGTCCTCCTGCTGGACGAACCGACCAACGACCTCGACGTCGAGACCTTGGGCGCGCTTGAAGACGCGATCGAGAACTTCGCCGGCTGCGCCGTGGTCATCTCGCACGACCGCTTCTTCCTCGACCGCCTCGCGACGCACATCCTGGCGTTCGAGGGCAACTCACACGTCGAGTGGTTTGAGGGCAACTTCGAGGCGTATGAAGAAGACAAGCGGCGTCGTCTGGGCGATGCGGCGGATCGGCCTACGCGGTTGGCTTATAAGAAGCTGACTCGGTGATCGTTCCGCTAGCACAAAGCATTAATTTTTCGGTGTTATTTGCTCCCAAACTACAGGGACCAAGTGATGGGAATCTTCAACGCGCCGCGTGAGTACCCAAAGGTATTCGAGCCATACTGGGACGACTTCAACTTCTATGATGGACGAGCGGCTTGGTTGAAGTCGATCGAGAAGATTCCCGATAAAGCCGTGAATCTGTTCGCCGTCCATTGCCTTCACGCCGAGGTCCACAATGGCGGCTTCGGACAGTACTTTTTCAACTCGACTGGAACGTCTGCGCCCGAAGCGGTTAGGGGATTCGGAGCAATCGGGATGTCGGAAGTGGCCAGCCTTATCGAGGACGCGATGGCGGTCCTAGGTTCGCCCTACCCTTGCGACACCACTGACGCGCGAAGGGACCGACTCGAGACTCTTGATGAAGACTTCGACTTTGGAGACTTCGATGATCGTTTCTACGAACTGGCAGATACCGAACAATTCTTCCGGAAGCTTCCAAAATTCGTTCCGTTTGCTGATCGATACGCGGCTCAAGGCTAAGCGATTCCGTCACCCCGGACTTGATCCGGGGTCCCGCTTCTTATGAATTGGCGCGGATTCAGAAGTACGCGGGATCCCGGCTCGGGTACCGGGATGACACAAGGGACTCAGATCAGTTGCGCGAACAGGTCGTCCCAATCGGGATTGGCCTTCTCCACCAACTCGAATTTCCATTCGCGCCGCCAACGTTTGAGGCGTTTTTCGAACCTTATCGCATTTTCGATGGTGTCGAACCGTTCGGCCCAGACCAGTTGCTTCTAACCATACCGTGCAGAGAAGTCCGAACCCGCTCCTAGACGGTGCTGCGTCACGCGCGCTGCCAGATCAGCCGTCACGCCGACGTACATCGTGCCGCGATAGCGGTCCGACATGATGTAGACCCAGCCGCCCTGCGTTTCGCGATCCATTTCAGTGGGTTGAAGGAAAGCGGGACCCCGGGTCAAGCCCGGGGCGACGTTGCTCGGTGTCGGCGCGCACACTGCGGCGACCCCAATCCGGAACGCCCTGACCCTTTCGTTTGTTGCAACTAACGAATGAGAGGGAATCGATGATCAACAGGAACCGCATCTGGCCGCTGGCCGCGTTTGTTTTCATCTGCCTCGTCGGATACGGCGCGCGGATTGCCATTGGCGATGTCTATTCGGCTGCCGAGGCAAGGCAATTGCTCGAGGCGCTGAGCCGGGCGGGGCTTTATCTGGGCTCGGCCATCGCGACCGCTTCGGCAACGGTGCTGGCACTGATGCTGACGCTGATCGGCATGATCAACCGAATGGAGAAGGAGTTTGACAGAGAGGCGTTTCACAATGTCGATCTCGTGGCAAAGCTCGCCACCTCTGCCCTGATGATGAGCCTTGTCGTGCTGCTCGCGTTCGTCCTGCCGATCGGCGAATTCGAAGAGCTTCCCAACAGGTGGTACACTATTCTCTATGACGTGCTGTTTGCAGGCAGCGTCCTGATGGTCGCGCTGATCGCAGCGACCGTGGTGATGATCTACCGCACCTTGCAGCGCGTGATGTCCAAGATCACTCCGGGCGACGACGTCTGACGCAGGCGTTTTCCTACTCCGAATGCAGGTGATAGCGTCGGGTGATGTTTGAGGCGCCCTCACCTTCTCCCTCGCGGCCATTCCCGCTTGCCGCCCAAAACTGGAAAGTCACACGTCCTACAGCGGATTTCGCTCTAAACCTCTCAGGACATGGCATTTTTACGGATGGCGCGTTTTTCCAAACCACCCCCTTGCGTGTAACATCCCAAGTCAAAAGCGACAGCGCCCCGCCGCTTTACCCGGCCTTAACCAAGGGTCGGGCACAAGTTGCTTCAATCGAGGCAAACAGAGGCAGCATCGATGCAAGAGGTCGCGCTCGTATTATCAGCCAATCCGGCGCTCACGCTGGCAACGGGAGTTGTCGCGGGCGCCCTGTTGGTGCTTGTAATCCAGCGGTTTCGAGCGCGCACCCGGCCCTCGTCAAACTCGCTCGAAGGGCTCTTCACCAAAGACAGTCTTGGCGAGGAAATGGACAAGGTCGTCGAACGCCGCAGCTTTGCGGGCCGCTCTGGTGCGGTGCTGCGCGCGCGGGTCGATCACCTGCCGCAGGTGGGTCAGTTGTGGGGGCAGGAAACCCGGGCAGCGGCTATCGCGCAAGTGGCGCAGGTGATGCGCGCCGGTGTTCGCAACGGCGACGTTGTGAAAACCGTGAGCGATCCGGTCAGCAACACAGAAACGCTCGAGATTCACACCGCCGATGTGAGCGAAACCGAAGCGGGGGCGATTGCACGCCGGCTGCTCGATACGCTTGCACAGATGCCTATGCCGGGCATGGGTCCGAACATGCGGGTGAGCGCAAGTTTCGGGGTCGCTGCGAGGCAGCCGGGCGAAAGCGAGGAGGAGGCGCGCAACCGCGCCGAAGTCGCGCTCGCTGCGGCTCAGGCGGCGGGCGAGGACCGCGTGATCACGGCGGGCGAATGGGAGGAGATCATGCTGCTGCCCGCTCCCGAGCCCTCACCGGCCAAGGACACCAAGGCTGCCTGAGCGACCTAGGGCGATACCCAGCGCCCTTCCCAATCCTCTCCATTGCGCACGAACTGCGCGCGAACATGGCCGGTATGGGCAAGGTAGAACCAGTCGAGCGCATCAAGCGTGATGCGAAGCACTGCAAAGTTGGGGCGTCCCGGTGCCACTTCCTCTTCGGTCGGCTCGACCCCTTCGAACTGTGTCGGAAGACCCGATGTGGGCGCATCGCTCACCGCTCCCGGCCCATCGCCCAGGTAACAGCGGCGCGCGAAATTGGCGCTGTTCGCCCATGCCGCGTCGGTAAGTGCATCCTGCTCCAGCACCTCGCCTGTGCCGCGAACGCGGATCTGGATCTTGGCGCCCTTGTCGTAGAACAGCACCGCCATGCGCGGATCGGCCTTGATCGCATCGACCTTGGGCGCGCGGGTGTCGGTGTGGAAGCGCAGGGTCCATTCCTGCGGGTCAAACGCTCGCAGGACCATGGTGCGCGCATCGACATCGCTGGTTACGACTGCGGGCACATGCATCGGCGATCGGCGGTCCTTCGCAGCGCGGGTGAGGCGCCGTGCCAGATCGCTTCGCACTTCGTCGAGATCATCGAACATGAGCCGTGCCATCGGAGCATTGGCTGGTCCGGTCAAGCCATTCAGAAAAGGTGCGCCCAACATGAACACAGCCCTAAACGTGCGGTTAAGGTAGAAGTCAGCGACCGGGGCCTAGACCGCCCACATCACTTCAAATCGAAGCGTATCAATGGCCGTAGGTGGTGGGCGGCAACACTGGAGGCATTTCATGGATCTTACCCTGTTTCTAAAGGGTAGTGCGCTCTCCGCCCTCGCCTTGGCGTTGGCATTGGTCGCACCGCCCGAGACCGCTCAGGCGGCAACCGGTTCGGCGGAGGCATCGTCCTCGGCTGAGCAATCGCGTCAGGACAGGCGCGCAGAGCGACGTAGCGAACGACGCCAGGCACGCGGCGAACGCCGTGCCCAGCGTCAGGATCGCGGTTTCGAACGCCGCGGTGCGCGTTCTGCTGAACCCGATGCGCGGCCAGTCGAGCGCCAGCGTGCACAACGTGTCGAACGCCGTGGCGAGCGCCGCGCACAGCAAGTTGACCGCCGTTCAGAACGCCGCGCTAACCGCGTTGACAACCGCTCCGAACGCCGCGCTGATCGCGTGGACCGTCGCTCCGAGCAGCGTGCAAACCGGGTCGAACGGCGCGGTGACCGCGAGGCCCAGCGCTTCCAGCGCCGCGGTAACGAGCGGGCAGCCGAACGTGTTGACCGTCGCAGCGAGCGGCGTGCCGACCGGATCGAGCAGCGCGGTGATCGCCGTGCCAACCGGATCGAACGCGGCGGCGACCGGCGGGCCGACAGGATCGAACGTCGCGGAGACCGCCAGGCTGACCGGATAGACCGGCGCAGCGATCGTCGCGGAGATCGGATCCGCAATGGCCGTGGCGGCCAGTTCGACGGCCGCGCTGACCGGCGCGCAGATCGTCGCGCAGATCGTCGCGATGACCGCTTCGACCGGCGCGATCGTCGCGGCGACCGCTATGACCGGCGTGACCGTCGGGGTGACCGCTTTGATCGTCGCTTCGACAGGCGTGATGCTCGCAGGTTCCGCCACGATGGATATCGCGATGGCGTAAGGGATGGTCGGCGTTTCGAACGGCGTGCAGAACGCCGCCGCGACTTCCGCCGCTGGAACCGCAACGCATGGCGCAACGACCGCCGTTTCCGCTGGCGTCAGCACCGCTTCGCCAATCGCGGAATCTACCGTCTGGGCCGGTATCACGCACCGTTCCGCGGGCACTTCTACAACCGGCTGAACATCGGGTTCTTCCTCGATGCAGGCTTCTTCGGCTCGCGCTACTACATCAACGATCCGTGGCGCTATCGCCTGCCGGACGTCTACGGCCCCTATCGCTGGGTCCGCTATTACGATGACGTTGTGCTGGTCGATATCTACACCGGAGAAGTGGTCGACGTGATCCACGACTTCTTCTGGTAAGACCCGGCAATTCAACCAAACTTGCACCCCCGTCGCTTCACAGCGGCGGGGGTTTGCTTTTGCCCCACCTTTGCGTAGCACGTCGCAATGTCCAGCACCCAGACCATCCCCGATCAGGACGCGCTGCGCCGTGTAGGCAGACAGGTTCGCGAGCGCCTCGAAAACGATGCCGGCGTCTACAAGATCGACACGCCCATGGCCGAACTCTACGCGGTCGGAGACTTCCTGAGCCTCGCCGAATGCGAGCGGCTTTGCCTGATGGTCGATGATACCGCGCGCCCCTCTTCACTGCACGAGATCGGTTACGACAGCGGCTTTCGCACCTCCTATTCCGGCGACCTCGATCCCCATGACAGCTTCGTCAAAGGGATCGGGCGGCGCATTGACGATCTGCTCGGCCTGCCATCAGAGATCGGCGAGGCGATCCAGGGGCAGCGCTATCTTCCTGGCCAGCAATTCAAGCCGCACAATGACTGGTTCTATACGAGCGAAAATTACTGGAAGGACGAACGCCAGCGCGGCGGTCAGCGCAGCTGGACAACGATGGCGTTCCTGAACGACGTTGAAGAAGGCGGCGAAACCCACTTCACGCACATTGGCATCAAGATCGAGCCCAAGCCCGGCGTCCTGCTGATCTGGAACAACGCGCTTCCCGACGGCACTCCCAACGAAGACACGATGCACGCCGGCACCCCTGTGGTGAAAGGCGCGAAGTACATCATCACCAAGTGGTATCGCACGCGCAAATGGAAGTAGGAAAGGGGTTGACGTTGCGAAGCCGCATCCACGGCTTCGTCCTCGCTAGACGTGCTCCGCTTCGCTACGCACCCGCTGCGGACGGGCGGTCGCCCTTGCGGCGCTTTGCGCCGTTTGGTGGGACCTAACCTTTGCGCGCGACTAAGCCCGCGCCAACGCCTCCGCGATCAGCTTCCTCGTTGGCGCAATGCCGTAGAGCTTGATGAAGCTGCCCATGCGCGGCCCCTGCTCAGAACCAAGCAGCGTTTCGTAGAGCGCACGGAACCAGTCGCGCAAGGATTCGAAACCGAACTCCTCGCGCTTGCCGATCTCATAGAC